>NZ_CP132945.1:0-756284 GCF_051013355.1 Tunturiibacter lichenicola | reverse complement strand
AAGAGGTTGCGCTTGGAAGACTTAATAGCACTTGACCACTTCTACAAGGATCATCGGTGACCGCAATCACATACGACCGTCTGCAGGTGCCTCATCCTTATTACTGAGGTTCTCGATGACACCCGTAGGAATTGCGATGGGAACGGGAACAGATGTGGCGATGGAAACCGGCGGAATCACACTGGTCAAGGGCGACCTGCGCGGAATCGTCAAAGCACGTCGGTTGAGCCCGCGCACCATGAGCAACATTCGCCAGAATCTGTTTTTTGCCTGCATCTACAACGCACTTGGTGTGCCGCTAGCTGCCGGGGTCTTATATCCGGTATTCCACTTACTGCTGAACCCTATGATCGCGGCAGCGGCAATGAGCTTCAGCTCAGTTTCCGTCATTGCTAATGCTCTTAGACTACGAAGCATCAAACTGTGATCAACCCGAAGCGACTTACTCACTCCTTCATTCTTGAAGTGTGGATCGACCCCGATGGGTTCGACAGATTTGTTGATAACAGGTTTTTTGTAGCGTATGCACGATTTTTGAGCTCGCCAATACAAAAGCCAGCGGTCGCGTGGACCGCTGGCTTCCGTATTTTACGGCTCAAGCTTGAATTGCGGAGTGATCCCGAAACAAGTGAGTCAAATTGCTACTATTGTGTTTCGCTTCCCGCGTCCATTTCCTGTCCCTCATCGATCGGCCCCAGAGTTCCATTCACCATTTTGGGGCTTGAATCCTTGGTTCTTAGATCGACGTCGTTAGGATGGTCAGCGAAAGCCAGACCGACAGGCTGAGTAGTCCGAATAAAAGAATCATGGTCGCAGTCATGGCCGTATTGATGGTTGGTGGAGAGCACTCCACCGAAGATGATTCGACACAGGATCCGCTCGGGCTCCGGTCTCTAAACCCTGTCTCCGAGTGTTGCTTAAGCAACGGGCAGGATAATTTTGTCCTTGACACCATCCTCGCCCTTATTGACGAATACATTTGCGCAGACTTGTCTTCTCGACCAAACTTCCCCCTTGCAGTCGCGCGGCGGACCATACGTTGTAGGAAGTAATGCCCTCCGCGAAACCTATGAAACAACTCTGAAACTGTCGATGAGTGCATTGCGATTTGTCGCTCATTGAGACTGCGAACCGTAGGCTTCTGTATAAGAGAGGACAAGCACGTATTTCGTCCTGATCTAAAGGCATAGCTTCTGGATGGCTCGTGGTACGATCGGAATCCAGACGCGTTTAGAGCTCTTACTGCCTAAATCCAGTGCTGCTCGAAACCCAGCAGCTTCAGTCGCAGAAGCCATAGCTTAGACTCGACCTACATGCTCAACCGGGGATATGCCTACACGACAATCATTTGCAGCAGAGATCATGGACGAACCCTGCTCTCCTATCTGGCGAGTCTCTACCCACACTCAACCCCACAAGGCTGGCAACAAAACCTGGACGACCGCCAAGTCACCATCGACGACGTCACCGCCATCGGAATCGAATCGCTCATTTCAGGCCAAACTCTTGTCTGGAACCGGCCGCCGTGGATCGAGCCATACTCTCCTCAGCACTTCGAAGTCCTGTTTGATGACGCCCATCTGTTGGCCGTCAACAAACCTTGCGGTTTGCCCACCCTCCCCGGCGGCGGCTTCATGGAAAACACCCTCCTGCGCATGGTGCAAAAGCAAGACCCCAACGCAAACCCTGTCCACCGGCTGGGCCGAGCCACTACCGGCATCGTCCTCTTCGCCAAAACACCGCAGGCGGCCTCTAAACTATCCGCAGACTGGAACACACCACGAGTTCAAAAGATCTACCGCGCGCTGGCTCAAGGCATTGCACAGTGCAACGCCTACGAAATTCTCACACCCATCGGCCTTGTGCCGCACCCGCTCATCGGTTCCGTGTGGGCCGCCAGCCCAGGTGGCAAACCGTCAAAGTCCTTGGCGAAGGTGATCTCACGCACGACAAGCACCACAACATTCGAGGTAAGCCTACGTTCGGGTCGCCCTCATCAAATCAGAATCCATCTGGCATCCATCGGCTATCCCCTGGTAGGCGATCCGCTGTACGGCCCAACCGGCAAGCCTCTTGAAAGTCTCCCCGGCCTCCCGGGCGATGGAGGATATCTCCTGCACGCCCAGTTTTTGAAGTTCCACCACCCCATCACCGGAGAACAAATCAATCTTGAAGCAGCTGTGCCGTCCGGATTTTCATCGCATTTGTAAATTCACGACGGGAATCAAATCAGGGTGGCCGTTAAAACCTGCGCGCGAGCGGCGTTCGCTACCTCTTGCACTCAGGGCCGGTCGGGCCACTGGTGCCGGGGATAGCGCCGCATCAATTCCTTGCGTACCTGCGGATAAAGGCGCTCCCAGAAACCTGCGAGGTCGGTCGTGGTCTGGACCGCACGGTGATTCGGCGCGAGCAGGTGAGCGACCAGAGACGTTTTGTTCGGGCCGATCTTCGGGCTCTCTGTCATTCCGAAGAAATCCTGCAGGCGCGATGAGATCCACGGTGGCCTCTCCTGTTCGTAGTGAATCTTCGTCTGGCGGCCGCTCGCAAGGCGCACGCTGAGTGGGGCGAGATCGTTCAGCAGTTTCCCATTCACCTGCTGTTCGAGCAGAGCGATGAAGCCTTCCGCAGCGTTTTTCAGTTCGCCGAAGCTATGCAGCCCAAGGCACAACTCGCGCAGTGTCTGCGGAATATCGGGGGCGTCGAAGCCTGCGAACGCCAGTCGAGCCAGGTGTTGGTCGAGGAGTTCCTTCTCCACAAACTGATCGATGCCCACCTCGAGCGCTCTGCAGGCAAGCAGGTCTGCCGCAGACCCATCCGGTGCGGGGCCGCGCGACTCGTCGATCACGAGCTTGTCGTAGAGAAGCGCATTCACCTGCTCTACGCGCTCGTTGGTGCGGTTCCATACTACGGTCGAGCTCTCCTTCACGCGCTCGGGGAAGAGATCGAGCAGCCACGCCGGCTCGATGCGCGCGGTCATGCGGACCAGCGGCATCGGCTTCTCCTTGCGGTCCTCCACGTCGATGGCCATCATGAACTCGTAGCCGTGCGCCGCACCGGCAACCTCTGCAGTGACGCCGTTCGACAGCATGATCTGACTGCCGGATCTTCTGCACGCGACGCGGTCCGGAAAGCCCGCAAGAACGGAGAGCAATAGAGCGTCGTCATCATGGCGAGGCTTTCCCGATAGGCGCGCCGCTCGCAGCAGTTGCTCTGCGTGCTGTCGCTCGCGAGGACTTGGCGCGCGATCCAGCGCTTCGAGCAGGTCACTCTTCTCGTTTCGCTCGCCAAGGCTGAGTATCGCGGCGACGCGGCATCCATCTTCGCCGACTCCTCGATCGATTGCCGCAACGAGGATGCGTGAGAGTCGCGGTGAAAGAGGGTAGCGGCTCATGCGCTCGGCCATCTCGCCCTTCGCTCCAATCTGATCGAGCAGCGACTCCGCGAGCTCGACAGCCTCGGCAGGCGGAGCGTCGAGCCAGGCAACTTCATTGAAGTGCCCGGCCTTCATCACCCGCAACGTCAACAGAAGCTGTGAAAGATCGCTGCGCGCAATCTCCGGACTGTCCTGCTGTGGCCGCAGCAGGTAGTCCTCTTCCGGATAAAGCCGAAGCACCTCGCCAAGAGCAGTACGTCCCGCACGGCCCGCACGCTGCGTGGCGGAGGCCTTGCTGACCCGGCCTACCTGCAATGTCGGAAGACCTGTCCACGGAGAGTACGTTGCGATTCGCGCAAGGCCGCTGTCGATGACGGCGGTCACGCCTTCGACCGTGACCGAACTCTCAGCCACGTTCGTCGCCAGGATCAGCTTTCGTGTCAGACTCGACATCACTGCCTGGTCCTGTTCGGCGGGCGTGAGATCGCCGTGGAGCGGCAGCAGAAGCAGCCCTGCACTTCGCGCGGCGGACTCGCACTCACGCATGGTCTGCCGTATCTCCGCGATGCCAGGCAGAAACGCGAGCATATGGCCAGAGTGCTTCTCTCTCAACAGAAGTTCGACTGCCTTCCGCACCTGCACCTGCAGCGATTCCGGAGAGTAAGGCATGTGGCGGATCGACAGCGGAAACATGCGGCCTTCAGAACGGAGCACCGGACAATCGCCAAGGAAGCGGGCGATCGGCGCAGCGTCGAGCGTCGCCGACATCACGATGATGCTTAGCGCGGGCCGCGTCTGTTGAAGTCGTTTCAGCAGGGCGAGCGCAAGATCGCTGTCGAGATGGCGCTCGTGAAACTCGTCGAGGATGACCGCGTCCACGCCCTTCAGCGTTGGGTCGCTCATAAGCCGCCGCGTCAGGATGCCTTCGGTGACGAAGCGCAGTCGTGTGCGCGGCCCGGTCTTCTCCTCGAAGCGAACCTGGTAGCCGACAGTCTCACCGGCCTCTTCGCCAAGCTCCCACGCGACCCGGCGCGCGGAGAGGCGCGCTGCGATGCGACGCGGCTCTAAGACGATGACGTTGCCCTGCACCACATCGAGCACCGCAGGCGGAACGCGCGTCGTCTTGCCCGCGCCGGGCGGAGCTTCGATGACGAGATTCGGCGTCTGCCGCAGAGATTCGATCATCTCCGGCAGAATCGCATCCACCGGAAGTGCGGATTTGCGGCTCACTGTCTTGATCGAATCACGCTGGCTTCGGTGCCGTCAATCTGTACAAGCCGATGCGGCTCCCGTGTAGGCTATGGCTAACCATCCCTCAAGGAGTCACCACGCTTGCGTACAAGTCTGCAATCTGCACTTCTTCTCGCGCTCTTCGCAACTACTGTCTGCGGCTGCGGACAAACGGCGAAGTTGCCTGTCTCCGCCGATACCGATCTCCTCGAAGCCACCATCCCGCAGATCGAGGCGTTCTATCAGTCGCATCGCTACACCGTCACGCAGGTCACGCGCTGGTATCTTGCGCGCATTCATCGCTACAACGGTATCTATCGCGATATCGAAACCCTCGATGAACAGGGGGCACTTGCTGCGGCGGCACGGCTTGATCGCGAAGGGCCTGGCGCGCATCCCACGCCACTGTGGGGCATTCCGATGGTCATCAAAGCAAACACATCTATCGAAGGCCTCGTGACGACCGATGGATGGAAGGGTTACACCATCCCCGGCCATGAACTGATCGCTCCAAAGGATGCTCCCATCGTCGCCAGACTTCGCGCAGCGGGCGCGGTGCTCCTCGGCCATACCAACATGCCGGACTTCGCCGCCTCCGACACCAATCGCAGCTCTTCTTTCGGTCGAACGGGCAACGCTTACGATGTGCGCTTCTCGCCGGGAGGCTCATCGGGCGGAACGGTCACGGCCGTTACTTCGAACGAAGCTGTCCTCGGCAATGGAACCGATACGGGGAACTCGATCCGCATGCCCGCCGCGACCAGCTCTGTGGTGGGCGTCTTCCCAACGCGCGGCCTTGTCCCCATTGCGGGCATCGCTCCGCTCGATTGGCTGCTCGACAACACTGGGCCCATCGCCCGCAATGTGACCGACGCGGCAATCGCTCTCGGTGTGATGGCTGGGCCTGATCCCGCCGACCCGCGAACGACAGAGGCAGCCACCAAGGCCATGCCTGGGCCCTACACGCAATACCTGAAGAAGGACGCTCTGAAAGGCAAGCGCTTCGGCGTGCCGGCGTTCATCCTTGCGGGGGCGGGAATCCCGTTTCAGGGCGTCTGCCCCGAGTCCCCCGAGAAGTTTGCTGAAGACCGCCAGAATGCCGTTGTCCCTCTCGAGCCCGAGACCCGAGCCGCATTCCTCAAGTCGCTTGATGGTCTGCGCGCCGCCGGGGCCGAGATCGTCTTCTCTGACGACATCCTGCCGGACTCGTTCGCCGAGATCGCCGCACACACCTGCACTCTGCCCTACATCCAGCAAGGGACAGAGACGTTCCTAGCCAGCTACGGCCCCGCCGAGTATCACTCCTCCGAACAGTACGCCAAGGCCGTTGGTTCGTCACTGCCGGGCACGATCATCAACGGCATGAACGATGGCTCACGCAAAGACCGTACTCCCATCATCGAGACCACCCTCGAGACCGATCCCAACGCCGAGGCCACCTACTTCAGGCCACGCCGCGATGCCCTCTTTGCCTATAACGACGCCCTAACCCGATTTCATCTGGACGGCTTTGTTTATCCCGCGACCCAGATGCCTCCTCCGGATGAGACCATGCCGCAAAAGGGCGAGGCCGGCAATATCAGCGGAGGCCCGCACTCCGACACGTCGTGGGTCAACATCCTCGGCGTTCCCGCCATCGTAGTGCCTGGCGGCTTTTATCCCAGCGGCCTGCCTTTTGGATTGGAGATCTCCGCGCAGTCCTGGCATGACGGCGACCTGCTTGGCTACGCCTATGCGTACGAACAGCAGATCCACCATCGCAGGCCTCCGGTTCTGGTCGAGAAGGGACTTCTGACGGCGAGATGAAGAGCTTTCTGATTAGCCTTGCGCTTTCTTTGTGAGCGGCGGGTACTCAACTGTCGCCAACAGGGCAATGCGGTCACTGACAGGGTTCTGGGTGGTTGGTCGGCAAACAGCACACTACTCTCCAGCGCCTGACTCCGACCACGTCCTGTGGACTCGGAAACGCCTCACTCAGAGCGGGCGTCCCAATTGGACGTACTGATTCAGTAACCAGAAAATCAATGGCTAAGCCTTTCTGCGTCTCGACTGGTAAAAGCCCCAACCGATCATGCCAATGCAGAACAAAAGTCAGGCGTTCTCTAGCTACTCACATTTCACGCGATTATCGTGCGAGGCGATGATCTGCCATGTACCGCCGCGCTTCAGCCACGTGTCAGTCCAAATTTGGCACACCTTTATGTTTGGCTGGGACTTGTCTTTGCCGACAGCATGTTCGCTGCCGTATACAACGGCAAGACTGTCTCCGAAGAAACGCACTTTAGCCTCATCAAGGCCGCACTCACGAGCGGTGCGTGGACCTTTCTCGTCCTTCAGTTCATCTGCTTTTTTGAAGCGCGCACCTTTCGTTGAAGTGCCTTGGAAGTCGTCGGCAAGCAGACCAGCGACGACACCGTTATCAACACATACACCCTCAGCCCACTTGCGCTCCATCTCGATGATGTATTTCGCGGTTTTATCATCCGCCGAAGACCAGTGACTCTGCTGTGCGTACGCCGGAACAAGCAACAACGTCGCCGCGATTGCCACCGCGAAGACTCGTAAATGCATTTCTAGCATGGCGGAATCCTACACTACGCTCCGATGGTGACGCGCTATAACTGCGCGTTCGGTTATTTCGGTTGGTTTGTTTGAATGATAAGTCATCGAGGAGCACGTGGTGTTGCATCGGCTGAACTCAGCGGTGAAGCTGATTCAGAGAACGACCACGGAGACTCCTCGATGACGACTATGAACTATATCGGATTGGACGTTCACAAGAAGACGATCAGCTACTGCGTGAAGGACGTGAGTGGCCGGATACGGCAGGAAGGCAAGGTCGGGTCAACCCGACGCGAGCTGGATTGTTGGATGAAGACTGTGCCCAGCCGTGGACCGTTGCGATGGAGGCGACGATCTTTAGTGGCTGGATCTACGATCACCTGCTGCCGCATGCCACCCAGATCAAGGTGGCACATCCATTGATGCTGCGCGCGATCGCTGCAGCCAAGAAGAAGAACGACCAGATGGCAAAGACCAGCCACAATCTCAATTCAAGCCCTCAACTCCGCAAGGGATCTGTAACGGATGTCCCCGGTCCAATTTGTAACGGACGTCCCGGTACACGCAGGATCGACAGGGCAGGGAACAAAGTGAAGATGCGCTAGATAGCAATCGGCAATCTTCTTCAGCTAAACAAAAAGCATCAATCTTGAATAAATCCCGTGCTATATTGGTGCCCTCCCCAGACAGTTCAGTCCATCGAATGCGCGTTCCGCATTCTAGAGGTGTCTATTGCTATGTTGAAACTTTCCAGGTTCGCCGCCTTACTCGCTCTCCTCGCCTTCACCCTCACAACTGTCGTCTTTGGCTACCGCACCGTAGCCCAGACAACAAGTGCTCGCCCTCACCAGAGATCTGGTCAAAAGAGTGCCTCTATTTCACCTCACCTCACCGGAACCGACGGCTCCCAAACCGGTGTCGCGAAGTTTCAAGGCAACTCCACCGTCATCACCGCTCCCTCCGGCCAGGTGCTCGCGCTCCTGCGACAGACAAACTGCTCCCTCCTCTTTCTCACCGGCACCTATAACAACGGATCGAGCTTCACTTACACCTCAACCGGGATGACGCCAAACTATGAGCGCACCCTCCACACCGAAGCGGGCCTTACCACCACCGCCGACTCTGTCCCCGCAGGCTGTGTCGACCCAACCCGCGGCATTGGCTCCCGTCCGGCCGTCTACGTCGGCAAAACATCATCTGGGGTCAACGTCTACGCCGGCGTCTTCTACAACGTCATAACGCAGGCTGAATCCCTCTACGTTCTCACCGGCACTACCAGCTTCAACGTCAGCGTCCTCAGCTTCTCCCGCGCCGGCCTCCTCGCCACCGCAGATCTCAACGGCGACGGCAACGGCGACCTCATCGTCGTCAACGGCAACAATATCGCCGGCACTGCCCAGGTCTACGTCATGCTCGGCAACGCAGACGGCACCTTCGGCACCGCGACCCCATACACCGTCCCCGGCGGCAACTCTCTCACCGCTGTGGTCGACGACTTTAACGGCGACGGCAAGCTCGACATCGTCACTACCTCCGACAACGGCCAGGTCTCTCTCCTCACCGGCAATGGCGACGGCACCTTCAATACCGCCCAGTCCTTCACCGCGCCAACCCCCGTCTATCCTGGATCCACCGCAACCCCCAGCGCTACCATCTTGAATCTCGTCAGTGCCGATCTCCGCGGCACCGGTCATAAAGACCTCCTCGCATCAAACGGCCTCGTCCTCCTCAACGACGGCGCCGGTAACTTTACCGCTGCCTCCAGCGCCGCATTTCCTCCTGTCACCTCGCCTCCCCAGGGCGGCCCGTACCTCGCTACCGGCGACATCAACCGCGACGGCAAACTCGACCTCGTCGTCAGCACTGGCAGCGGCCTCCTCACCTACACCGGCAAAGGCGATGGCACCTTCTCCCCCGGCCTAGGCTACGTCACCATCAACTCCGATGGCTTCATCACCGTCACCGATCTCGACGGCGACGGCAATCCCGACATCTACGTCGGCGACGCCAACGGTGGCCTCTTCCGAGGCGACAGCGCCGACACCAACATCGCCTACGCCCTTATGGGCAACGGCGACGGCACCTTCTCAGGCGCGCCCGAAATCGCCGGCAACTACACCGGCAACAATCTCGGCGACGTCAACAACGACGGCCAGCAGGACATCATCGTCCCCGTCGGCAGCAGTTACATCGTGCAGCTTGGCACACCCAAAGGCACCTTCAACACCGCCTCCATCATCCCCCCGCCACCTGCGACCATCACAGCACCCAATCCCGTCGGCGGCTCCCCCGTCACTATCGTCACCAGCCCCGCAACTACCGGTAGCACCTTCGCTGTCGGCGACCTCAATGGCGATGGCAAAGCCGATCTCGTCTATCTCGTTTACAACCTCAACGAGATCAATCCCATCACCAACAATCAGCAGGGCTACACCGGCATCTTCTATTTTGTCTCACTCAGCAATGGCGACGGCACCTTCCAGGCCCCAGTCCCGTACGTCCTCCCCCAGATCGCAGCAACGAACGGCTACGACATCACCCTCACCGCAGACAGCATCCACATCGGTGACTTCAACCACGACGGCAAAGCCGATCTCATCTTCAACTTCACCGATCTCACAGGCCCCAACAGTACTTACCTTCAGGGATTCATCGTCCTGCCCGGAAACGGCGACGGCACCTTCGGGGCTCCCATCATCACCTACACCTACAACAGCACAGCCGCTCCCTCTGCCGCTACCGGCAGCATCCCCAACATCGCCAATGTCGTAGATCTCAACGGCGACGGCAACCTCGACCTCATCGCCTTTAATGGCAGCTTCGCCGTCACCAATGGCGTTGGCGTTACCACCGCAAATCTCCAGATCTATCTCGGCAAAGGCGACGGCACCTTCGCCACCACTCCCATTACACCAATCACCTCCGCCAAACTCGCCTCTGCGACGACCGCCGACTTCAACGGGGATGGCAAACTCGATCTCGCCTGTCTCGGCGAGGACGCCAATACGCAAGGTCAACTCTTCATCGCGCTGGGCAAAGGCGACGGCACCTTCGCTGCACCCACGACCCTTCTTCTCAACGGCGGCGACGTCGTACCCGAATCCGGGCTCGCCGCAGCAGACTTTGATGGCGACGGAAAAATCGACCTCGCCTATCTCGACTCCGAATCCTTCTCCGGCATCTTCTACGGCAAAGGCGACGGCACCTTCACCTCCGTTCCCATCGACAACGGCCAAGTCTCACCGAAAGATCTCGTCAACCTCTTCATCGGAAGCTCCGTTGGAACTATCGCCCTTGACCTCAACAAGGATGGCCATCCCGACATCATCAACGGCAACGCAATCTTGCTCAGCCTCTACGGCAGCGCCACCACAACTCCGCCGCCGTCCACGCTCACTGCCACCACCACCGCACTCACCTCATCCGCCAGCTCCATCGTCGCCGGCGGCAGCCTTACATTAACCGCGACCATTACCGGCGCTTCAGGCAGCACAGGAACACCAACCGGCACCGTCAACTTCGTCGACGGCACCACCTCACTCGGCAGTCCAACTCTCACCGCCGGCACCGCCTCCGTCACCACTACCGCGCTAGCCGCCGGTAGCCACAGCATCACCGCCGTCTACTCCGGAGACTCCGCCTTCGGTACCTCAACCTCCAGCGGTCTAACTATCTCCGTCACCGCACCGCCTGTAACTCCTGCCTTCTCCATCACTCTAACGAATGCCACCGCGACCGTAGCTCGCGGCTCCAACGTCACTGACACCGTCACCATCACCCCAACCGGAGGCTTCAATCAGGCAGTCACTCTCACCTGCACCGGCGCGCCCACTAACTCCACCTGCACACTTTCGCCAACATCGGTTACACCCAACGGCACCGCCGCCATTACTTCCACCCTTACCCTCACCGCCGACACACCAATCGCCTCACTCTCCCCCACGCGTCACGACTTCGAAGTAGCCGTCATACTTCCGTTGGGACTTCTCAGCACTGCCGCTATCTTCACCCTCGGACGTCGCCGCAAGATCAGCTGGCCCTTACAACTCCTCGCCCTTGCCACCCTCTCCACGCTGTTAGCCGCGGCCGGATGCGGAGGCCACCACACCACAACAACCACAACGCCCCCCGCAACGACCAACACCCCAACCCCCGGCACCTATCCCTTAACCGTCACCGCCACCAGTGGAACCACAAACCACTCCGCTACCTACACCGTCACGATCCAATAACCGCCGCGTCCTTACTGCCGTTGCAAACCTGCAACGGCAATGGCAACACGCCAATATCGCACAAATTTTATTCAGACTCCGGGTGCTGAGACCGCGAAAGCGCATTTCCGTCCGAACTGCGAGATCCAGAGACCAGACAGGTCAGTGGGCCTTTACACGCTCCGCATTGTTCGATTACCTCAGCGCCAAGGTTTCGACCGTGACCGCCCCTGAAGATGTCTCACTAATGTTACGTCGAAATAAACGAAGGGCTTCGATTGAATCGAACCAATGTATATTGGGCAGGTTCCCTCTTGGAGCGTGGTCTTCACAAGCAGCAGTAAGACGCCCCTGATTGCCACCGGGGGGCGCTCGGCTCGTCGTTGCATCGACCGGTTGAGCCTGCCTGACTTTGCGGGAACTACAGGGTTACTTCCGGTTTGCCCGTAATCCGCCCAGAACTCAGAAATCTGCAAGTCTTGTGTCCGCACGGTTCGGTGAGTGAGTTGGCGATTATGCGCTCACGGAGAACTCCGGCGATTCGGCAGTTTGAAAATGGCTGGCGCAATCGGGATTATTGGTACCGATCGGCTTGGTGAGGTTTTCAGATTGCTCTTCTTGTTCGTCCCGTGCGAGGGCGGCTAATGCTTCAAGCTCCGTGAATTTGACCGCGGTCGCCACTATTGAACGAATAAGCACTCCTCGACAACGAAAGCCTTAGGCGTTTTCATTCCGTCATACATGCAAAGCTGGTGGCATCGTCCGTACTGCCCGTCCCTTTGTACTTTGCGATCAGCGGATAAGCGCATAGTGGACGAGTCCTGTCCGGTCCATGTGGTCCGGACGGCCCATCCGGCCAATGAGCAGCAATGGTCAATTCTGGTGGCTTACCATACTCCACCCAATCCGACAGCGCAGTTGTCAAATCAAAGTGGGATGGTCCCGCGCCCCCGGCGCAGTGATCCATGCCTGGTGCCATGAACAGGCGAACCGAACTCTTCGCTCCCGGTCCGTTCGAACGAATCACACTCTTGTAGTATTCGATCGTATTGCGAGGAGCAATCAGTGGATCGGTCCATCCGTGATACAGAATCAGCTTTCCACCGTGAGAAAAAAAATCCTTAAGATTTGGATCGGTTGCTGTGAGCAGACCATCATCCAGCTTGTCAGCCAGAGTGATGTCACTATCGAAGTTCAGCTTGCCTGCGCTCCATGATGCATCTTTGAAGACAAGGTACCGGAAGTGCGACGCCACGATCGGCGGGTCCTCTCCACTGCCGTACATCCACCACCCCAGTTCGCTCCCCGGCTCGAGCCCGGGAAATATCTGCTCTCCGGTCCGAGGGTTCTTCGGTCCTGCATAGATCTTTTTCGCAGTCTCTATCTCCGGCCCAGTCAGACAACTCGAGGTTGCTACGCCTTTACACCGCAAAGTATCCGGGTCGAACCGGCACTTCTGCGGATTCTCAATCACTCCATCGCTCACTCCATCTCGCGAATCGCACACATCGAGTGCAGCCTTATGCAAGACCTGCATCTTCTCCTTGGAGAGCACCTGGGTGTCTCCGTTGTGGTTGGCCTGCCATATCCACATTCCGCTCGCCACCAGGTGCACCCAGGAACTCGCCGGAGCCCCAGCGATGATACCGTCATAGTCGCTGGGAAACCGTTGCGCCTCTTTCAACCCTTGCTTGCCGCCGGAAGAACATCCCTGCCAGTACGAAAACTTCGGTGCGTCTCCGTAGAAGGCAGCTGTGATAGCCTTCGCCTTCACGGTCATCTCATGAACTGCGCGATATGCGAAGTCCACCACCTTTTCCGGATGTCCCAAGGCAAAGCTGGCATCTTTGAAAGAGCCTTCGTGCCCCGTATCTGTAGATGCAGTCGCGTAATTGTCTCGCAGTGCTGCTCCCATAAAGGGATACCAGATCTCCCCCGACCAGCCCCCATTGCCCACGCCCATAAACTTGCCGTTCCATCCGCTCGCAGGCATCCAGACTTCGAATCTGATTCGCGAATCCGGTGTCGGTCTTATCTCCGCGGCCACACGACAGAAAGGTGGCAGATTTGTCAACGGAGGGCCTGGTGCCTCGATCACTCCGGGCTTGTACGTCTCTGCCGTTTCGGATTTGGCAAGGGTAATCGTGGTGTCTGGAAGAACAAGATGGCTGAGACTCTCGCACGTCGCTGCGTGGGCCACGGGCGCCGCTAAGATGATCGAGGACAACACAACAGCAAGGAATCGTAGCGATATCCTTCGAACGAGAAGCACGGAACCGGGCAGGTTTAACTGCATGGTCTTCACCTCCGAGGTTTCAGATTAGTCAAAACATTTGAATTAAGTGGCCAGGGGGAGGAGGGGGAGGAGCGGCGGCCCCAGCATCTCCATCCCATACTTGGTCATGATCTGTTCCATCTGTGCGAGGCTGACTTTGTCCATCATGCCCTTCACAAATGCGTCGAAGAAGTTTTCAAAGCCACCTGGCTGACACATAAGAATTACCCTGCCCTCGGTTGTACTCGTGTTCGCCCAGACGTGCGGAATATCCCGTGGTGCCCAAATACTCCCCCCAACGGGCAACGCATATTTCACATCGCCCACTTCAAACAGGAACTCACCTGCCAGAACGTAATACCATTCGTCCTCACGGTGGTGGATATGTCTCGGAGGTCCCGTCTGAGGGCGGGCAACCAACTCAAACAAAGAACACGTACCGGCGCTGTCCTCGTTGGTAACCTTGCAGGCCGCGCCGCTTCGTAATTCGGGAACAGTATAGGCGAAACGGTTCTCGCCCGGCTTTGTGACAACAACTTTGCGGTGTGTCACCGGCTGTGCCGGCAGAAAGGTTGTGATCGAAGCGATACCAAAGGCCTGGAGCGCAGTACGACGGTTCAGAATCGGCATTTTAGTCACCTTCAAGAAGTGCTCTGAAGTACATTCACGGAGGGACTCTTTGCGAATCAGTCTATGATTCGTCGCTGCGGCCCTGGGGCTAACATGGTTACCTCGGTCCGCGCGCGCCTTTATGAGTTCCTCTTTTCTCTCGTTTCTGTACCCAATATCGACCCAACCGAAAGAACTCGCCTAGTACAAACGCGACACGCTGCATAATGGAGTCGAGACAGAATTTGCGAATTGGACTCCCAAGACCACGACTTGACGACTCATGGCAGGAAAAAGGATGGGTGGAGCATGCGCACGATTCAGACGGCAACGCCCCGGCCTGAACTCAAAGAGTTCGTGCTCTCCTACGCTCAACGGGAGATAGAGTGTGACGGCGCTGGCTTCGAGCAACCCAATATAGCGTCGCTCGAGCATATCCTATCATTTGATTTTTGCGATCAAACGCTCATGAACTTTTCAAATGGTCAAAGTGTTTTTCTGCCTCGAATCAACGTCGTCGGGTTGCAGACTTTACCATCTGGCTGTGCCCGTTTCAGCGGTCGGTTCTTTGCTTTCGGAATCTTCCTCAAACCTCTCGCTTCATGGCAACTCTTCCGCATTCCACCCGGGCATCTCGCGAATAAAAACATTGATGGCGCGGATTTCCTCGGAAAAGGAATGCAATCTCTATGGTTGGCGCTCGCAGAGAGTAAAGCTTTCGCAGAACGGGTGCGGGTGGCCGAAGAGTATCTTCTGCCTTTCGCAATCAACTCAATCGCTCGTACTTCGATCATGAAGAGCGCTCAGCACCTGTTACATCTCAAAGGCACGATCAGTATCGACGAACTGGCAAATCACACAGCCCTGAGCGTCCGACAGTATGAACGTCGATTCATAGACGAAATGGGCCTGTCTCCCAAACTCTTCGCTCGAATCACGCGATTTCAAATGGCGCTTGATGCAAAGCGCATTTCACCGGGCCGCACGTGGTTGAGTGTCGCCCATGAATTTGGTTACTTCGACCAGATGCACATGATCCGAGACTTCAAGAATCTCGGCGGCGGCGCTCCAAGTCAGTTATCCGAGCAGATCGGGGATCTCAGGCCGTGGTCCCTTGCATCGCCCATGGCTCTCTGCGATCTCTCGGAGCTTCCCCAATGGGTGCGTGTTCGCAAATGACCTTCGATGATTAAAACTAGATAGTCCCAATAGCAGAGACAAGCTGCTCGTACTCCGTCATTCGTACTGATAGATCGGCTAACTGCCGCCGATGTCTTCTCCGCAGAACCAGACTGATGTCAATTGTTGAGAACAAGGCGATGCGCTCATTGAGCCGGAATCTTGGGGGTTCTCTCTGTCCTGGGTGGTTGGTCGGCAACCATTCCGTTACGCGCCCGAACGGACAACGACGGGGTAAGGTGCGGGTTGCCCGTCAACCGTCCAGAACGCCGGGTTCTTCAGAGACTCAATGAGTGCATTGGCGACTTTCCAATCACCGAGACGCACTATTGACCTCCGAGTTGCCGACAGACCGCATGGAACCGACCGTTTCGCTCCTCGAGAGCGCCACCAACCGCACACCAACCGCACAAGCAATTCCGTACAGCCGACGAGGGGCAGATTCCAGAGTGAGCAGGTTCCCTACGTCTCCACTAATTCAAAGTTGTCGACGAGCATCATCTCTGCCGCGCGCCCTGTAGATATTAGTCCCTTGGGGAGCGCTTCGAAGCAGAGCTCGACGTAGTACGTCGTACTAGGATATCCGCATGTTTGCATAAACCAAGAGCTGCGACATTCTCTATAAGTGCGGCGTCCTCACCGGACATTGAACCGGAGTATCTGCCCGACCGGCGCATCTGCCGCACCCCAGTTCGAAATATAAAGTGCTCCGTCTGGACTAAAGGTCATTCCGGTCGGCACGGACAGGCCCGTGATCACATCCTCGGCCATGCCGTGGCCACGCACGCGCACGACCTTGCCGGCACCCGGCGTGGGAAGTCCCGGCGCCGCCGATAGCTCGAGCACATACAAGGCGCCATCCGGCCCCCAGGCCATGCTTACAACAGTGGTGAGTCCGGGCGACGATGTGCCTGTAACATTCATCGGCTCCGGTAGCCACGGATCGATCGACCCCAATAGCCAATCAATGAACCTGGGCTTCAGGGTCATGAGGATGGACGAGTCGGGCGTGATCGGAAAGTTCCCGAGGTTCCCCACAATAAAGCCGTCCTCGCTCTCGACCGCCGCGGTAGGAACGATATGCCCTTCGGCTTTCGAGATATCAGTGACCATTTCCACCTGGCCGGTCGGTGTCACGGACCAGATCTGTCCGTGGTTTGACTCCACCGTATAAAGCTTTCCATGGTCGGCGAGCATGCTGTAAAAGACACCATCCGCCTCAAAGTCCGGAGCCATAACCGCGGAGGGATGTGCCGCGACCGCCTCGCTCAAGTTCGCAAGCATCGTCCAGTGGCCCGTCTTCGCGTCCACTTTCGCCACCATGTTAGGCAGCGTCGATCCGTGCGAACACCCTCCGCCCGCCGTGACGGCATATAGCTCGCCGTCCAGAAAGGCTATGTCCGCTAGGCCGTTCACATCGGGCCTCTTGCTCAGCCCCGAGGGAAATCCCGTCGCCACAGTTGTCATATTTCCGCGCTTGTCCACCTTCACGATGCTCGCCGTGTTGCCATTCGTATACGGTCCTCCAACGGCTACCGCAACCTGCAGTTGTGGGCATATCTCTACCGTGCTGTTCGTTCCGCCCGGCCCCGAGAGAGCAACATACAGGTCTCCGTCCGGCCCGAACTTTATTCCCCGCGGTCCGAACAACCCCTGCGCAACTGCTGTCGCACCTGCCGGCACCGGCGGGAGTTGCGCATTCACGTCACAAACACCGCCTACGCACATACCGAACACTGCGCAGAACATTCCAAAGATTCGATTCCTGCTCATCGTCTTTCCTCCCGTTTTGCTACATTCTGTTAGTGCTCCGCCGTCGTAACGGAACCCTTACGAAACTGCGTTTTCAATCACTGATGAATCTCCAGCAAACCAGTGGACCCGTAGCCAAATGAGCAGACCTTAGTGGGCCCGTTAGCGCAAGGAAGCCGAGGTAAAGACGAGGTGAATTTTTTCTGAACCGCTAACTTCCGTAACTTGAATGCTATTGCTCCAATAGTTGCCTTCGGCGGTATACTTCGCAGCGAAGAGGTCTCCGCTAATATGGCTGCCGGTACCTTCGAGTTCGGCGAGTTCGAGCTGAACTGCGAGCGCTACGAGCTGCGCCGCAAAGGCATTCCTTTGCGACTCGAGCGCCAACCCATGGAGCTTCTCATCCTCCTCGCATCATCCGACGGCCACCTTGTCACCCGCGACGAGATCGCCCAACTCCTCTGGCCTTCCGAAGTCTTCGTTGACACCGGACATGGCATCAACACTGCCATCCGCAAGATTCGCCACGCTCTCCGCGAAGACCCCGAGAGCCCGCGCTTCCTCCAGACCATCACAGGCAAGGGCTACCGTTTCATTGGCGTCACGCCCAAACCCGAACCAATACCCTTGCCCGGAGAAACCGCCCAGCCTGAGCCTCTCATTCCCCAACCGGTCGTACCCACTCACGCCCCGGCATGGCTACACCGTCTCTGGGTTTGGGTCTCTGTTTCGGCCGTTATCCTCATCCTCATCAGGATTGCCACCTTCGGAGCCCGTAGCGTTCGTGGACACACCAAGCCGCAGCCCATCACCTCCATTGCCGTTCTCCCCCTCGCCAATCTCTCCGGCGATCCTAATGAGGAGTACTTCGCCGACGGCATGACCGACGAACTGACGACTATGCTCGCCAAGGATTCCACCCTCCGGATCGTTTCCCGCACCTCCGCCATGCAATTCAAAGATGCGCACCGTTCGCTGCCGGAAATCGCCCGTGCCCTCGACGTTGATGCGATCCTGGAAGGCTCAATCTCGCGCTCCAGCGGAAAGGTGCATATGACCCTGCAACTTGTCAGCGGTGAAACGGATAATCATCTATGGGCCGAAAGCTACGACCGCGACACTAACGATGTCGCTGTGCTGCCCGACAATGCTGCAAGAGCCATCGCCGTTCGCTTGAACAGTTCAACGCCGCCGCACGCCAACGCAAACTACATCAACCCGGAAGCTCACGAAGCCTACTTGCGTGGCCACTATTCTTGGGTCGTCGGACGAAATGAAGATGCCGGCAGGTATTACCGGCAGGCAGTCCAGATTCAGCCCGACTACGCCCTTGGTTGGACCGGGCTTGCCGATTATTACGCAATGAAGGCTATCAGCGGTGAAGTAGAGCCCCTCCAGGCATTGCAGCAGGCGGAAGCCGCGGCTCGGAAAGCAGTCGAACTCGATGACAGTGTCGCACGAGCCCATACAGCGCTTGGGGGCATGATCTTTTTCAACCATGGTGATGACGTACAGGCACTCAATGAGCTTACCCGGGCCACAGAATTGGATTCTCATGATGGCGAGGCATTCCACCTGCACGCGAGGATTCTCTGCGCACTGGGCCGCTACGACGAAGCTATCGCCGTGCAGAAACAGTCCACAGCGATCAATCCCTTCGAGCATCCCGGGGCGATGGCGGAGATATACGCGTGCACCCGCCAGTTTGATGCTGCGATCAGCGATGGCGAGATGCGCCTGAAAGATTTTCCTGCGGCTCCCGATATCCTCCTCTTCCTCGCCGACAGTTATCACTGGAAAGGTAGGGACAAAGAGGCCGTTGAAATGCTCGCCCGCCAGATTTCAGCTGAAGGAGATGTCCCCCAGTCGGCCGCTGTTCGTCGTGCATTCGAGACCGGCGGATACCCTGCTGTGGTTCGCTGCCAGTTGGCTGCAGTTGAAAAGAGGGCGCGAACCGGGAGAGTTTCTACTTTCGCGCTTGCAGACCTGCACGGGAAGCTCGGCGAGCACGATGAGACGCTTGCCTTGCTTCAGCAAGGTGTAAATGAACGCGATCCACGACTGCTGCTCCTGACTCAATCGGATCCCGCCTTCGACTTTCTTCATGCCGACCTGCGCTATCGCTCCCTAATCCAGAAGATAGGCTTGCCACCGATGTACTTAGACAGCAATTAACTTGGACGCGCTGTCCTTGCCAGCCTCATCTCGAGCAAGTAGCTTACGTAGCTGCCGTAAAACGGTGCCAGCTCAACCGGTCGATGCAACACCGGCCTGGAGTTTACTTGCAGGAGTTTCAAAGCCCAATGTTTTCGCGGGCGTTGATTAAGCGCAGCACTACTTGTCGAGATCGGATTGAGAATAGCCGGACAAGTCGGTTTTTTAGGCAGGTACCGTCGCAGCAGCGCGTTCGTGTTTTAGTTGGTCGCCGCGCTGCCAAGGGCTCTGCGGATCACCGCAGTAGACTTTCACATTCGTGACCAACGTGAAGCTCTTGTGTTTGGCCGTCTCCAGCCCTCGGTCCCGCGTCAACGAGCGCCGCAGGGACACGGGAGCTTACGACGTGCCGGCTCAGCGCTATGCGATTGGAAATATTTTTCTTGACGTTAGGGCGGCTTGCCCTTATGATCCGGCAGTCATCGAAACATAACTTTGTTGCCTTACAGAGTGCGTGCCCTGGCAGTCTGATTTGTAGTCAGCATTTCTCCTCGTGTGCGATGCGCTGAGCATATTTCTTGCAGTGTTAAGGGTAAGCATGTTTTGGTCTTGTTCGCGGCCCGCAAAGGACTGGGGAATCAAGAAAAGCATGTGACTCGAGGTAGCCTGCTCGGTGGGTCCAACCGTCCTCTTTGTGTGCCAAAAGAAAAAGCTAATCAGGAGGCATCATGAAATTTCAGGGATTCCTGAGTCGCACGTCTCGCTTTGTCCTGTGCCTAACCGCATCGTATGCTCTCCCCCTCTACGCAGCTCACCACGGCGACACCGCTTCGGTAACGCGCGCGGCCCTGAACCCGTCGCTGGTCAACGACCGTGGGGCGAACACTAACTTTGTTGAGCAGGAGGCTGAGAATGCCGTGACCAACGGCACGATCATTGGCCCCGACCGAACCGCATACACGCTTCCCGCCGAAGCGTCGGGTCGCGCGGCGGTCAAGCTGCTCCCCGGACAATATGTCGAGTTCACCCTGCCCGAAGCGGCCAATGCCATTACGGTGCGTTATAGCATCCCGGATTCGCCAACCGGTGGAGGTATTACGGCACCGCTCGCGGTCTCAGTGAACGGCCGTTTCCTTGACACCATGACGCTGACCTCTCAGTACTCATGGCTCTATAACCAGTATCCGTTCTCCAATGATCCGAACGCCGGCCTGTTGTTTCCCGATCAATACATTACTGAGTGTGCCTGCGTACCGTCGCAGACCACGCCGCCGCCGGTCATCCCCATACCGTTCCGACCGAACCACTTCTACGACGAACAGCGTTTGTTGCTGGGTCACAGATATCAAGCGGGCGAGAAGATCCGCCTCACCGCTCCGGCCGGGAGCAATGCCGCCTGGACAGTCATTGACTTGCTTGACTCCGAGCTGGTTGGCCCCCCGCAGCACCGCGACGAGCCTGCCGTGAACGTCGAACGTTTCGGTGCCGATCCGACCGGGCGGCGCGATTCGGCGGACGCGTTTGACGCAGCGATCGCATTCGCGAAGGCGTGGCACCTCGGGGTCTACTTGCCGCCCGGAACCTTCCAGGTGAACCGCCATATTCTCGTTGACAACGTCACGATCGAAGGTGCCGGCAGCTGGTACACGATCGTCAAGGGACACCAGGTGACCCTGAGTAGTCCTTTGCCTGATGGTTCGGTGCATACAGGCGTCGGTTTTTACGGCAAGTACGTTGCTGACGGTGGCAGCTCGAACGTCCATCTCTCGGGCTTTGCCATCGAGGGTGATGTCCGCGAGCGCATTGATAGCGACCAGGTAAATGGCATAGGCGGAGCGTTGAGCCATTCGACGATCGAAGGGCTTTACATCCATCACACGAAGGTGGGCATGTGGCTCGATGGCCCAATGTCGAACCTAAAAATCCGCAACAATATCATCGCGGACCAGATCGCCGATGGGATCAACTTCCACACTGGCGTCACCAACTCGGTGGTGGCGAATAACTTTATTCGCAACACCGGGGACGACGCCCTGGCGATGTGGTCGGATAAGGTTGCGGATGCCAACAACACCTTCGATCACAATACGGTGCAGACACCGGTGTTGGCCAACGGCATCGCCCTGTACGGTGGCACGGACAACACCATTTCGAATAACCTGGTGGCCGATCCGATCCGTGAAGGCAGCGGATTACAGGTTGGTTCCCGGTTTGGGGCTCAGCCGTTCACCGGAAGCTTATGGATCACGAACAACACTACGGTTCGGTCTGGCCCGTATGAACTGAACTGGAACATCGGGTTGGGTGCCATCTGGATCTACGCGTTAGAGGGAAGTATTAACGCGGACATTGAGGTGGTTGGCAACAGCTTTCTGGACAACACCTACAACGCGATCATGCTGGTCAGCGATTTCTCTGTAAAAGACCTGTACACGATCACGAACGTGCATTTTAAGGATGACCGGGTTGACGGGACAGGCACGTCGGTGGTGAGCGCGCGGGTGGCCGGTTCGGCGTCCTTCGAGAACGTGGATGCCCGCAATGTTGGCGCCGTTGGCGTCAATAACTGCGGTTCGTTCCACTTCACTCCGGCCGGGTCGGAGTTCACGCTGATCGATCTCGGCAGCAACGATGGCGGCGGTACTACCGGACCCTGGCTGGCCCCGTGGGAACTGCCCAATACGATTACTTGCGACGACCGTCCACCGGTTGTTCCACCACCTCCACCTTCTCCCTGGGTTACGCCCATGTAGTAGGGGGTCCGAGTAGCAATTGGACGGAAAACCGGGGTAAGCCACGGCGATAATTACGACAATCCACGGATTCAGTCTCATTGTAGTGAGGATCGAGCGACCCATAGCCGAATCAGGAAAAGTGATCCTACAGAGAGCCACAAGGTCGGGCTACTCCGGCGAATCGGTGTGAAGAATGCCGAGCTTCTGTGCCTCATTCTGGCTAATTTCTAGGGACGACGCATGGCCGTTATGGACTTCGTCCAAAGCTTCTCTCGACCGGTCAATTTTTACGCCGGCAGCCTCGAAAGCGGTTGCCATTGCTCCTTCGCTGGCAAAGCTACGTGTCAGTCCGCTAAAGCCCTCCAGGTTGGCTTGAACGGGGCATGAAGCGATCCATGGACCGTCTGGAGATTCGTGACGCAAATGGAGAGAGAATGTATGCATAAATCCTCCTGATTACTGTCATTATGATGCGTCGGAACCGAGAGGAGAATACGCAACGATCAGTAATCTCAAATTGGTGTAGGCGTGGCTGCGATGCGACCCTTTGGCTACCAATGCTTAGTCTTTTTGGTGAACCCAAAGCTGTGTCGATCAAGGAGAGCCGTCCGCCGACTGTATCGGAATCCGCTTCGTCGGGACACGCAGCAACGCCGAAAAGCCTCCGCATCTCATCTGGGCCTGACGATATAATCCACGTCCACAGATTATGGCCTTGACCTCGGGCACCAAACTCGGCCCGTACGAAATCCTCGCACCGGTCGGTGCTGGTGGAATGGGAGAGGTCTATCGCGCTCGGGACACGCGCCTTGGACGGGACGTCGCCGTCAAAATTCTTTCAACTCACCTCTCTTCCGATCCTGATCTGAAACAACGCTTTGAGCGCGAAGCGCGAGCCGTCTCTTTGCTCACACATCCCAATATTTGTTGCCTGTACGACATCGGCTCTCAGGACGGGACCGATTTCATCGTCATGGAGTATTTGGAGGGTGAAACCCTCGCTGTTCGATTGAGTGCTGGCCCTCTCCCCTTGCCGCTGTCCCTGAAGATAGGCGCGGAGATCGCCGATGCTCTCGACAAAGCTCACCGCGAGGGCATCATCCATCGTGATTTGAAGCCTGGCAACATCATGCTCACCAAATCTGGCGCAAAGCTGATGGACTTCGGTCTGGCCAAGACTTTCACCTCAACGTTACGTGGCGTCACTCCAGCCCCGATCGCCTCACAGGATACCCCGACGATGAGCGCGGCCACTCTAACCTTGCCCTACGCCCCCTCCACTGAGCACGGCGCAATCGTGGGAACGCTCCTTTATATGGCTCCGGAGTCGCTTCAAGGCCGACCAGCAGACTTCCGAAGTGACATCTTCAGCTTTGGCTGCGTACTGTACGAGATGATATCGGGCAGGCGAGCATTTACGGGCGAATCAAGACTCAGTATCGTGGCTGCCATTCTGGAAAAAGACCCGCAGCCCATGGCCAGTTTGCAGCCTCTCACTCCGCCAGCGCTCGAACATGTGGTGCTTCGTTGTCTGATGAAAGACCCTGAGGAGCGCTGGCAGAGCGCGCGAGATTTATCGAGAGAGCTGAAGTGGATCTCCGCAGGAGTGGGCCTCACAAGAGCGCCTGAATCCACGCCGCGTCATCGGGGAAGATTGGGGGAGCGACTTGCGTGGGCGGTGGCGGCTCTGTGTATCGCCCTGTTGACCTGGTTAGGCTTCATGCATTGGCGCGGCACACAATCGGCGGAGAGTCGGCATCTTCACCTTTCCTTACTTCCGCCGCCCTCCACTTCGTTCGTTCCCTACAACTTCGCTATCTCGCCTGACGGCCGGCGACTTGCTTTCGTGGCTGCGGCACAGGATGGCGGCACCGCTTTGTGGATCCGCTCTCTGGCCGCTGGAGCTGCGCAGCAATTGACCGGCACGGAAGGCGCCTTGTTTCCTTTCTGGTCACCGGATAGTCGTCAAGTGGGCTTCTTCCAGGGTCCAAACTGAAGAGTGTTGATCCGAGCGCTGGCGCCGTCCAGATCCTATGCGACGCACCCGGTGGGGCCGGCGGGGCATGGAACAATCGGGGCACGATCATCTTCGCTGGATTTCAGGGGGGCAACACGCCGAGTTCCTCCACCGTCGGCCTTTTTAAGGTATCGGCCTTGGGTGGCGAACCGCAGCGAGTCACCATGGGTAACGCGCCGAGCGCTGCGATATTTTGGCCCTCCGTTCTTCCGGACGGAGACCACTTTATCTATTTCATTTTCGGGAGCTCTAACTCCCCACAGAAGCAGGGAATCTACGTCGGTTCTCTAAGTACGCAGGAAGCAAACTGATCTCTTCCGAGATGGTCGGCAATACTCAGTTCGCATCTTCGCGCCTCTTCTACGTCCGTGACCGCAGCCTCATGGCGCAGCCGTTCGATCTCAAACGGCTGCAGACAACGGGTCCGCCGGAAGCTGTCTCGCGACAGGAACTGCAACAGTCACCGGCCTTTTCCCGCGCGGGATTCTCCATTTCGGACGACGGAGTGGTGGTCTTCCAATCAGCGACCGAAAGCGATTCCAGTCTGTCCTGGTTTGACCGTTCCGGTAAAGAGCTGGAAGAACTATCCAGAACCGGCTATCGCGATCCTGCTCTCTCCCGCGATGGCGCTCTGCTCGCAGTCTCCTCCGACGAGGATCACAACGGCAAGCACTACATCCATATTTACGATTTCGCCAGGGGCACGAGCACCCGCGTCTCAGATGGAGGGACAGAAGTATTTCCGGTTCTCTCGCCTGACGGCAAAAGGGTGGCATATGTAGGAAATAATGCCAAGACTTCTCAATACATCGACGTTGCGGCTACCGATGGTTCGGGCAAACCGGAGCGACTCGTGGCGTCCGATTATCTGATTCCCAACGACTGGTCAGCGGACGGGCGTTTTCTCGTCTACATGAATTTTCGGGGTAGTGCGCCGGAACTGGACGTTCTTGACCTCCTTAACCATTCGCAGACAGCCTACGCACCGGGTTCGGAAGCCCAATTTTCTCCCAATGGGAAATGGATTGCCTTCACCGGATTTGGGTCGTCCGCCGGAGAGGATCCTGATGTGTATGTAGGCCGTTTCCCTGGCCCAGGTAGACGCATCCAGATATCCAATCATGGCGGCGCACAACCGCGCTGGCGTGCGGATGGAAAAGAACTTTTCTATATTGCCATAGACAAAAAGCTTATGGCGGTATCGATCGACACCTCGCATGACGAGCCGGTGGCAGGCGTTCCCCACGTCCTTTTCCAGACGCGAATCATCGCACCGCGTATCGTACTGTTCCAATATGCCGTCTCCCCCGATGGCAAGCGCTTCCTGATCAACTCGATGCCATCGGTCGGAGCCGCTCCCTTGACGGTACTGGTGAAGTGACTTCGAATCCCTGTCCATCGCTTTCGCTTTTGAACGGCCACGGTTGGCGATTTCGCGAGCTTCGAATCTGGCCTTGTACAGCCTCGGCTCCCTGTTCTCGCCAATTGACACAGTTTCCGGATTGCCCGTGATTCGCCAGGAACCATGTGTTGGACCCAAAAAACCTTCCTACATGCCGACTTGCGAGGACGCCGCGTGCCCTAAAACTTCCCCTCGCTAACCTGCGTAAACACCTTCGACGCCCTGACGTGCTGAATGCTCCGGTTCTACGAATCTTTCTTTCCCGTGGTCTGAAGGTACCTTTCTGGCGAGAGCTCCAAAGGCTGTTCTCGCAGCCTACTTGTCGCCTGAAGGACTTGTTGCTTTCTTGGCTTGTCTACCTTCGACAAGTAACTGGATGCAGACGACCACGCTTGACGGTAGAGTATCGGGGATTTTGTGCTCTAACTCAGAGCAGGTCGATTCGCCGGAGGAGCTCTTGAAAACGATGGTCGGAGCGATAGCGATCAAAGATCGGATCGACTGCGAGGTATTCCATCCAGACAGCGTGATCGCGATACGCGGCTTGCAGCCATTTGAATGTGTCTTCATCGCTTTTCAACGCTGCGTAGATCTGAGCCAACCCGTAGGGCGAAACGTAACGCTTCTTCGAGATTGTCTCCAGTTCGTGTGCGATTCCCAGTGCTTCACGCCTCCGTCCTGCCGCTGCAAGGGCAACCGCGACCTGGGCCGTGTAAAGTGGGCTACTCCCTGACAGACTCGCAGCCCGCTCCAGCTCACTAATTCCCTCGCTGCTCAAGCCTCCCTGAACATAGCTCTCGCCCAGCAGAAGGTGTGCAGCTGCGAAGTTCGAATCCTGCTCAACAGAGTTTCTACCTTGTGCGGTTGCACGGGAATAGTCACGCGCCTGATAGTACCGCAGTGCCACCCATGTGCTGATCATGAGATTAAGTGGATCGAGTTCCAGTGCACGGCTGGCTTCGGCAAGCGCCTCGTCATGGCGGCTCTTAATGGAAAGATAGTCTCCGTACCAGTGGTGCGCATTTGCATATTGAGGATCCAACTGCAGAGCATGCCTGAACTCGGCCTCGGCTTCGGCCCAATTCCAACCATGGCTGAACACAAGGCCCAGGGAGGCGTGGGCCTCAGCCGATTGTGGGTCGATCTCCACCGCCTTGCGAGCGGCCGCGTAAGCTTTCGGAAGCGCGTCGGCCGGGGATTTGAACCCGTGCCACGCAAGTCCGCTGTTGCAGTCGGCCAGCCCGGAATATGCCGCGGCGTAGGTTGGATCGCTGTCAATGGCCTGCTGAAAATAATGCTCCGCCTTTTTCATGCCGTCGGCTGTTCGCTTGTTCCAGTGGTAGCGACCTTTCAAATACGCCTCGTATGCTTCAGGTCTTGTTTGCCGCGAATTTGCTAAACCTGTTTTCTGTTCTTCCGTGAGAGCGATGTGTATTTGGCTCGCGATGCTTTGCACGACGGAGTCCTGCACAGCTAGCAGATCTTTGAGTTCGCGGTCGTAACTCTCGGTCCAGAGGTCTGTCTGATTTTGAGCCTCGACGAGTTGGACGGTGATGCGTACACGGTCCGACGAGCGGCGAACGGTGCCCTGGAGAAGATAGTCCGCGTTCAGTTCTCTACCGATCTCTTTCGCGGCCAGATTGGTGCCTTTGTACTTTGCAACCGAACTGCGTGCTACCACGGTGAGTCGATCCCGATTCAGCTTTCCGGTCTGAGCGATCATTTCTTCAGTCAGACCATCATTGAAGAACTCCTGATCTGGATCGCGACTCAAGTTTTCGAATGGCAGAACAGCAAGGACTATCCTGCCCTGGGAATGTGTAGGCGCGTTCGATGCTCGTCGCCAGCCCCGAACTACCAGGAATGACAGAAGGCACGCGACTGAGAGCAAAGCGGCTGCTCCAACGAAAAGCCACTTGTAGGACTTGCGATTCGCCTGTCCGGTCCCGGCATCCGTCGTCTTCTCCGCCGTGCGATCCTGATCTGGCTCGACTAAACGCAGTCTTCGGGCTTGTAACCAGCTATCGAGTTCCGACACGAAATCCCGGTCGCTCGTGGGAACACCCGCTGCCTCTGGTTCGGAAGCCGCGCTTGGTTCTTTGGGAGTAATAACCAGCGCGACGAAGCGATACCCCTGCCCGGTCACGGTCTGTATGAACCGTGGAGTCTCGGCGTCATCGTTCAGCGCCTGCCGAAGCTTCCGGATCGCGCCCCTGATGCTGTTGTCGGTATCCAGGAAGACACCTTGGCCCCAAACCCTGGAAACGATTTGCTCCCGGGTAACGATCTCGTCCCGGTGTTCAAGCAGCAGGAGAAGGATCTCGAACGGGATACGCTCAAGCTTCAGTACATGACTGCCACGGCGGAGCCTCCGAGGACGCAGATCAACCTCGTAGCCCTCGCCGAACCGGATTGGTTGCTCCACTCCAGCTAGCTCGGAAGCCATGGCACACCCCATGGAAGCTGAGCGATTTTACACCCCATCGGTAGAGGCTGACGCAAGTGCAACCCACTCTTGTCTTTAGAGCGACACAAAGCATAACGCCGCGACACACGTTCCGATATGGACAACAGCCTCCGTTGCCGCGAATATGCCGATCACCACTACCGAAAAGCCAGTGAAGAATCAGGAGAAAGCACAATGAAAATGATGCATGTTGGCGCAACGAAGAGAACTTTTGGCGTATGCATATTGATGGCGACTTTACTGTTCGGGCCCGTGGTCGCCAAGGCCGATGCGGTTCTGGACTGGAACCTGATTGCGGTAAACACAAGCATCGCGAATGGCCAGAACCCGTTCGCCCAGGCCCGAAACGCAGCGATTGTCCAACTCGCTGTGTTTGAAGCGGTCAACGCCATCACCGGGGACTATCGACCATATCTTGGGAGCATCGTCGCCCCCCATGGCGCTTCAGCCGACGCAGCAGCCATCGAGGCTGCCTATCGGGTGCTCAGTACTTATTTCCCGGCCAGCGCGTCCACCCTCGGGACCGCTCGCGCAAACTCGCTGGCTATGATACCCGACGGTCAAGCCAAGAATGACGGCATAGCGACGGGCGACGCCGCAGCTTTGGCCATGATCGCTCTTCGGGCTAACGACGGCTCGTCGCCGGCGCAATTCAAGATACCCGGGCCGGCCGTTCCTGGCGACTATCAGGCTACGCCAAGTTGTCCAATCGTGAATGGAATCGCGGTCGGAACCCTCTTTCAATGGCAGAGCGTAACCCCGTTCGGCATCCTGGGTGTCAGTGAGTTTCTCCTCGATCCGCCGCCGGCGCTTTGGAGCCACGAATACGCGAAAGCGTACAACGAGGTGAAGACTGTAGGGAGCGCAAGCGCCAATAGCATAGAACGGCCACAAGATCGGGCTAATGTCGTGCTCTACTACGCGGCCTCCACGCCAACCCAGGTGTTCAATCAAGCCGCAAGGGAGGTCGTCGCGCAAGAAGGGCGGCGTTCGCTGTCCGAGAACGCACGGGCTTTTGCCCTGATCAACATGGCGCTCAGCGACGGCGCGGTCACTACATTCTTCAACAAGTACCGCTACAACTTTTGGCGTCCCGAAACCGCGATCCACGGAGGTGACACGGACGACAACCGAAAAACCGACGCCGATCCGAACTGGGTTCCATTCATTCCGGCCCCATGTTTCCCGAGCTATCCTTCAGCCCACGGCACCTTATCCGGTGCGGGAGCCGAGGTCATGAGACGTCTTTACGGCGAAGCTGGACATGCGATCACTTTGTCAAACCCGGCAGTACCCACCATCGTCTTGCACTACGGATCATTCAA
Organism: Tunturiibacter lichenicola; assembly: GCF_051013355.1. Taxonomy (GTDB): domain Bacteria; phylum Acidobacteriota; class Terriglobia; order Terriglobales; family Acidobacteriaceae; genus Edaphobacter; species Edaphobacter lichenicola_F. Next base: position 726,993 of record NZ_CP132945.1, on the reverse strand, counting down.
GCAGATTACCGACGACATCTCCGACGCTCGCGTCTACGGCGGAATACATTTTCGAACCGACCAGGACTCAGGAGCTCGTCTGGGCCGGGCTGTCGGGACACAAGTCTACAAAAACAACCTGCGTGCCAAGCACGGTATTGACCGCGATGATGACTGAATGATCAGGTCGAGAACGATTCGCTAATCGTGTCACGTGGGTCCGGCGATTGTGCGGTCAAGTCTTGCCCAAAGGCGAGACCGCACAAGTCTCTCCGGTAGGTGTGACCTCCTGAATGGCGTTAAGCCCTAATCCACGGCCTTGACAGGGGCCAAGCTTCCAGATACTAGGTGAGCGACAAGTTGTCTCGAAGTTTGCTCTCGGGTGCCGATAATAAGGGTTAGCACTCATTGAAGCCCGATATTGGTTGCTTCTTCTGGGTTCGGGGTGTGTGGTCGGCAAACAAGAAGTTATCCAGCGCGAACCTCTACATGCCCGATTGCCGTCACTCGGGAGTGACCGTAACAATTCATTTAGGTCGGGTTATAGCTTTTGAAGCCTGCATTGGTCATTCCGCGTTGCGCCTCGGGGTTCTTCATGAAGGTCTCCCAGACGAATGCAGTCCGCGCATTTTCGGCCATGAGCATGGTGATGCCGGTATCGATGCCGACGATGTCAGTGTCATACCATTTCTTCAATGGATTGAAGGCATCGACGAAGCCGTAGCGGCTCCACGCCTGAGGGTAATGGGCTCGGATGTTTTTGAGGACACGTAGGGTGGCCTCGGGCAGAAACGGAAGCGAGCCTCCGGGGGCCGCGGGAACCACAGTTCCATCGATTGGGCCCATGGCCGGTGGGCCTCCCCAGATGACATAGCCTTTGTCGGAGTCGGAGGCGCTGATGCCCCAGAGGTCGTCGCTGTAGTCGGGAAAGCTTTTGCTTAATTCGACGCAGAAGCGTCGGTGAACTTCGGTGGCGGTGGTCGAGTTCTGAAAATAATCTGCGTACTTGTCACGCTTACCCCGGAAGTCGAACCAGGCCTGCGAGTACTGATGCACGAAGAGCGGGGCGAAGGAGCCGATGTAGCGCAGGCCGTCATATTCGAAGGCGGTTCGTTTCCAAGCCAACCACGCCTCGGGCCGCAATGGGTGAGAGGAAGAGCCCATTCCGAGCAGATAGATCATCATTAGTTCGCTGTAGTAGTCCCACTTGTACGGGATGAAGCCGAGTTCTGGCGTCCAGCCGTGGGGCAGAAGCGTGGTGTCTTCTGAGAGCCAGGTCCAGTCCACGCGGTCGAAGATTGCGTGTGCCAGGTCGACGATGTCGCGATCCTGAAAGTGCTGGCGGCAGGTAAGGATGCCGCAGAGTAATAATGCCGTGTCGACCGACGAGACTTCGGAGTCCCAAATTCTTTCGCCGGTATTGATGTTGGCGAAGTGATAGAAGAATCCGCGATGCGTCGGCAGCTTCCTCCAAAGAAATACGAGTGTCGCGATGACGCGAAGGCGCGCGTCCTGGTGTGAGATGTAGCCGCGTTTCTCTGCAATGCAGATTGCGCTTAGGCCGAAACCCGTAGATGCGATGCTTGCAACGATGCCGGTGTCGTTTATGTGGACGTTGCAGCGGTCCTTGATCAATCCGGTCTGTGGATTGGCTTGCTCCCAGAAGAAGAGAAAGCTGCTGCGTTCAAGATCGTCCAGAAACTTATCATCCTCAGGCGAAAGGGCGGTTGGGGGAGGGAGAGATGCTGGTTCCTTACCCCGTCTGTCAGCTCGTTGCGCGGTTGCTTGTGCCCAAACAGGAAGCGTCTTCCATTGAGCGAACGGCAGAGCGAGTGAGATACCAGCCATCTGGCGCAGCAGGCGGCGCCGGGAAGTGAGACTCTCGATGTCATCTGAACTTTTATCCGCGCTCATTCAAGCCATCCGTATTCGTTCAGGAAACTGATTCAGACGACACATGTATTGAATAATAGATGCACTAATGCTCTGTAAGAGCAGTTCCCCCGGGCAGCATGTGCTCCGGGTTACGCGTCCAAGTATTATCGGTGCTGAATGACGGCAAAGAGAGTGGTGTGGACGATCATCGCAGTAGCGGCGGCCGTGGTGCTTGGGTTGTTCCTGCGCTCGAACCGGCTGAGATTGATCAAAGTGCGGCAATCGATGCCGATTGAAGGAGCAGTGATCCAGCGCGATGCCGACACGAAGAAGCAGGTGCCGATCGCGGATGTTGTGATCACAGCATCGGATGGTGTGACGAGCGCCACGACCCGGTCCGAAGCCTCGGGATATTTCAAGCTGGTCCTGCAAAAAGGAGTGTTGTCCGGGAGGCCTATTACCGTCAGCTTCCGGCATCCGTCTTATGAGCCACTTGATTTGGAGGTGCAAACAGGAAGATTAGAGACTCGGAACGCGCTCTATGTCGCGGCAATGATTCCGATCCCTCCGAAGGGCGTAGTTGGACCCAGCCATCCAGAGGTGGTGGTGACCAATATCCGGGTCAGATATACGCTCAATTCCCGGACTGAAACCAATGTGGGTAGTGCAGTCAAGATCTTTCAGGTAGTGAATACCGGAAACGTGCCCTGCAATCATGAGGCTCCGTGTTCACCAGATGGGAAGTGGAAGGCTGCTTCTGCTTCTGAATCGCTGGATGCTGGAGCGGACAACGCGTTCAGCAATGTAAGAGCCTCCTGCATCGCGGGGCCTTGTCCGTTTACACGGATCGATTCAAGCGGGTTTATTCATGGCGGACGCAACATCACTGTTTCGGTTCTGGACTGGTCCGATCCGACTACCTTCCTGATGGAGGCTGAGGTCTATCACTCGGCAATCAACTCCAATGTCCGGCAGTTGTACCCGGTGATTTTTGGCCGAACGCTGAACTTTACGCTGCCCCCCACTCAGGAGGGCGTCAGTCTTGAGGCCGAGATCGACGGCTCTCCCATGGTATTCCCGCTGGGCCCCGCCCTCAATTTGAGCTGGGCCATCTGTACTGTCCGAACTGATACGGAAAAAGAGAAGACAACAGTCTATGGCTGTGAACTTAAGCCGGGATATCGGTTCTGATGCACGACAGGCGTGAGTGCCACTCGAAATCGTGGATCTGCGAGCTGGATTTTTGAGGAGCATGGTTGCCATACACAGACGACCACGACCTAGTATGAACTAGAACAGCGTGCATCGATCCACCTGAAGGTAGATTCTATTCTGATCAACAATTCACTCAGTGTCGGTGGATTGCAGGCGTCCGGAATGATGGTGCGATCCAGCTAAGCGCGCATGTGTTGGTGGCATCCCCGATGCAATATTATCCTGCCACGGTCGATGAAATCCTGCCGCCCGTTGCAATCCGATCCTGCCATTTAATTCGAAGCGGTCTCGATTGCCAAATCCAGCTGTCCGAGACAGCATGGCGACTCCGGTCAGAGCAACAGGCAGTAAGGTGCGGATTGCCCGTCATCCGGGAGGAACAACGCGAAGTTGGGTTGTCGGTCCTGTTGAGGAGGACACGACGCTTATTGGTTGTTTAATGCGTTCTTCGCAGCGTCGTGGATCACCGCTGTGACCTTTGCTGGCTCTTCGAGGATGGACATGTGGCATGTTGAGAGAATCGTCGTTACCGCGCCCATTTTCTTCGCGGCCGATTCTTCCATTGCTGGAGGGAGCATTTGATCCTTCGTGGAAATGACAGCCCACGTGGGCTTGGACTTCCAGGCGGCAACCGTCAGCTTTTCGTCGAACATCGGACCGTAGCTCTGGCCCTGCACCGCAAGCGCAAGTTCCCGCTCTTTAATGGGGAGTCCTTCTGCAATGTATTCCAGCATGCCTTCGGCAGTAACTGTTGCGAACTTTTCTCCGTCTACACGAATCTGCTTCTGTCCTTCTGTCCATCCGAACGGGCTGCTTGCATCGTTTGCGGATTGCCCCACTTCAGGCGCATAGGCCGTTACATACACAAGAGCTGCGACCTTGGAGTCGTCGCCCGCCTGGGTAATCACAGCACCGCCCCAGGAGTGGCCTACGAGAATCACAGGACCATCCTGTAGCGCGATGATTCTTTTCGTGAAAGCCACTTCGTCAGCCATCGAAGTCATTGGGTTCTGTACTGCGACTGCTTTGTAGCCCAGTTCTTGCAACAACGGAATGACCTTCGACCAACTAGAGCCATCCGCGAACGCGCCGTGAACAAGAACGATGTTTTTTACGACCGAAGACATAGCAATCTCCCTGTGGTTCCGATTTGCTTGACCTGACAAGAAACGCTACACGTCTTGGTAGCGCTTCAATAGCTTCTGTGCGATTATCATCGACCAGCCCAAGACCTTCGCTAGTCCTTGCAGATGCAGGGCGCAACTGACCAATACCGGGCCGTTGGTCTTGCTGTTATGCCGACAAGGTCTAATGTCGGCTAGGTACTCGGCGAACCAAAGGAATAGATGCCTCTGACTCGCCGAGCAACTTGCGCTTATGACTTTATGAATTCGAGAAGATCAGCATTGATCTGGTCTGCATGCGTGGTCGGCATCCCATGCGGCAGGCCCTGGTAGACCTTCAGTGTGCCGTTCTTCAAGAGCTTGGCAGCCAGCGGACCTGCGTCGGCGAACGGCACGATCTGGTCGTCCTCGCTATGCATCACCAGCACCGGAACGGTGATCTTTTTGAGGTCTTCGGTGAGGTCGGTTTCCGACAGGGCCTTGATGCAGTCATATTGAGCCTTGGTCCCACCCATCATTCCCTGGCGCCACCAGTTATCGATCACTCCTTGCGAAACCTTCGCGCCGGGACGGTTGAAGCCGTAGAAGGGGCCTTCGGGGACATCGCGGTAGAACTGCGCGCGGTTGGCCATGCCAGCGCGAAAGCCGTCGAAGAACTCGATTGGCAGGCCGCCCGGATTCGATTCCGACTTGATCATCACCGGAGTGATGGAGCTGATGAGCACCGCCTTGGCGACGCGGCCGTTGCCTCCGTACTGGGCGACATAGCGGGCCACTTCGCCGCCGCCGGTCGAATGGCCGATGTGAATGGCGTTTTTGAGGTCGAGATGCTCCACCAGTGCGGCGCTATCGGCTGCATAGGTGTCCATGTCGTTGCCGAGATCGGTCTGGGTCGACCGTCCATGGCCGCGGCGGTCATGCGCGATAACTCGGTATCCGCGCAGCAGGAAGAACAGCATCTGGTTGTCCCAATCGTCTGCGCTCAGCGGCCAGCCGTGGTGGAACACGATCGGCTGACCTGTTCCCCAATCCTTGTAGTAGATCTCTGTACCGTCCTTCACTGTGATGCTGCTCATGAGTCGTTCTCCTGTCGGGTTGTGTGCTCTTGTCAGTTAACAGCCGGATCGATGACTCTTTACCGCCGCTATGGTGAACGCCGGGTGAGTTGACGATAACAGGGGTTCATGAAACCTGGGTTAGGATCCAATCTTCGGTTCAGTCCTCGGAAACGCGCTTCTCGTCACTTGACTCCAGGATTGTTTGGATGGATAAGTCAGCGGTAGGAGGAGCACTTGGTGTACAAGTGCTGAACTCGGCGGTTACCCGCTGATTCAGAGACATCCAAGGAGGCTCCTCATGACCAGTATGAACTTCATCGGTTTAGACATCCACAAGAAGACGATCAGTTATTGCGTGAAGGACGCTGCCGGTGCGGTGCTGGCAGAGGGTACGATTCCATCCACCCGGCAGAGCCTGGATGACTGGATACGAACGCTGCATCAACCGTGGACGGTGGCCATGGAAGCAACCATGTTCACGGGCTGGATCTATGATCATTTGCTCCCTCATGCAGCCGCGGTGAAGGTTGCACACCCGCTCATGCTGCGAGCGATCGCCGCATCTAAGAAGAAGACCGATCGCATCGATGCGAGCAAGATTGCCGATTGCCTGCGGTGCAACTTCCTCCCGGAGTGTTACATGGCTTCGACGGAGATTCGCGAACGACGCAGGACGCTTCGCTACCGCAAGCTTCTGGTACGGCAGAACGTGCAGTTGCGGAACAAGATCTCGCATATGCTGATGGAGTCCGGCGTGGTCTACAACAAGCAGAAGCTCCACAAGGTGGGCTACTTCAAGGAGTTGATGACGACGAACCCGGACATCCGTGAGGGCCTGCGACCGCTGCTGACGATCTGCCGTGAGACCATCGTGCGGCTCGGCAAGACCGAAGGCGCACTGGTACGCTCACTGGCCCGCGATCCGCTGCTGTCCGACCGCGTCGAACGTCTCATGACGATCCCTGCCGTCGGCCCCATCACGGCGCTGACCTGGGTTCTCGAGATCGATGATGTGGCTCGCTTCGGTTCGGTGAAGCAGGCCATCAGCTACTGCGGTCTTTGCGCCGCGGAACGAAGTTCAGCCGAGGTGGTCAAGCGCATGCCGATCTCTAAGCAGAGGAACAAGCACCTGCAATCGGTGCTCGTCGAAGCGGCCAAGCTTGGACCGCGGCTGAGCCCCGACCTGGCTCTGGTCTATGAGGCGGAAAAGCAGAAGGGCCATGCCAACCGTGCCACCCTCGCGGTGGCACGGAAGCTTGTAGCCTATCTGCTTGCGGTCGACCGCAGCGGTCGAGAGTTCGTAGTGGCAGGAGAACCAAGAGCAGCGGCCTAACGCCGCTACGAAGCAGCAGATCATCACGCGCGACCTGCCAGGTCCCGCAGTTGCCGACTGGGCGACGGAGTTCAACCTCCCGAGGCCTCACACGGATTGTTTCGGGACTGGCAGGAAACACTTACTCAATCTTCTGTGAAGGTCCAAGGACCCGATACAGTGAATGGATGTCTGGTTCTGCGCCACGCAGGAACCCCGCCGAGAGGCCCAATCGCGAGCTGATGATGCTGCAAGATAAAAGCACGCGCTCCCCAAAGCGCGAACGGACATCTTTGCCCCACTTGACAAAGACTTATCATGGAGGTCGGCAACCCTTCCGTTACGCGCCCGAACGGCCAACGACGGGTAAGGTGCGGGTTGCCCGTTAACCGCCCAGAACTCCGAAATCCTGGAATTTCTTGGCTCGCAGTGTTCTCTGAATGCGTTGGAGATTTTGCGCCACGTGATTCGAAAATAGGATGAGGGCACGGGACGAATTCCCTGGTAGCCCATCAAAGTCAAGAGCAGCCGAAGGATACGGAGAACGCTTGGCCTTCGCACGTTTCCGCGTCTTAGGACGAATATCGCGATATGTTGCTGACTTGCCTCGCGTGAAGACGCCTGGCAGCTCTCCTGTTCGCCATCACAGCTGTTTGCCTCTTGGAGCAAAAGAAAAACGAATTACCGACGGAAGGTCGTTCCCGACTGCTCTAAGTCTCCTGCCGTTACAAATCGTTGTGATCGCAGGAAGTGCCGGTGCGAGGTAATCCAGCTTGAGCAACCGCTTTTGGTTTCGCTAGGAGATAGGTGTCCATTATCCAACCATTATTCTGTCTCTGTTCATTCCGAACTTCTACAATCCTGCTTGCCACTTCAGCGATTTTTCCCGACAGGAGAACCTCTTGCTCCATTCCCAGATAGGCACCCCAGAAAATATCAAGCTCTTCGTCGAGCAAAGTGTTGAAGGAGCATTGCCCATCCAGCATCACGATTGTTCTCTCCGCAGTGCCACCCAGGCCGGCAGCGAGTTGGCGGCCTGTCGTAATGACGATTGATTCACCTATCCCATTTAGAGAGATCTTGTGGCGGGCGGCCAACGCCTGAAGACTGGTGATGCCTGGGATGATTTCGAACTCAAAACAAAGTCTTCCGCGGGCCATGATGTGTTCGATCACTCTAAGGGTGCTGTCGTAGAGTGATGGGTCACCCCAGACGAGGAAAGCGCCGCACTGATCCTCTTCCAGTTGCCGTGCGATCATCTCTTCATAGATCAAGGCTCTTTGTCGATGCCAGAGTTCAACGCGAGTCGTGTAATCCGATATGGTCGGGTCACGAACAGGATCATCTGCTTCGACCACACGATATGACCTGTTCTCGATATATCGTTCACATATCTGTTTTCTGAGGTTGACGAGGTCCTGCTTCGTTTCGCCCTTGTCCATGAAAAAGAATACGTCTACGAGGTTTAGTGCTTTGATCGCCTGCACCGTGATGTATTCGTGATTGCCGGCACCAATGCCGATTAGATAGAGCTTTCTCATAGTAACCATTACTCCGCGGGAGACAACATCGCAGTCGGGACATTCACAGTAGTTGTGCAAGTTTTTGAAGCACGTCATCCGATTGCGGTACAGTCGGGACGTTGTGTTTCCGTGGGCGATCGATCATGACGACTGGAATCTGGAGGGCTCTCGCCGCCTCGATCTTTGAATAGGTTGCTGTGCCACCGCTATTTTTGGACACGATAAGGCTGATGAACTCAGAGCGAAGCATCTGCAGTTCATCGTTGAGATGAAACGGGCCACGCTTCAGAATCAGTTTTGAGTTGGCGGGCAACGTTTCGCTGGGGGCATCGATGGCGCGCACCAGAAACCATGCGTCTTCGCAGTTGGAAAATGCGCCAAGCTCCTGCCGTCCAATGGAGAGAAATACACGGTTGCGCTGATGATTGACCATTGACGCAGCGGCTTGTGCATCGGGTACCGTGCACCAGCAATCGTGCTCGTTTGGCTCCCACGGTGGGCGTTCCAACGCGATAAGCGGAAGGCTTAAGGTATTGCAGGCCAACTCGGCGTTGCCACTTATCTTCGAGGCGAAGGGATGGGTCGCATCGATGACCACTCCGATATTTTCACCGACCAAATAAGACATCAATCCGGCAACCCCGCCGAAGCCTCCAACTCTAACAATCCCGGCGGGTAGCTTGGGCTGGCTCACTCGGCCGGCGAGGGATGAGATCACGGTCACATCGGATCTGGCAGCCAAGTGCGTGGCAAGCTCCGATGCCTCGCTTGTTCCACCCAGAATGAGAACTCGTGGCACGTGAGTTCGAGTTGGGGTTGTAACGGATTGCATCTCGATGACCTTGTCTGCGTCCATAGCGCTATTGCTCGGAAGTATCCGTGCGATCCCTTGCCGTGGAGTAGAGGTAGCTTTCGCCGAAGGGCGACTGGTCGAGAGACCGCCCAACCAGAATGAGGGCATTGCGATTGATACCGGATGCCTTGACAATCCCTTGAATGGTCGACAGAGTGCCGCGCAAGATGCGCTGGTCGGGCCAACTGGCCCTGAAGACGACGATGACGGGACAGTCTTCGCCGTAGAGGGGTAACAACTGGGACGATACCTGGTCGAGGTTCATGATGGAGAGGTGAATGGCGAGCGTCGCACCGGTGTGGCCCAGGGTTGCGAGGTCTTCTCCTGCTGGCATCGGTGTGGATCTTGTCGAGGTGCGAGTGAGGATTAGGGTCTGAGCTACGTTCGGCAGCGTGAGCTCCTGGTTGAGAGCGGCGGCGGCGGCGGAAAATGCAGGAACACCCGGAGTGACATCGTAAGGAATACCAAGCACGTTTAGGCGACGAATCTGTTCTGCCATGGTGCTCCAGATCGAGAGATCGCCGGAGTGGATGCGAGCAACGTCGAGGCTTTTGGCGTGCGCATCGGCAATCTCCGCAATGATCTCATCAAGATTCATCTCGGCCGTATTGACGATGCGAGCGCCGAGTGGTGCATGGGCAAGTATTTCCTTGGGCACAAGCGATCCGGCATAGAGGCAAACCGGTGAGTTGTGGATGTGATCCCGGCCCCGCAGAGTAAGGAGATCGGCGGCGCCTGGACCGGCGCCAATGAAGTGGACGATCATGGACGCACCGTTATGGGAAGCGCCGCGATGGCACAGGTGCAAAAGCGCCCTTTCGTTTGCGGTACTATGAGGCGCGCAGAAGGGCCAAGCGAGGCCAGCGCGGATGCTTCCGCAACATTGGCGGTTCGTGTTTTAGAGAGAGCCAATGGCGAGTGTGTGGTGACTTCCGCGACGCTTGCAAGGATGCTTGCCGGGATGAGCACAAGACGAAGCCCCAGTAGCGAGGCTACGATCTCGCCTATTGAAGCGCGACGGTCGAGCGTCGCGAGCATGGTGCCGGAAGGTATCTGATCGACGGATACTTCGATCAATCGGATGACATCGTCGCTGCAGGCGCGGGAGGAGCTGCCGAATCCGATGGACAGACGCTCATGCTGGATCATATCGGTCACGGCTTGATCACCGTCCACTGAGTAATCGGCATCATCTGTCGCCATCCATATAAGCTGCCGATCAGGTCGGCTCGGGAAACCGTCATCCGCATCAGATCGCCTCCATACAGTGTATGTCGTGCGACAAGGCTCGCTTCGCTCTGCAGCGTGACTGCGTTTGCAACTAGACGACCAGCGGGTGAAAGCTTTGCCCAGCAAGCGTCGAAGAGGTCGTCGTTGGCGACGCCTCCTCCGATGAAGATCGCATCCGGCGGCCGCAGGCCTGCAAAGGCGTCGGGCGCAGTCCCTTGAATGACCCTCAACGTTGGTACCCCGAGCCGCGCGGCATTCTCCCGGATTCGAACTGCCCGCTCCTCTCGCGCTTCGAAAGCGATGCAGGAGCACGAGGGATGAACACGCATCCACTCGATACCGATCGATCCGGTGCCGGCTCCGACATCCCAGAGGGTTTGGTTTGGTAGCGGGGCGAGCCGAGACAGCGTCACCGCACGAACCTCACGCTTGGTCAACTGCCCATCTGTATCAAAGGTATCGTCCGGTAAACCCGGAGCCAGAGACAACGGCCTGGCCGCCGTGTCGGGAACGCATAGGACCGCCATTAGATTCAGCTTGCCGCACTGCTTGTTCAGCCAGCATGCCGCTAGATCCCTGATGTTGCGCTCTGAGGAACCACCCAGATTTTCGAAGACATCAATCTTGCTTGATCCGTATCCAGACTCCGTCAGGAGCCGCGCAACGGTCGCCGGCGTGCTGCCGTCTTCGGAGAAGATGACAAGCCGTTGATCAGGACAGAGATGACGGAGCAACTGCTCTATCGGTCGGTTGACCAGCGTAATCAGGGGCGTCTCTGCCATCGGCCAGCCAAGCCGCGCACAGGCAAGAGAGAAAGCGGAGACCTGCGGAATAACGCGAAACTCGGTTGCAACAAGGTCGCGGGTAAGAGGTACTCCCACACCGTGGAGCATCGGATCGCCACTGGCGAGCACGGTCACTCTCTTCTTTCCGCGATACTCCGTGAGGATTTGCTGCACGGCCGGGGTCATCGGAGAAGGCCAAGGGATACGGGTTGCAGACGAACCGGCAGTTGGTAGGAGGGCAAGGTGGCGGGCTCCTCCGTAGACCAACTCAGCGAACTCGACTGCTCGTTTGGCCTCACTGTTCAGTCCATCCCAACCATCTTCGCCGATGCCTACGATCGACAACCAACGTTCAGCGGCACTCATGCGCCAGAACTCCTGTCACCGTAGATCCGAGAAGTGTAGATGAGCTTCCTGGCGTTCGACAATGCAATCGCCCGGGTTGTTGAGGAACCAATGAGAACGATTGTTTGCATATCGGCGAGCGAAGGATCGAAGTGTTCGAGATCGGTGATAGTAATTCGTTCGTCTGACCTGCCGACGCTGCGTGCAAGGACAACAGGTGTCTCAGGGCCTCTGTGTTTGGCGATGATCGTCCGCGCCTCGGCGAGTTGCCATAGCCGTTGCGATGAGATCGGGTTGTAGATTGCGATCGCGAAGTCGGCGGCACCTGCCGCTTCCAGCCTCTTCGCCACGATCTCCCAGGGTTTGAGTCGGTCGGAGAGCGAGATGACACAGAAGTCGTGCCCTAGAGGAGCGCCCACTCTTGAAGCTGCTGCCTGCATCGCCGACAATCCGGGAAGGATGCGAATATCAAGCGAGCGCCAGACTGGCGGCCCCTGGTCCACGCATTCCAGAACAGCGGAAGCCATGGCAAAGATGCCCGGATCGCCCGAGGAGACGACGCAAACGCGACGGCCTGTTTCAGCAAGCGAAAGAGCGTGCCGTGCGCGGTCCGCCTCAACCTTGTTGTCGGAGCCGAAGCGGCGCTGACCGGATCTCACAGGGACTCGATCGAGATACGTGTGATAACCGACGAGGTCTGTCGCCTCCGTAAGCGCCTGCTGAGCTTCGGGCGTGATCCAGCCAACAGCACCCGGGCCTAGGCCAACGACGGAGATCCAACCGGCACTCCGAATGGTTTCGTCCCGCTTGGCCTGACTTGCATCGGGAATCAGGATGAGCGAGAAGTAGGGGACATGGAGCGGATCGACCTCGCGGAGCGGGATGATGCGTTCGGCAGCCATCGTCGCTCGTTCGATGAAGAGTGCTTTGTCCGCGAGGCCGGCGGTATCGATGGCCCGCTTTACCTTGGCGAAGTTTCGGCCGAGCTTCATGATGGCAAAGGCATTCTGCTGGCTTAGCTTTGCGATCAATATGTCTTCCGAGAGAGTTCCGGGCAGCACCGTGAACTCGGCGTCCCTGCGGACGAGCGGCGTCCCAAGCTGTGCAGCTGCGCCCATAATCGAGGCAACTCCAGGAATTACCTGCGTCGAAAAGCGATGAGCGAGACGGTCATGAAGGTACATATACGACCCATAAAAGAACGGGTCGCCCTCGCACAGGATGGCCACATCTCGCCCGTTTGCAAGGTGGCCCGCGATCTGTTCGGCCATCTCGTCATAGAACTGCGACAGCGCCACCTCGTATCCTCCGGGATGGTCAGTCTGCTCTGTCGTAACTGGGTACATCATCGGAAGCTCGGTCTGGCCATGAATCAGTTCTGAGCAAACGATCGAACGAGCGTTGCTCTGTCCATGTCTGGCGCACGGATAGGCAATGACCTGCGCCTGCCTGAGCACACGCTGCGCTTTGACCGTAATCAATTCCGGATCGCCGGGACCGACACCGACTCCGAAGAGACGTCCGCTTCGTGCGTCTGCGCTCATTCCTTCTCACTCGCGAGCGCATTGACGGCTGCCGCCGCAATGGCGCTGCCGCCGCGCCGTCCTCGAACGGTGAGGAAGGGAATTCCAAACGGATTGGCGGCAAGTGCTGCTTTGGATTCGGCCGCTCCTACGAATCCGACAGGTATGCCAACGATCAGTGCTGGCCGCGGCGCTCCATCGTCGAGTATGTCGAGTAGATGGAAGAGCGCGGTGGGAGCGTTGCCGATGACAACGACGGAGCCGGCGAGTTTCTCTCGCCATAATTCGACAGCGGCGGCACTTCGGGTGGTTTGTAGGTTCGCCGCAAGTTCAGTAGTTCGCGCATCGCTCAACGTGCAGATGACCTCGTTATTCCGTGGGAGCCTGGAACGCGTAATTCCATTTGCCACCATCGTCGCATCGCAAAACAGTGGCGCACCCGCGAGTAACGCATTGACGCCCGTCGAGGCTGCATCCGGTGACGCCTGGACATCCTGCGGCAGGTCCGTCATGCCGCACGCATGGATCATGCGGACGACGACGCGAGCGAGATCGGTCTGAAAAGCAGATAGATCGGCCTCTCTTCTGATGATGGAAAAAGACTCGTGATAAATAGCCGCGCCATCCTTGACGTAGTTCATCGGGCAGCAACCTCGGACAACAAATTTTCGTGCAGTGCGGCGACCGCATCGAGCGCGAATTCACGCGAACAGTCGGACGCCACACGACGTCCCTTGACACTGAGGGTGTAGCCCAACGGGCCGGCGACAAGTTCGGCGGTCGCGCCGTGCCGACGTGCGCATTGCTTGTCGCATCCGGATAGGTTCACCGTCCATCCGGAAGGCACACCGTGGCCTAAAAGGCGCTGCGCGAGCGAAGCTGCGTCGTCCCGCACATCGGCCAGCGACGCATCGCACCCAGTGATTCCGGCGCAAGCTGCAATTCCTTGAAATCCGTCTCGTCCTTCACAGGACAATCCTATGGCGCGAAGCTGGGCAACGATATTGTCTGCCGCGCTCTTCGGAATAGAACCAAGGACAACACCGCGCCACGGAGCAAGTCGAAGATCACCCGCCCACTCGTTCGACGCGTCGGCAAAATAGCGTGCCTGTTCCGGGTTGAGCCGACCGAGTGGGACGGATGGGATGATGCTCACTCGGCCATCTTGAGTCGTGGTATAGATGCCCATAAGGGGTTCGTTGACTGTGCTAGCGGGCAGTGAAAGAGGCGACGGCTGCAACATGTGCGAGAGGACATCGAGGACACGGTCCATCGCTCCGGGGATCGACATGACCGCTTTCACGCGAACGGGCAGGCTCGACTCCTTCGCCAGTTCGATACACATCCTTGTTGTTGACAACATGCAGTCGACGGCGTCACCTGGCTTCACTACGAAGCTCGGAGAGACTCCACCGAGGGAAATGCGAAGATAGGGTGCGGCACCAAGATTCACTGCATCGAGAGAGACATCGTCGATATCGCGGCTGAACCGTTTGGGTCCGCCGTGAATCGCGAAGCTGAACTTGGGGTGGAGGTTTACAAAGGCTGTGTCGGCCTGCAAACGCTGATCGAACTGACGGATGAGCGGTCGCGGATCGATGAGTTCCCCGGGGTCGATCCCGGCGATGGGACTGGTGACGATATTGCGGACGCGATCATGATGCTGAGAGGGCAGGAGCCCGGCAGAAGAAATGCCGTCAACGATCTGGCCGAGGTCTTCGGTCCGAATTCCGCGCAGCTGAAGGTTTGCCCGCGAGGTAATTTCAATGGTGCCGTCGGCAAAGCCACTGGACAGATCAGCGATTGTCCTCAGTTGATTTGCTTCGATCAAACCTCCCGGCACCCTGATTCGAATGAGCAGACCGTCCTTTGCCTGGACTGCATGAAGGACGCCTGGACAGAAGTGTGGTCCTACTCTCATGGAGCGCCTGCTCTTCGAGCGATAGCGGGGGAGATCGACATCGGGCTGAACAAGTGCACCTCACCAACAGCGGGAAAAGAGGCGCAAAGCTCAAAGACCTTTGAGCGATTGCTTCCCGTTTCCACGCGGAGAAGAATCAAGCTATATCTGAGGTAGGTCTCCTGATTGACAGGCTGAGCGCTTATTCTCAACGCTCTAGAATCTTCGCCTTCCTCGGTATGATCGAGTGGCTTACGAAGAGTCCGTCTCCTGAACACAGTGGCGGGACCATGCCGGATTCACACCGGCTTCCCTGTTACGCCCTTGCGGGCACCCCAGAATCTTTAACTAATCTACCAGACTCGTTTCGTCAGGCTCTAGCTACATGCCCGAAAAGCGGGAAGCCGCTATTCAGCAAGCTCCAGAATCTGCCGTTCCATCGAAGATCCGTGATCGACATTGAGGCCATCGAAAAAATGATCGCCTCGGAGCCGCTACAGACCAACTTTTGGCGCTCCGCACCGTACAGGAGCTATACCGGCGCCTGGCCGACGATTTCCGAGTCGCCATCTCCCTCTTCGAGTAGCACTAAGGTCAATTTCTGGGGACGGACCGTGCTTCAGGGAGTGCGAAATCGCTTTTTGCACCGACTGAGCGCCCTAGAAGTCCTCGTTTGGGAAATGTCTCAGAAAAGCTCTCATGGCGCTTGTTTAGGCTCGGTGACCGAGATAGAACCGGAAGCGAATAATTGGAATGCCTCGACGACTAGCTTGGGCACCTCCTCGTGATTCCGCTTCGTCACGAGTTCGTGCCCTGCGCCAGGAACTGGAAGCAGTACGGTCCTTGCCCGAATGAGCTTCAGCACCGCCACCACCTCATCGATAGAGCCGAACCCATCCCGCGTGCCGTGGACGAACATCGCCGGAGTTCGGAGGCGTGGGAAGTGCTCCGTTCGTAACTCATTCGGTCGTTGTGGTGGGTGAAGCGGATATGAGAGCAATAGAAGTCCGTCGACGAGACCGGGTTCGGTCGCGCAGAGCATCGACGCTTGCCTCCCTCCGTACGAATGACCGCCGAGGAACATTCGGCCCGAAGTTTCTCGGCGCAGGGATCCAACTGCCGCTCGAAGTCCTTGTTGATCGCGCTCAGCACTGCCGCGCGGTGGCGGCCCATGTGGTCGCATCTGGCGGAAGGGAAGATCGCAACGAAGGACTGTTAGCCCCGAGTTGCAAAACGCAACCGCCAGTGCTACGAGAAGCTGAAATCCGCAGTTCGCTCCCGCACCGTGCGTTAGTACAAGGCAGTCGCCGCCCGAACCGGTCGGCCGGTGCACGAACCCTCGAACGGGCGCTTCATTCGGTGTAGCGTCCAAGAATTCCCGGCTGTTGTTCATGGCGTCCTGGAGTGGAGAAACGATCGCAGCATCGGCTGAAACAGACCTTGGTTACAGTATCTCGTGAAAGCACAAGGTCAGTTTGCGAAAACTCCGGTTATTCCCAGATGAAAGCGGAGATTGTTGCTGCGTCATATGTAACGCGATATGCTGATGCCACGTTGCGGCAA
The DNA here is from genome assembly GCF_051013355.1 of Tunturiibacter lichenicola. GTDB lineage: Bacteria > Acidobacteriota > Terriglobia > Terriglobales > Acidobacteriaceae > Edaphobacter > Edaphobacter lichenicola_F. Next base: position 710,708 of record NZ_CP132945.1, on the reverse strand, counting down.
ATTAGATTCGCTGACGGCTGAGGTTGCCCCGTTATTCAGCAACTTGGCGACAGGGGTCATCAATTTCGAGGCTCCGCTAGGCTGCCTGCATAATCGCCCGGGAAAAGCGCCGGCGCGAAAGTCATTCCTTCAACAAAACAAAGGTAGTCTGCCGATTAGACCGCTTGTCCCCGCGGCTACGTGCCGTTATTGTTCTACTTCTTCGAGACCCTGTGAATCACACTCGTCGCCGGCCGGGGCCGTAGCGACGCTGGAGATACTTTCTCAGTCCGGAGCAATAAAGATATCAAAGGACGGTCCATTGGGCACCGATATCGTGCCGGTACAGTTCGAGTTCACAACGCAGCTGGCGAGGAGTAATCGCTGGTTGTAGAGAACGGGATCGAACGATCCCGTTCTAAGTTTTGAACGCTTTCGACATCGCCAGCTCCCATTTACGAGTCACTTCGGCCAACGGACATTCAGCGCATAGACTTCCTGGGTCCCGATGTTCCGGGTGAATATCGGCGATCCATCCGGTGCAATGTCGATGCTGCCGACCCATCCCAGATCTCGCGCCCGGCTGGGCTCCTTCAGGCTGGTGATCATCTCGATCTGGCGATCGGCGAGCCGTAGCCTCCAGGCCTTTGGATCTTCGCCTCCGGTCTCGTAGTAGACATACTTGCCGTCCGGCGAGACCTCCCAGATACCGTTCGTGGCCACTGTGGCTAGATCCGCCCATTTCAGTGTCCTGAGGTCAAAGGTCAGAAACTTCGCATTATCTTCTTCCCGGAGGCCCAGGATACTGTTCTGGTCGATCCAATAGCCGAGTGTATCTTTGGACGCGGGAACAACTGACGCCTTTCCCGTCCGCATGTTGTAAATCGCTAACTCCCCCTTGATATAGATCAGCAAAAGATTTCCATCCGGGGACCAGTTTCTCGCTTGCGCCCAATTATCGTCATCCCCTTTCGCGACCGTTTTAGGCGGAAGCAGCCCATTCATGTCGACCACCATGAGCTCGTTTGGGGCTGCAGACGTGAACGCTACTTTGGTTCCATCCGGAGAGATGATCGGGTTATCGACTACCATCGGAGGGTAGGTCAGCCGCATCTTTTCGCTCCCGTCGCTGCGGCTGCGCCACAGACTTCTGTCGGGGTAGGAATCGTAAGCCACCCATCGCCCATCCCGGGAGAAGGTCGGGAATATCGCAGAAATCCCGTAGAGAAATGGCAGGAACTGATGAGATTTCATTTCGTAGCAAACCAACTCGCCGCGATCCATCGTTCCGATCGCGAAGATCTGCTTCCCATCCCGACTCACAGACACCCCTGAATAGGAGAGCGGCCCCGCCGTGAGCTGGATTGGCCTGATTGATCGGCGAAAGAGGGTCTTTTCCATCGGGATCGCCCAAATATCGCGTCTGTGGTCGCCGCTGACATCCTGATTGAGGAGGTACTTGCCGTCGGCGGACCAAACCCCGCGACCCGCAACAGGAGTATTGTCGACAATGCGCATCCTCTTGCCATCTGACCCAACTTCGACCAGGGAACGACTAGCGGACAAGTATTCCGTGAAGACTATTCGCCGCCCGTCGGGTGAAACACTTGGGGAAAAAGCAGCATTTCCCACGGAAGCAAGCTTGCGCGGATTCGCGCCATCTGCGTCGGCGACAAATAAATCCCAATTCTGACCGAAAACCAGTTGGCCGTCAGGAAAATATCCCACGCCTCCAGTCTCCTCAAGAGCCCCCAGCCGGCGCGGCTCTCCCGCCGGAAGCGGAATCAACCATGGGAGGCCAGTTGGGGGAATATAAGGCCGAAACCTGCCGGTCGCGACGAGGGCTGCTGAACCATTGGGCGACACACCGAGGATAGCGACATCGTGGAGCGAGCTGTCAATCGAGGCGGTCGGACCTCCGGTGACCGAAACCTGTACTATCTTCCAACTACCCTCCAAACCCTCATTAAAATAAACCCGCGACCCATCCGTGAAAGTTGCTCCCGTACCCGGCTTCGGTTGACCATCATCGGTGAGCGGCGTGACCGACTCCACCACCGGAACCGCAGGCGGTGTTCGCCACCAAATGACGACCTGTCCGGCAAGCGCAACCACCGCGCCGGATGCGACAGCCGACCATGCCCAGGTCCGTCTGGAGCGCCGGCCTCGTCCTATCGCAGGAACCTTTGCGCCGCTCGATTCCGACAACGCCTCCAGTGCAAAGGCCAAATCAGAAGCCGACTGAAAACGCTGCTCCGGGTCCTTCTCGAGGCAACGTTGGATCACCCGGGCTAGAGCCGGAGGTGCGCTTGGCGCAAGCTCAGAGATAGGAGGAGGTTCTTCGTTCAGGATGGCGGCCATCGTCTCCGCCGCGGTCGGCCTTTCAAAAGCCCGCTGTCCCGCAAGCATCTCGTGCAGGATCGCGCCAAAAGCGAAGATGTCCGTCCGTCCATCGACGGCCCGCCCGCGCACCTGCTCCGGGGACATATAGCCGACCGTGCCCATCACCATCCCGGGCTCCGTCCCGTCGGCCATTCCCGTCTCGTCAGAACCCGGCTCGCGCCCCGTAAGCTTCGCCAGCCCGAAGTCCAGCACCTTGATCCGGCGCGGTTTTATCACGAAGATATTCGCCGGCTTGATGTCGCGATGCACGATGCCCTTGGAGTGCGCCGCATTGATCGCCCCTGCGATCTGCGCTCCTAAGTCGATCACCGTCTCAAGCGGCAGCGGCTTGCTCGCGATCCTCTTCTTGAGCGTCTGGCCTTCGAGCAGTTCCATCGCAATGAAGACTTTGCCATCAACCTCATCGACCTCATAGATCGTGCAGATATTCGGATGGTTTAGCGCCGAAGCCGCTTGCGCCTCCATTCGAAAACGCTGAAGCGCCTTCGGATGCCCGGCGACTTCCTCGGGAAGAAATTTTAGCGCCACCTGCCGACGCAGGTTTAAGTCTTCGGCTCTATAGACCACTCCCATACCACCGCTACCGATCTTCTCCAGAATGCGATAGTGGCCAATAACACCCTCGGCCACTCCGCAGACGGGACTCGGTGCAGACGAAGGGGCAGATCGCCGCGCGGTACCGCCTGTAGCGGCAAATGCAGGCGTCTCGATAAAATCAGCCGCCTTGTCGTGCTCGGCGAGCAGGGACTCGACTTCCAGTCGTAATGCTTTATCGCCGGCGCAGGCCAAGGCCAGTACCTCATCGCGCTTGCCGTTGCCGGCCTCTCGCGCCACGTGAAAAACGCTCTCGACTTTGCGCCAGCGATCAGGATTCATTGGTCTTGCCACCCATCTCGCGCAGCAACCAGGCTTTCGCGAACAGCCAGTCGCGGGCGACTGTCTTCGTCGAGACCTGCAAGACCTCTGCAGATTCTTCCAGGCTCAAGCCGCCAAAGAAACGCAGCTCGACCGTCCGGCTCTTGCGTTCATCGATCAGCGCGAGCGCCTTGAGCGCGTCGTCGACGGCGAGCACGTCTGCATGCGATGAGGAAGAGATCTCCGGGACCTCATCGAGCGTGAGGACATAACCGCCGCCTCCGCGCTTCTCCGCCCGCCGACTGCGTGCAAGGTCGGTAAGAATCCGCCGCATCTGCCGGGCGCACAGCGCGAAAAAGTGGGCTCGACTCTGCCAATCCACCTCTTTCAGGTCGGAGAGCCGTAGGTAGAGTTCATTGATCAACGCGGTGGCCTGCAGGGAATGGCCGTCGCGCTCACGGCACATGCAACGCCGGGCAGCCTGGTGCAGTTCGCGGTAGATCTGTGGCGTCAACTTTTCCAACGCCTGCTCGTCGCCGCCGCGCCACGCCTGCAGAAGCTCGGTGATTTCGTGTCCGGTGCCTTCGGTCATCGGCGACCTCTGCGGAATGGGCAGTCTGCTCTTAGCCTGAAATGCTACCACCGCGCGGCCACTTCTCCCGTTCTTCGAGGCTGCGACGAATATTTTTCGCTTGAGTGTCCATTTTTGTTCGTGCGTCTCGCTAAAGGGAGTGAAAGACAAGCAGCCGTGTGGAAAGGACATGTGAAATCGCATGAACGCACAAACCTCAATCTCCCAAGGAAATAGAGAAAGAATGGGGGCTCACAGCTCTATTTCAGTCGACCCTATCTATCGAAAAGCAGGATGGGCAGCGATCGCTAGCGGGATTATCGGTGTCACTGCGTTCGGCCTGCTTACTGCCGCCGTGACAACACGTACGTCGTGGGTTCCATCCGACCGGATTTATATGCTGTTTGATGCTCACGACATCGGAGTTGCTTTTCAATTTCTCTTGTTGATCCCGGCTGTATTTGGCCTGCGGGCGCTCTGCCATCAAACTCCGCCAGGGCTTGGCAACGCCGCATTCGCGACAGGCAAGTGGGCCGTTATCTTTGTCGTTCTCCTGATAGTGCTCGGCGTCGGTGGCAAGATTGTGTCAAACGGCCATTACATGCTTCCGCAAGGGATATTTGGAATATGGCTCATCGTAGTCAATTGGCGCTTGTCCCGATCACTTCCAGTGTGGCTCAGATGGTTTGGCATGGTTGTTGGGTTGGGTCTAGCGCTTGTTGGGGCTTGCTTTGTTGGAGTCTGTTTTGTCTATCCGAGCATGCTTTATGTACCCCAACCGCCCATGGAGAGTATCAAGGAGGTAAACTCCGTTGCCAACACCTTTATCCATCAGCTTCTCCCTTACGCTTCCTATATGGGTGTCGCCACACTACCCATCTGGACCATCCTGACTGGTTTCCAACTATTGAAGAAAAGGCCCGTTGCCATTGCGTAGTTCTCTTTCCACGCTGCCTCCTTTTACGCTTCAGAGATAAATCCGGATGCAAGTCACTTGGCCGTGCGACGAATATTTCTGCTGCGTGTCCATTTTCGTCCGTGCGTTTCGCTAAAGGAAGCGAACGACAAACAGTCGCGTGGAAAAGGATGAGTGAGATCGCATGTGGGTGTTGAAAAACTCGAAATCTCAGAAAACCAGTACAAATTTGGGGATAGAAAATGTCTAGGCAACCTCAACAAATCGTTTGTAGGGCATCCTAACGCGATCTTTTTTCTGAGGATTTTTGCAAAGTGAGTTTTCAACACCTACAGTCCAATGCACTCACCGAGCGCTGGTGTGTCAAAGCGCGGATTATTAGTCCTCACAAACGCCCATGTCGTCACTTGGACGAAGTGTTTGGATGGATAAGTCGCGGAGTTGAGGAGCACTTGGTGTACAAGGGCTGAACTCAGCGATTACTTGCTGATTCAGAGACATCCAAGGAGGCTCCTCGTGACCAGTATGCACTTCATCGGGTTAGACATCCACAAGAAGACGATCAGCTATTGCGTGAAGGACGTGAGCGGTACGGTCCTTTCTGAAGGCACCATTGCTGCGACCAGAGCACAGCTCAGCGAGTGGATGAAGAGCTGGTAGTTGGCCCCCACTACCGAGGGATCAGAGCCGTACTGTTCCTTCCAGATGCGGTAGCTCATAACAGCCACCCGTGCTGCGCCCTCCTGATCATCAGCTTCGGTCAGAAGCCGGCCCACCCAAGGTTGTACACCGAAGGTTCAAAAGAAGTTTCCGGAGACGTATTCTCCGTTTCGTGTATCCGCCTGCGCCTCTGACCCCGCTCTGCGAACGCCAAGCGGTGCGTTGCCAGCTTGCAGTGCGCCCAGGTCCGTGAACTCGTCAGTGTGTCGCGAAACATCTTGTACGCTTCCCATGGTTCCCGGAAACAAATTTGCGCTCATTAAGCTGGAAACTGAGGAGTTTTCTGTGTTTCGGGAGGTTTGTCGGCTAAACGCGCTTTCCTGAGCTTGAACTATTTCTTCTTGCCAAAAAGTTTAGAGATTTTTTTCTTTATTGTTGCGGCGTTGCCTTTCATCACGCCGTTCACATCAGCGGTGATGACGGGCTCTTCTGCTGTGCCTGTAATGGTGATGGGGACGCCACTGGCATTCGAAGGCTTGGCTGCGTCAGATGTGCTGTTCAGCTTTGTGAGGAGATTTACTCCAACCTTATTTAGACCTTTCGTGCTCGTGACTTTAGAGATCAAGTGGAAATTGAGCTGTCCGGAGGGTGACACCGTGCCGCTGCCGGTAGAGACACCAAGTGCAGGCAGGACTGAATAGATCTTCGTGCTTTCACTGCCTGCTTTGGTGATGCGCACGTCGGCCCGGGAGACATCTATGACGGCCGTATCACCAGTTTTGATGCCACCCATAGCGGCGATACCAGCGATCTTGGAGGCGATGTCGTAGCCTACCAACGTTGTATTTTTGATTTCGTAGGAGCCGACGATGACGTTGTCTATCGGCGAGCCCTTGATGGTAAAGTTAGCCGACAACGTTCCGCCTTTGAGTGTCGCACCGTTCGGGAGCTTTACGCCGACGGCTGACATAAGCGCCTGCAGGTCGTTGAGGGGGACACTTTGGGCCAGTAGCTTGAGGTCGAAGATTGGAGCGTTTGCAGCGAATTGATAGTTGCCCTTGATGTGAATCGCGATAGCGCCGGTCTGAAAGGCGAGATCGGAGACTTGGCCACTGTTGCTGTTGAGTGAGTGGACAACCTGGTAGCTGACATCAAGAGGGTACGGGGCGGCCTTGCCTCCTTTGAGGAGGATGAGTTGCTCGGCGTGTACTTTGCCGTCGCCGGTTACATTCATGCCGTCTGAGACAATGTGCGCATCGAGGTCGGCGATCATGGAGATTCCGGCCGCTGGGTCAACATATCCGGCGACGACAGGGTTGAGGTGCTGAATTTTGACCTGTGTGTTGAAGGTGGTTAAGGCGGCATCTTGCGGATTGATAGGCCCGACGGTCCCGGAGACTTCGACCTTGCCATCGCCGGGCAGCGAGGCACTCACCGTAAAAGGAAAAGCCTGGGCTAAGGAAAAGTGCTCCAACCTGACGTTGAGATGGTCATAGACCTGGGGATTTTTCGGCAAGGGCAATGTTTCTATCTTAGCGTTGCCATCTTTGATGATGATCCGGTCGACCGGGAGATCAGGTAACGAGGTCGGTCGCTTGGTGTTCAGAGAGTCTGTGCCGTGACCCACGGTGGAGAAGTTCCAGGTTCCATCCTCGGCGCGGACCAGATGGATTTGGGGAGCATCGACCTCGAAGCTTCGAATGAGGAGTTCGCGGTGGAAGATCAGAGGCTTCATCTGAACGCCGATGTGTAGGCGTTTCGCGGTAAAGAAGGGCATTTGGCCGAACTTAGGATCTTCGGCTATGGCGAGATCGTTCGCCTCCAGTCTTCCTTTCGTGAGGGAGAGGCTTAGATCTCCGAGGGTGACCTTGCGGGAGAGGGCTGTGCTGAGTCGACTCTCGATCGTAGGACGAAACGTGTTGGCGTTTACGAAGAAGGGAATGGCTGCCGCTACGACTATTGGTAGTACTACGACTGCACTCAGACCGACCTTAACCGACTTCTTCATGAATCCTCCGTTGTGGCAAAGCCGCACCCCATCGTGACCGACTTTCCTTATCTGAAGGCTTCAATGGGCAGAAAGGATAAAGACTGTCCCGCGCTTGTCAGAAAGTCGCTCGATCTAAATCGCTGCGGCACCATGATGTTTCTCGTCAATGCCTTGTGAGACCAAAGGTTGAGTGCCGTACCTTGCCATAATTGTGGACGGTCGCACGTGATAACGGAAGAAATGCTCAAAGGATTACGTCCTGCTTCGACGCTAAATAGTCGACGATCTTTTGAGTTAGATAGATGCAATCGCTGGCTTGAAAGAAGGATCAAGAGGGAGAAGATCCGAAGACGCCCATAGGATTCTCCTTAGTAAATTACCGACACCGATCCAAAGCAGATTATTCCGGATCACGGGCGGTCCTGAAATAAACCCCGAGGTTCCTTCAAAGCCGGGATTTCCGAAGGTTCGATTCGGGTCAAGCCAATTTCCGAAATCCCGTATTGTGGGAACTGACCATCAGCACGGCTGTCGATCACTTCCGCTTAGTCGACTTCTCAATGATCAGTTGTCGGTGAAAGAGCATCAAGAGCCAGACGCGCATCTTTTCAAAAGCGCAGACCATAATTTCACCTCGCGTCTTTCAGACTTCTTCAATGGCCAGATTTACTGCTCGGGGTTGGATGCTCCCCAGTCACCGAAAGCTGGACCGAGATCAACAGGATGGTCGCTAGAGGGTTCGATAGCCGGGTCTGGGCTTGCGCCCCACGATTCTTTTCTGGTCTTCCGCGATATCAGCACCCAGGAAATCTATACACTTGAAACGAAATGGCCATCGGATACTTAAGTGAAACAGAAGCAGTATCAGATGGTACGAGGCAAACGAAGCCCGCAGGGTCTCACAGAGTCCCTCCGGGCTTGCAGTTGGAATTGTGAGCAAGCATTTTAGTTCTCCGAAGCGATCAGCACGACTTCGTCTTTCGATCGGTTCTTTGCCAACTCCTTTTGCCGCGGGTTGATTTTGATCTGGCTGCCTGAAAAGCTGTTCCGGTTCCACACTTCGGCAAGGAAATACTCGTGGCCGTAGTGATAGAAAACCAGCTTGGCGTGGGCCGTAGGTTTCTGCGACCTGCATGAACTCGAAAGAACGACTGATCCGGCGTTCGAATTCAGGTTGTGGACTGAAAGTGCCGGTCCCCCCCAGGGTCCCATAGCTTCAACTTCATACTTGCCGGCCGGAAGTTGGACATTTCCGGCGGCGAATTCGAAGGGCACGGTTACTTTAATGTGGGTGGTTTGCGCTTGGGCGGCCGCGCTCATCAGCAGCGCGAGGGACATCGCGAGTGACAACAGATTCTTTTTCACGGTAGGTCTCCTTTTCTTGTGATGGCCGAGCCCTTTCGAACTTGGTCTCACTATGGAAAGCGGGAAAACCGCCGACTCCCCGCCACATCTTTCAAAGAAATATTCCCTGACTAAAGGGGACGAACCGTTACACGGCCCGCAACTCGATGGAACTTGTGCCTATAATTGCGCATCTGGAAGAGGGCACGACATGGGACCCGATCCGGGCGAGATCACGCAGCTGCTGCAGCAATGGCGAAGCGGCGACCGGCAGGTGGAGGACAGGTTGTTCGAACTCCTGACACCGGAGATGCACCAGATTGCCGAACGTTGTTTCCGCCGCGAGCGGCCCGGCAATTCCCTCCAGCCAACCGCGCTGGTGAACGAAGCCTTCCTTCGCCTGGCGAAGTCAAAGGACCTGGATTGGCACGATCGAGGTCATTTCCTCGCGATATCGGCCAGAGTGATGCGCCGTTATCTGATCGACCACGCGCGGGCGCGGCCCGACATTCTGTTTCTGCCCATCGAAGGACTTCCGGATCGCTTCCTCGGCACCCGCACCCCGTCGGAACTGGTGATTGAGGTTGACGAGTTGCTCGACGATCTGGGGCGAGAATCGCCCTCGAGACGGGCCCTGGTCGAACTCAAGTTCTTTCTCGGGTCAACCGATCAGGAGACCGCCGATGCGCTGGATATCACCCTGCACACCATGCAGCGGGAGTGGTACCGGGCTCGCCGCTGGCTTTTCGAACGACTGACTGGGAAGACATAACTAGGAGTCCTACAAGGAACCATGACTGACAGCCGAGAAGAAGACGAACGGGTCATGAAGATACTGGCGGCTGTCCGCCGGAAGCCGGCGGAGGAACGCGAAGCCTATCTGCGGTCCGCCTGCGGAGGCGACGAAGACCTACGCCGCGAAGTAGCGGACGCCCTTTCTTGGGAAGACCGCATGGGCGGATTCCTGCTGCAGCCGGTGGCCGTGATCGCAGGCGAAAATCCTCAGCCCGACTTTGAAGTAACGGCGGTGCAATTTCCTGCCGGGCTGGTGATCGGACAATACCGCATCGAATCGAAGCTGGGGGAGGGCGGGATGAGCACCGTTTGGCTTGCCCTCGATACCAAACTTGGGCGCCATGTTGCGATCAAGTTTCTCTCCGACGATCTCGCCAATGCGGAGGCGCGCCGCCGCTTTCAGCGCGAGGCGCAGATGGCGTCTTCGCTGAACCATCCGCACATCGTGACCGTGTATGACATTGGTGAATTCGAGGGGCGGCAGTACTTGGTCACCGAATATGTCGACGGCGGGACGCTGAAAGACTGGATCAAGGACAAGCCGAGGACGCCGAAGGAGGTCGTCGAGTTGTTGACCGGCGTGGCCGATGGCCTGGCTGCCGCGCATCAAGCGGGAATCCTGCACCGGGATATTAAGCCGCTCAACATTCTGGTGGCCAGAAACGGCTACGCCAAGCTTGCCGACTTCGGCGTGGCGAAGCTTGCCGAAAGCTCTACCATCGAACTCGCGGCAAACTCGCAGGAAGGGCCAACGCGTCTAGGCCTGATCCTCGGCACGATCGCCTATATGTCACCTGAGCAGGCCTCAGGCCAGCCTCTCGATTCGCGCAGCGATATTTTTTCCTTCGGCGTGATGCTCTACGAGATGCTCTCCGGAAAGCGCCCCTTTGGCGGCCGGACGGATTTGGAGGTCCTGAAGACCGTCATCCACGGCGAATTGCCGCCGCTGAGCGAAGAGGTTCCCGAGGCCTACCGAAACGTCGTCGAAAAGGCACTCGAGAAGAGTCCGGCGGAGAGATACCAGTCCATGCGGGAGATGGTTGTCGACCTAAGGCGAGGCCAGCGCTCGCAGCGTTCGCGCGCTCCCGGTGTGGAAGAAGCGATTGCGCCTATCGGACTGAGACGCGGGCCAACCTCTCCTAAAGTCTGGTTGAAGATTGGAGTCGGAATACTCGCTATTGCGGCCGTCGTCCTCGGAGCCATTGGTATCTTTCGCCGGCTTTGGCCCCGAGTCCAGCCTACGCAGGAGCAGGCTAACCTGACTTCTGTTCCCTTGACGGCCTTGGCGGGACAGGCGACGTCTCCGGCTTTCTCCCCAGATGGATCCAGAATCGCTTTCGCGTGGAACGGTGATCCAAAAGACGGTACCAAGGACTTCGATCTGTACGTGAAGGCCGTCGGAAGCGAAACTCTTCTTCGCCTAACGCAGCAAGGCTCGGCATCGATCAGTCCGGCGTGGTCTCCCGACGGCACGCAGATCGCTTTTTACCGCATGGCCGGCTCTGACACTGGAATCTATGTTGTGCCCGCGCTTGGCGGCTCTGAGAGAAAATTACGCTCCACCCGAATGCCTTCGACTAACTACTCTTTCATAGGCGGGGCGAATGTCGCTCTCGTCAACTGGTCGCCAGACGGCAAGTGGATCGCCTTCGCGGATGTGCCGCCAGGAGAGGAACATTCGAGAGTATATCTCCTCTCGATGGAAACACTGGAGGCCACGCAAATTCCAATCAGTCCGATGTGTGTTGGAGAAGGCCTGCCAGCGTTCTCCCACAAGGGTGACTATCTCGCATATTGGTGCTTTCTTAGCGGGCCGGCGTGGGCCGTTCTATATTCCTTGCCACTTCCAGGTGGCCAGCCGAAGATGATTGCGACTGTTGAAGCTTATCCAAATGGGTTAGCGTGGTCGGCTAACGACGAGAAACTAGTCTATTCTTCGTATTCCGTTGGAAACGAGAGCTCACTATCTGAACTCGGTGAAGTTACTGTGGCCAACGGGGCAACAAAGAAACTCGACTTCGCCGGAAGCGCAATGACGCCGACACTCTCCGCGAGGGGCGACAAACTTGCCTATGCCTCTGTCTTCACCAAGTTAAACATTCGACGTCGAGACCTTCTTCACACGGAATCTCCTGGCGTAGATCTCATCCCTTCCTCGCGGATGCAGTTCTATGCTCGATACTCTCCGGACGGGAAGCGCATTGTCTTTAACTCCTTTCGGTCTGGCGTGCAGGGAGTCTGGATCAGCGATGACGATGGCAGTAACCTGGTGCAAATCTCAAACCCCCATGATGCGAGTGGCAGTCCGCAATGGTCGCCGGACGGAAACAAAATAGTGTTTGACTCGCATCCTCGAGAGCGCTGGGAAATATATGTGGCCGACGTAGCCGAAAGGAAGCCTAGAAAACTGGTCACAAACATCTCCGACCTGATTCGGCCTTACTGGTCCCGCGATGGAAAGTGGATCTATTTCAGGTCAGAACAATCGGGTAAGGCAGGAGTCTATCGTTGTCTCGCCTCGGGTGGAGACGCTGTTTTGCTCTCCAAAGACATCGACGGATACGACCCGCAGGAGTCATTCGATGGGAAGACGGTATACTTTGCAAGCCGCCCGGACAAATCGATTCTGAAGAGAGTCCCTCTGCCGGAGCAGCCCGATACGCAGTTGAAATTTGACGGATTCCCCCGCCTGAGAAACTACACCCTCTGGACCCTCTCTCGCACCGGTATCTATTTTGTTTCCGATGAGGCGCCTCGGTCTCTCCGCTATTTTGACTTCGCCACCAAAAACATACGGACAATCTTTGAAGTGGACACGGACTTCGGTCCCGGCCTATCGGTATCTCCGGATGGCCGCTGGATACTTTACACACAAGCTAGCGACGCAACCGGCGACATCATGCTTGTCGATCACTTTCACTAACAACGCGGGGACTATCGGCGATGGTACGAATGGTGGCGGAGAATCCGTCGAGGTTCTAATCAAAAAGCAGGGGATTGCTAACCTTCGCTCTTGGCACCGAGCGCAGCTTTCAGATCATCGACTTCTCCGGCATCTCGCTTACAATATTCACTCGCACACCGGAGCTTAAGTGAAGGCTTTTGATCATGCGCTCAAGTGGGCAATTCCGTGGCATAGCATTTCGGGACGAGTCTCAAACTCGTTTTTCGTCACTCTAAGCTCTTGTGTAGTCGGCAATCCAGACTTTAGTAATCTCAATTGGTGACAAATCGCCGAGTCACGCAATATAAAAGGCGCCCACTTTGCTGTAGGTTGTGGTTATTCGTATCACCACCTACCGAAAGGAGCGCCGTTATGAGCCAAGAGAAATATATCGGCATGGACGTCCACCAAGCAACGATCTCGGTTGCAGTCACGGATTCCCGGGGCAAGTTGATCATGGAAAGTATTCTGGAGACGAAAGCGGCCACGATCCTTGAGTTCCTCCAGGGGCTGCACGGAAGTTTATCGGTGACCTTCGAAGAAGGGACCTCTGCGGCCTGGTTACATGACCTGCTGAAACCTCACGTCACCCGTCTCGTGGTCTGCGATCCGCGCAAGAACGCCCTGTTGAAAGACGGCAGCAAGAGTGACCGAATCGATGCGCGAAAGCTGGCAGAGCTGCTGCGTGGCAACCAACTCACGCCGGTTTACCACGGCGAGCACGGGATGCGCACCTTAAAGGAACTAGGTCGCAGCTACGTGACCATTACGCAGGATCTTGTCCGGGTCATGAGTCGAATCAAAGCACTCTACCGAAGCTGGGCCATTGCCTGCAGCGGTACCAGCGTCTATGCACCGCGGCATCGCGCAGAATGGTTAGGCAAGATCCCGGAACCCGGAGTTCGTCTCCGGGCCGAACGGCTCTATCAGCAACTGGATCTGCTGCAGCCGGTGCGTCAGCAAGCGCGACGCGACTTGCTGACCGAGAGCCGCAAGCATCATGCCGTGAAATTGCTTCGCCAGATTCCTTCGATCGGTCCGATTCGTGCAGCCTTGCTGGTTGCGCAGCTGCAGACGCCACACCGTTTCCGTACCAAGCGTCAGCTGTGGGCTTACAGTGGTTTCGCGCTGAAAACCCACGACAGCGGTGAGTACCGCTATGTCAGAGGGAAACTGCAACGAAACCAGGAGCGCATGACCGTGCGCGGCCTAAATAACAACCACAATCCCGAGGTGAAGAATCTCTTCAAAGGGGCTGCGATCTCCGCTAGCACTCACCCTGGCCCTCTGTACGATTTCTATATTGCTCTTCTTGAGAAAGGGATACGACCGACGATGGCGCGTCTCACCCTGGCACGAAAGATTGCCAGCATCACTCTGACGATTTGGAAGAAAGGAGCCGATTTCGACGCCACACAATTGCATCGGCAAGAAGCTTGAGCGTCTCTGATGAAGAGGCCTTTCCATCTCCGGCGATTCTCTCTGGTGGTGGTCAGTCGGGTTCTCGAGACGCTCGGTTCGAGGTGAGTATCAGTCAATGAGTTTGGCCCTGTGTGCTTCGGCACCGAGTCACTGAGTCACGCTATGCCTCCTCGGATAACCAGAAATAGCGATAGGCCACGAGCCTCTAATAGAACCATGGTTGACACCCAAATACCAAGGCCCGCTTGCGAAGTCTAAGACTCGATCGGCGTCGTCACCACTGGAAGATGAAAGCCACGGATATGCAAACAAGCCACAAAGGAACCTCTCGAGCGAATCGAGGGGCACACTCACAGGCAGTGGGCTGGATCTCGAGACAAAAATCTTCTCGCTGTCCGGTCGAGGGGAAAACTTTTTTCTTGACATCCCTTTTTATAGAACTCATTGAGCATGAACCTGAAAGGGAGATCAGCATAGCCTCTTCAATGGCCTGGCCCAGGTGATTCAGCAGAGTGGATTGGACGGACAAGGAAAATTAACTTTGCGTGCAATCAGCGAAGGGCTCACGGCGGGCGAAGTATTGATGTAACTCCCGCCATAGCACGCCCGGCTGTGCCTGAGATTTTAAATCCGCCTTTGGTCATCCAGGAAGAGATCGCCGGCGATCGAAAAGCGCTCCCGCAGCCCGATCAGCAAGCTCTCGAGACGGACATGAATAGTTGGAGCGATGTTCATCTTGGCAGGTGGTTGGTCCCGTTCCGTGACGGACGTTTTGCAGTTTATCGTGCACGCTTCACACCCGGGCAGGGGCTCAAACATCTGGTGGTCAGATCCTGCTGCGAGTTGTTGCCGGTAAGGCTGAGCTGTGGATCGATGGGAAACTCGTCGGAGAAAGGACGAGCGTCGAGAGAAAAGACATGACGGTCACTTGCCCGCTGGTGAAGGCGAAAGAACCGTTAGCGTGCTAATCAAGGCTGCAGGGCCAGACGCACCAGCGGGACTCGGCGGAATCGTAACGGTGGAATAGACTGGTCGCGGAATGCCGCTCAGTGAAATAGGCCATGCAGTTCGATTCTGATTTAGAAATGGAAGCCTATGATTCGCAGAACTCGTTATTTTGCGCCACCTGTTTTACCGCTTGTCCATGCCGCCGCTTCTTGTACGCTTGTGTTGTTAGGGAGCTTTGCCGGTGGCTTGCTTGCCGCAAGTGCTGAGTCTCCGAAGTCGAAAGGTGGCAATCAACCTCTGTTTCGTCTTGAGGTGCAAGATGGGCACGGAGTTGTTGTCGCAGATTCGGGTAAGGATCTCCGACACTCTGATGGAGCGTCAGCTGTGCTGGCCTTCGATCACGAGTACGCAGCGGGGGACCGCATTGTCGTAACTGGTCCTTCACGAATTGCGGTACGGGTAGACGACTGGATGCCTGAATGCTTGGTTTATCTTGCAAACTCTCCACAAACAACTTTCTCTTTCGACATTCCCTACGGACAGGGAGAGCCACAGACGCGAAGCCCGTTTTCACGGGATAGTTTCACCGGTAAGTGGCATCGGGTGACAGCACGCTCATTGACGACTCAAGAGCTTTCCGGCTATCGCAATCTGGCGATGAATGCGTGCGATCAGGAGGTTCACCCGCCAGGGGTAGAAGGGACTGCGACTCAACAGCAGGCATCTGTCTTCCCACATGCCTCCACGAACAGCGTGTCCAGGAGCCTGCCTGACTTTCGGGCGCGAAATGCAATTGACGGTATGACGCAAAACGGCCATCACGGCATATGGCCCTACCAGTCGTGGGGGCCGGAGCTTCGCAATGACCTCTGGTGGAAGATCGATTTTGGCAGGCCTGTTGAAGTGGATAAGATCCGCCTAATGGTTCGCGCGGATTTTCCTCATGACAGCTACTGGCAAAGCGCCGTCATCGAGTTTTCCGATGGTGAACAGTTGCCTATCCAGATCAGCCAATCTGCCGAGTTTCAAGAGTTTACTTTTCCCAAGCGAAGCGTCTCATGGGTGCGGCTGAACAAACTAGTGCCTGCCGATCCCGCGAGGTGGTGCAGCTTTATCGAAGTAGAGGCGTGGGGACGGGACCAGAAATAGCTCTTCCGGCAGCTTACTTGCTCAGTCTTGAACTTGAACCGGTTGGCAGGAATACTAAATCGCGACAGCATTATCGAAATGGCGGATCATATGAAGCACATCCTGGTAACCGGAGCGACCGGCAAAGTGGGCTCTCATTTTGTCCGGCACCTTTTACAATCCGAGAATCACCGTAACGTAACAATTCGTGCGCTCTGTCACACCCGCCTGCCTGAACCGCACGAAAGGCTAGAGGTTGTGAAGGGAAGTATCTCTGATCGGGATGTAGTACACACCGCGATGAAGGGGATTACTCATGTCGTCCATTGCGCGACCTGCAAGGAAACTCCCGATAGCGTAATGGACGTTGCTGTCAAAGGATTGTTCTGGCTTCTGGAGGATTGCCGTCTCAGCGAATCGTTCAAGCAGATCGTTCTGATTGGAGGCGATGCTGCCTTGGGACATTTCTTTT
This sequence comes from Tunturiibacter lichenicola, assembly GCF_051013355.1. GTDB lineage: Bacteria > Acidobacteriota > Terriglobia > Terriglobales > Acidobacteriaceae > Edaphobacter > Edaphobacter lichenicola_F. The sequence goes on along the minus strand of NZ_CP132945.1, from coordinate 694,281 downwards.
ATCCGCATGCGCTGCCCGTGACGGAACAAAAGAGGCACAGTGCTTACCCTGGATGCTATGCACTTTCTAAGGTTCTGGAAGAGGTGATGCTCGAGCAGTATTTCGTTCAATACAACCTCTCTGGGTGCTGTCTAAGGGCGCCTTGGATTATGGAGAAGGACGATTTTAAGTATTCACTCTCTTTTGGCGAAGATGTATTCGGTGGCCCAAGGTGGCGAGACATCGTCGGGACGCAACGCGCCGAAGAATATATAAAGACTAACTCCGTTCCCCTTATGCTCGATCAGGAGGGCAATGCGATTAAACGCAATTTTGTCCACGTCAATGATTTGGTGGAGAGCATGGTTCTGGCTCTGGATCACCCGAAGGCGCGACAGCAGACGTTCAACATTTGTATGGATGAGCCGATTGATTACCAGCATGTCGCAGATTATTTGCACCTGACACGAGCAATGCCTTCAATCGAGATCAAGACTCCGTTTTGGTCGACTTGGCTAGACAATAGTAAGGCAAAATTTTTGCTCGGATGGAGACCGCGCTACGACCTCAAACGGCTGATAGAAGAAGCTTGGTCTTACCAGCGAAGCGAAGCCGATCCGCGGCATGTGTGGTATCCGGGCTGAGCATCTTTCTTAACATTTTTATCGGTGATCTGCTTGGCTGGCTGGAACCAATCCGATGACTCTCAGTCGAAAAGAACAGGGTAAAGCACTCAGTGACCGTGATCGGCCTGAAATGGCGGTTCTGCGTGGATGGCGAATCTTCCGTTATGGAATGGTAATGTCTGAATGGGCGGTGCCTCCGCGCGGTAGGGTCCGTGTGTAGCACGACACCCCATTTGACCGTGTTAGTTTCTGGAGTACGCGAACTCAGGAGGAAACTGGAGCGATGGCTGGGTTTCGGGGTGTGGGAATTCACGTTGTGGCGATTGCCGCTACCGGCTCCGGCATGCTGCAGCAGCCATGCTTGCCGGAACGCAGGAGACGGCGGAGAAGCCGGCGTGGTGCAAGCAGCGTCAAGTAAAGGTGAAAAGAAAAAGCGCTCAAGCAGGATCAGAAGGCCCACGCGGCACAAGCGAAGGCAGATAAGCTTCAAAGGCATGCCCTGGACAATGGCAAAACAAAAAAGGCTGAGAAGGCACAAGATAATGCGGATCGCGAGGCAGAGAAGCTTGCGTCCACCAGAGATGATCAAACTTAGGGTGTCGCAGTCCACTGAACTGCGACGATGGTATTCACCCCACACTTGAGCTCTTCGGTGGCCATTTCATTTCAACCCGGTGCGGATGCGAAGAACTTTCGCTTATAGGACTTCCTACTCGGCACCTTAAGTTTCCGTCTGCTTCTAAGCTCGACGGATCAAGACAAGCCGCAGCAGAACGCGGGCATCAGAAGTTTCAACCGCCGACCCCTTCTTCAACCGGTTTTTTGCATCATACGAGTCGAAGGGCGCTCTAAAGGGGGCATATGGCGGCAGAGGAACGGCTCGAAGCTCACAGTACGTTGAGTATGGTAATTTCGTACGCCACCGTGACTTCCGGCTTTGTAGCGGCCTACCTGATGTACCGGCGTCGCGAATCCATGTTCTACATAGCAAGGAAGACTGTCACTAACCCAGTTGGGTCGCTGGTTTCGGAAGTCAAGCACGTTGTTTAGTCTTGACCGATGGGAGGAACAGGATGATAAATCGTCAAGAGAAGCTCCTTAACTACGGCCTAGTCGGGAAGGTATTGATCCTCCTTGCCGCATGTTTTGCAACCGTAGGAGTATCTGGATGCTTGGTGGCGGGGTACTCAAGCGGCGGTGGCTGGTTCGTTTGGCCTGGAAGTTTAGGGCTCATCGTGATCGTCCTCCTAGTAGTTTTCTTAGTACGGCGTCGGTAGCGGTCCGGAGCGCATTTCGAACCATTCAAGAAGCTAATCCAAATTTAGTAGTCGGGCATAGTTGCGAATGACTCGAATTGTCTGGCAATTGTGCGCGCTTTCGTTGCGGGCAGTCAGCGCAGCGGCACAAGACATGAACCTCAACCCTACGAGGCCCACGATCGCCAACAGTGCCGCCATTCAAAGCAGGGGAGTCCTTCAAGTAGAGACGGGCTATGACGCCTATCCTCGGAATCCACCCGGCAATCAGCAGACGTTGGATACATTGTTTACTTACACTCCCCTGGCTCGACTCAGACTGGATTTCGATTGGTCGGCGTTCAATCATCAGCAGAACGAAGGGGTCCTGACAGATGGCGTCGGTACAATTCAAATCGGCGGAAAGGTCAAGGCAAAGAAGGAACAGTACCATCGGTTCGCACCGGGAGTTGCAAGCCGGAAGTAATTCTCAGTTGGCGAGAACAAGGGCTTCTCACTCATTGTGCGGAGTCGGTACTAAGCCAACCGATTGGGTAGCGGACAAAGGGAGGTTCCGTTTGCAATCTGCCCATCTTCAATCGGTTTTGAATGGCGATATGCCTTTCTGCGATTTGACAGCCGGGGCTCTGCGGGTTTGCTGCCTCTTTCGATCTGGCCAGAATGTAGAGCCGAGGGCCGATTGGTGGAGGGTGTCATATTTATTAGGGAGGGAACTGTACCTGCGATGAATAACGGCGTGCATGAATCTCCCGTTTATGTCCGTTGTTTTCAAGAGACTCACCTATCCAATCGCGGATCCGAGTTGGATCTTTTCAGACACCTCGCACGGTATGGAAATCGTTCAGCGTACTCGGATCACGTTAGAAGCGACACGATGAAGTGCCAAGCTTATTAGGACGTCACGATTTATGACGTCACGATGATTATTTTGTGCTTCATCGTTCTGGCCGATAAGACACATGATCACATTGGGGTATGCTAGTGGCCTGTCTCAATGAAAGCGGTAATATCGATCGAAGATGTATCTCGCGCTCTCGATCAGAATGCAAGGCACCATCACGGTATTGCTGGCCTACGTTGGTAACGAACTCTCTGCGACAGGCCGCTAGTGAAGCGGCGAGGGTGGCACTGCCTCCCGGCCAAACTCGACATAGAGATACTCGTCCTTCTCCTGCGGCGGCGTACTGCTGTCATTCACCACTGCATATCCGAAGGCGCTGAAGAAGCGAGTATCGGGATGCGCCAGCCGCACATGCAGATAGTCTCCGAATCGAGTGGGACTGAGACGCGCGCTGGTGCGGGCGCTGGCTTCGCCGAACCAGACCACAAAGTCACCGAGAATGCCCACCGCGTGGCTGCCGTAACTCTTGCCCCCACCCCATGCCAGCGAGATGCCGACCTCGAAATTTGAATTGGTCGTCAGGCTCGGATAAGCGAACGCAATATCGGGGTTCCACACCTGGCTCTGCTCAATAAACTTGTAGTCCTGCGAGACGTCGAACTTGGCGATCTGGATGTGGGCCTGCGGAAAGTTGAAACCGCCCGCGCCTCCATTGCCAGGGGCCGCGGTCCAAGCGAACCAAAGAACATTGCCGACTTTGGTGGCGCCGATAATGCGATGGTCTTCACTGACCCAGTCGCCCGAGTCGGGCGCAGCGCTGATGATGTCGCGATTTTTTTTCGCGTCGAGCGGTGCCAGCGGCCAATTGGCCTGCAGGTTTCTTTCTCGCCAGTAGTAATTCGCATCGCTGCCCTTTGATGAGTAGATTCGAATTGCCGAGTTGTTGATGTGTGCGGCCCAATAATTTTCATCACCAATGTTTTGTGTTGGTGAACCATAGGTTAGCGACTCGGTGCACGCGCCGTAATAGAAGCTGAAGCCCGATCCTGCCTGCATTTCTTTCAGTGGCAACTCGAAGAACAGCTTGCCTTGGAAAGCGTCAGACGAGTTGCCCTTCGAATCGTAAGTGCGGGTGAAGGTGTTCGTGTTGATGTATAGGAATGCATCCCCGTAGCTGATGTCGGGAAAATCGAGCCAGGCGTTCATTCCAAAGGTGTCGGAGGTGAAATCCCATTGACGCAACCACGCCGCCTTTCCTCCTTTGAACTTCTTGAGGTCTGCCGGGCTTGCCAGCGCCACCTTGACAACGCTCTTGCTGGCATTCGCGGAGCCCTGAGCGCCCAATTTGGACTGTACGTAGAGCACGAAGCAGTCGATCTGCGGCGCATAGTGGATGACCTGATCGCCGGACCAACCACCGTAGGTATTGTCGGCGGCGAATATCTTAGTGAAATCCAGGTCAGTAAAAGTTTTTCCTCCGTCGACAGAAACCTTGAGCCAGAGATTGCCTGACATTAGGACTACGTCATCCCCTTTAGCCCCGCTCATGTCGGGCGGCCAGACACCGGTGGTGACACCACTCTCCGTGAATGTGCGGAAGGTAACCGGCGCCTGCCCGCCAGGTGTCGGGCCGCCTCCACTACGAAAGTCAAGCACGTGCGGAGTGGACGCCACCGGCAGCATTTGACCTACGATGGGGCCTTGCTCCACCTGCGGCAAGTCTTCATTGTCGTTCAGCGTGCCGGCGGGTAGAGTCCAGGGGTCGTGCGGGTGCTCGCTCACCTGCACGGGATTGACGAAACCTCGGGATTTCGCGGAGTAGCCGTCGCCGCGACGAATCCCATCGTGGGGTTGACATGGTACGTAGTCACAGATGTCGTCCGGCTTCTGCTCGGGTGGGCAGCACTTGTTCATCTCCGCACGAAGCCGCTCGAATTTCTCGACCTGTAACGCAGCTTCGGGGTGAACAGCCTTGTACATCTCCAGCAGGGAAGTGATTGCTTCGCCGATCGCCGTGATCTGTCGCGCCTGTTTGTGGGTCTCATTCGCAATCAGGCACAGTATGCGCGCGATCTTATCGAGCAAGCAGGAGTCAAGCGTGGCGCCTGCCTCCATGCCGGACAGGTATTTCGTCTGCCTATCCAGCAGTTCGAATAACTCCTGACGAAAGTGGTAATCGGATAGTTCTTGGTGATTGTCGCGATCGTGGCTGTCCATCGAATAAGCCCTCCCTGCATGAATCGAAAGATGTTCGGGATTACGCCAAACGGTTGAGTAATTGAATCAACGAGAAATAATCTGCAAGGCCTAAGGTGGCGGGAGTGCCACGATCATTGCGAACTCGGTAACACCTGAATTGTTGCCGAGGATACTTTCAAGAAGGGTCGTTGCATCCACCCCGTGGGAAACTATACAATGCCACCTTCGATAGGTACAACGCTTATGTAACAGGGATGGGTATCGCGTCAGGTTGTGTGGCCGGTTGCCGCCGCGACTACTCGTCAACAGAGTCCAAACAGGGTGCCAGTGTTTCATGCATGAAAGGCAGGGGAATCTTGTGGGACCTTTCAGTTCGTAGAGTGTCTATGGACGAGCATCCGATCAACCGTGCGCTTCCGATACGATAGCTTGCAGTCCGGCGATAGACTTGCGGTGTCATCCGCTCTGATAGACATTTGGGCTCTCGGGTGAATGCTGCCGGATGCAGCATGTAGACGATCGCGAGTTTACCGAGCGGCAGTGATTCGGATCCCAAGTGGTCGTAAACCGGGTGATCACATGGAAGGGCATCCGTGGTGACAAGGTTCGCGATGACGCCGAAGCGTGGTGGAGTCTCCCGACATGAGTCCGTTTCACGAGACGCCCACAACACCGGCCACGCTGGGGAGTAGCAACCGGGTGCAGCCCTCAGATAGATGCTACGGGCGGAATCGGCTTCGTCATCCTTGTAGCAACGTCCGCGGATGCCTGGCCTCCGCACTGGGTTCAGAAAGAAACCCTCACTCCAAGCTGAGCGGCGAAGGGAATACCCACAGTCGTCCCCGGTCCGAAGAAGTCTCCCAACCCTCCGGCGGGGACACCTAGCTGTTTCAGGCTATGGACTGGCTGGGTTGCCGTGCAGTCGGAGTCTGTACATACCTCGGTGATATTGCCGGCCTGCGCCTGGTCCTGAGGAACCGGCAGCGAGGCAACGTTGGTCACGTAATTGGCACCTGGATTGTTGCGATTGAAGAGATTGAAGAACTCCACGAACGGCATAATCGTCCAGTTGTCGCCGACCTTGATTGGACGGCTGACGCGTAGATCGGTCTGCACGTATGGCGTGGCGCGAAATTCATCCAGCGAAGTGGGCACTCCGTTGACCGCAATACGAGCACTATTGTCGGCGGTGGTGATGGTGAAGGGGCGAGCGCTCTCCGCCTGAGCCAAGCCGCTCACTTGAAAGCCGGCCGGTGCCTGCCAAGCGCCCGCGATGACTAAGCGTTGGCGAACATCCTCGCCCGACGGGCCGTAGTCGCCTGGGCTGAAGGCATTGAGGGGGTCGCAGACGCCGTTCACGTAATCGAAGAGCTCCCCAAGGACACAGCCCCAGGTCTCGGCTTTCGAATAGGTGTAGTTCGCGATCAGATTGACACGTCGGGTGACGTTGCCTTGCAAATGCACCAGCAGTCCGTTGTAACTCGACCGGTTGTCGGAATGAAAGGCATTGACGTCGGGGACATAAGTCGCCTGATCCGGATCGTCGGCCGGCAACTGTGGGGTTAACAGATTTGTGCCGCCGGTGTAACTATAGGCGCGGTAACCATGGTTGCCCTGCTCGTGGATATAGTCGGCGCTCAGAGACCAATTTGCGCTAAAAGCATGTTGCACACCGCCGGAGATGTGAATCGCATACGGCGTCTTGTAGTCCGGCGCGATAATGTTGATTGTTCCTCCCTCGGCACTGCCGGGAACGCAACCAGCGTTTTCGGGCCCGTCCGGATTTTGGATCGGGTCGATACAGGGGCCACGCGCGGCGTTCACGGCCTGCAGTGCCGTTGCCCAACCGGTCTGCGCCAGGTCATTAAAGTACAATCCGAATCCTCCACGAATGACCGTCTTCCCGTTTGCACCAAGCGAATAGGCGAAGCCCAACCGCGGTGCGAACTGCTTTCGGTCGTCATGCGGAGCGGAGAGGATAAGTGGAATATCCAACGCCGCAAGGGTGATATACCCCGGATTTTCGACCTGGCTTCGCCCCGACCCTTTGAACAATCCAAAGGTCGTCGAATAGCGCAGGCCGTAATTAAAAGTCAGATTAGGCGAGACACGCCACGAATCTTGTGCATAGAACGCCAACCGCTGCACATTCTGCGAAAACCCTCCGCCAAGATTCGAGGTCGATGCCCCATTAACGAAGTCCGAAGAAAATTGCGCAGAATTGTTCAGATAGTAAACGGGATTCTCTGGAAGTTGATAGAGCGTCTCCGTATTAGCTGGGAAATCGCCGCCGAGCACCGGCTCATGAATGAAGTCAACTCCGAACTTCACGTTGTGGTGACCATGCGCCCAGCTTAAGTCGTACCGGAATTGATATTTCTCCTGGTTGCGCTCTGAAGGGAAGAACGTAATGGGCGTCGCGAACTGATTGTCTCCAAAAGTCTCAAATCCGGAGATAGTAAGTGCGGTCGAGCTGAAGGGAAAAGCGAGAGCAAACCCGAGATTCGAGTTTCGCGATTGAGTAAGGTGCAAGCCGCTAACATTGAATACGAATTTGCCCAGCAGATTCCGAGCGAAAGTATATTGGTTGCCAAGCACCAAGCTGAAGTAGTTGTTATGCGTCAGCAGCCCAGTCGAGGGAAGTGTACCTTGCTGTACCAGGTTATTGTGAGTGGTGTAGCTATCGGTCGAGGACCGCAGGAACCACCGCGATTTTTCCGACCGTGCAAAGTCAAACCTTACCGAGCCAAAATAGTCGCGAAACGGAATCGGGACATTCGACGGTACGTCGATAGAAGTGACTCCGGGAACCAGCCCTTCGGCGGCAAGGATGGCGAGCGCGTCGAGCTGTGTCGCGCTGGGGGGGCTGTAAGCAATACTCGCGTTCTCTTGCACGCTCTCAAATGCCGCAAAAAACCAGAGCTTGTCTTTGTGTACCGGGCCGCCAAGCGTCCCGACATAGTTCTGCCGTGAGAAAGGCTGTTTGGGGTTCGGCGCCGGATTTTCAATCGGGTACCGGGCATTCAGCGCTGCCGCCCTCTCGTAGAAGGCCGCGTCGCCATGCCAGTTGTTGCTGCCGCTTTTTGTAGTGATCACGATCGAGCCTGCGGTCGTTCCACCGGTGTCGGCGTCCTCCTGTGCCGTGCGGATGGCAAACTCCTGGATTGAGTCCGGCGAAAAGTTTTGCAAAAACCCGCCGATGAAGTCGTCGGAGTTATCCCCGCCATCAACGGATAGCTCATTGTTCAGCCCCGAGCTGCCACCAGTAGAAACGGCGGTGATACGCGCTTTCGTCGGGTCGGATGGTTCGACCGGTTCAGTGCCCGGAGCAAGATAGGCAATATTGGCGAAGCTCCTCGCGGGAAGCGGCAATCCCTCAAGGTCCTGGCTCGTCGCGATCGCTTGATGCACGTTGCTGGATAAGTCGATCGGCTGCGCGGTGATCGAGGAGCCAACCGCGATGACACCTGTCGTCTGCTTCACTTCGGCTGGGATCATTGTCACCACGACGTCGCGGATCGTGCTCACTGTTATTGACACGTCCGCCCCGGCAGTCGCAAAGCCGGTGGCATCGACGGTTACATGCCAGGATCCGGGGGTAAGGTCTGCGAGACTGAACTCACCACGCGAATCGGAACTAACGCGCCGCACCTGGGCCGTTCCGATGAAGTGTGCCTCGACTGTCGCTGCGACAATTCTCGCTCTGGAAGCATCTTGCACCTCTCCACGCAGACTCCCGCTGGTGTCCTGGCCAAATAACGCGACGGTAAAAGATAGAAATAGCAGCGTGTCGAAGATACAAGTTCGCAGAATGCACCCCCTGGTGTATCAATGGGATTCCTCGATTTCGGGGCATGGTCAATAGCGGCTCTGGGAGTTCCTCTACTTCCGCAATCATTTCGATCCGCGTCGTTCTCTTGGCCGCTCGAATCCGGCTCAACACGTTTCGAGCTCGTCATTGTCGTCGCAGCATGGGTATCCCTGCGAGCAGCGCTCGGGATGCTCCTTCTGTCAGCTTCGATTGCGGCAGGCGTCGCAGCACTTTCGCAGCCGCATTCGTTCAGACCGTGTAGGCACCTGGTAACTAGGCGGAGCCAAGAAGCCGAATATGGTTCCTCCACGTTCTCCCGGCAAGTCCAAACATCACGACAGAAATTGCGGCAAACGATAGGGCAAGCTGCCACTCTGCAGATCCGTCTCCGGCATCAGGCGCTGACCCGAACAGGAGCTCAATCCAGTGAGGCATTAGAAGGGTGAGCGCGAGCAACGCGGCGCTTATCAGGCCCAAAGCAGTTTCCACCCAAATCCTTCTTGCCAATCGTTTCTGCATGGACGTTCCTGATTGATGAGATGTTAGTGTCTGCCGCGATACTTTCATGATGACTCCTTTTATCTCGACATTCGATGCAAGTAGCATCCCTAGGCCAACAAAGGGACGCGCAAATCATACACCCACCGAACTCTGTCTAGATGGTGTTGCGACGAACCGTTCGTAGGTTTCGGCATGTCTGACATCCTGGAGCAAGTTCAGACCGATATTGTGCCGTCGCTGCGGAATCGGTAGAGCATAATCGGAAAGCCAGATTTCTTCGTAAGCGTTGGGGCCTGTCAGTTGATGTATGGCGGTGGCTGTCTGACAGGCACGCATCCGAATTGTGACTCCCGGGCGAACAAATCCAGATTTGGCATTGCTCTTCGGATTAGTTTCGGGCGTGGGCGAATGTGCCGGTTGCTCTAAAGTGAGATTGATTGAGCTAGATATCCGATGCATTTTTGAAAATGGCAGTCACCTTTTCGTGTAAGTTCGCAATCAATAATCGAGCGCGGCGAACTCCATCAGATCGAAGACCGGCGGCGGCTGGAACGGAGGCAGCTCCGGTAGCCCCCCGATGCGCAGCACACTGCGCCCCTCGCACTCAACATATACTGCCCGGTCCGTCAGGTCCGAAATCGGATCAAAGAATCCCGATTCCGGCCGGCCCGGCAGCGCAATCGAATTTAGAACCGGAAACCATGAGATCCCGAAGTCCATGGTGCATGAGACACCAGCCGTTCCGAAGACGAACCGCGTCTGACGCTCTCCCCTCGAGAACTGCATATCCTGTAGAAGCGACGCCGAAATCGTCAGCATTCCGCCCGCCGTGAGTATGTTCGTCAACAATGCGTCGACGACCCAGCTCGAACCTCCATCCACCGATACCTTCACCCCATTCGAATCGAGCACATAAATCCCATTCGGATCATACGGATCCACAAACCATCTCAAGGCAGAGCCGACTGGTGTCAGGGCAGTAAGATTGGGAACGATCTGCTGCCATGTGTTGGAACTGGAATCCAGCTTCCACACACTGCCCGTACCATCTCCGATTTTGCCGGTACCGTCTCCGACATAAAACACCGTCGCAAAATGTCCGCCGCTCGTCTGCACAAGATCCACGCCCATCGGCAACGCCGGACCCACCGCCGCAGCCTTCGTCGTGTCGAACCAATCGCTCATCTGCTTAATGGAACGGATCGAATTCGTCCGCATCAGCGTCAGTACCCGTGTATTCAAATCCTGGTTGATGAATACATAGTCTCCGTCCGTCAGCGCCGCCTCCGTCGCCAGCGTCTTCACAACCGGCCGATAGCCCCGCAGCACCCGCCCTGAAGACGCATACGGCACTAACTTCGGCGGCGGACCCACCGCAACGAGCTGCGTCGATGGAGGAAACGTCTTGCTACCGGTATCGCTCGCATCGGGATACTGCGACGAATCCCCGCTCACAATAACCCCGATGCATCCCACCACGCTCGGATCATCCGGCTGGCGCTTCGGCAAAAACTGAATCACTCGATCCGCCGTCGCCGTGTCGCTGAACCACGTATCGCAATCTCCACACCCTGACCCCGGATCGCCCCAATTCACCCCGCCATTGCGACTGAAAAAATCTTCATTGTCGCCACAGCCAAAATAAAGCGCTGGAGTATTCCCAATGCCGAACAACCCCGCAATATTCACCGGATCGAGCGTCTCTAAACCCAGCGGCCAATTCCAGCTGTTCGCATTCTTTCCCCCGTCCGCGCACCAGTGCACCCCTCCGTCATTGGCCATCCATATCGTCCCGCCGATGTATTGGTCGAGAACGCTGCACTGGTTGTACGGAAAATCCACCCCCGTCGCCGGCGTAATGGTGATCTCAAAGTCAGACGTGAAAGCGATTCCGTGTGGGTCCGGATGCACGAACACAACGTTGCCGTGATGGGGATTCGCCTGTCTTGCTACCGAAGCATCTTCGCCGTCCAGCCGATGCCACGAAGTCACCGTCGTCGGAGTTCCCGCCGACGCATGCACATGGCTGCAATCCGAAAAGAACAATAGAAACCCGCTGCTGGTCTCCTTGGTCCGAACGATAGCTACGCCGCTCGGAGAAGTCGTCCCGGAATACACTGGTGGTCCCTGAAGCTGAACCCACTGCGCCATCGGATTCGTTGCGCTGAACTGGCTGAAGTCTCCAACCCACAGGCTTGCCTCTCCCGCCAGTCGTTCGCAGACCGTGTTGCAAATCGTTCCATCGGCTACCTTCGCATAAAAGCTCGGACCATTGGCCGCTCCCTCCGCCGCCATATACACTCTGGTCGGATTCCCCGGTTCAATCGCCAGAACCCTCCCACCCGCTCCGGCCGCAAACGAGATATCCGTCGAGCCGCCGAATCCTCCAAGCCCCCCGTCAGTCGGATCGCAGAACTTGCGAAAAGTACTCAAGGCATTCCGCACAAGATTGATTGTCGAAACTCCCGCATCTTGCGTCCACGTCGTTCCACCATCAGTGGAATACGAGATGATGTTGTCTCCAACCGTGTAGATACGTCTCGTCCCATTCGCCTCCAGCGGCGCAATCGCGACATGCCACGCGTGCACGGCCTTTACTGACCACGAAGTCCCCCCGGTGGAACTCAAACCGATCCCATCGAACCCCATTGCGGCATAAGCGAGCGACCCGTCATCGGGAGCAAACGCGACATTGGAAGGGAAGGAAGTCTTGTGAACAAGCGTCCACGTCACCCCTCCATCTGTGCTCAGGTAGATCCCATCTCTCCCATCCGCGAACTGACTGTCCAGCGCAGACACCAGCACCACGTTCGGGTCCGCAGGTGATATCGCCAGGTCGAATACATGCGGAGCAAACAAAGCCCCCGGGATCTCGCCCTGCACCGTCCCGAACGGCGGCTGTGGCCACGTCATCTGAGACCAGTTCTGTCCGCCGTCGTCCGACCGCCACACCCCGGCAAAACTTCCCGCATACAAGCGGCTGCCATCTGCAGACGCGTCGAGACACGTCATCCGGCCACTCGCAGAGTGGCCCGTCGAGTATCCAAACGTATTGCGCGTCGGTCCTACGTCTCTGATCGTGATCATGGATTTGCCGTCCTCATCGCCGCATAACTACGGCAGATCCACCTGTATTCCATCCACCAGGCCGGAGTCGCTCTCGGCAAAGACGTGCACCGTCAACTTCCGAAACGCCGCCTCCCTGGCCAGTGCCAGACGTTGACTCTGAGTCACGCGATGCACTGGAGTGTCGTCGTCACGCGCATTCCACAGGTAGAACAACCAGCTGTGGTTCGTGGTCGTTTCAAGCACAGTCAGCTTGCAGACGTCAAAAGCATTAACCGCGCCGGGCAAATAACTGTGCACATGGATATTGGTGATCGTTCCAATCGTCTCTGCCATCTCTGGACTCCTTGTCAGCAAGGCGATACATACGTGGCCCTGGGGTCGGTCAGATGTTTTGTGATGTTTTTCGCCATCTCAAAATCGCCACCCACTCTCAGTTTTCCAGCGAAGAGAGCATCGTAAGGCGCAAGTAGCCCTTGTGCGATTTGGGTCCACGTCTCCGGGCGCATCACAAGAATCACGTCGGGTTTCTTTGATTCCTTCCGCTGCACCTTTGCATCCTTGGAACCGGCTTTTATCTCCCAGTGCTCCACACGTTCTCCTTCGTTGCCCGTAACCAGACGGACGTGTAGCAGCATCGGCTTTCCAAAACCTGTGAGTGCTTGTGCCAGCTTGTTTAAACCCTTCTCAGGGTCATCCTGATCTGCAGCCAGCGGTTTCAATCGTGCGAAGGGCGATATGGGCCCGACTTCTCGCCCCCTCTTTCCACCTTGCCATGTCATAGTGGGCGCTCCGCGTTTTGAATTGCTTCAAACTCTATACCGGTCTCTGGGTGGGGTCAAAAGCGGCGAATCCCTCAGTTGCTCTTTTCCGCCCACTCTTCTAGGAAATCATCTCGTGACTTCGAATCTGCGGGCTACTGCTTGTCGTAAACCAGCTTCAATGTCATGGGGTTTCCATTGGCGTCAACGCCGGACGCTGTGGCGGTCATGGTTTTGCCACCGCCGGAAATCACTATGCGCCCGCTGGCGCGATATTTGGTTTTTGAGTTCTTGGCTTCGTAAGTGAAGGTGCTGTCATCTACCTGCTTGACCGAAATGCTGTCATAGGGCGACCCTTCGCCTGTCACCTCAGACGAAGAGCCATCGTACTTGGCGGTATAGCTTGCATTGATCGCCGAGCCATCCGTACGCATGCCTTTGTTGGTCACGTTGACACCGCCGGGTGCCGCTTCCCGCGTGACCGTGAGGTTTTTCACCGGCCATGGCGCCGGCGTGTACTTGCACTTCGCAACGTCAGCCTTCCAAGTCCCGAGAGAGTTGTCTGCGCCCCTTGCGGACACAGTGGTAGTGACTGCCAAAACAAACAACGCCAGGCTGAATATCTTTCGCATATCTATTCTCCTTGTCACATTGAAGACTAGGTTCTGTACATGCTGTCTTTGGTCACGAACTCGGGATTGTCAGGTTAAGAGGCCCTGGAAATGCACCATAGCTGTGAGGGGCGTCAACCAGCCGTGGGAAATGAGCTTATCACACGGCGAAAAGGTCAAGTCTGTTGGCGATGTTGCAGCGTTCTCCCCACTCAAGTGGCGAGAGCAGGCACCGGACTCTACTCATGCCTCTGTAGCGGTGATGGCGGACTGCGACGGTATCAATAGTACTCAAAAGAACGGAGTTCACCCCGCACTTTAAACTGCTCTTCGGCGGTGTCGACACTGCTACCTAGCTCTTCGGGCTAGCTTCAACCTCGGGCGGGGGAGAAGGTCGCTTGATGGAGAAGTACGGAGTCGGATGCGACAACCTGCTATCGGCGCAAGTGGTGACCGCGGACGGGAGACAGGTCGAAGGCAGCCCGAAGTCCGATCCAGATCTCTTTTAGACCATTCGTGGGTAAGGCGGCAACTTGGTGTGGTCACGGCGCTGGAGTACCAACTCCATTCGGTCGACCAGGTTCTGTCGGGAGCCCTCACCTATCCGTTCGGACGAGTTCCAGATCTACTGCAGGCTTTAGTAAAGTTCCTTGCTGGGTTCCCGGATGAAATGGACGCGCGTTTGCCCAGCTGTTGCCATCCGAACACGGCCGAAGACTCAAAGTCGATGTGTGCTATTGCGGCGACCCGCGAATGGGAAATGACTTGCTCCGACCGTTACGCGCTTGCAAGCGCAGGATGACGGCGTCAAGATCATGTCCTACTTGGAAGCTCAGGGGGCCGGAGGATTCTTCCAGCGTCGGTTGCGCACTTCCAAACGAATCTTCTTCTTCGAGAACTCAGTGAATCTGCCATTGCGGCAATTACAACGGCGATCGACGATGCGCCAGCCGCATGCAAACTGTGGCGTTGAGTGGGCTGTTAGCCGTGTAAGTACGACCGATACCGCATTTGCTCTCCGGGAGCCGGGTTATGAAATAGACATGGCAAGCGTTTCGATCACTCCCGCAGTGAAGGCGGAAGTGGTGCGATGGGTCCAGGCTACGCGCGATAATTTACAACCCTTTGCGCATGGAGTGTGCGTGAACCAGTTGGGCGATACGAGTGACCAACTGGTCGGCCCATAGGGAACGGCTCGGCAGCATACGCGAAGTTTCTATCCTGACGACACCGCTTCACAGCTTTGAAGCCTAATCGCTAGGCAGCACCAAAGAGAATTCCTACTCGAACTTCAAGTTGGAGTATGCCCGCGCTCAATTTGAATTCGCTGGGTTGTGAATTTGTGGAAGGAGTCTCCCAAAGCATAGAATGCTTCAAAATTTGCGCAAGGAGACCTCTATGGCTGCTCTTTCAGGACAAGCTGATGCACGCAATTCGTTTGGGGTGGTGGGAACGGCAACTACCGACCTGCCCCAGAACAGCGCCGGCATTACCGGAATAGCCGGGGACCCCGATTCCGTACAGTCATGGAGTGATCGCGTCGACGCGTTTGGACAACTCGTTGGGGGAGTGGCGGTATCGGGCATCGTGCCCCTGTTGCAGGGAAGCACGATTTTTCATACCAGCTTTGGATTTCTCGCCGGAAGCGATCCAGTATTCAACCAGCATGCGGGAGTGTACGGCGAGAGCGATCAACTGGGAGTCATTGGAATGGCGACGGCTGCCGGAACGACCGGAGTCTTCGGCGGCAACAAGACGGGCAGCGGCTTTGGTGTACGTGGCGAAACCACCTCGGGCGTGGGAGTCCAGGGCCAAAGTTTTGGATCAGGTGCCGCCGCACGATTCATCGGCAATGTCGATTGTGAAGGCAACCTGGCGGTGAACAATCAGGCGCCCATCGGTATGAACGTGAACGTGACCGGTTCGGGCTTAGTGGGCATTCAGGGGATGGGACCGCAGACTGGGGTTCGTGCTCAAGCTACCGGAGCCAGTGGCATTGGACTGGAAGGCGCAGGAATCAGCGCAGGCGTGAAAGGCCAGGCAGCTGGAGAAGGTCCGGGGCATGTTGGAGTGCTCGGCCGAGCAATCATTGTTCCCAATCCCGCTGACCCAGTCGTGACGGGTGCCCTGACCAGTGAAGTCAATGCTTTGGCGAGCGGCGGCAGGGGCGTACTTGGAGTCGGCTCCAATGTGGGCGTACAGGGCATCGCTACAACTGGGAATGGGCTCGATGGATTGAGCATGACGGGTGTTGGTGTGAGCGGAGGCACCAGCGGAACAGGACCGAACGCCGCCGGCATCGTGGGTGTGTCGAGGGCAGGAGGAGGGTCCTTTGCCGGCAAGTTCACCGGAAATGTCGACGTCGCGGGCAACCTCTCGAAGAGCGGTGGCGGTTTCAAGATCGATCATCCTCTGTCGCCCGCCGAAATGTATTTGAACCACTCGTTTGTGGAATCGCCCGACCGGAAGAACGTCTACGACGGAGTTGCCGTCCTGAACCCACACGGCGAGGCTACAGTTGAATTGCCGGAATGGTTCGAAGCGCTGAACACGAGCTTTCGGTATCAACTCACCTGTATAGGTGAATTCGCTCCGGTTCACATCGGGCGGAAGCTACGCGGGAACCGTTTCATCATCGCCGGCGGCCGCGATGGAATGGAGGTAAGTTGGCAAGTCACAGGAGTTCGTTCCGACGCATGGGCCAAAGCGAACCCACTTGCGGTTGAGGAGATCAAGCACGAAACCGAACGCGGAACCTATCGCCATCCAGAGTCATGTGAGCATGGGCGCGCAACCATCGAGGAAACGGATCTAGCAGTTGCATGATCGCGGCACCATTCCAGATCAAACACTTCTGACCTCGGCAAACCGTCTTTTGGGTCGGACCACGATTCATGAGGGGTTGGTGTTGGAAAGGCTGTTCACTCCCGAAATGGTGCCGGACGAAGTCATACGTGCGGCGCTCGCGGCGTTGGTGATGGACCCTACAAAGAACCAGTACGGCCGCCTGATGTCTCAGGGGGTAATTTCGCGAGGTCGTGGCCGATTGGTTGCAATGGGTCGGTTTCCATCCCTTCACGTTGAACCCGCCGGTGATTCAGCTGGCATATGTCTGACTTCCACGCCGATCTCCTTGCTTACCGTCGCCTCTCCTTTCGAGAAATCATGGATAGAATTCAGATGTGACGCTGATCCGCATTGAGCTGCTGGGCAAATTCCGGTTTACCTTCGGGCAGCAACTGATCACTTCGGTAAATACAAACCGGATGCGATCTCTGCTTGCGTTTCTCGTGCTTCATGGGGAAGCGACGCAGTCCCGCGAACAACTGGCGTTTCTGCTGTGGCCTGAGTCGGGCGAAGCACAGGCGCGAACCAACCTTCGCCAGTTGCTGCATAACCTGCGGCGGGCTCTTCCAGTGGAGTGCTCGCTGCTGGTGAGCGACAACCAGACGGTTCGCTGGCTTCCGGATTGTTCCTGCACGATCGACGTGGTTGAATTCGAGGCGGCGATTCGCGCCGTGGAGACGGTCCGCGACACCAATGCCAGCGGCACGCGCGAAATGCTGGAAAAAGCGGCGCAATTGTATCAAGATGACCTGTTGCCCGATTTATACGACGATTGGCTGCAAATCAGGCGCGAGCAATTGCGCAATTTGTTCGCGGAGGTTTTGAGCCGCCTGTCGGCGCTGCTTGAGGCAGCGGGGGACATTGTGGGTGCGATCCGCCATGTGGAGCGGCTGGTCGCTTTGGATCCGCTTCGCGAAGCGTATTATCAGTCCCTGATCCGCCTGCACGTACTTAACGAGGACAGGTCAAGCGCGTTGCGGGTCTATCACCAATGCAAGCGCAACCTGCAGCGGGAATTGGGAGTAAGTCCAAGCAAGGGGACGCAGGATGTTTTCATGCAGGCGCTGAAATCGGAGGGTCCATCAAGCGCCCAGGCAGAGTTGCCGCGAATCGCGGCACCGAGGCCGCAACCCATGGTGGGCCGCAAGTTGGAGTGGGAGCGGCTGCTGAGGTGCTGGCGACGTGCGACCGAGAGTGGGCCGTACGAGCCGCATTTGGCACTCATCATTGGAGAGCCTGGTGTGGGCAAATCCCGGCTGGCCGAAGAGATGTTTGAAACATGCTCGCGCAATCCGAATTGGGCGGCGGCTCGGGCGCGGTGCTACTTCGCGCAAGGGCAACTGGCCTATGGTCCGGTGGCGGAGTGGATGCGGGAGGAGCCGCTGCGGCGTGCGCGCGTGAAGTTACCGAAGCCGCAGCTGGCGGAGCTCGCGCGGGTGCTGCCGGAGTTGCTGGTGGACAATCCGGAGTTGGTGCCGCCTCAACCGCTGACGGAAAGCTGGCAACGGCTGCATCTCTATGAGGCATTGAATGCCGCATTCCGCAATGCGCCAAAGCCCTTGTTGCTGCTGATCGACGACTTGCAGTGGTGCGACCAGGATTCATTTGAATGGCTGCATTCGCTGTTTCGATCGGGGGCGGCGGACCGATTCCTGGTGCTCGGCACGGTGCGCATAGAAGAGACAGGGCGCGATCACTTGCTGGCCAACCTGATGCGTGAGCTGGGCAAGTCGGGTCAATTGTCGGAGATCCCGCTGGGGCCGTTCAGCGTGGAGGAGACTGCCGCACTTGCTGCCCAAGTGGCCGCGCGCAGTTGCGACCCGGCATTCGTGAGTGGACTCTATCAAACCACCAAGGGCAACGCCTTGTTCGTGGTTGAGAGCGTGCGTGCGGCACTTGAAGATAACGGCTCAAAGGATGCGGTGCCGCCGCGGGTGCAGGCCGTCATCTCGTCCCGGCTTGCGCAGCTTTCGCCTGCCGCGTATGAATTGGCCGGACTCGCGGCTGCCATCGGGAGGCCGTTCTCCTTTGAACTGCTAGTGAAGGGAACGGACTGGGATGAAGACAGCATCTCCCGCGGCTTGGAAGAGTTGTGGCAGAGGCGCATTATTGATGGAGAGGGCGGAGACGCTTACCACTTTACTCACGACCTGTTGCGCGACGTGGCTTATGCCGAACTAAGCCCTATTCGCAGGAGGTTGCTGCACCGCCGCATTGCGCGCTCGCTGGAGGAACTGAATGCGAATGATCCGGAGGGGGTAAGCGGGTGGCTGGCGGCGCACTACGACTCGGCGGGGATGGCGGAGGAGGCGATCCGCAACTGCAAATTTGCCGCCTCGGTTGCGAAGCGGCGGTTTGCAGACGCCGAAGCCGCAGACCTGATCCGGCGCGCGCTTCGACTTTGCCGCGATCTCCCAGAGAGCGCGAAGCGCGACCAACAGGAACTCGACCTCCTGGTTACACTAGGGGCGTTGGTAACAACGCATGGCTACACCATGCCGGAGGTGGGCGATACGTATGCGCGCGGATTGGAGCTTTCGAAACGGGCCGGCGATCGGAAACATCTGTTCCCACTGTTGAGCGGTGCATGGCTCTTCCATATCGTGCGCGGTGAGCTGGAAGAGTCAAGGCGGGTGGCACAGGATTCGGTGGATGCCGCCCAGCTTGAGAACGCGTTCGCACAGCAAATGGCCAGTCAGTTCCTGCTGGGGACAAGCCTGTTTCACCTAGGGCAATTTGAGGCCTCGTGGCAGCAAATTGAGCAGGCGTCGCCGGCTGCCGATGGCCCTATGCATCCAGCTTTAGCCTTGTTCGCTGGACCCGATGTGGGCGTATTTCGGCGGGCCTATCTTTCCCACATACGTTGCCTGTTTGGCCAGGCGGCGGAGGCTGAGGAGATGAGTGTTGAATCCATTGTGAAGGCTCGCGCAGTGTCGCATCCCTTCACGCTCGGGATCGCGCTGGATTATGCCGCTATGCTCCACGTTTACCGGGGTGACGGGAAACGCGCGCTGGCTCTAGCCGAAGAAGCATCCGACGTCTGCGGGAAACATGAGTTTGTCTATTACCAGGGGCTGGCCGATATTTTTGCGGGCTGGGCCACCGGCGTGGAAGGCAACACGGCGGGGGGATTGGCCAGACTGCGCAAGGGACTTGATACGGTGAAGGGCTTGCGAGCCGAGCTTCGCATGCCTTTCTACCACGGGTTGCTGGCGGAGGTTTGCGGTTTGGCGGGCCAAGCAGGCGAAGCACTGGCAAACATTGCCACCGGGCTTGCATTCCTCAACAAGAACGGCGAAACGTGGTCGGCGCCTGAATTGCACCGGATTCATGGGGACCTGCTGCTGCACAGCGGAGACAGAGCCCAGGCCCAGGCCAGCTACCGGCACGCGATCGATTTGGCGCGGCGGGCCGGCGCCCGCCTGTTTGAACAGCGAGCCGAGGCTGGCCTAAGCGGGCTGTTGGCGCTGCGAAACGGCCAGGCAAAAGCTGCCGAACGCTGATGGAACTCCCATAGAACGCTTTCCGAACGCTTCGCCCTGCAGAGTTGTACATGAATCCGTGAACTTCCCGGACAAGGAGGAAACCATGCAGCAGGAAGACGTGAATCAATTCAGAACTCAGTTACGTGGCCAACTGATTGAACCCACCGACCCAGGCTACGAAGAGGCGCGCAAAGTGTATAACGCGATGATCAGCAAGAAGCCACGCTTGATTGCTTTTTGTGCTGATGTGGCCGACGTAATGGCAGCGGTTCAGTTCGGCAAGCAACAGGATCTGAAGGTGTCGATTCGAAGCGGAGGCCACAATGCGGGAGGGTTGGGAATCTGCGACGACGGACTGGTCATCGATCTATCGCGAATCAAGTTCGTTCATGTGGACCCAGCGGCAAGAACCGTGCGTGTGGGCGGAGGCTGCACATGGGGCGATATCGACCACGCCACGCATGCTTTCGGGCTGGCCGTTCCTTCAGGGATCATATCGACGACCGGCGTGGGAGGGCTGACCCTGGGCGGCGGCATCGGACACCTGACGCGGCAGTACGGTCTGACGATTGACAACCTTCTGGCGGCCGACGTGGTGCTGGCTGATGGGAAATTTGTTGTTGCCAGCGCGGACGATAACAGCGATCTGTTCTGGGCCATTCGCGGAGGCGGCGGAAACTTCGGCGTGGTGACTTCGTTCCTTTTTCAGGCGCACCCCGTTTCCATTGTCTGCGCCGGCCCGATGTTGTGGGAGATGGATCAAGCGGCAGACATCATGAAGTGGTATCGAGAATTTATCGCGCAGGCGCCGGAAGAGATCAACGGCTTCTTTGCCTTTATCACTGTGCCGCCCGGGCCGCCTTTCCCGGAGCATTTGCACTTTAAGAAGATGTGCGGGATTGTGTGGTGCTACGACGGACCGATGGAGCAGGCGAACGAGATTCTGGGGCCACTGCGGAACTTCCGGCATCCAGCCTTCGAGTTCTTTGTGCCGATGCCGTTTCCCATGCTGCAGGGCATGTTTGACGGGCTGTATGCGCCGGGGTTGCAGTGGTATTGGAAGGCGGACTTTGTCAATGAGCTGGGGGACGAAGCCGTCGCGCTCCACATCAAGCACGGATCGGAGTTGCCTACGCTTCACTCCACGATGCACCTTTACCCGATCAACGGGGCGGCTCACAGGGCAGGCAACAAAGATACGCCGTGGAGTTATCGCGGGGCTATGTGGAGCGAGGTGATTGTCGGCGTGGACCCAGATCCGGCCAATAAGGATCGCATTATTGAATGGGCGCGAAGCTACTGGGAGGCGCTGCATCCCTACGGAGCCGGCGGCGCGTATGTGAACTTCATGATGGAGAACGAGGGGCAAGACCGCATACGCGCGTCCTACCAAAACAACTACAACAAGCTTGTGGAACTGAAGACGAAGTACGATCCAAATAACTTCTTCCGGGTGAATCAGAACATCGTCCCGGTCGCCAAAGGTGCTGCGTGATTAACGTCCTTCGCAGCCCTAATGCGAGTCGGGAACTGATGCGCGAGGTTCCGAGTGACGCTGGATCCCACGAGAATCGAGTGACATTATGAATGTCCAGAGACCCAGCAACGTCATGCACTCACACTTGCTTAAGATGACGATGCTGTCGCAGAGAGCCGTCGACTACTCCATCAAGTCCTATGAATGGAAGAGCCTAGAATTCTGCAAAGCCGTCCTCGATGCCGAGGCGGAATGGGGGGAGGTTCAACGCGGCGTAGGCGATCTAGGCCGCACGTTTCGCGCCGTGGGAAGGCCTATTGACTTTGACTCGCCTTTTGCATGTTGTGCATTGCGAATCTTCGGCGCACTTCGCGTCACATACGCCGCAGCTACAAAAATCGTGAATGATACTATGCTGATGCTCGAAGGCGGGCGCCTCGCGTCATCTTCGGAGATAAGAGAAATGGGAGATCACGTCAACAGCCTGGTGCGCCTGTACACCGTAGCCTTGTTCAAGAAGGACGTAGAACACGCTGCAACGATTCTTCAGAACGCCAAAGTTCGAGACTACTTCTATCCGCGCATCTATCCTGCACAAAACGACGTTTGCCATGGGAACGTCGCAGCTGGTCAATTTGAATTTGAGATTGCCAGGAGTCTGGTTGAAATCGCAGAACAAGCATTTGAAATAGGCGACGCAATCGTGGGGTGGCTCGAGGCCAAGGACTGCCGCCGCGTAAACGCTCCGGACAACTCAAGCGCATCCATGTGCACGACTTGACGCCAGTGGGACACAAGCGGGAGGAAGAATGCCAAGGGCACATGAAGCCTGAATGCATATCGCTCGGCCCATCGCAATCCCAGAAGGTGAACTGTCCGGTCAGTTCCCGGTGGAGCGACCTGAACGCGTCGGTGTAGCAGAGCTTCAGCAGTCGATGTCCTCTGGAATCACGTTGAAGTCGCCGCCGATAAGAGTTGGTATCTCTTTGCTGCGCCAGAGGCTCATTTGTTTGTAGAGCCGATTCATCCACGCAAGTTTATAAGCGAAGTTCTCGCCATCCACTGGATTGCCGTTCGGCAGATAGATGTTGACGATGCGGATTCCCTGGGTCATTACCTCGAGATACCATGAGTGACTGTCCGCCTCGTCGCCTGTAAGAGTTTTGCTGACTGTCTCAATCGGTGCATACTGGTCACGAGGAGCCTCCTTGGATGTCTCTGAATCAGCAAATAATCGCTGAGTTCAGCCCTTGTACACCAAAGTGCTCCTCAACTCCGCGACGTATCCATCCAAACATTACGGACAAGTGATAGTGAGAGTCTGATCGATCGTACAAGTCTTGATTCCTGTCTTACCTATTTCAGTCGGAGTGGACTGTGCCTTGAAGGCTGTACGTGATGAAGAAAGGATCGAGAAATTGTGCCCGTCCGCCTGACCGCTTGCGATACTTGCAGGTAAGCCTGACAGAGTACTTAAAGAATCGGTGTATGTGCCACTCGTAGCGTGATACGTAATTTCTGCTTTGCCGATCAGAGTGAGGTCGGCCGCCGCTGCAGCATCTCGCGCCGCCTCCCGCGCTTTTTGGACTGCCGGAAGCAAAAGCGCAATCAGCACAGCGATGATCGCGATCACTACAAGCAGTTCAATCAAAGTAAATCCCGAGCTCATGTTTCGACGAGTGATTCTTGCGGTATCCATTCTGCTCTCCTTTCGCGTGAAACGGTCGATCGGTAGCGCATCCGGGGCCATCTTCATAGTTGCATTGGTAATTCACTACATTACTTCATTCGATAATAGCCAAGTGGACGTAAAACCGGCTTGTCGTATCGGCTCCGATGAAAAGCAGCAGAGCGCCAATCAGGGGAAGAAGCGCTTTTATCCATCTGCTGATTGCGCCCACAAACTCAATGCTTTTCGTGAACGGCCAGGGATGGCTAGTACTGGCATAGGCCTTGAACTCAGCTTCCCATCGGTCAACTCTTGCTCCTCCCATCTCGCCATCAGCTATCATCCAGACAACATCCGGAGAAAGAACGTGCGCAAACTAGTCTCTACCCTCGTCCTCTGCCTAAGCCTCGCAATTACCGCCCTCGCCGCCCCCAACGCCAAAGTCTACAACTACACCCTCAAATCCATCGACGGCAACCCCACTAGCCTCTCCCAGTTCCACGGTAAGGTCCTCTTCTTGGTCAATGTCGCCAGTAGCTGCGGGTACACCCCGCAATACAAGGCCCTCGAAGCCGTCTACGAAAAATATAAGGACCGCGGCCTGGTCATCGTCGGCATCCCCGCCAACAACTTCGCCAACCAGGAGTCCGGCACCGACGCCGAGATCAAGACCTTCTGCTCGAAGAAGTACAACGTCACCTTCCCGATGATGTCCAAAGTCTCCGTCAAGGGCGCCGACCAGACTCCGCTCTATAAGTACCTCACCGACAAGACCGTCAACCCAACCATCGGCGGCGACATCAAGTGGAACTTTACCAAATTCATCTTCGACCGCAACGGCAAGCCCGTAGCCCGCTTCGAACCCGCCACCACCCCCGACTCACCCGAAGTCATCGAAGCCATAGAATCTGCCCTCAAGCAGTAAAGACAACGACCGTCGTCGGAGGGCTTCCTACTTCCTGCTGGGATGACAAATTGGAGTAGCAGAAAGGAGCAATCCGCATGAGAATCGCGCTAGAGTGCCCCTGGCTCTCCGCGCTTCTGATATGTCTTGCTTCAGGCTCAGCGTGCTCCGCTCAAATCTGGTGACGGTCGGTTATATCGTCGAACAGCCAGTGCAAATAGGCACGTCTCTTCCTTGGTCAATGAGTGCATCGGCGACTTATCACGTGACCGACAGCCCTCAAGCTGGGAGGAGATGCTTCTCGGTCGTCGTGCACGGGGAATGCAAAACCGCAAGGGCCTCACCAACGATGGAAAGATCGCCATCAACGAGATGATGAAACGCGGCATGCTGATCGATATCGATCACATGTCCGATGCCTCAAAGATGGATACATTCGGCCTCAATGTGTCAGGTGGATATCCGCTCAACAGCGGCCACAGCGGGCTGCGCGGTTTCTTCCCCGCCGGATACCCCCGAGACGAGGCCGCCGTCAACGAACGCCTGACGACCGCAGGCCAATATGCCACCATCTCGAAGCTGCACGGCATGGCCGGCGTTGGGGGCGTCTTCGATGCCTTTCAGTGGTCCGAGGCGAATCAGCAGGTGATAACAGCGATGACCACGGCATCGACCCCAAGCCCCGCTGCCGGCTTCGGAACGGATACCGACGGCATGCCGCCGCGCTGCACCCCGCGCATCGACCCCGCCAATCCGGTGCCGATCTGCGATCCGTCAGTGCCGGTGCCTCCGAGCAATCAGCCTGGGATGCCCTCATCGCCCACGTTCCAATACGACCCCGATAGTTGCACCGGTCCCAACTGTTTCAAGATCAGCCGCCTCGGCACGCGAAGTTGAGATTATAGAACATTCGGAGTTGCTCACTACGGGATGCTCGCCGACTTCCTGAAAGACGTTGTGGCAGAACCAGTGGCGGGCTCGAATACGTTCAAAACCGTCCAAAACGGAGCAGAGTACTTTCACCAGACATGGCTCCTCTGCGAACAACGCAAATCATCCGTTCCCCCCAACTTCCCGTGGGAAAAATACTCTTTCTCGGGCCAATTCGGTGCCTCTGCTGTCGCAGCACGAGCAAGACCAAAACATGCCACTTCGATGAGAAATCCCGTAGGTGCTCTTCCATTAACTGCCGCCGGGAGCCAGACAGGAGACTTCCGGTTAGCTCGCTCCACTGCTAGCGCGCCTCACGCAACTTGGCGAACTCTCCGATTGATCGTGATTCTGTACCGTCTCGCTCACTCGCTTTCCATGGGGAGCATAGCTTCGCAAGTTGCATTTTGGTTTGTGTCTGTGCGCAATGTCCGGATAGATCATCAGTAAATAGATCAGTTCTGGAATGCGATTTGGCGCATTCAGTTAGATGTGGCAACCCACTTGTCTGTATAGGCGGCATCTCGGACACTTGGCATGATCCCAAAGCCTTCTCAAAAATGAGAAGCTCTGGTTACGCAGTATTAAGAGAGCCAATTGACCTTTTCCTTGGGCATCGCTATTCGTTTTTGTGGGGTGAGGAATAAGCCGAGCGCAATCGAGCAAATGATCGCGATGATTGCCCAGGTGTCGCTGATCTTATTGAAGTAGGTTGCCAAAGCGAGCAAGAAGTAGAAAACAATCCACCACATAGGCCACCTCGCCGATTCAGCGTATCGTACGATGCGGTTCTTTGCCATCACCCGAAGGGGGCACGGGCAGCGAGCCAAAGTCGAAATCTAAAATCGCTGGCTAGGGTTAGATCAGCCGGAACCTTATCCTCGCTAGGTTTGGCCACATTAGCCAAATACATCGATTCTTCAGGGTAAGCATTTGTGGATCAGCTGATTAGATAGTGTTGCATCGACCGTTCAGCTGGCAGGACTTTCAGGCAGTTGCGAACTGCGATGTTCGAACTGATTCTTTCAAATCAATCAAACAGCGTGAACAAAGACTGCTAAAAGGCGATGTGGAATTATTCAGGTTGCCGAGACTGCACGATAAGAGCGTCGGAAAGGCGAACAGACCCTCGCTTGCCGGAGGAGATCGTGACCGAGACGCCCTTGGGGAGATATTGCGCGAGTACTTCAGGTCTTCCCCATTCCAGCTCCCACCCGTTTTCGATGGCCACGGCTGTGTATTTGCCGGGAATCACCTTGGGCAGGAGAAAGCTTCCATCAAGATCGCTCTGGTCCCTTCGGAATAACTCGACGTTGTCATTCACATCGGATGGAATCAGCACGATCATGACTCCTGCCGCTGGCTTTCCGTCCTTTATCGCGAATCCCTCTACAGCGACCGAGCCCGCCACAATCGTGACAGTGACCGACACGGCTGTCCCTGGAGCCACTCGTACAGCGTTGCCTGAAGTTTTTCCCCCCACAAACGTAATTCTTGCCACGTGGTATTGCCGATCAGCGCCGGACAGGAAGAACTGGTAGTCTCCTGGCTTCAATCCTGCGAACTCTGCAACCCCTTTTTCGTTTGTGGGTTGACTAGCCACTATCCCTGCCTCCTTGCTTCGCAGGCCAACCAGCATCGCGGGCGGCAAATTTACGCCGTTCTCACCTTCCAGTTTCATCTTGATGCCTCCCGAGTCTTCACCCGATGTCGCATCTGCATCGACGGTTCTTCTGGTCAGGTCGATCATCGTGGACTTGGCGATTTCCCCATTGCTCTGATTCACCTGACTGAGTACATAATGTCCAGGCGGAACTCCCACTATGGAGACGTCAGAATCAACGAACTGCACCTGCCCGTAGACCGTTTCGGACTGATCGAATACCGATTCCTGCAACTGCGGAACACGCACACCTTGCTGTCCCGGCGCAGCATGGAGTGTAAGTGTCACCGCAGGCAATGGACGCAGATGCAGATCAATGTTGACTTGTTCGCCGCCCCGCACGGGAATCGATGTTGCTTCGTCTGCACCTAGCGCATCGGCATAAAACGTTGTCGGGTAAGCCACGTCGAGAGAGGGATCAACCGAGCTAATCAGTTCGACTGGACTTGCCGGGTTTCTCGGCTGCGGATGCATAGCGTACCACGGGATTCCCTTCGCAGAGAGGAAGTAGGTTCCGGGCGGCAAAGAGGCGATCTCATACTCTCCAAGATCGTCTGTTGGCGCGTTCCGGAATTGCGTGATGCGACTCCTGCCTTCATCGCGGTTCTCACGATAGAGCGTTACGGTTGCACCCCGTACCGGATCTCCTGCCTCATCAATGACCCGTCCACGAAGGATGGCGGCAGGAGCCATTCGCAGCACGAGAGAATCTGTATTCAGGCCGGCGCCCGTCACAATCGCAGTTGAGAAGATCTCGTGCTGATCGTAAGCGGATGGCAGATAGCCTGTCTTCACTGCTTGGAGCGCATACTTGTCCGCCCGGAGATCCGTAAACGCAAAGCCACCGTCTTCGCCGGCCAACGTCGAAGCGACCTGTTGCTGCGTTTTCGTATTCACGATCAGAACCGTGGCTCCCTGGAGCGGATGTCCATCTGCAGCACTCACAGTCCGCCCGGCGATGCGGTAGGAAGCCGCTGTGGAGGCAACCTCGAGAGGTGTGGTTTGCGCCCGTGTTGCGTTTTGTCCGAAAGACAGCCACGTGCCCAAGGAGAACACAATTATCGGGGTTGTCTTACGCGCTCTTGCTCTCATCTTTAAAGGAGGCATTAGCAAATTATTCCTCGTCCTCCGTAAGCACAGCCACCTTGACCTCCGCTTTTTGCCCAGGTTGAAGCGTCACGATGGTGCCTTTCGACTCGTACTGCCGCAAGACTTCCTCATTGCGGTACTCCAGATTCTGGTACGGACTGGGGAACGCTAGCACCAGGTATCGTCCTGGGGGTATATTCTGCATGGAAAACTTCCCATCAGCGCCGGCAAACCCTTGCAGCAGCCGACCAACCTCGCTCTCGATTGGATAACAAAACACGAACACTCCTGCCCCAGACGGATTCCGCTCACCCCCGGTTGTTGGGATTGGAGAAACCGTACCATCGAGCGTGGCGGTATCATCTCGCAATGTAATCTCGATTGGGGCACTGGCGCCGCCCGCTCCAACGACCAACGCCTTATGAAGCAGGTCTACCCCGCCCGAGGTCGCCGATGCGACATAACCACGGTTCGGCATCACCCATACGCGATATTTGCCCTCCCGCACATTCTCCACAACGAGATCCTCGTTCCCCTTCCCAGTGGGGTTCCGCAGGCCTGCAGTTGGCCCGTTCGTTCCGTCCCGTCGCAGCATGAGCTGCAATGATCGTTGGCGCCCATTTCCGATGCGTGAGAACACCGGTCCCTCACGCGTTCCAGTACCGGAATCAGCCGTGTACTCTTCCCGCACGACTACGGGAATCACACCACTGGACACCAACGAGATTGGTGCTCCTTGGAATGGACCTCCCGCAATTTCAATCTTGCTTGCACCTGCGCTTTGTACCTCTCCAAAAGACATAGCCCGCACGTCGTATGTCCCATTCGGCAGCATCCCTTCGATCTTCTGAGTTTGCGGATTGAACCCCAGTGAGAATCCCGACGACCCATCCTCTTCCCCCACAGTCACATTCAAACCAGTTCCATGGGGAACGTTCATCACAGGAATGTTTACCTGGTAGTAAGGCTGGGCACGTAGATTGAGGTCTACCTGTGCCGTCTCCCCGGCGGCGATGTGGATCGGCGCTGCGGTTGCAAGATCGAGTTCATTTGGGTAATAGACGGGCGGATATCCTGTCATTAGTCCGGGCGAAGCGGGTACGATCGATTCGTTCTCTACCCACTCACGGGTCATCACCTTATAATCACCAGCGGGCAGGTCGGCAAAGCGGTATTCGCCCCGGCTGTTCGTTTGCGCTGCGCCAACTAGTCCCCAGTCCGCCAGCCCCTCCTGCACTTGTTTGCGAAAAATCTGAACCTGGACGCCGATTGGGGGGTTCACCGCTGCGGACGTCGCGAGGCGACCTCTCAAAATGGTTTCGGGCATTATCTTGATCGTCAGCTCGGGCACATCAGGACTCTTGTCGTGCAGCAGCAGCATGGTCGGTCGCTGCATGGTCAGATATCCCGGACGTCGCGCTATCAACGCCATCGGAAATCCGCCTCCTCCACCGGGCACGCCTAACCTCGACCGGAGGGCAGCTCCATCAGCTGAGTTGCCCATTGACAACCGTACATCGAACGCAAATCGTCCGTCGCTGTCGGTCAATGCGGCTATTTCCATCAACGTAACAAGCGCCCGGCCCACGGGTTTGTTGGTCAGCGCATTCAAAACAACACCATGAATGTGAAACACGCTTCCGCTGGAAGAACCAACATCCTGTCCAAGCAATTTAGCTGGGGGTGCCGAACACAGCAGCAGGATTGCCGAAAGAAGTCCAACGCGACGAGCGAAGCTGTCACAACGCGAACGAAAGATTCCCCTCTGCATTACAACCCCTCTACTGGCAAATGGGATACATAGGACTTCGCCTTGCCTTGCTTCCAGGAACCGCGGATGCAGTGTTGGCGATGCAATGGAACACTCTAATCGATTATTTGACGAGTGGGGTTACAATTTGTCCTCGCTCCCAAACTGAACCGATTATCACCAACCTGCGAGATGAATTTCATCTAAACAGACACCACAGCGGACCGATTAGTTCCGATCGGATCGAAGTTTTCGGAAACTACGATTTGAACTTGCCGCAAACGCAGGGCGGTCTCAACGGGTCGATGCAACACTATCTGATTTGGAGGTGGTGTTGATGAGACAAGGGAGACGGTATGGTCTTTCTGCGGAGCAGAAGGCCAACATCTGGCAGCGTTGGAAGGTGGGCGAGTCGTTGCATGAGATTGGACGGGCCTTCGGCAAGGATCACGGCTCGATTCAGTTCCTGTTAGCGCATCACGGCGGGATCGCTCCGGCAGTCCGTTGCCGTTCCCAGCGAACGCTCACATTAGCTGAACGGGAAGAGATCTCACGAGGGATAGTTTCCGGTTCGTCGATTCGGGAGATCGCCGGAGGGCTCGGTCGAGCTGCGTCGACGGTAAGTCGAGAGGTCGCACGTCACGGCGGCCGGCCAGTGTATCGAGCCAGTGAAGCCGATCAGCGGGCATGGAAGTTGGCTCTGCGACCTAAGGCCTGCCGGCTTGCAAGGCACAGGAAGCTGCGTTTGATCGTGGCCAGTAAACTGATCCAGAACTGGTCGCCGCAACAGATTTCCGGTTGGCTGAAGCGACGCTATCCCAGCAACGAGAGCATGCGCGTGTCCCACGAGACCCTCTACCGCAGTTTATTCATCCAGGCTCGCGGAGTGCTGAAAAAGGAGCTGATTCAGCATCTTCGGTCGAAGCGATTCATCCGTCGCTCGGTACATGCTCGAGCTACAGGGCACTCCCAGGGTCAGATCGTCGATGCCATCTCTATCCGCGAGCGGCCGGCGGAGATTGAGGACCGCGCCATCCCCGGTCACTGGGAGGGCGATCTGCTCGCAGGCAGCAAGAACAGTCACATCGCAACCCTGGTGGAACGACATTCGCGTTTCGTCATCCTCGTCAAGGTGCCAAGCAAGGACACGGCGACCGTCGTCGCCGCGCTGAGCCGGCAAGTACGTAAACTCCCCGCATCGCTGCGGCGGTCGTTAACCTGGGATCGAGGACTAGAGTTGGCCAGTCACAAGAACTTCACGGTCGCCACCAAGGTCGACGTCTACTTCTGCGATCCGCAGAGCCCCTGGCAGCGCGGCTCGAACGAAAATACCAACGGTTTGCTGCGACAGTACTTCCCGAAGAAAACCGACTTATCCGGCTACTCTCAAGCCGACCTCGACAAGGTGGCTCGGCAACTCAACCAACGCCCCAGGAAAACTTTGGACTTTGATACGCCCGCTAGTAAACTCCATGCCAGTGTTGCATCGACCGGTTGAGACCGCCCAGACTTTGTGGGCACCATGGGATCATCGGAACAAAGTGCGACTTGAAATGATGAAGGCCCAGCGAATGCTCAACGTGTCGGAAGCTTCAAGGAGTCGCAGGCATCGGCGTGGGTGGGGGTTGTACTTTGTAAGCCTTGCTGAAGCGAACGCGGAAGAGCCAATAGATCATCAAGGGGAAGGGAAGGACAGCGAGGACGGTCAGGAAGATAGAGCCGCGCAGGAAAGCGGGAAAGACCTGTTGCTGGCCGAGGAAGAAAGAGCCTGTGGCGATAAAAAGTCCAAAGCACATGCGCCAGAGGTGACGCGTGATGCGCTGTCGGCCGGCGATTCCGCCTCGAGTGAGCATACGGATGTCTCCCGAGGCGGCAAGCAGGAGGACTACGCCGAAGAAGAAGCACATGCCAGCAGGTGCGTTTTTGTCAGGATGGTGGAGCGTCTGGACACCAAGGGTGATCACGGCGGCTGCTCCACCGAGGCCCACGAGTAGCGCCGCCCAATCATACCGGTCTAACTTCCTTCGTCGGCCCGCGAGCCATGCAGTCGTGATCATGTAAAAGGTGACGATGCTGCCGATGATGTTTCCGTGCTGAGACTTGAGGATCGCGAGACACAGACCACTGGAGGCTAACGTCAGCATCGCAATCGTGAAGACGTTTCCCGAGGCGCGATGCAGGCGGCCGCCTTTGCGAACCGCAATGGCGAAGGTGCCTCCCAGCAGTGCAATTGTGCCACCGAGGATGTGCAGAACCAAGAGCGGGAATCGCATACTTCCACCGCGTTTCAGCACGTGCGATCGCGAAATCGCCTGTCAAGAGAGTCTACGCGCTTTTTGTGGGAGAGACGTTCGTAGTTTGTGAAGAGCCTAAGTACAAAAGCGCCAAGTTCATCATGCGTCAGTCCTAAAGATGCTGGGTAACCAGATCTGCGCGATGGTTACGGAACTTACTCCGTTCAAGCTTTTCTTTGCCGACACGCAGAACAACTTGAACGGGCTGCACGACAACATCATGTCTGAGCTTACAAAAGCGGTGGGGTTCATCGCTGTGATACACCCCCGAGGGAAGGTTTTCGTTCTTGGCCAGTCGTAACCGTTGATAACGAGGGCGTCGGTCTGGATAGAGCAAGAGATCGCCATAACAGCCCACATTGATCGCCTTCGACCTCAGAGGCTTCTCACCGCCGTCTACCAGCACAGATCTGTAGGGCGCGAAGGGATGAGAGAGCTTCTACATTTGAACCCGATGGGCTTCGATTCCCGTGAGAGCTTATTGCGAGACCTACGATCCCGCATAGCTGACTGGCGGCTTAGTCTTGGGTCGGTCCTTGTTGCCTGTTGCTCTATTCGTAGACGTTTTCCACATGATCGCCGCACTCCGTTGCGGTGGATCATGAGGTTAATGTCTTAGGCTGTGCCCAATCAAATGGCCGTCAAGCCGGTTAGTCAGCAACTTGGCGCCGGTAGATCAAACCAGCAGCTCAAAGTGAATTGTCCGCCCTAGAGTTAAGTGTGGGAAGACTCATCGCAACTCGACGTCCTATTGAAAGAGTCGAAATGCGCGATCATGGATGACACCTACACGGAGGCGGGGCTGACCGCATACTTGAAGATCCTACGCCGCCGCAACATGAGCATTGCTAAGCGAAACGTAGAGGCCTATTATCGGCTAACCGTGGGTAGGATAAATCTTTCAGGGACTCGCAGCCCAATCACCAGTGATCTAATCGGTCTGCCGGGCTGATAACCAGACCCACAGAACAGGAGACACACCTGTTTGCCGCGAGCACCCACTTGCGCAATTTATTTCTTCCTATCTTTGGTGCTGTCCGTTTCATCACATGGGTTGATCCTTCAACATCTGGCCCTTGAACCGACAGTTCTGCTAACGGGTGAAGTTACAGATGTTTCTGGTGCATCAATCACGTCCGCCGCTATCGAATTAGATGACACCCACTCCCAGGCAATCGTCCGTACGATCACAGATTCCAGGGGCCGCTATCAACTGATTGTCCACATTGCAGGAGTCTATCGACTGACAGTCTCACGCCCTGGATTCAGGACGGCGATCGTCGAAAACACGGCGCTTTCGGCGAGCACGAATGTAAGAGACATAACCCTTCAGGTCGGCTTGGCCAAGGATTCAATTTACGTAAGCGATCGAGCTGAACTTGCGGGCGATCAAATTGCTACAGAAGGGCCGGTTGGCATTCTCGGCGATCTTCCGATTCAAGAGACACCGTTCAGCGTTAAATCTTACACAAGCACATTTCTTGAGAACCGTCAGGCGCTGACGTTGACAGACGCGCTCGACAGTGACGCTTCGATCCTTTCAGTATCGGCCTCCAGTCGTGGGTCACCTAATGGTGACGTGTTCCTGAGCCGTGGTTTCAGGGGTGTGGCCGTCGCGGTGAATGGCCTTTTTGGTCTTTCCGACGATTTGACGAACATGTATTTTGTCGATCGGGTGGATGTCTTCAGCGGCCCCAGTGCATTTGTGATGGGTGCGCCCGAGTCAGTTGGAGGCGTTTTCAACCTCCAGCTCAAACGCGCGGCTGATCGCCCTTACCTTCTATTGGCACCCGACTTCGTCAGCAAAAGTGTCTATGGGGGACGAGTCGATGCTTCACGCAGATTTGGACCGCATAATGCCTTTGGAGCGCGCGCAAACGGCTTGTACCGAGAAGGGGAAGGGGAGATCAGGGATTCGCGATTGCTGATCGAAGGAGCGTCGCTGGGCCTCGACTTGCGCTCGAGGGTCGTGTTGCTATCGCTGGATGCCGACTATCTTCGCAACAACAATAAGGCATTTCAATATGTGCTTATTCCTGTTGCAGATGTAGTCAGCTTACCGCCTCCCATGCCAACAAACCTGTCTACGCAGCCGGTGTGGATGGATGCCTCCACCTCGGAGAAAGCAATCCTGGGACGAGCAGACGTCAACATATCGCCAAAATGGGTAATAACCGCGGGTTCCGGCTTTTCTCCTTCATCCACTAGCATCCCAGGATATTGCCCAGTGCTGTTGCTCGACTACTCTGGAACGGTTGTTTGCGAACAACGCAATCAGCTTACGGATCAGAATAACTACAGCACTGACTTTGGCGTTCGCGGCAAGATCCATATCGGCGCCGTTGCGCACTCAATCACAACGGGATGGAATCGGGTGCATGATAAAGAGAGTTTTGGCGACTTTAATGACTATGGGCCTTCGCAACCCTACAATTTGTACGCTTCCTACCGTCCAACGTCACCGAACTATTCTTTTCCTGCTGTATCTGCAGACTATGTTATCGACGATGAGATCACAAAAGGCTGGTATCTGGGCGATACGGCCGGTCTGTTGCACGGCAGACTGCTCCTGACTGGGGGATTTCGGAGAACAACCATGAGCGGCAAGGAGACGTACCGTGGCACCTCGCCTAGCCGATATCACCAGAGTGCGTACACGCCATCAGCCGCGGCGCTTTTTAAGGCGACCTCCCATCTCTCGCTCTATGGCAACTTCATTCAGGCCCTAGAGCCGGGTTTAGTTGCTCCGCCGGACACAAGGAACGCAGGAGAGATCTTTCCTCCCATCGTCAGCAACCAAGTTGAGGTTGGGGCCAAACTGGAGGGTCGTGCCTGGATTTCGACAATCGCTCTCTACAGGATCAGCGAGGCAAATGGAGTCGTGAGCACTGCCACGAACCCACCAACTTTCTCTCAAGATGGCCGCCAGGTGAACACCGGGCTTGAAATCAATTTCGCGGGGGACTTGATTCATGGCCTGCATGCGATTCTCTCGGCCAGTTTCATCGAATCCCGGCAGCGATCCACGGGCGATCCGACCACCGAAGGGAAACGCACGGCAAATGTCCCCGCAGCAACGGAACGTGTGAATTTGAATTGGGATATTCCCCGGACGAAAGTTCTTGCGCTCGATTGCAACCTGATGTTCACGGGAGCAGCGGCGTTCGACGCGACCAATAGCTATGACGTTCCTGCTTGGATAAGCGCGGATTTAGGCGTTCGATACTCCTTCCCTAAGGAGAGGCCGTTCACAATCAGAGCGCAAGTAGCAAACGTGGCCAATACGCCTTACTGGGTTTCCGTGTTTTCCGGAGGGCTGGTTCCTTCTGGTCCGCGTGTCGTGACTGTCTCGATTTCCAAGTCGTTTTGAAGGCACGTTCTCCAGGAGGCAGCTACCAACTGTCCACGGTCGCGTACTGGCCCTTAGCACTGATAAACACTCTTTGAAAGGCCATCGTTGGAAGGACGCCATCTTCCCGGGGTGTCGGACCTTTCCCGAATGAGTTCAGCGGGACTGCGAAGGAGACCTTGGCAATGACGTGCGGGCTGATGCGAAGATCTATCGCCGGGAGTATCTGGAATCCCTGTTTACCTCCGAATGTTACTCGAGTGAGAACCGGATCAGCGCGCTCGAGTCGCTCGCTGAAGGGGAGTGCAGCCGCTGCGGTGTAGAGCACAGGCGCGTTACTCCCCGAGTCGAGCCTCAGGAGCATTGGAGGACTCTTCGAGCCGGGTGCTGGAACGGCAATGATTAAGGGCCGCGTGAACGGCAAGTCGCCCACTCCACCACGAGGAACGGCAAGACCGATGTGGGTACTTTTGATCGACGCCGCCAGTGAATCACTATCATCGAGGCATAGTAGCTTGCGGCGGTTGTCGATCAGGAAATCAAAGTGTTCGAGGAAGTCGTCGCCTAGAATGCCCCGAATTCGCGGATCTGCGGCGCGCAGGTCGGAGATGTCACCGATGACCGCCAGAGAGTCAGTAACCGAACGACCTCCAGCCTGAAGAAGTCCGAGGTGAACAAATTCGCTTCTGGAAAATGTCTCGACGCCTGCGGAGCCGGTCGTTCCTTCTACCTTCAGATGCAGTTCTGCCGCAAGGGAAGTTTCTACGGTGCTGATTTGTCCGCCGGTGTCGACAACGAAGTCATACGGCCCAGAGGAGTTAATCTGAACCGACACGACTATCAGAGAGCTTTGAATAAGTCGAAGCGGTAGACTGGTCACGTTCGCTGGGCACCGCGGCTCCGCTCCGATCGCTGAAAGAACCGAGACAGCTAAGACGACTGAGCCGAAGCACCTGGAGAATGACATCTGCGCACCTCACGGCCGAATTGGCCAGGTGCGAATGTCGCTTGTTTTTTCGACATAGTCGTGACGGGGTTCTCACCATATTCTGAAAGTGAGTGACGGATTTGTGACGGCACATAAGTCTCCTGTTTTCAGATTCGAAGACATTGAAGTTCGCCACGGCGAATTCCTTTTGATCAAGGGAACTGAAGCTGTGCCGGTCGAACCCAAGGCATTTCACGTACTGATATACCTCCTGCAAAATCCTGGGAGGGTTGTCACCAAGGAAGAGATCCTGGAATCGGTCTGGAACGATTGCGCAGTTTCGGATAATTCGCTTACCAGAAGCATTGCGACTCTGAGACGGTTGCTGCGCGACGACACGCACGAGCCGCGTTACATCGCCACGGTACCCACGGTGGGCTACCGGTTCCTGTGCGCCGTGAAGGTGACCGACGAGGCGAGTGTTCAGGAAATGGTCGATAAATTTTCCGATATTGCCGACTGTGTCAATCGGAAAACCAGTGCGCTCGAGCCGCCTGGACAACTTGAGGCGGCTCGAGCTGAGACCGTGGAGATTACAAACCAGAATCGTTCGAAACGAAGAGTATCCATGCGTGCGACCGGCGTCGCCGCGGTGATTGCCGTGGCGCTGGCAGCCTTTGTCTTCGTCCTGGTTGTGCATCGACAGAGAAGCCCGCTCCCAACATATGGCCCGGAGTCGCGATTGACGGCAAGTTCTAAGGAGGCT
Source organism: Tunturiibacter lichenicola (assembly GCF_051013355.1). Classification (GTDB taxonomy): domain Bacteria; phylum Acidobacteriota; class Terriglobia; order Terriglobales; family Acidobacteriaceae; genus Edaphobacter; species Edaphobacter lichenicola_F. Next base: position 657,479 of record NZ_CP132945.1, on the reverse strand, counting down.
CCGGTTACCAGCTCTTCCATCTCGCCGGATGCCAAGTATCTCGCCTATACAGACAGAACGGGTCTCTTCGTACGTCAATTGGAAGGCGGGGAGACTAGTCATCTCTCCCTATCGCAATCTATGGGCGCGGTTCGGGTAGAAAGCTGGTTTCCTGACAGCGGACACCTGCTGGTCTCGTCCTGGGATGGAGGACCACACGATCCGCAAAGCCTCTGGAAGGTATCACTCACCGGTGCAACAGCTGCGCGGAAACTGGTAGAGGACGGCGAAAACGCGAGGGTATCGCCGGACGGTGCCTTCATCGCGTTTTCGAGGCTTGTAGACGGCCGCACTGAAGTATGGACGATCCGCCTGGACACCGCCGAAGCACATGAAGTTCTAGCGAGCTCTGCGACCGAAGAAGAATACCTGAGCGCGGCGGCGTGGGCGCCGGATAGTCAACGTTTTGCCTATGTCAGGGCGACCGTTCACCAAGACGGAAGTGGGGAGCGGAAGATCGAGACGATTGACATCGCCAGCCGTAAGGTCGAGCTTGTCCTCTCTGACCCGAACGTTAGACAGTGGTTGGTCTGAACTGAGACGAATTCGCTCGTCTATTCACGTTTTGACGATGCCGCAAACCAGAAGGACATGAACCTGTGGCAGGCACAACTAGACCCTCAGAAGAATAAGAAACGGGCAGAGATCCAAATCACCAGTGGTCACGGGTTCCTCGTCGACTTGAGCGCCTCGAACGGAGGGAAAATTCTGGCCTTTAGAAGGGTCGAACCTCAGGGTGATGTCTATATAGCGGACTTGCGGAGTGGCAAGCTCCAAACCACGCCGACGCGGCTCACCAGAGAAAATTGGGAGGACCACGCGCCCTCATGGACTCGAGGCGGCGAAGCCGTTTTGTTTACCTCCGATCGCGACGGGCGCCAGCACATTTACAGGCAGGCTATCGATCAGTTGGAACCCGTCCTTTTGGTGGGCGGACAGCATGACCTGGGACTTCCGCGGCTCAGCCCACAAGGAAGCGACATGCTCTATCTCCAGTATCCCGGGCAGGCTCAATCATCTCGAGACGTGCAGATCAGAACAATACCATTGTTAGGCGGCACATCACGGCTACTTCTCCAGGCGCCGGGAATTTGGAATCACGAGTGTGCCCGACTCCCTTCGTCGGTATGTATCTATAGTTCCGGTTCTCAGAAAGACCTCCGCTTGTACTCCTTTGATTCGAAGACAGGCGCCAGTACAGAGCTTTCTTCGAGCAAATTTAAGAATACTTCGTGGGATAACTGGGGCTTATCTCCCGATGGGAAGTATCTCGCTGGATTCAAGCCGGTCCCGCGACAAGATGTTGTGATTCGTATCATTTCACTCCAGGACGAGTCTGAGAAAAGCATATCCCTACCGGGATGGATTGGGCTGAACGGTATGGATTGGGCCGCTGACGGCATGAGCTTTTGGGTGAGCGCATGTACTCAACACAGCTCGCTTTGGGGAGAACCTAATACATGCACGCTAGTGAACGCGGGCCTCAACGGGAGAATCACACCGCTGATCGACGGTAGGGATATCCACTTCTTCGCAGCCATACCGTCTCCCAATGGAGACCGGTTAGCACTTGACGGCGAGACCGCCGACAATTCGAATGTCTGGATTGTGAGAGCGGGTCGATAAGCAATTTGGAGCGGCGCAGACTCGAAACGGGCCTTTCGGCTATCCATACGAACAAAATCGAGTTTGTTGATCTGCCCGATGTTTCTGATAAGGGGCCCGGCAAGTGGACGAATAGTCGGCTGACCGAACTCATCTATTTGGACGTAGTGTTTGGATGCGTTGATTGTCTTGAATCGATACTGCTGCGCCAGTTTAAGCACGAACTTTCCCACGCTGGATGCAGCCGCCGTCTGCAGAAGCCAGTCGCCCTCCTTAAGGTTGTGAGTTGATATGGTCAATGCCCATGCCGTCAAAGGATTGATGTAGGAAGCGGCGGCGGCCGAATCGTCCACGCCGTCAGGAACGGGCACGAGTTTGTCCGCTGGGCACACGATCTGCTCGCGCCATGTGTTCCACGCGTCAATGAAAACTACCCGAGTTCCAACGGTCGGAGCTTCGACGCCCGAACCTAGGGCCTCCACAATCCCCACGCCTTCAATGCCCGGGCTGGCCGGCAACTCAGGCTGACGGCCATAGCGGCCGCGCACCATGTGCAGATCGGATGCGTTGATCGGGCTGAGGAGCAGGCGGACGAGCGCTTCTCCGGGAGCCAAAGGTGGAGTAGGGATTTCTTCGAGTTTCAATACGCTCTTCGGTTCACCGGTCCCGCGAAAGATCAATGCTTTCATCTAGGACCTCCTCGGTCTGCAGGTGATGGCTGATTCCGGGCCGGATGATCGATTCGTCATGAAGTCCAGGTGTCCCGCTCACGCCGCGCTCGGTAGCGCCAATACGCCATTCCTCGCTTCAATCGCCTTTATGCTGTTTGCGAATGCCTTCACCAGAACGCTCCTGCCAATGGTTTCGAGGATGAGACCGAGCAGGTGTCCTTTGAGGTTTTTACCCTCGCGTGTGACAACAACGTCAATGTCGGTAGTACCGTTGGAATGGCGGATAAAAGTGTAGTCGTGGCCAGAGGCGCCGCCCCATATGTTGGAGTCTGTGGTGGTGAGGACGACATGGTTCGGATTAGACCAGTCGTAATGCAGACGCTCCCACACGCCTCCGGAGCCTTCGGTGACGTCCGCGTCGGCACGGCCAAGCAGATGCACTTTGAGATATTCGTCGGCGCTGTTTCCGAACACTGCCGATCGGCCGGAGCCAAAATCGGTAAGGCCGGCGATGTACTGCGCGGGGGTAAGAGATGTGGTCTGGTGAAGATGGATGGTAGCCATGTTTTCCTCCCTGTTCCCATCTATGATGGGCGTCATACATTTTGATATGATGGCGATCATAGATAGGGGATTCAGAAAAGATGCGTTACCCAGCCAAGGAAACCGCCGCCAAGCATGAACTCATTGTGAAAGAGGCCTCGCGCTTGTTCCGCGAACGGGGATTCGAAAACGTCACTGTGGGCGAGGTGATGAAGGCCGCAGGTCTAACGCATGGCGCGTTTTACGCGCACTTCGCCTCCAAGCAAGAGCTTCAGGAGGCTGCAGTTGCGCACGGCCAGGGGGTCTCGAGAGACCTCGCTCAGAGCTACGGCGCAACAAAAAAGGGTAGGCGTGCATACGCTGAACGTTACCTGACACTCCGACATCGTGATAATCCCGGTAGTGGCTGCGCGATGGCTGCACTGGGGCCTGAAGTAGCTCGCTCCACGCCTGAACTCAGGGCAGCGTTCGAAAGGGGACTCGAGGAGATTCTCTCCGCAAAAGCCGGAGATCGTGAAGAAGCTATCTTTCAGACAGCCGCGTTATTAGGCGGGGTCGTGCTTGCACGCGCGGTAAAAGATCCGCGACTCTCGGATGAGATTCTGGAGAGCGTTCGGCAGAAGCTCAAATGACGATAAGTTCCCGTTGAATCGCGAAACGAGAAAGCGTTCTTCCGTTTATTAAAATTGTTCGAAACAAATTAGGTGGGTATCAACATGTCAATTCAGCATTCCGTGAGGCTCTTTCAGTGGCCCCTGCAAAGGATAATGCTGCGGGGCTATTCGGTTCGTCTCGTTCCCGTCGACTACTCCCATCTCGATCAGCTTTCTCGTTGGTCAGTGGAGGAGGATATCTGGCGGTATATGACTTTTGCATACCTCGCATCGAGGGACGAATTACAGACTTGGATTGGCAGTGCCATGAACGCCAATGAACGCGGCACGGAGTTGAACTTTGCCATCATCGACGAAGCTAGTCAATTAGCGGTGGGTACAACAAGTTTTTACCGGGTCGTGCCTGAACACAAGAGGCTCGAATTGGGAAAGACCTGGCTCGGAGCACCCTATCGGAGGACACGGATCAATACTGCAGCAAAGTATTTGATGTTCAATCACGCTTTCGAAATGATCTTAGCTAACAGAGTTGAGTTGAATACTGATGCAAGGAATGTCCGTTCGCAACGCGCCATAGAGCGACTCGGCGCTGTGCGCGACGGAGTTTTACGCTGTCACACAATCATGCGGGATGGTTTTGTTCGCGACACTGTGAATTACTCCTTCACGATAAAGGACTGGCCCGCCACAAAAATCTTGCTCGAAAGGCTCCTGGAAGAACATACTTCGGGCGTTTCTCAAAAAGCGCCTCCTAGACTTGCGGATGACCATGATAGATGAGTGCTCAGGGAATTCAGTCGGGTGGCGCGGCGATAGAAGTCCAGATTCGCCACCGGATCGCTGAACGCTCTTGTCGCTACTAACGCCTTTTTAGGTTCAGTCATTGCTAAATCGCCAAGTCACTCTCGTTTACGGCGCACATTTCACATGTACGTGTAGTCGGCTTCTCGGACAAGTGCCCGCGTTGCAAAGCCTCCTGTCTACGTCGGTCAGAGCTCACTCGGCTCACTGTAAGCACCCCGGCGATTTGCAGCACTCGAGGCCGAGAGTCGCAAACTCAGAGTGCTGAAGGCGCCGGGAGAGATAACCGGCTTCAAGTATCTGATGATCTGGCATCCGTGAGTCAATACCGATGCTGCACATGCATGGCTCCGGGTCGAGATCAGGAGAATTGGAAAGAAACTAAGTTCGTGATCTTCGGGCGGATGTATCGGATGTGCGATTTGGCGCATCACTAGCTGCGAGCCAGTAGTAATCCCGGTCGCGGCAACGCAATCAGTCTGGAATTGTTTTGCGAGAGTGCGAGGCATGAACCGTCGTAGATAGGAACTCAAGAAACGCTCGGGTCTTCGGTGCGAGGTATTGGCGCGAGGGATAGTAGGCATACAGGGGGAAACGTTCCTCCTCCCAATCCGGAAAGAGGTTCACTAGTCGTCCACTCGAGAGATGGGCGTCCACGCCGAGTTCGAGAACTTGAGCGATCCCATATCCTGCCAAGCACACAGCATGCATGGTTGCGACGTCACTCAACATGAGTTGGTTTTGCGTCGCAACTTTGATCTCCTTTCGACCTTTACGGAATGCCCACTCGAAGGGACGGCCCGTCTCCGGGTCGCGAAAATCAATCAAGAAATGTCGGTCTGCGACCAGTTGCTGCGGGTCGGCAGGGTGGCCGTGTTTCTTCAAGTAGCCGGGCGAGGCTACGGTAAAAACTCTCGTGTCCAGCAATCTTCGGCCGACAAGAGTGGATGGGCGCGGCTCGCCGAAGCGAATTCCGAGATCGTATCCATCCGAGATCAGATCTCCGAGGCCCTCCCGCGTGACCAGGTCCACCTTAAGCTCCGGATATGCTTTGAGAAATCCACTGAGTTGCGGTCCGAGAATGAGCTGCGAGAAGTAAGCGTCCATGTTGACGCGGAGTCTCCCTCGGACGGTCACTTTACCTTCGGCCAGAGCGGAGGTGGCGTCTTCGAGAGCCGACACAATGGGGCCAATGGTCTCGTAAAATCGCCTGCCTTCGTCCGTGAGGGAGACGGAGCGTGTCGTCCGCTCCAGGAGTCGGATTCCAACCTGCGCCTCGAGCCGGGCAACTGCACGGCTAACGCCTGGTTGGGAGACGTTCAAGGATCTCGCCGCAGCCGCGAAGCCGCCAGATCTCACCACGGCTGCAAGGGCGCTCACGCCATTCAGTAGACGGTCGTCAAAACTCATGCACTTATGCTAATTGGTTATAGGTGAAATGCGGCGAAGCTTAGTTCTGAATCAATCCCCGTGAGTCAGATAGTTGGAAGCATTGAAAGGGATCGGTGAAGAAGATGGCGATTCGTGGAACATGGGCGGTGCTACTCGCTGCAGCAATATTCAGCATGAACAGTGATGCGCAGGTGCCGGCCCCGGGATTTACCTTCAACGGCGACGGCGCGTTGCGTAACCACCAGATTCATTGGCCCAAGGGGTTCGAGCCTGAGCAAGCGGATCTCTTTGCACACAATGAGATCGAGATCCAGGCCGGATGCGAGACCGCCTTCTCGAATCTTATCGATGCAGAGGCTTGGCCCTCCTGGTACTCGAACTCGAAGGACGTCAAAGTTCTGAATACTCCGGATCATCGGCTCCGGAAGAGCGCACGCATCTCGTGGGAGACCTTCGGATTCCACATCGAAAGCCGCGTGTGGGAGTTTAAATCGAATAGCCGCCTCGGATGGTTCGGAGATGGTGAGGACGTCCATGCTTATCACACGTTCCTTCTTACCAAGACCCCTGAGGGGTGCCACGTTGTCACAGAAGAGGTTGTGAAGGGCCCTGGCGCCATTCAGTTCCGTGAGCAGCAACCGAACGCCATGCACGAGGGGCATCAGCTTTGGCTGACGACCTTGAAGGACCGTTCGGAGAAGCACTGACACTCGCAACAAATCATTTCCAGATAAGGAAGGAGCAAGACTATGGCACGCATATTTATCAGCGGATCCGCTGATGGCCTCGGCAGGATGGCAGCGGAGCTGCTCATTGAGCAGGGTCACAGGGTCGTCCTGCATGCCCGAAGCCGGGCCCGCGCCGACGAGACAAAGAGAACGGTTCCACAAGCGGAGGCAGTCGTAGTCGGCGACCTCAGCACAATTGCCCAGACTCGAAATGTCGCAGAGAAGGTCAATGCGCTCGGCGCGTTCGACGCCGTCATCCACAATACTGCTGTCGGCTACAAGGAGCCGAAGCGAATCGAGACGGAAGATGGTCTCTCGCATGTCTTTGCGGTCAACACCATTGCTCCCTATATCCTGACAGCTCTGATCGCGAAGCCTAAGCGACTCGTCTATCTCAGCTCCATGCTTCACCAGAACGGCGATCCGACCCTTGAGGACCTGACATGGAAGGCTCGCGCATGGGATGGAGAACAAGCCTACTCTGACACGAAGCTGCATGACGTGCTTCTCGCCTTTGGTATCGCACGACGTTGGCCTGGAGTCCTCTCGAATGCACTGGAGCCCGGCTGGGTTCCGACGAAGATGGGTGGCGCCGAGGCAACAGATGATCTGGACAAGGCACATCGCACCCAGGTTTGGCTTGCGGCAAGCGATCAACCTGAGGCACGCGTCACTGGAGAGTACTTCTATCATCTAAGGAAGAAAGAGACCCTTCCAGCTGCCCGCGACGTTGCCAAGCAGGATCGGCTCCTCGCGATCTGCGAGCGCTTCAGCGGTATCGCTCTGCCCGAGTAGCAAGCTTGATTCGAATCTTTTGGTGACAGACGCCGCTTCGGTTGGCCGATGTCACTTGTAACAACGATAAAAACAGGAGGTATCAATATGTACGCAGTCATGGGAATTACAGGGAAGGTAGGTGGTGCCGTCGCGCGCACGCTTCTTGCAAAGGGCGAAAAGGTTCGAGGGATCGTAAGGGATCCCGAGAAAGCGGCGGACTGGCGGAAACAAGGTGTGGAGCTCTTCAAAGCCGACTACGACGACGTGGATGCGCTTACGGCAGCGTTCACCGGTGTCGCTGGCGTGTTCGTAATGGTTCCTCCAAACTTCGCGCCGGCGCCGGGCTTTGCCGAGACCAAGGCAACTTTGAAGGTCCTGCATGAGGCACTATCAAGAGCTCTGCCGGCGAAGGCGGTTTATCTGTCATCCATAGGAGCGGAACAGGACAGCGGATTGGGTTTGATCACAAGCTCACATCTCCTCGAAGAGACATTGGGCGATCTTCCGTTCTCTCATGCATTTCTGCGCGCCGCATGGTTCATTGAGAACTCAGCCGGCGACGTAGCGAGCGCGCGGAATGAAGGCAAGATCTGGTTTCAGCTCCATCCGCTTGACCGGAAGTTTCCTCTCGTCGCGACCGTGGACATCGGCAAGGTGGGTGCAGAGACGCTCACCCAGAGTTGGACCGGGATCCGCCATATCGAAGTTGCGGGCCCGGAGGGCTACAGTCCACTCGACATAGCAGATGCTTTCGCGGATGCTGTTGGGCGCCCCGTCGAGGCGATCGCCGTTCCCAGGGCGGAATGGGAGACGCTATGGGTCTCACAGGGGATGCCGGAGGGGCGGACAGCGCCCCGGGCGGAGATGGTCGATGGATTCAACTCCGGTTGGATTCACTTTGGCGTATCCGGAACTGAGCATGTGGAGGGGGGGACGACGCTTCGCGAGGTGATAACTCAGCTCGTGACTCGCGGATGACCCTATAAAGACCTGAGTTAAGTGGCGGCCCTTTCGATGGGCCGCCAGGGCTGGCCTACTTGATGGCTGTGTTGAATTGGTAAGCGCGTCCAGACGCTGTTCCGGTCTCGCCCTCGCTGCGGGCATCTTGGGAACGCAAATCAATACAGTAGGCACATCCATTGATCTGCGAGGCGCGCACCTTCACGAGTTCGAGAAGCGCAACAGCGACGACCGAAGCTGACCGGTATTTGGCAATCGCCTTATTCCAGTTTAATCATCCTGGGCGAGTGATAGCCAGGCCATTCTCATCAGAACTTAAGCGGCGGCGAGTCGCAACACGTGTCTGAACAGATCCATTGTGACGACAGACGCGGTAACGCCGGGAACGTTTTCTTCAACGAGGTCTGTCAAAGTGTGGCCTGGCGGCATTTCAAGGAAGAGGTTGCAGCCCAATTCCTCCGCGACGATCGTCGCATCATGCCAGCGAACTCCGTGGGCGATGTTGTCCGCCAGATCCCTTGCTACTGCCGACGCGGAGCGCACTGCTCGTCCGTTCACATTTGCAATGTAGGGAAATTGTGGCGCCTTTAGCTGCATAGAATTTAGCTGGAGACGAAGCGAGTCAGCAATGGATGAAAGTAGGGGACAATGTGACGGCACCGAAACCTGTAGAAGCTCAGCCTTCCTGGCACCGTGCCGGCGTGCCTCCTCTAGAACCTTCTGCATCCCTTCTATGGAGCCTGCAATTACGATTTGCCTCGGTGCGTTGATATTTCCTACGAACACCGGAGTCGCGGCTGTATGTACTGAATCGACGGCAGCCGTAACCTGTCGTTCGTTAAGACCGACGATGGCAGCCAATCCGTATCCGACTGGATATAGCTGTTCCATCTGCTCTGCGCGGGAACGAACCAGAATCACCGAGTCTTTCAAAGTGATCGCCTCGGCAACTACAGCTGCTGCAAAGGCGCCCACAGATAAACCTGCAACTGCACAACACGTGACGCCTTGTCTCTGCAAAGCTCTGGCCGTAGCGACTCCAGAAGCTAGAAGAGCCAATTGAACCGATACTGTGGAATTTAATGCTTCAGGCGAGTCCAACAGACGAACATCGGATCTCAATACGTCGCTGATCTCATCGAGTGTCAGTTGGACAGCAGGATCATCAATGAGTTCATGAAGCATTCCAGGTCTCTGGGCTCCTTGTCCTGGAAACAGAAATGCGGTATTCACGTTAGCTATCCTCACCATTCGACAGATTCCAAGGATTGGAGCCGAGAATGCGGCCGTCACTCGTGCGAAGCAGAATCTTACGAGGCGATGTTGTCACGAATTCTTGTAAAGAAAAACCGCAAAACGGCGTCTCTACCAATGCATCGACCTTTCCCGGAGCACTGCTGATCATGCGCCACAAGTCCTGCGCTTCTTTAATATCGAGTTTTCTGGGCGCGAAGAGGATGAAGTCTAAATCACTTTCAGCTCGGACAGTCGGTATACCCGAGGCCAGTTCATAACCCACACTCCCGCCCGGACCCCAGGTCATATCCAGCCCTACGAGATGGCATTCGAGATAGGACAAGGTCCGGAACGCCTGTAGTCCTCCGCGTGAATCTTCGGCGAGTCGCAGTCGCAACTGACTCGGACGGCGAGTCTCCACCACTTCACTCAATCTTGTGAATCCTGCGCAGCGTTCGTGCCTCTGCGCTCCGCGGACTCCCACGGGGATCAATCCACCTGAGATAAGGCCTCGCCGCACAACCACCCAAGGACGCTGCTTCGGATTGAGATATGGGCATGCTTGTTCCCCTTCAGCGGAGGTGATCGTCGACTCTGTTCCCAGGAGAATGAGATCGTGGACATGCAGCGCGCAGGCCATGGATCGCCTCATAGATACTTCGTTAGTACGAACATCCAGCCAGCCAAAGAAAATGCTCCCACGCAATACGAAGCGATCAGCGCTGAGCTAGCGGTTTCGGGAGTTGCATTGAAGCTCTTTCCGAAGACGAGACCGAAGAACCCGCCGGGTATCGCGCTGATAAGCGTTATGTCACGGATTTCAGCATGACTCATATGAAAGAGCTCAGTAATGCCAAGAGCAAACAAGGGCTGAATCAGGACGATCGCGGCGGTTGTCAACGCGACTTTCTTGTCAAAGCGAAACGTCTGGGACGAGACCACGAGCCCTGTGAGAATCAACGCCGATCCTGATGCTGCGCTCCCAAGAATCGTTAAGGACTTATCAACATAGGATGGTAAATGTAAACCGGAGTAAACACTCACCAAAGCCAACGTAGGGGCCCACACCACAGGACGAGTGAATGCCCAAAGAAATTTGGGCACAACCGCTTGAATAGAGGCGCCCTTTCCATTGGACAGTTTGTCGGACTCAAGCAACGCAACGGTTAAAGGGGAGATCGTGATAGCTCCGACGGCGATTGAGAGGGCCGCTGTGACCCTTGAACCAGGACCGTACGCAGTTGTCAGCAACGGCAAAGCTACGGCCGCAGCATTTGGAAAGCCCACGGTCAGTGCAAGTACAGAAGCATCGGAGATGGACATTTTGAGACTTTTTCTTGCCCAGATGTAGCTGGCAGCATACAAAGCCACAAATACCACAGCGATCATCACTGCGGATTCCGATTGTTCTCGGAGTACAGGCCAGGATGTGCTGCTGATCGTGGAAAACAGCGCACATGGGATGGCGAAGTCCATCACGAGCACGATTAGATTTCGAACATTCAGGTTGTCCATGACTCCGCGCCGGCCTGCTATATATCCCAAAAGCAGGCCGACGAAGATCGGAAGCAGCGCATCTAAAAGAATCAGAGTCATTTCGGACCTCTTACTCGTTGAACCACTGCGCTTCAAGAGCAGCTCGCACCGCAAGGGTGCCTTTCCGCATTGTTTTTGCGGCGTCTGACTCCCACCTGTTACTCAGATCGAGCTTGCCTCTACGTGCATCGGCAATCGCTTCTGTGATTGCCTTCCTCACTTCGGCAACCTCATTCGAAGTCGGGTGTTGTGGGTCGTCGGCGTGCAACAGCTTGAACAGGAGACCGAGTTTGGCATAGTCCCGGACGTCATACGACATGGGAGCGATTTCGTGTCCCAGTTTTTCGAGTTCCGCAACGGACCTTCTCGTAATTCTGGCTGCCGCCTCCTTATGCATTGCGTGGATCACAATCCCAGAATCGTCAAATGCCAAAATACGATTGGCCTGGTAGCCGTGAGTGAGAAATCCGCCGCTAAATGCGTGGCCGGCTATCAACGAAATAACGGGATGTCCCGCCATCCTTGCCGATGCGTATGCATCTGCGGACGTGGCCGCCGCGAAGAAGATCCCGGCTGTCTCTTCACGGCGTCCGTAAGCCTGGCTCTTGACGTCAACGATTGCAATGATGGGACGCTTCGCTTCACGAGGTTTATCGCGATCTTCGGCGATAACTGCTCGAACGTGTGTTGCGAGAGCGAATGCTTCTTCGAGTCCAACCTGTCCGTCGCGGACACAAGGAAAACGGCTGTCCTTGTCAGGTACAACGCAGAGGAACAGGGCTGACTCATCTCCAACGGCCGCAGTTGTGGCCAGCACGGAGTTTGGATCACCACTATTCGGAGTGGCGCTTCCGGTCAGGGATTTAAACCATGCCTTACCGCGTAATCCAGCTTGTTCATTCATCGCACTCCTCCTTCGAGACTAGCCCACTGCTGCCGCAATGTTGCCGGATCTATCTGGCTGGACGTATCAAGCTCCGCTATACGAGCGCGATAGAGTTCCACCTGCTCGGTCCGGTGCTTTTCCGGTATGCCTTTGTGGACACAATCACGCACCGCCGCGGCTATCTTGTCGGCATCATCTTTGACGAGCAAATCAGCGAGTCCCATGCCGACGCGCTGTTCTCCTCCATGAATTGCCCAGATGAGCGCTCGATCGGAGGCGTCAAATTCATCGATGCCGGATTCCTGCTCAATCACCTCAGGGCCGTTCAATCCAAGCCGGGCTTCGCGGGTCATGATTGTGTAGCTGGACAAGCCAGCGACAAGAGACATGCCTCCAAAACAGCCGACAGTGCCTGCGACGATTGTGATCACCGGGGCATGCTGCCGAAGCGCCAGAGCCGAAGAAATGATCTCGGCAACAGCTGCCAAACCAAGGTTCGCTTCCTGAAGGCGCACGCCGCCTGTTTCGAGCAAAAGAACTGCGGCTGTCGGTTTTCCTGCCTCGGAATCCCGCGTGGCGAGATCCAGTGCGGCGGTCATCTTGGCGCCGGATACTTCGCCGACGCTGCCACCCTGGAAGGCTCCTTCAAACGCAATGGCGACTGCTGGAGCTCCGCCGATTTTCCCCTTGATCACGATGCAGCCATCATCGGATTGTGGAGCGATGCCTTGCTTAGCAAGCCATGGAGACTCGATGCGATCGAAGGGACCGACGATCTCCTTCCAAGTACCTTCATCGAAGAGGCTCTGAGCACGGGCACGAGCGTCCAGCTCGATAAAGCTCTTACGGTTGACGAAATTGGGAATGAGAGTTGGCGCGTTCATTGCTTAATCACCTCCACTGCCTGTTCGAGACGAAGCAACACACTGCCGGGTGTTGCGCCGGCATCGTTAATGTGGATACGAACCGCCCCATCGAACTTCGAGAAGAAACGATCGAAGACCGCCTTCCACGCATCGCCGAAGCCGTTTACGCTGGTCGTAATGAAGACACGGGCTCCCTCCTCACTATTCGGTTCGAGAAGGACCTCCATGTCGCCTGAGCCCACTACACCGACGTGCGCTCTCTTGGTAATGAGGCGTTTCGCCTCCGGATAGTTGAACTCAATTTTCTCCATCGTTTTCCTCCACTAGACTGTTGTCCTTTTCCACTCGTTCAAGGCCGCGTTCGAGAGCGTCCAGAAAGAGTGTGGCCGCGAGAAGATCCGCGCTGCCGCCGGGAGAGATGCGCAGACTGACAAGCTCTTGCCCGAGTACGATCAATGCTGCATTTCCTTTTGCGCTTCCCGGGCCGCCAACCTTGATGACACGAGTGGCACCCTCATGCACAATCCTTTGGGCCTCACGCCCTCCTCGATAGAGAACACAGGTGTCATCGAGATGCGACATGATCGCAAGCAGAGCGGCTAGCCGACTGTCCCGCTCTGTTCGGCCGCTTTTGCGAGCTGCATCTAGTGCCGGAAGCCCGATTTTGACGACGTGCGGAAAATTCACATAGGCTTCGCCGCGAGCGCCGGTAGCCCCATATCGTTCAAGGACGACATCGCCGTGGGATACCGCCTGCGGTCTTGCACGATCGGGCAAACGAGCGAGATATCCTGCAGATTCGGCTACAAATTCCGGAAGGGAACCCTGGCTCAGACTTGCAGCACAAACCAATAGTCCCAAAACCCAGATTGCACCCTTGTGCGCATTGCTGCCTGAAGTCGCGCGAAGCATCGCCGCTTCGGCTTCTCTACCAATGCTGGCAACCATTGCGCGCAGGCTGGTATCCATCTGAGCGTCGGCGGATGCCAGAGCCATTCGGGTAAAGTATGGTGCAATTGCATCCGCAGATCTCCTCATCAGGTGAAGGGACAGATCCGAATGAGATCCTGACCCTCGACCGTCAACAAGGCCCGGTTTAGGTGTGAGCTCTGCTTCAACAACCAACGATTGCCAGGCGAGGTCTGCAAGCCACTCAGACCGGGCTAGAGCGTTCAATTGCTGAGACGATTTCGTGATTGGTCTTAGCTTTGCCATTACCAACTCCTGAACTTGGCCGGCGGCTGATAGAGGCCACCAGACCATGCGACCAGGTCTTCCATGCTCCTGGCAGCGAGTAAGGACCTGTTGGCCTGAAGGCGATGGACTCCAATATCCTCGGGAAAGGCGACGATGCCACGATGACGAAGATCGGCTGTCTCATTGGCCTTTGCCTTAAGGCCGACAGGACTGATACCTGCTACTGCAGCTAAAGCCCGGCGGCGCTCTTCAACACCTTCGGCTTTGTACAGATAAGCAATCCCTTCTTCCGTCACAACATGGCTAACGTCCTGACCATAGATCATGATAGGTGCGATCGGCATGCCGGCCTTCTTGCCAACTTCAACTGCATCCAGAGTTTCGACGAAGGCCGGCTCGCCACCTTTGGCAAAGGTTTCAAGCGTCTGAACCACCAGCTTGCGGCCCGGGAACGTCGGGTCAGCATTGGTCTTAAGGTCGAGCCAAGCTGGTGACGAATGGCGGCGTCCATGCGGGTCATGTCCCATATTTGGCGCGCCTCCGAAGCCTGCAAGGCGTCCGGTCGTTACCGTGGATGAATTGGCATCCCCGTCCATCTGAAGCGTTGCTCCAACGAAGGCATCCACGGCGTACTGACCAGCAAGCTGACAAAGAACACGATTAGACCGCAGGCTGCCATCGCGGCCAGTGAAGAAGATGTCGGGGCGAGCACGAATGTATTCATCCATCCCGACTTCGCTTCCGAACGAGTGAATGCTCTGAACCCATCCGCTCTCGATAGCCGGAATCAGTGTGGGATGCGGATTCAGCGCAAAGTGTTTGCAGATTTTTCCGCGAAGCCCGAGAGACTCTCCATAGGTCGGGAGAAGAAGTTCGATGGCAGCCGTGTCGAAACCAATTCCGTGATTGAGTGATTGGACCTGATGTCTCTCATAGATGCCACGTATGACCATCATCCCGGTCAGAATCTGCAGATCGCCGATGTGGCGGGGATCGCGGGTAAAGAGAGGTTCGACCGCGTATGGCTTGTCGGCCTCGACAATGATATCGATCCAGGAACCGGGGATGTCGACCCTTGGCAATGTGTCGACGATCTTGTTGACTTGCACGATCACAATCGCGTCGTGGAAAGCGGCGGCCTCAACAATCACCGGGGTATCCTCAGTGTTGGGCCCTGTAAACAGATTGCCTTCCTGGTCCGCTTGCTCTGCGCAAACCAGTACCACGTTCGGTGTAAGGTCTACGAGTAAACGGGCATACAGTTCGACGTATGTATGAATGGCGCCGATTTCAAGAACACCATCTTCGAGAAGTTGCGCGACCCGCAGGCTCTGGGGACCGGCAAATGCGAAATCTACCTTTTTCGCGATGCCCAACTCAAAGAGCGTTAAATGTTCCGGGCGACTGATACTTGAGATGATGAGGTGAAGATCGTGAATCTTCTTCGGATCTATCTTAGCGAGAGAACGCGAAAGAAAATCCGCCTGTTTTTGATTGTCGCCTTCCATGACAATCCGGTCGCCGCTCTGAATCACGGTTTCGAGAGTTTCGATTATTCTGTTTTGCGCCAAAACCGGACCTTTCATCCATGGCTTTACGCTCTCTAGCCGACGTTGCTTTTCGTCCCGTCTGGTCGTCCATGAAGTCCTCGGCTGTGTCAATGTTCGGTCACTCATTCAAGTTCTCCTTCCCGCACGCAACTATTGGAGTCCTGTACTCGTGATTATGATTGTTGTACGTTTGTATCAGCGTGATAAATATTACCAATCAGGCAGGCTATAGAAATACGACAATCAATCCCTTCACCGCTGCGTGGACTTGTCCCCGAGTTCAGACAGCGAATGAGAAACACAATTCCAGCGAATAGAGACTTGTGTGATGGGACAGGTGGGACGGAACCTAATCACAAGAACAAGACTCAAACGAATGTGTGTGCTGGAAAGGATCCGTTGTATGTTGTTATCACGTGCTTAGCGAGCAAAATCAGGCGCTATGGAGCCTGCGAAACGGTGCGAATGATTTGATACTGACGCATCATTTGCAACGATGAAGTCTTTTTATAATCGTGATAGCTTCAGCCAATGAGGAAGCCGCATGGAATTCCGTCAGATCCGTTCATTTTTGTCCGTCGCCGAAACCCTTCATTTCGGTCGGAGCGCTCGGCTCCTCAACCTGAGCCAGCCGGCACTTAGCCTTCAAGTCAAAGCCCTTGAAGACGAATTGGGTGTCCAACTGCTAAGGCGAAACCGACAGGGCACGGTGCTTACGGAGGCTGGGCAGGCGTTTCGGGAAGACGCGGCGGGTGCACTGGAAAAGCTCGAATTCGCAAAGCGGAAAGCTCAGTGGGCGTCTACAGGCAAGCTTGGCCATATTCGTATCGGCTTTATATCAACTGCCGGTTTTGAGATCGTCCCGAACTTGATGCGGCGCTTTCGGAAGAGCTACCCAGATGTCGAGTTTTCGATAAGAAACATTTTGACAGGCACCCAACTGGAAATGATCGGCGATGGTTTGTTAGACGTAGGCTTTCTTCGCCTGCCCATTGAAAATCGCAAAGGGATCGAGGTGACAACGATTCATCGGGAACCATTCGTCGCGATCTTGCCTTCATGGCATTCGCTTTCCGCAAAGAAAGAGATTCGTCTGCGCGAACTCAAAGGGAATCCATTTGTCATGTACGCACGAGAGTACGCTCCCGGTTTCCATGATCTTTTGACTGGAATTCTGAGCGACGCTGGAGTCGTCCCTAAGGTGGTCCAAACAGCAGGTGAGATGCCTACCCTCATCTCTCTCGTCGATGCCGGCGTGGGAGTCTCAATCGTCCCAGCATCTGTTGCAAAAAGAGTCGTCTCCAAGGTGGTCGTGTGCTCGATTGCGGATCGACTGCCGGAATCCGAGATTGGCTTGGCCATCGCACGTCATAACAGTGCAGCAGCTGTACGCCGATTTTTTGAATTCGCTCGGACGTCGCTGGAGCATTAGTGTTGGATCAACGGGTGGCGACGGCAATCAAGTGTTTTCGCTGTTTCACTCTTCCGTTAGATGCTCGCGATTGACATAGTTCGAACGTAATTCCGTTCTCTTCAAGATCGGGGTGTCTTGCGCATTTCTCAAGGCACCCCATTGTCTTCGATGTCCGCAGGCCGCCACTACCTTGATTAGCGGCACATATCACGGTCATAAGAATAAATCAGCATCGCGAATCGCGCCCGAGAGTCCAACATTGCGTGAGGACAGAAATACGTCCTCTGGATGACAGCTCTCACCAGAGCGGTGCGGTTCTTGGTGTTTGAAACGACCGCAGAACCTGCAATAGCCCGATGCCACAAAACAAAGGGAAGGACTAAAGAACGTGAAATTTAATTTGTTACATAAGCAAACCTCACGCCGTGAGATGTTGCGAGGTTCTGCCACACTGGCAGGCAGCGCCTTTCTGGCGCACCTCTTCCCCGCGACGTCACTCCACGCTTCCGCTGCGGGTTACCCGCAACAAGCGCCTTTGCCGGCCGACCTGCTCGCGAGGATGCGCGCCAAGTTCAACGCCTCTCCCGTTCAAACGCAAAAGCTTGCTGACAATGTCACTATGCTATCCGGCCCCGGCGGGAGCGTGGTAGTCCTCAACGGCCCCGACGGCAAATTCGTCGTGGACACTTTCGTTGCGCCTGCGTGGCCCAGACTCAAAAAGGCCCTCGATGACCTGGGCAACACGCCAGTAAAATACGTTATTGACACGCACTGGCACTTCGACCACACCGACAACAACGCGCCTTTTCGAGCCGCTGGCGCCACGATCGTTGCGCACGAAAACACAAAAAAGCGCATGGCGGAGCCGCACGATCTGCCGGTCTTGTATCAAGGACCAGACGGCGCGCTTGCCAGCTTGCATTTCGACCCCTCACCCGCGGAGGCCTTGCCGCAGTACACCTTCCGCTCCACTTACAAATTGCAAGCCAATGGCGAAAGCCTCACGCTCCAACATGTTCCTCCCGCGCATACAGACACGGACATCTACGTCCATTTTGAAAAGGCCAATGTGATTCAGATGGCCGACCTATTTTTCAACGGAATGTATCCCTACATCGACCCCGGTACGGGCGGCAAAATCATCGGCACGATTGCCGCATGCGACAAAATTCTATCGCTGGCGGACAACGACACCAAGATTGTTGCGGGGCACGGTCCGCTCGGTAACAAAGCGGACCTCACGAAATTTCGGGACATGCTGGTTACTTCGCGCGATCGAGTTGAGAGATTGAAGTCCGCGGGAAAATCTTCCCAGGAAGCCGTCGCGGAAAAGCCGTTCGCCGATCTCGACCTCGGATGGGGCAATGGCATCATCAACAGCGAGCAGTGGGTCCAAATCGTCTATCTGACGCTCTGAGCTCTCCGTGAACGATCCCGAACAACCAGACCAGAGCGTTACAAAACAAGAGGAGCAACAAATGAGTAATTCGATGAAGCCTATGCGAGCAGTACGAGGAATCTCTCAGTCGCTCTGCATCGTTTTCTTGCTGTGTACGTGTGGCGTGCTGTCAGCGCAGAACAAAGAGAGTCGCGTTCGGAATATCGTTCTGGCTCACGGTGCCTGGGCAGATGGTTCCGGCTGGAAAGGCGTTTACGACATTCTTGTCAAGGATGGGTACAACGTCAGCATCGTCCAGGAGCCGGAGACGTCGTTCCACGACGATGTGACCGCCGTGAAGCGTATTCTTGCACTGCAAGACGGACCGAGCATCCTTGTCGCGCACAGCTATGGGGGCGCCGTAATTACGGAAGCGGGAAACGATCCGTCAGTTGTTGGCTTGGTGTATATCGCGGCCCACATGCCGGATTCAGGCGAGAAAGAGTCAGACGACGGGAAGCGCTTTCCGAGCGACCTCGCCAAATCAGGCGCCATAAAAAAGACACCAGACGGTTTCACATATATTGACCCGGCACAGTTTCATGAATTGTTCGCAGCTGACCTTCCCGGCGACAAAGCCGCTTTTATGGCGCATTCGCAGGTGCTCAACCTTGCGGACAATTTCTCAGCGACGATCACCGCGGCTGCCTGGAGAACCAAACCGAGTTGGATGCTGGTAGCGGGAAGTGATCGAACGATCAGCCCGGACTTGGAACGCTGGTATGCCAAGCGAGCTGATAGCCACACCGTCGAGGTCGCAGGCGCCAGCCACTCAGTCTACGTCTCGCATCCCAAGGAAGTCGCAGATGTAATTGAGAGTGCAGCACGTGCAGTCTCGAAGTAGCTTGGCTCGGTAAGGAGTCCCCACACCTCGGAGGAATCAAGTCAATGTCCGAGGCAAAAATGCCCACCAATCAGGAGGTTCTATGCCTTTGTTTACTGTAACGATGAAGTCCAACGGATCAACTAACGAGAAGGACCGCCTTTCCAGAGCCATCCACGCTGCAAGCATTGAAGCAGGATATCCAGAGGAGGATCTTTTCCAACGTTTCTTCTCATTGGGACCAAGTGACCTCAGGATCGATCTGTACTATCCCGCACTGCCCAAGCCGCGCACAGATCAGATTTTGATGATTGAAGTGCTGGTATCTTCAGGGACTGACTCCAATAGGAAAAGAGGTCTTGTTGCTGCTCTCGTCGAAAAACTTGGTGAAGCAGGCATCGCCCCAAACGACATAATGGTGTTCTTTTTGGAGACCGATCGTGCGAGCGGATCATTCGGTGGCGGCCACTTCGCGCCGCCTGTTGCCTTCGGCTGACGAATGAACACCAAAGAAGCCGCGAATGTAATTGAGAGTGCAACACGTGCGGTCTCGAAGTAGCTCGGGCTCCGTAAGGAGTCCCCACCCCCCGGAGGACGAAGTGAAACTTCTCGAAATTCAGTCATCACCAAGAGGCGAATCTTCCGACTCGATCTCCCTCACCAAATCATTCATTGAAGCGTGCAAATCCGAAAATACCTCAATAGTTGTGGATACGTTGAACGTCTGGCATGAACGGTTACCGGAGTTCGACTACGAGGCAATTGGAGCGAAGTACAAAGCAGTGAAGCACGAAACGATGACTCAGACGGAGTCCAACGTATGGGAGCGTATTCAATTGTTGATCCAACGATTTCAGAACGCCGATCGAATCGTTTTAGGAACTCCAATGTGGAACTTTGGCCTGCCTTATAAGCTCAAACACTTGATTGATCTCGTAGCGCAGCGAAACTATCTGTTTACCTACGACGGCAAACAGTACGGCCCTCTGTTGAACGTGGAGAAGGCAATCGTCGTCTACACACGCGGTTCACGTTTCCTGGAGGGTACTCCTATACCGCCCTCGCGATTCGATCATCAAGCAACCTATTTGGACTTTTGGTTACAGCTTGTAGGTGTTCGAGATCTTCGGAGCGTGATTGTTGACAACGCGTGGAATCGAGATCGTCAGGAATCAGAAGCGAGCCTTGCGAAGGGCAAAGCGGCTCTGGAAGACCTGGTTGAGTGGTTTCTTATCTAGTAGCAGAGCTGCAGACACATGCTTTGACCGTGATTTGAGGATCGGAGGAGGAAGTAATTTCAACTGATGATTCCAGTCCAAAGCGCACTTCCACATCCCGAGCCCTCGAATCACGCATTCGCGATTTTTGCACTCGCCGAGAAACATGATCAGCCGTGGGGGGAGTCTACCGCATCGATCATGTTCCAGGTCTTCTAGTAGGTATCCTCTTCGCGCTGGACCGTGAGGATCACCTCTATCGCCCCAAGCACTTGTTTGGTTTTCCCGCACGTGCCTCAGTTTCAGGAGCCGCTGGCATGGTTATCTATCGTCTACTGATTGAGACGAGAGCCGAGAATTAGCCTGTAAAGTCGTGCCAGCTCAACCGGTCGATGCAACACTGGCTTGCAGTTTACTCGCCGGCGTTTGAAAGCCCAAGGTCTCTCGCGGGCGTTGGTTGAGACGCAGCGCGATCTTGTTGAGATGGGCTTGAGTGTGGACGGACAAGTCGGTCTTCTTAGGGAAGTACTGTCTTAGCAGGCCGTTTGTATTTTCATTGGTGCCGCGCTGCCACGGACTCTGTGGATCGCAGAAGTAGACTTTCACGTTCGTGTCCACCGTGAAGCTCTTGTGTTGTGCCATCTCCAACCCTCGGTCCCAGGTCAACGAGCGCCGCAGGGTCGCGGGGAGTTTGAGCACGTGCTTGCTCAGCGCGGCGACGACCGTCGTTGTGTCTTTGCTGGGCACCTTGATGAGCATGACAAAACGCGAGTGCCGTTCCACCAGGGTTGCGATATGAGTATTCTTGCTGCCTGCAAGTAGGTCGCCCTCCCAATGACCGGGAACGGCGCGGTCTTCAACCTCCGCTGGTCTCTCGCTGATAGAGATCGCATCAACGATCTGTCCGCGGGACTGTCCCGCTGCCCGCGCGTGCCGTGAACGACGGATCAGCCGCTTGGACCTGAGATGCTGAACCAGCTCTTTTTTCAGCACTCCGCGGGCCTGGATGAATAAGCTGCGGTAGATGGTTTCGTGGGACACGCGCATGCTCTCGTTGTTGGGATAGCTTACCTTCAACCATTTCGAAATCTGTTCCGGCGACCAGTCCAGGATCAGTTTACTGGCCACGATCGTCCGCAGTTCTTCGTGGTTCGCAAGAAGACACACCTTGGGTCGCAGAGCCGACTCCCAGGCCTGACGATCGGCTTCACTGGCTCGATAGAGTGGACGGCCACCGTGACGCGCCACCTCCCGGCTCACTGTCGACACAGGCCGTTGCAACCCGCTGGCTATCTCACGGATCGACAAACCGGAAGCAATTCCTCGTGAGATGTCTTCCCGCTCGGCCAAGGTCAGCGTTCGCGGTGAGCGCCGACGAGCGGGAGGAACTATCCCGCCGCGCTGCGTCAACAGGAACCGAATAGAACCATGCCCCTTACCGAAGGAACGCCCAATGTCATGCAACGACTCGCCCGCCTTCCAGCGCCGCCACATCTCGATCCTCTGCCCAGTGGAAAGCCTGTTCCGTTTTCCTTGTGCCATAACCACCACCTTTTGAAATTGAATTCATATCAGATGGTGTTGCATCGACCGGTTGAGACCGCCACTTTAATTGCGAAGTTGCTACTGAATCGACCGGCTGAAGCGAGCAGAAATGGCCCTAGAAGGAACTGTTTTCACTCTGCTCTTTTAGAAGCTACGTTGATGGAAGGTCGCTCCATCGGTTCGGACGCATTGGCCTTCAGGAAGCAAAGTGTAACCGAGCAATTGTTCTGGTTCGCACCCTAAAAGCCACTCGCGCTGTGCCGTATTCCGTTGTCCGGCCTTCCTGCAAGACTATGAGGCAAACTCGCGACGATACTGACCAGGTGTAAGCCCTCGACGAGTTTTGAAGATTTGGGTGAAGTGAGCTTGGCTTGCAAACCCACACTCGCTCGCGATATCGATCAGACGGGGGGCCTTATCGCGTAGCAGACCTTCCGCCTTCGCCACTCGCAGTTCGAGCAGGTACTGATGCGGGGTCATGCCAGTGGACGCACGGAAGGAGCGCAAAAGATGTGTCGAGCTGTAGTTTGCTTCGCGTGCCATGGCTGTCAGCGAAATGTCCCGATGCAAGTTGGATTCCATCCAATCACGAAGTCGCCTCAGCAGCCGGGGATGCATCACGCGAGGCGCGGGCGCCTGCGGGGAGAAGTCGCTGGATGCAAGGGCGAGATAACGGCTGACAAGGGCTTGTACAAGGGATTCCGCATACATCCGCCCCGCAGGGCCACCAGCTTCCATTTCCTCCGAGAGCAGGTTGACGATGTGTCCGGTAGCGCGGTCACGAATGCCGGTTTTGAAGAGCAACTCCAGCGGCTGTCCCTCGCGCTCTTCCATCGCGATCGCCTGTACGACGGCGTCTTCGACCGCGCAGCTGATGAGCTCGGAAGATGAGCATAACCGTACTGCCGGAATCATACCGATAGGTACTAGCGTGAGCGCACCGGGGGGCTTTATGAACGACAGCACGCTGCCATGGGCGGTCTTGCCTTCAAAGAAGGCAGGACGCTTTCCTAACGCGGAGATTAGATGCCAGCGGCTGATGCCGAGCACTCGTTCTCCCGGCGTCATGGCATGCTTCTCGATGAAGAAGCCCTTCCAGGGCAGTGATTCGCTGGTCCCCAGCATCTGTGCGCCGGATGGGAGCAGGCCGTCAAGCTGCGAAGAAGTACGCTCTGCCACGTCCATACAGCTTAGATGCGTTCGCATGTTCTTCGACTCAAGGGCGAGATCCTGTGCCGAGATTCTGTAAAGATCGCAGTTTTGCAAAATATTATTCCGAAATTCTTGGCTACCTTCAAATAGAGAAAAAACATGACTGCCATCACGAGAACATTCTGAGCTCCCAAGCACTCAGGTTTCTAAATTCACTCTGCTCATAATTAGCAGGCACATAACCAGGAAAGATACTCATGAAAATTGGTTTTATAGCTTATCCCGCCTCAGGCCATCTCTATCCGATGACGGCCCTTGCCCGCAAACTACAATCGCGTGGACACGAAGTGATATGCATCGGTGTTCCGGATACCGAACCTATCGTTCGGGCTGCAGGTTTGACCTTTGTCCCGTATTGCGAGGAAGAATTTCCTTCGGGATCGCTGACCGACGCCTATGCGCCTGTGGCGAAGATGCAAGGTATGGAGGTAGTGACCTATACATCCGAAAAAATATTCGCGCCTCTCACTCGGGCAGCCTTGAAGCATCTTCCGCAAACATTGGAACAAACAGGCGTTGAGGCCCTGGTGATCGATACCATTCACTTTTTCCTTGAATTAGTTCCTATCAATATGGGCATTCCTTACGCCCAGGTTTGCTGTGCTCTGCCCCTTGACTTATCGGGAACGACGCCGCCATTTATCTTCAACTGGCCACATGAGACAACCTCGGAGGCGTTGACCAGGAACATCGAGGGAGTGCACCAGGCCGTACAGACACTGTTGCCGGTACTAGCCGAGGCGACGCACTACGCCGACAGCACCGATCTCAGAAGCAATTGGCAGGAGCCCGGATCAACTCTGTCCAAGCTGGCTGTCATTACCCAGACGCCAAAGGAATTCGATTTCCCCGGCATTCCGTGGCCTGCCCAATTTCACTATGCTGGTCCGCTTCACGATGGCGAAGGTCGCGAGCCGGTAGCTTTTCCGTGGCAAGAGTTGAACGGCAAGCCTCTGATCTACGCTTCATTGGGAACCTTGGTCAACGGCTTGAACCACGCCTACAAGGCAATACTTGAGGCTACGGAAGAACTCCCGGAGGTTCAGCTTGTCCTTTCAGTGGGACATTCCATCAATCCCGATGATCTGCGTCCAATTCCACCGCACGCAATCATCGTTCGCACAGCCCCCCAACTCCAACTCTTGAAGCGTGCCGCACTTTGCATAACCCATGCAGGACTGAATACGACCCTTGAAGCGTTGGCCCAGGGAGTGCCGATGGTCGCTCTTCCAATCGGTTATGACCAGCCTGGCGTGGCTGCCAGAATCGAATATCACAGAGTAGGGAAATCTCTGGAGGTTGCGGCGCTCACCGGAAAACGGACGCTAAAGGCGATCCGGGAAGTGCTTGAGAAACCGAGTTACCGCGCAAGGGCCCGTTACTTCCAAAAGGTCATAAAACGAACCTGCGGATTGGAAGTCGCCGCCGACCGCATTGAAGATGCATTCCAAAACGAAACCATCGCCACCAATCGGAGTAAAAAGTTTGACTTTGTTGGATGAGACGCCACCCTAGGCTAAATTCATTGACCAGCTTAGTTAACAATGATGGAGATTAAAGGATGCCCGTAACCCTGGTTCTAGTCCACGCCGCATGGCACACCGGAGAAGATTTCGAAACGATAGCAAGTATTTTTCGCGAGGCCGGGCATACCGTCTACTGCCCAACGTTGCGAGGAAACCGAAACGAAGACGACAGAAGCAAGATAGGCTTGGAAGATGCTATCTCGTCTGTCGTAGAGTTCTTTGAAGAAAATGATCTGACTGACATACGCCTCGTTGGTCATAGTTATGCAGGCATGGTGATATCCGGAGTCGCGGATCGCCTCGAAACACGCCTGCGGCGCATCGTATACCTCAACGCATTTGTCCCGCTTAACGGGGAGAGCCTGACCGATATGTTACCGCCCCACCATGCTAGGGCCTTCGCTGCGATCGCCGCGGCGAACAATGAGGCATTGATGCTTCCATTCGAGATATGGCGGGAGACCTTTATCAACGACGCCGATATCGAACTCGCACGATCTACCTATGATCGCCTCAATCCGCAACCATACCGAACCATGGCCGACAAAATTTCACTCCAACGCCCCCTCTCAGAGATGTCGATAGGCAGGTCCTACATCAACTGCCAGCAGGACATCTCGTTGCCCCACAGCTATCCGTGGCATCCGCGACTGTCTGAGCGTTTAGGTCTATTCAGACTTGTGGAGCTCCCCGGAAGTCACGAGACCATCTTTTCCAATCCAGTTCGGCTCGCTCAAGCCATCTGGGAAGCGACAAGAGACTAAATTCCCGAGGCTCTCAACACTAGTTGACAATGTCAATTGTTTTAGTTGACACTGACATGTATATTAAGGGAGACAATATGCTCCAATCGCCCAACACCGCCGATCCTTACACAATCGTCGAATCTCAGATCGCAGCCGTTCGCGCCTTCAATCGCTTTTACACCCGCATCATTGGAACGCTCCGCGAGGGACTCCTCAACAGCGAATACTCGCTAAGCGAAGCCCGCGTTCTCTATGAACTCGCCAACAGTCCCGAGAGCACAGCCAGGGAAATCGCTGGGGATCTGGAACTCGATGCTGGGTATCTAAGCCGCATCCTGCGCAAGTTTGAGAGTGGGGGGCTGCTAAGTCGCAAAGCATCCGTTGAAGATGGCCGTCAGTCCATTCTCAAGCTCACAAGACAAGGCAAGGCAGTCTTCTCCGAACTCGACCGGCGATCGAATGACGAAGCCGAACAACTTCTTGGGAGGCTCTCCGCTAAGCAACGTATTGAATTTCTCCACGGTATGCGCTCCATTGAGAATGCATTGGAGGCTAAGCCGTCACGCGCCCCATACATCCTCCGCCAGCATCGTCCCGGAGACATGGGCTGGGTGGTGCACCGCCACGGCATCATCTACACCCAGGAGTTGGGATGGACCCCGGACTTTGAGGCAGTAGTGGCACGCATCGTGGCAGACTTCATTGACAACTTCGATCCCAAACGCGAACGCTGCTGGATAGCCGAGCGCGACGGAGAGATCGCAGGCAGCGTCTTCCTGGTACAGCATACTGAAGAAAAGGACACAGCCAAGCTGCGCCTGCTGCTCGTAGAGGCGAGCGCCAGAGGTCTCGGCCTCGGCAAGGCCTTGGTAGACGAGTGCACGTACTTCGCGCGAGCGGCAGGCTATAAGAAAATTACACTTTGGACACATGACGTACTCGCCGCTGCGAGACACATCTATAGCGAGGCGGGCTACAAACTCGTTGAGGAGGAACCCCGCCACAGCTTCGGTGTCGACGTCATCAGCGAAACCTGGGATCTAACGCTCTAAAGGAAGAGCGGGAGTCGCTCTTAAACCTTGGCATTATCACATCGCTCGGAGCCTCTGGATCAGCAATCTTTCGGCGCGTCAGTCGGGCAGGCACGGTGTGGGGTCCGAGGATTAGCGAGAAGCTAGTCTGGGGATCGTGAGGGAGAGGGCAAGGGTCGCCGGGATCGAACGGCTCGCCCCGCATGACCTGCGCCGGACGTGTGCTCGACTCTGTCACGCAGCCGGAGGCGAGCTGGAACAGATCCAATTTCTCCTCGGGCACAGGTCCGCCGAGACCACCGAACACTACTTGGGTCTTCGGCAGCGGATCGTCGCCGCAGTGAACGATAAGATCGGTCTTGAGCCTGCCACTGGAGGGCGGTAGACGAGATTGCCGCAAACCCGACTTTGCAGGCGCTACGGGATTACTTCCGGTTTGCCCGTCATCCGCCCAGAACTCCGAGATCCTGAATTCTCTTTGCCCGCAGTGTTCCCCTGAGTGCGTTGGCGATGATGCGTCATCGAGACTGCCTCCGACGTATGGCGGAACATCAGCTTATTCAGCTCGTAATGCCTGCATCGGATCGATCCGCGATGCCCTCCACGCCGGAACCAAGCAGGCCAGCGCCGCCACTACCAGCATCGTCGCAGCCACAGCCGCAAAGATCACCGGATCGAGGGGCTGAGTTCCATAGAGCATCGACTGGATCAGGCGTACCGCTCCGGTGCTGGCTGCAAGACCAAGCACCAGCCCATAGAGCGCTGGACGCAGACCATCGCCCAGCATCAGACGCACAACCTGCTCGCGTTGCGCTCCAAGCGCCATGCGAACGCCGATCTCAACGGTGCGCTGTGTCATCAGGTAGGAGAGGACGCCATACAAGCCTACGGAGGCCAGAAGCAGCGACAACACCGCGAAGGTCAGTACCAGGCTGGCGCTGAAGCGGGCATTGCCCAGCGAATCGCCAATTGCCTGCTGCATCGTCTGCACGTTGGAGACGGGCAGTTCGGGATCGAGGCTGGCAATCTGCTTTTGCACCGGGACGGAGATTGCCAGCGGATCGGAGTCAGTGCGAATGGCGAGCGATCCACCGTGGTCAAGGCCTCCTTCGAGCATTGGAAAATACATGGTTGGCATGACCGGCCTACCGACCTGCCAAAGCGTGTCGCCGACGACACCGACGATTTCGTAGTCTGCGTCTTTGCGCGCGGGTACATGAATGTACCTGCCAACCGGATCTTCGCCCGGGAAATATTGCCGGGTAAGGCTGTTGCTGATTACAACCTTTTTGGCGCGGTCCAGCCGGTCATCGCTCGTGAAAAAACGCCCCTTCAGCAAGGGAATCTGCAACGCGCTGAAATAGCCAGGATCGGCCCCGCGAATGAGGGCGTCGGGCAGTACTTCACCGGGTTTCAGCGGAGGATGTTCCTTAATCGTGAATACATCATCGCCGCCATATCCTTCTCCAGGCAGAGATGAACCGAGGGCAACGGCACGGACGCCGGGCAGGGCGCGCAGCTTTTCAAGAAGGGCTTCGTTAAAGGCGTTCACCTTATCCGGGCTGGCGTATTTTTGCGCCGGAAGACTGTAGTCCAGAGTCAGTACATTACCGGTCACGCATCCGACGTCGGAACTACGCAGGCGAACAAAGCTCCTGAGCAATAACCCCGCGCCGATCAACAACACCACAGTGATCGCGATCTCTATAGTCAGCAATGTCTTGCGCATTGTGGCGCGGGAGAGGTTCCCGCTGGCGGTGCGCGATGAAGCCTGAAGCGCCGCAAAGGCCGCTTTGCCGGTGGAGGAAATGGCCGGCAGCAGACCTGCGAGCAATGCCGCCGAAAAAGCCACCGCGCAGGCGAATCCCAGCACAACGCCGTCGACGTGGACGCCCGCAGCGCTGGGTAGATCCTTCCACGCGCTGGATAACCATCGAGTGGCCCCCAGCGACAACAACACCCCGCCCGCGCCGCCGGCGAGACAAATGAACAAGCTCTCCGTCAACTGCGCGCGGATGAGCGTCAACCGCTGTGCGCCCAGCGCGCCCCGGATCGCTATCTCCTTTTGCCGTGCTGCTCCGCGGGCCACCAGCAGGTTGGCGACATTCAAGCAGCCGATCAGTAACATGCATGCAACAGCACACATCAAGATCAGCAGAGGTTTCTTCACATCCCGTGCCAGGTCGTCGTTGATGGTACGGGACGCCACATCTTCAGCCACCGGCGCGTTAAGGTATTGCGAATGCAGCCGGTACTGCACCGCCTCCACCTGGCTCAGGGCGCTGGCCAAACTCACATCCGGTCTCAAGCGGGCCACCACTGTGCTGAAGTGATAGTCATGATGGGGCACGATATCCGGCGGCAACCCCGACAAATACGGGACCCAAACCTGTACCTTCGCATCGGGATAAGTGAACCACTGTGGAAGCACGCCGACCACTGTATAAGGCTTCCCGTCGAGGTGGATTTGGCTGCCGACAATCGAAGCGTCCCCCCCGAACCGCCTCTCGAAGAGATTCCACGTGAGCATGACGGCAGTTCCGTCCAAACGATCTTCGCTCTCAGTAAACGTACGCCCGATGGCCGCGGGCACCCCCAGCAGCGGAAAGAGGTTCCAGCTCCCGCCGCGCGCGCTCACATTTTCCGGCAACTCTCCGCGCTCCCCGGTCAGGTTGAATTGCCAATAGCGCATCGCGGCCATGTCTTCAAAGCCGTGGGTCTGTGTACGCCAGTCGAAGAAGTCGGCCGGCGCTACGGGGTTGTAGTTGAACCCTTCCCGGTTGCTGCGGGCATCACGGAAATGTTCACAGAGCATAACCAGCCGACCTGGATCGCGAAAGGGAAGAGGCTTCAGCAGTACCGAGCGCACCACCGTGAACAGCGATGTCGCAGCGCCGATGCACAACGCCATCACGAGGACGGCAATCAATGAAAAGCCAGGCGACCGGAATAGAGTGCGGATGCTGATCCTTAGATCTTGAAGAAGATTCTCCAGCCCGTTCCAACTCCAGATGGCGCGAGTCTGCTCGCGGATGAGAGTCGGATTGCCGAAAGCGCGCCGTGCTGCGTAGCGTGCTTCTTCTGGTTCCAGACCACTTTCGCGTTGCTCTTCTTCTTCCAATTCCAGATCAGAACGCAGCTCTCGTTCCAGGTCCGCATCCCTTTTCTTTATCTGCGACCATTTCATTTCAGCTCTCCTCGGCGGCGGGCCACATCACTCGCGCCACGGCGTCGGACATCTGCTTCCACTGGGATTCTTCGACCACGAGCTGCTTCCTGCCTTTACCCGTCAACCGGTAATATTTGAATTCCCGGTTTCGGTCCGGAGCTGCCTCCCATTTGGCGCTCACCCATCCTCTCTTCTCCAGACGATGCAATGCGGGATAGAGCGAACCGTGCTGCATCTGCAGAAATTCGTTCGTAGTCCTCTGAATGTGCTTGCCGATCTGGTGACCATGAGCAGGCCCATAAAGAAGCGTCCGCAAGATGAGCATGTCCAAGGTTCCTTGGAGAAGTCCGACCCGCTGCTGTGCCTGTTTTGCCATAGAAGACATCCTACCCGCAATGGCAAGGATGGTAGACACTCGACTATCAAGTGTCAAGGGATGTAAGCAGAGCGTGCATTCTTAAATGGCGACTTCAGACAATGCGCTCATCGAGCCGTAATATGAAACCTTTGCTGCGATCCGAGTGGTTTTTCGGCAACCCTTCCGTTACGCGCCCGAACGACCAACGGCGGGTAAGGTGCGGATAGCCCGTCATCCGGGAGCTGTGGACCAACTATAGGACGGAACCATTGATCAGCCGATGATCCATGTGAAAGCCTATGAACCAACTTACGAAAGACGCAGTCCAAACAATCGAGCGACTCCACTCAGCCTGGATCGACCTTGAAGTGGCTGGGAAAGCACAAGGCTTGCTGGCTTGCTGCGCTGAGGATATCGAATTACGTCCTCCGGACGGCCCGTTGGTGTATGGCAGCGAGGCGGTTCTCGCGCACTTTAGTAGAGGGAACTGCTCAGATTCACTCGATCGAGATGTCCGACCGCCACGTTTGCGGATCAAACGAAAGGGTGTCTCTCACTGCGAACTATAGAACCACGTTTTCCCTGGCGGGGGACCCGCTCCCAGTCAGGCTGCGGGAAGCCACAGATGGGAGTTGCGAAAGCAAACTGGTCGACGGCTAGTCTTTCTCGTGAGTTGGTCGTCGTCGGCCACGAGCGATCAACCTGAGCGCAAGACACCCTCTCCACATGGTCCAGCCTCAACCGAGTGACATCGTCACATTGGAGGCCGCTCGTTATGAGCTAGAAAGCCAAGAATACGTTTCGCCGGGACACGCAGCAACACCAAAAGGCCTTCGCATCTCATCTGGACCTGAGAATATAATCCACATTCGCAGATTATGGCCTTGACCTCCGGCACCAGACTCGGTCCGTATGAAATCCTCGCACCGGTCGGTGCTGGTGGAATGGGGGAGGTCTATCGCGCACGGGACACGCGCCTTGGACGGGACGTCGCCGTCAAAGTTCTTTCAACTCTCCTTTCTTCCGATCCTGATCTGAAACTACGCTTCGAGCGCGAAGCGCGAGCCGTCTCTTTGCTCACACATCCCAATATTTGCTGTCTGTACGACATCGGCTCTCAGGACGGGATCGATTTCATCGTCATGGAATATTTGGAGGGTGAAACCCTCGCTGATCGATTGAGTTCTGGCCCTCTCCCCTTGCCGCTGTCCCTGAAGATAGGTGTGGAGATCGTCGATGCTCTCGACAAAGCTCACCGCGAGGGCATCGTCCATCGTGATTTGAAGCCTGGCAACATCATGCTCACCAAATCTGGCGCAAAGCTGATGGACTTCGGTCTGGCCAAGACTTTCACCTCAACGTTACGTGGCGTCACTCCAGCCCCGATCCCCTCACAGGGTCCCCCGACGATGAGCGCGTCCACTCTAACCTTGCCCTACGCCCCCTCCACTGAGCACGGCACAATCGTGGGAACGCTCCTCTATATGGCTCCGGAGTCGATTCAAGGCCGACCAGCAGATTTCCGAAGTGACATCTTCAGCTTTGGCTGCGTACTGTACGAGATGATATCGGGCAGGCGAGCTTTTACCGGCGAATCAAGACTCAGTATCGTGGCTGCCATTCTGGAAAAAGACCCGCAGCCCATAACCAGTTTGCAGCCTCTCACCCCGGTTGCGCTCGAACATGTGGTGCTTCGTTGTCTAATGAAAGACCCTGAGGAGCGCTGGCAGAGCTCGCGAGATTTGTCGAGAGAGCTGAAGTGGATCTCCGGAGGAGTGGGCCTCACCAAAGCGTCTGAACCCGCGCCGCGTCGCCGTGAACGACTTGCGTGGGGAGTGGCAGCTCTGTGTATCGCCCTGTTGGCCTGGCTCGAAGTCGCCTATTGGCGCAGCATACAGTCGGCGGAGACTCGGCATCTTCACCTTTCATTACTACCGCCGCTCTCTACTTCGTTCGTTCCCTACAATTTCGCTATCTCGCCTGACGGCCGGCGACTAGCCTTCGTGGCTGCCGCACAGGATGGTGGAACCGCTTTGTGGATCCGTTCCCTAGCTGCTGGGGCTGCGCAGCAATTGACCGGAACGGAAGGTGCGTTGTACCCCTTCTGGTCACCGGATAGTCGTCAGGTCGGCTTCTTCCAGGCGTCCAAACTAAAGAGCGTTGATCCGAGCAGCGGCGCCGTCCAGATCCTATGCGACGCACCCGGTGGGGCTGGCGGGGCATGGAACAATCGGGGCACGATTATCTTCGCTGCATCTACGTCCAGCGGCTCTATCTCCGGAATTTCGAAGGTATCAGCCTCGGGTGGTGAACCGCAGCTGGTCATCAAGGGTAACGAGTCGAACGCCTCGATATTTTGGCCGTCCGCTCTTCCTGATGGAGACCACTTTCTATATTTCATTCTCGGGAGCTCTAACTCCCGACGGAAGCAGGGAATCTATGTCGGTTCTCTAAGTTCGCAGGAACCCAAATTGATCTCTTCCGAGATCGTCGGTAACACTCAGTTCGCGTCCTCCCGTCTCTACTACGTCCGTGACCGCAGCCTCATGGCGCAGCAGTTCGATCTCAAACGGCTGCAGACTACGGGTCTGCCGGAAGCTGTTTCGCGACAGGAACTGGAAGTTGCACCGGCCTTTGCCCACACGGGATTCTCCATCTCGGACGACGGTGTGGTGGTCTTCCAGTCGGCAACCGAAAGCGTTTCCAGGCTCTCCTGGTTTGACCGTTCCGGAAAAGAACTGGAAGAACTACCCAGAACCGGCTATCGCGATCCTGCTCTCTCCCGCAATGATTCTCTGCTTGCAATCTCCTCTGACGATGATCACAATGGCAAGCACTACATCCATATTTACGATATCGCCAGGGTACAAGCACCCGCGTCTCAGATGGAGGGACAGAAGTATTTCCGGTTCTCTCGCCTGACGGCAAAAGGGTGGCATATGCAGGAAATGATGGAAGGACTTCTCAGTACATCGATGTTGCGGCTACCGATGGTTCGGGCAAACTGGAGCGACTCGCAGCGTCCGATTTTCTGATTCCCAACGACTGGTCGGCGGATGGGCGTTTTCTCGTCTTCATGAATATTCAGAACGGTGCGTCGGAGCTGGACATTCTTGACCTCAGTAACCATTCGCAGACAGCCTACGCAACGGGTACGGAAGCACAGTTTTCTCCCGATGGGAAATGGATCGCCTTCTCCGGACAAAAGGCGATCTCGGGAGAGGATGCTGAAGTGTATGTAGGCCGTTTCCCTGGCCCAGGCAGGCGCATCCAAATATCCAATCATGGCGGCGCACAACCGCGCTGGAGTGCGGATGGAAAAGAACTTTTTTATATGACCAACGACAAAAAGCTGATGGCAGTAGCGATGGACATGTCGCATGGCGAGCCGGTGGCGGGCGTGCCCCACGTCCTTTTCCAGACGCGAATTATCGCAGCACGTACCGTAGTATTCCAATATGCCGTCTCCCGCGACGGCAAGCGCTTCCTGATCAACTCGACGCCGTCCACCGGAGCCGCTCCCCTGACTGTGCTCATGAAGTGAGCTCGAATCCCCGTCCTTCGATTCGCTCTTGAACAGCCACAGTTGGCGATTTCGCGAGCTTCGAATCTGGCCTCAAACCAGCCTCGTCGTCTCTGTTTCAAGGTTAGGTGACGTGGCACCGACCAGTCTTATCTGTGCCAACTGAGTTTGTCACCGAATCGGTGTCAGCGTATCGATGATTATGGACGGTTGGTCGGCCACTCGGACATTACCCCTCGCTGTTGGGTAATTTCCGGATAGCCCGTCATCGGGGGCGATCCAAAACGAATCTCTGAACGCCCACGGATCACCTCCGCTATGCCCTGGGGAAGTATGATTCTGGAATGAACCCTACCGTCAAGGCGACGACCCGCATAGCTGTCTGGCTGCTGTGCATGGTGATGGCGTGGCTGTCGGTAAGTTCTCCCCATTGCGATCTGTGTGATGGGCCGCATGCGACGATTCTTTCTTCGGTGCATCCGGTCATCAATTATCCGGCACCAAGTGAGCCGGATGCCTGTAACGGTGTCTGTTCGTGCTGCGGATTTCACTGGCTCCCGAATCCTGATCCAGTTCTGAGTTTCATTCATACCGTAAGCACCGCTTATCTGGTTGAAATGTCCTCGCCTCGTCGAATGCCTCACCCCTCTCTCTTCAGACCTCCCCACGTTGCTGTTTCCTCATAGCTCTTCGTCTCCGCGCCCCGGCGCCTACTAATCCAGCTAACCTTGGAGACTTCAATGCATATTTGCGTCTTCACGCTCGCAGTAGCGTGTGTCTTTCTGTCTTTGACCTTACCTGCTGATGGACAAGCCTCATCAGATCGATCTCCCGGTCATCCGCCGGACGTCTCTGAAGAGAAAGATCCCGCCGCCATTCTTGAGATTGGCGCGTCGACGAGTTGGACTGTGACCGGAGGTGCAGCGACCTTTGCGCCAAACTTTGCAGTCGAAACCACACCGATCGAGAACTGGCTGGAGATTGAAGCGGGCGTGTCGCCCTTTTATACCCGCTATGCAACGGAGTGGGATACGGACCTGCTGTTCAAGAAACCCTGGACCATCTCGCCCAAGGCAGAGTTCATGCTGGGCATTGGTCCGCAGTGGGCCTATCTCAGGCAGAACGGGAAGGCCACTAACTCAATCGCCGGTGAGGTGGCTGGTGACTTCATGTTCTGGCCAGCGCACAAGCACCGTTTTGGGTGGTTTCTCGAACCCGCCTATGACTACAGCTTTGCACGGGGCCATCAACAATCCGTCGGCGTGAGTGGCGGTTTGCTTATCGCGATTCATTGATGCCAGATGGCTACAGGCAACCCACGTTTGGAGCAGGTTAAGGCGATATTGTCAGGAACCGCAGTTAAGAGATCTCCTGGTCGTCCTAAACGGACGCAGTCTGTTATCAAGACGGTTGCGGCCGAACCAACCAAGCGTGGAATGAGTGCAGAAGGTAGAGCGAAGGTTGCAGCTGCGCAGAAACTGCGACCCCCCCTGCAATTGAGGAAATATTTACCTTTTCCGTATCTTTCGCATAAGAGATTGGGTAAGGTAGGGGCGTTCGCAGCACTAATAATACGAATCGGTGTGGAGGTTTCATGGGCAATCCCAGGATCATCTCAAGGAAATCAACCATAACCCTAATATTCATAGGTTTGGCGCTGATAGGTTTAGGGTCCGTGTTTTATTTCAATCGGCCCGTGGTACGCGTCACCTTGCCTCCGGGAACGGAGTTTCCTGCGTGCCTTTTAGAGGACGCTCCGACATGTCAAAAGAGCACCAAGTGCATTGCCGCCGCCCCCGGAGGATTGACCTACGGTAAGTCTCATGGGGCAATCGGCGGGTTCGGCAAAGATTGGTGCTGTCCAGATGGGACCACCGCCGGGGTGGATCATGGAAACCCTCCCACTTATGTGATTTGCAAAGTGGATAAGAAACCGTAGTTCTTGAAAGTCAAGTGGCAATTGCCGAGAGGTCTTCACTTGGCAGCGTGGATGGGCGGACGCGCATGACCCTTCCCGAGACCATCCTGGCCGCCGAGTTGCTGGTTGCAATGGAATACTGCCACTGAGTGCGCAACTGTCACCGGCGGCACTCCTGACGCACTATTGTCCTGCCGCCGATTGCCAAATCCAGCTGTCCGAGGCGGCATAGTGACTCCGGTCGGGCCAACAGGCAGTAAGGTGCGGTTTGCCCGTTATTTGACAGCAACCCCGATATAGACCTGGAGTTTGACACCCGAGGTCTCTATCACTATCACTTCGGTTTTTGTCCGGGCTGATTTTCGCTGGTCGGCGGCACAATTCCTTTGAGCCGCATATAGGTCACCATGTTCCCGTAGTGCTCGTCCGTGTGCGCCGTATTGAGGGAGAACAGAGTGAGCCTCGCCAAATCGAAGGTGAAGAATTTCGTCATCTGGCTGCCCTTGACGTCGGTCATGCTGTCGAACGCCTTATTGCAGTACGCAACCGCGTCCTTTACCGCTGCCACGAGATCAGCCTTTGAGGTCTTCGTTTTTTCGATGTCCTTCGTTGGATTTGGTTCACCCGAGGCTAGCGAGCAGAACATGTAAGAAGCGTCCGCCACATGACCCACCAGTTGGCCAAAGCTGCGAACGTCCGGTGTTGGTTTGAAGGAGTAATTTTCTTCCGGCATCTTCTGAGCCGCGCCGATCACCGCGCTGCTCACAAACGAATAGACGCCTTTTTCGCTTGCGGTAATCGGATTCGCTGGTGGGGCGGCCGGAGCTTGGGATTTCTCCTGTCCAAGTAGGGCAACCGGAACAGCCGTCATTACAGTAAACAAGAAACAAAGCCTTTTGTTCACAAGACACCTCCGGTGAAATCATGCCACATCGGGGAAGCTCCCGGTTGGATTATTCGAATCACTGGTAAGTTCCGTGTTGCCCGTCATCCGACCGCAACTCGGAAATTTGGAGGCCTTAACGAGACCTGATGAGTGCATTGGCGATCTATCACTCGTTGAGACTCAGACGAACTGCCAAATCTCGGATGGTCGACAAGACTAGCATTGATGAACAATGTCGGCCCCCTCTGTCAGCGTGCACAATCTCGATACCGGTGTGATGAACATGAAGACCAAAATAGTTCACTGTGGACCGCGAGAGGAAACAGCGCCAGTAGTAGTAACATGCCTCCACATCGCTGAGCCATTCCACTGCCTATCCTGCCATCACACTTGATATCGGATCGCCTCGCCTCCTGTATGAGGTCGTCGAGGCATTGCTCCGCATCGTGGTAGAAGCTATCAAGCCCAAGCAACATTCCTCCTGATTCGGGAGGGTTGGCGTTCGCATATTCGAAGACGTTGAGGATGTAAAGGTCCGCCTGAAAAGAGCGACACAGCACACGCGCGGCTTGAAATGCTGCCCGCGAAGCCGCAGAGAAGTCTGTTGCAAGAAGCACCCGTCTCGGTGGGAAATTAGCCACAGTAAACACATTTCTGAACGTTGGACATAAATTGCCTCTCGAAGCAGGCACTCCAGATTGCGAATGCCTGAGACTTATTTCTTCCTAATTAGACCTTTCAACTCTCGAACGGTCTGTGACGGCGGTCACTGTCGAACGCCTAACGACAGAGGCTGCTTGGTGGACTTAGATAGGGGCACTTCCACAAATCTTCGGTGATCGCTATCACATACGACGGGATACAAAAGGCTCATCCTTTCTACTGAGGCTCTCGATGACACCTATATCCAAGCTTTTGACGTCCCCGACGGGACCATCTCGAACACAGTGCTCATGCCTTGGCCCTTGCACTGGCTATGACAGCAGCAGCAGCTGTCCGCCCCTCATTGTCTTAGCCGTTCTCGCAAACTGTGATACTTCAGTTCTGGTCATCGATGCACCGGAGAGCCGCAATGAACGCTAGATTGCTCTTCGCAGTGTTGGCGGTGATGGCTCTCTTGCTACGCGGCACCCCCCTGTCTGGGCAACCTTCTTTACGCAACCTGACTGGAACAGTGCAAGATCGACACCATGAACCCTTGAACGGTGCGGTAGTGGAGATCGAAAATGAAAATACGAAAGGCGTCACCTCTTACATCACCGATCGAAGCGGGCGATACAGCTTCAAGCGGATCCAAGGCGAAGTTGATTACCGCGTCTGGTTCACCTACCGCGGGCAAAGATCAGGGGTTAGGGAGTTGAGTCAATTCGACGATCATCAGAACGCAACAATTAATCTTGTGGTCAAGAGTCATTAGATTCCTGGCGTTATCGCGATCCTCGTTACAGCTCCGGCGTAGACAGCTACTTCAAAGAGGCAAATGTGCCATTTCGCGTGCAATCTCAGGTCCTATTCCGCCAAATTCTGCCTGAATTTGATTAGCGCGAGACAGCGCCCCTTGAACGTGTGGTAGCACGTTCAAGGGGCCCACCTGTTTGAGGAAGTCTGAATTAGACAGCAGTCGTGATGGCTGATTCCTGGCCCCGCAGAGCAGAAGCGTCTTATCTGCCTTCCTTAGCCGGTGCGAAAACTGTTCCAAGGCATGAATGCCAGTCGCATCGAGTGCGGTCATGTTCCGTAGCCGCAGAATTACAACACTTCCAAATTCATCAAGATTCTTCGTAGCTTCAGCGAGCTTTTCCGTCGTGCCGAAAAGAAAAGGCCCATGTATACGCAAGATGGTGACCGTTGAAGGGATGGTCTTCCCCTGAAGAATGTGTGCCTCCCCGTCCTCCAGATACTGTGGAGTGACCGATTCTACCGTTGTTGTCTCAGCGACGCGGTGTATGTAGAGGAGAGCCGCGAGCGCCATGCCGACTCCCACGGCCACAGTCAAGTCAGCAAACACAGTCAGAGTAAACGTCGTAAACCAGACCGCAATGTCTGCCATCGAAAGCCGAAGAATTGTGGCGATCTCACGCCACTCACCCATGTTGTAGGCCACAACAAAGAGGACTGACGCGAGCGCCGCGAGGGGAATGAAACGTGCCAGGGGAGCCGCGACTAGCAGAATGGTAAGCAGGGTTAATGCATGGATTATCCCGGCAATCGGAGTCAGAGCTCCCGAGCGAATATTAGTTGCCGTACGCGCAATCGCTCCGGTAGCGGGTATGCCACCGAAAAGGGGAGACGCTATATTTGCGATTCCCTGAGCTACAAGCTCCATGTTGGAGTTGTGCCGATCGCCGCTCATTCCATCAGCGACGACGGCCGATAGCAAACTCTCCACCGCCGCGAGAAGAGCAACAGTAAAAGCCGAAGGAAGCAGAGCAAGAATGTGTGCTGACTGAAAGCTGGGTATCGCGAAGCGAGGAAAGCCTTGAGGGATTCCCCCGAATTTGCTGCCAATCGTCTCGATAGGTAAGTGAAAATAGGCTGCAGCTATTGTTGCAAGAAAGAGCGCAACGATAGAACCGGGGACGCGCTTGGTGATGCGTGGCCAGAATACGATCACCACTAGTGAAGTTGCGGCAGTAGCAACCGTCTGCCACTGCGTGCTCCCGACATAGTGGACCAACATCTCCATTCGAGACAGGAGGTCAGACGGTACTGGAGGTGTTCTTAAGCCTAAAAAATCTTTGATCTGTGTGGATGCGATGAGAAGTGCAATCCCATTGGTGAAGCCGATGATAACCGGGCGTGGGATGTACTTAACCGCAGTCCCTAAACCGGTCAATCCCATGATCAGAAGCAAAATACCTGCCATGATCCCTACAAGCGCCAACCCGGATAGGCCGAACTTCACCACAATTCCCGCGACAATCACAACGAACGCGCCGGTAGGGCCGCCTATCTGCGTCCTCGAACCGCCTAATGCCGAGATTAAAAACCCGGCGACTACTGCCGTGTAGATGCCCGCCTGAGGTGGGACGCCGGAGGCGATGGCAAAAGCCATGGCTAACGGCAGAGCTACAAGTCCTACCGTTATTCCTGCGACGAGATCCTGAGCGAATTGTTTCGCAGTGTAGTCATGTAGACATTCAATCGATCGCGGAATCCATTGATTTAAGAGCTCCATTGAACCCTTCTAGGCGGCACCATCCAAGTTATGTAATGAACAAGCAAGTTGAGAGATACATCGCGCAGCGCCTGGAAGTCAGTCTACGCTTTCCTAGTCGCCAACTTGATAAGCTATGCCACGAAACGGGTGCTTCTTCGCGCAAGGAGAAACTTCAGTTGTGACAGTACAACTTCCTAAGACGTGGCAATTCATTAAGCTTGCAGCCGTGTGACGGCTGTCACTGACATGTGCGCTTAGAGATCCTAAGCTCAGTCTCAGACAGTCAGCAACGAGCTTGGTTGGGCAGCTTTCTAGTCCATCAGCAAGCTCACAACAACCGCTCAAAGCTAATACTCTCAAGGAGCTTTATGAAAACTGATTCCATGTTGCAGCAGGATGTCATAGATGAGTTGCTTTACGAACCTGGGCTTGACGCATCGAACGTTGGCGTTGTGGCGAATGGCGGTGTCATCACTCTTACAGGCACGGTGCCAAGCTATCCAGGCCGTTATGCAGCCGAACATGCAGCAGAGCGTGTCGCAGGGGTGAGGGCGGTAGCAGACGAGACCAAGGTCGACCTTCCTTCGCTCCATAAGAGGAGCGACCAGGACATCGCGGCCGCGGCTCTGAACGCAATGAGCTGGCAGGTGAGAGTGCCCTCAGGTGCGATTCAGGTCAGAGTCGATAACGGTTGGGTCACACTCGACGGTTCAGTCGATTACAACTTCGAGCGGCAGGCAGCTGAGAACGCGGTTCGGCACCTGACGGGTGTCATCGCGGTCAATAACCTCATCATCCTCAAAGCTGCGGTCTCAGCTTCAGGCCTGAAGAAGGATATTGAGAGTGCCTTTGGGCGAGCGGCCCAGGTCGACGCCTCGCATATTGGCCTAAAGGTGATGGGGAACAAAGTTGTGATGAGTGGAAATGTGAGCTCATGGGCAGAACGACGCGAGGCAGAGCATGCCGCGTGGTCAGCGCCTGGAGTCTGGCAGGTAGAGAACAACCTGCAAGTTGCGATCTAGGATCCGCAGTTGTAAAACTCGCACCGATGCGGAGGGAGAAACTTCCACCCGCATCTGTGATTATCTGGCTCGGTTCTGCTCGAGGAATTGATTTAGAAGGATGGGATGCTCATCATGCTAAAACCAATCGACTATCAAGAAATGTATGTGATTTCTCAAGACCTCCCAGCGATTCAGCTACCCACCGGACGCAGCCTGCAACGTCAAAGCACGCTTCATATCGGGGCGCTCCAGAGTACTCGCCCGGCCACTGCCTACGATGCGCGGGCATTTACATCCGCCGAAGGCGTAGGGCTGGTAAGAATCAATTCCCGTTGGCTCAATCGCATGCGCTGATTTCCTCATAGCTTCCCGGATGTTCCTGAATGCACTGTCCTTAATGACGTACACGAAGAGGATCGATCATGTTACACGATGACAAAATGCAGCTTCACCCTAAGAAGATTCTCCTCCCGGTCGACTTCAGTCCTTCATCCGATGCCGCGCTTAAGACCGGGACGGAGTTCGCGCAGCACTTTCAATCGCAGCTCGTTTTACTAAACATCGTGCCCGTGATCCCGATTGTCTCTGCCGACGAGTTTTCCAGCTGCTACTTTCCTCAGCAGGAGTTCTTGGAGGAGGCGAAAAAAAAGGCATCAGAGCGTTTGGCTACGTGCACTCACCATCTTGCCGGAATGGGTGTGCAGGCCTCCTCCCTGGTCGAAGTCGGAAACGATATTGTGGGAAATATCTTGATGGTGATCGATCGGGAGCACATCGACATGGTTGTTATTTCCACTCATGGTACTTCTGGATGGAGACCCACTGTCTTCGGATCGATCGCCGAAAAAGTCGTAAGACTTGCGGAGTGTCCGATTCTTCTACTACGAAGTGCCAAAGCCGGATGAACTTCGAGACTGCTTGTATCAGTCTTGGCCAACCTCTTCGCTCGTGCGAAATCACTCACTGACGCGGATTTACGACGGACACCGGTAACCTTCGCGTGTAGGGCAAAGCGATCTGATGGACCAACATAAAATCAACCTCGGTTCAGGATTCAGCCTGCCGCCACTAGAGAGCTTTTGTTGTGCGATTTGTCACCGTTAAAAGGTTCTCGCAAAAGCACTCTTGGGTTTATAGGGTCATTGATGATTCCCGCTGATCGCAATCCATTTCGATACTCGGCCAAGACCTCACCCAGGTACCTCAAAGTGCCATCGAGCATCACGTCCGTAGATCCCGCGATATGTGGCGTGACAAAGATACGTGGCTCACTGAGAAGTGGGTTCTCTTCGCTGACAGGCTCATCTTTCACCACATCCAAACCGGCCCCAAAGAGGTGGCCGCTCTTCACTGCCGCCAGCAGAGCCGGTTCATCCACCAAGGTCCCTCGACCTACATTGACCAACACCGCATTCTTCTTCATTGCCGCCAGTACCGTCCCATCGATCATGTCTTCATTTTCCGTCGTTCCCGGAATGGCCAGAACCACATAGTCAGCCGCCGCCGCTGCGATCTTCAACTCGTGGCGTCGATATGCTCGAACTCCATTCGGCGCGTGCTCCGGGTGATCATCGACGCCCGTCAAGATCATCCCGAATCCTCGGAGCCTTTCGATCAACAGATCTCCGATTCCTCCTAGCCCTACAATGCAAGCGGTCTTGCCGAAAAGCGCCATATTCTCTTGCAGCTTCTCGGACCGGTCCTGCGGGGTGCCATGTGTAAAGGAAAGTTCTTCATTCAGCCTGCGAGAGGCTGCGAGCATCAACAGCACAGCAACTTCAGCCACCGATTCACCATTGCCGGTCTTCGTCGTAGGCGCCGAGCCCACCCAGACACCAGCCTTCGTTGCCGCATCGACATCCACTCCCTCGTACCCAGCAGAGGCCATCTGGATCAGACCAAGCTTCGCCTGTGCTTCTATTTCCGTAGACACGACTCTATCGAAAGCAATGATCACCTCCAATTCCGTCGATGGAGCCTCCTCACCCGGCTGCCATTTAGAAAACTCGTCTCGTGAGTAGTCCAACTGAAGTCGCCTAAACATCTCCAGCGCAAATGCATTGTGCTTTCCGAAAAAACCGATCTTCATGACCAACCTCAATTCTGTACAGACGCCGACAGCGCAGTCTGACGGACCAACATAAAACCAACCTCAGTTCAGGAGGCTGCTTCAGCTTCTGGAGCGTTGTCCGCTCAGGAGACGGACCGATCCTTGAAGCTACCTCTGCGCGACTCGATTTAGCTCATCTGCTCGAATGGCAACCTTCGGTAGCAGCCAATGAAGGCGAATCCGCTCGAGCTGTTACCGTCCTGCCCCGGAAACTTCTACATGATTTCCGGGGCTCGCCCATCAAGACTAAGCAGCTTTGGGAACGAGGCGAGGTGCACTCTCAGCCAAACGGAGCAAGGCAAGTGTATTGGTTGAGAAAATTCTCTTACGATCTTCAGCAGCAGGGATCGTTTCGTTTACAAGGTCGATGTGCAACTTTGGACTCATTGGAACCGGCCCGAAGTCGGTTCCAAACAGTATGCGGTCAATGCCGCACATCTCGATCATGGCCTTGAGGCCGATCGCGCTGGGGCCCATCGTATCCACATAGATATTCGATCTGAAGTACTCCGAAGGCTTACGAAGGTTCTTATCCACCTTGTGAATCGGAGGGTTCTGGATGCCTTTGTAGTTCAACTCCCAGTTCCAATCGAGCCTGCAAATCACGGGGGCGAGGGCACCACCCATGTGAACGAAAAGGACCTTCAGCTTTGGGTATCTATCGAAGACGCCGCTGTAGATCATACGAGCTGCCGACAGCGCCGTATCGAATGGCCGGCCTACGGCTTCGATGAGCCTGTACTGCTGCATTGCAGCAGCGCCTATCGATACCAGCGGTGGATGAATATGGACGAGCACATCCTTGTCCTGCGCGTACTCCCATAGCCACTCGGCCTTGGGCGAATCGAGAAAGACCTGATCTGCACCGCTTCCGTAGCTGGTTGAAATGCTGATGGCGCATGCTGCTTTGTTGGAAATTAGCGGATCAATGACATCACGCGCACTCTCTTCCAGAGCATGAGCATTGGCCATACAGGCAACTTCATCGGGGAACCTGTCTCGAAGTTCGAAGGACTCGTCGTTCAGGAATCTGAGTGTGTCGATCGTGTTTGCTTTGATGATGTGCTGGGCGAACGTCTCCACTTCGCCGCCATAGCTGTTCACGCAGGAAGACACCCCACTCTGCCGCTGAATCTCCATCGAATAATCAACATCAACCGACTCGCGATAGAAAAACATCTCGCCAGCATTGGCCTGCGGCAATGGCTTTGAGTCGTCAAAACCTATATTCTCGACAAATTTCTGACGCAGTTTGGGCCCGAAAATGTGCCGGTGGGTGTCGATAATGCTTGTAGCTACTCGAGATTGAGTCATTTGGATCTCCTTTATATATTTCTGTTCTGTTGTGCGAATCTGTTGCCACGCTCGCTCCGGTCTGATCAACTAAGCTTGCGGTATCGACGATCATCTGACAGCGAGTAAATGCCGTCCGCAAATCTCCATACAAATCACCGTGACGCTCTCCCGCAATGAACTACAGGACCAGTCTAAGAGGGCTCACGAGCATTTGCAGTGACCGCCATCACGCGATGCCGATCGCATCTTCGGCAAGTAATGCGACAAAAATCGAATCGCTCCTAGTGCCGAGGCGGACGTTGA
Organism: Tunturiibacter lichenicola; assembly: GCF_051013355.1. GTDB lineage: Bacteria > Acidobacteriota > Terriglobia > Terriglobales > Acidobacteriaceae > Edaphobacter > Edaphobacter lichenicola_F. Next base: position 613,399 of record NZ_CP132945.1, on the reverse strand, counting down.
ATTTATACCCCTGCTATGCATCTCCGCGAGCCAAACTTCACTATTCAGGTTGGGCGACATAGAACCATCAGCGAGCACGTTTACTCGAAGCCAATGCAAAAGCCAGCAGTCGCGTGGACCGCTGGCTCCTACTTTTTTACGGCTCAATGGTTGAGTTGCCGGGTGCTCCGAAACAAGCAGTTTGGATTGCCCTTATTGTGTTTGGCTTCCCGCATTCGCTTCCTGCCGCTCATCGATTGGTCTTGGATTCATACTCCCGCTCTCTGGGCGTGAGTCGTTGACTTTCAGATCGACGTCGCGGGGATGTTCTGACGGTGATGTGACCAGGTGTGCTTTGTGAGCACTCGAAAGGTGATTCCTTACATCCGAACCTTTATTCAACATAGCTGCTCCAGTATTCCCGTTGCGTACTTGGAGGGCGCTCGTCTAGGGCGAAATAAATGACTGCTGAAGGCGAGATGCGAAAAGACTCGCTAATAGTTACAGGATACGCTTCGATCCGCCACTACGCCGCCACTGGCCACTTATAACGTCCATCTGCTCTTAGGCGGCCAGCGCTCGTAGGAGGTTAGGGATGGAACTTCTTCCATTTATCTCTACACTTCCTTCCAAGAGGCAGGTTTTATCTGGACAGTAATACTTATGTAAGGTTGCCGACAGAGGCGCACGGAGCGCATCTCATTTAATACCGGCAAACCTCGAATTTGCCTTCTCTTATCAGAGACGTGATCGCTTCCGTGCCCGCAGACGGTCGACCTTGCGAACTGATGCTGGGGGCGCACTTATGTCTTTTTGCCACAATAATCTTTTCCTACCTAAATTGCTCGACGAGAGCCGCAATCTGCTCGTTCCGCGCGGCACTACAGTTTCATTACCCAGGCGAACCGTTCTCTATGAAGCCAACCAGCTTCCTCCGTTCGCTTATTTCCTGACGTCTGGAATCGCATCCGTAGTCATATCGATGGTGTTGGAATGATTGGCTGTGAAGGCATAGTGGGAGCCATTCATTTGCTCGCAGACTCTCCAGTACCGACTAACTGCTTTATTCAGATTGAGGCTACCGCTGTCAGAATTTCGATGTCGGACGTGCAGAACGCCTTCAGTTTGTCCTCGGAGATAAGACAGCGCGTCCTCGAGTGTGTTCAGCAGCAGTCTAATAGTGCGAGTCGGGTAGCAGGTTGTAATCGCCTCCACGAGGCTGGCGCTCGGCTTGCTCGATGGCTCCTCACTGCTCAGGATATTACCCATGCGGATGTCCTCGATTTCACCCAGGAGTATTTAGCGGAGATGATCGGGGCGCAGCGGACCACGGTCACGGGTATAGCTGGAATACTGCAGAAGCACGGGCTCATCAGTTATAGCCGCGGTCGTGTTCACATACTTAGTCGCCAAGGTCTGATAGGCGTAGCGTGTAAATGCTACCCGGTCACGAGAGGTATAGCGATGAAGACACTCGACACAGATGCAGTTCTAAGTACATTTGCCAGTGCAATACCAACTTAGATCGCAGGAGACTCGAGAAGATGCGGAATGCCACAATTTTCCCTTTTCAATGCTTCGATTTTGGATACTTGGTCCTGCCTGCAGTCGTCTCTTTGCGCCGAGGAGACAGACCGAGCTATTCAAGCGTTCCGTCAATTAGTTCATTCGTTTTCCGTAAGTAGATTCTAGTCGTCGAGATGAGGACAACGTGAGTTGCTTAAGAATAGGTCTGCTATCACTTTTCATGACACCTGCGATTCTCCATTCGCAGGTCTTGCCCTCCAATAATTCACCTAGAAATGGCAGGGAGTCGAGTGAGTGCATTGTCAAGACTCCGGGCAATACCGTCACCATGGAGATCACAATCCACTTCAACACCAAACAGTCGACGGATGGACTCAATGTGATAATCGTCTTTGTCGATCCACATGGGATTGTCCTTCCACTCACAAACATTCATGCGACTTATATAGCAGAAGAGAGATATAACCTGACCGCCCGTGTCGGGGAACAAGCCGTGATCGGCGAATATCATCTCACTGAAATGCGGGTAGCATCTCAGCTCGCCTGTACAAAAGCGTTTCATGCCGATTACAAAAACTCGAAGCAGAATTGCATTGCCATCGAGCAAGGAATCCAGATACCTTCGTCATCAATCTCCGAAGGGGAGATCATTCATATAGGGCCGCCGCGGTAGAAGGCCAGTTTCGCCCGGTAGCGAGCGCAAACGCAGCCATCCAGAAGGTCCACGAAGCTTGCTGCGCAGATGGGCGCCGTCATCAAGATGAAAACTTCCTTTCGACGAGGCGACTTCTTGGAACGACCCCGAATATTACTACTCAAACGTCGTCTTGTGAGTGAGAAGTACAGTTGAGGGATGAAGAACAGTGAGGCAACAGCCCTCATCCGTACTCCCATCATTGGGCGGGCGCAACCTCAATCCTGGTGCGATCTCGGTTGTGGCAGCGGGACGTTCACAACGGCGCTTGCGCAGTTGCTGGCTTCCGGTAGCACCATTCATGCTGTTGATCTAGACAAGGGAGCGCTGGAAAGAATTCCTGATCAGTATCACGGTGTCACAATTCGTAAGGTTCTGGGGGATCTGCGCAGCTCTAGCCTTCGGCTCCCCTCGGCGGATGGGATTCTAATGGCAAACTCTCTGCACTTCATTGAGGACCAACATCTGCTCCTAAAAAAACTTTTGTCTGTGACGGGTCGTTTCCTGATTGTGGAATATGAGCGATCCGGGCCAACTCCTTGGGGACCATATCCGGTTGGCTTCGAGAGACTCCGAAAACTCTCCAGCGATGCAGGATTGAAGTGCGTAGAAAAACTGGCAACACGGGCATCGCGGTTTGGTGGCACTATTTACTCAGCCTTAGCCGAGCGGTCCTAATAAGGTGAATGATCGACCGCACAAAACAAGAGCGCGGTTGTAACTGTTCTGCACTTTCTTCAACCATGAACAAATGCGGCAGTGCTCCCGATGGCTTATCTTCTCGGTTTTCCCAACGCAGGCACACAGTCATTTTCCGGTTGAGAGCTATAGTTGCGTTCTTATCTTTACTGGTCTGTGTACGGCATGAAAGTGTCGCCCTTGAGCTTCGAGTCTCCTGATCTAAGCTGGTACTGCGCCGCCAAAGCGTCGAATACTCCGGTTGAGAGCTCTTCATGACTGCTAAATAACGACCGAAGATTCTACGCGACACATCCTGTCACGAAGGCTGCTACTTTGTGGCCACAGGTCTCGCTCCATTATGCAGCAAGCTTTTATTCGAGCAGGAAAACCACGATAAAGCTGTCCAATATTGCTCATTGGCGGCCAAATTGGGGACGATCCGATGATTCTGGCCGGATGGTCGGCAACTCTTCCAGAACCACTTGGCAACTTAGCGACTTGGTTCGATTCCGATGCGATCGTTGACCGCTGACCGAATCCGCTGCTTGCAGCCAAGGTATCGCTCGGTCGTTTGAACCGAGACATGTCCCAGCAGGAACTGGATCTGCTCCAGTTCGCCGCCGGAAGCATGGCACAGGCGAGCGCACGTCCGCCGCAGGTCATGAGGGGCCAGTTTAGGCATACCGATCCCTTTCGCGCAATCCTTCACAATATGCCAGATCGACTTTTCCGTCATGCAGTCTCCCCATGTCCGTCCCATTCTGGTGACCCTGCGAAAGATCCTGCCCCGGGCAATTCCGGCCGCCTCCAGCCACTCGTCCAACTGCCCTTTCACCCAGTCGGGGATCGGAACCGTTCGGACGTGTCCTGCCTTGCCCACCAAATCGACAATCGCCCAGTGTTCTTCGCGTTGCTGTAAGTCATCAATCCTCAGGCCAACGGCTTCGTGCCGTCTCAGCCCACACGCCAGCAGCAACGCAAGAAGTGCTCGGTCCCGCTTCCCTTTGAGACCCTTGTTATCTGGCGATTGCCAAAGAGAGTGAGCCTGCTCGACAGTCAACCAGTTTCCAAGGCGAACACCGAGTTTCTTCACACCTTTGACACGGCGAATGCCAGCTGCGAGATCCGAACTGAGCAGGCCGCAATCGGCCGCTTCGTACGCGAGACGCCGCACAGCGCCCAGGCGCAGGTTGACAGTTCCTGGGGCCAGTTGCCGGGACTCCAGATAACTCCTGTACCGTAAGACCACAATCCGATTTAATGCTAGACGGGGTTCTGAGCAATACCAGTCAACAAACTCATCGATGGCATGACGATACCCGCGCTGGGCGTCGACACTCGTCAAGCCGTTCAGGACTGCGGCCTTGGCATGTTCAAGATCGGGAAGGCGCAAGACGGTCTTGGCTTTCTTGCGATTGACTCGGGAGCGCGGCTTCTGCTTCATGGTCTGTGGCCTCCGTGCCACCAAACCATGATCCGACCCATCCTTGAAGTATGTCCGGATTGCCCGTCATACGACCAGAATCCGGATCAGACCTTGTTGCAAGAGGTTCTGTACGAAATCGCTTGGTTTCGTTGTGTGGGGTAACATTTCGACAGTCTTTGGCGTCTCTCCGGTAGACCCTTTTACCAGGCCCCTTACAACAAGGGAGGGAACATGAGTATCACGAAGAACCCAGGCAGACTCGCAGGTCTGCTGTATGTACTCTTCTCAATACCGGGCGTCTTCGCCATGGTCTATGTTCCCAACAAGCTAATCGTGCACGGAAACGCAGCAGCGACGGCCAACAACATTGCGGCCTCCGCGACGCTTTTTCGCCTCGGCATCGCGGCCCAACTCATCAGCCAGGCCGGTTTTATCTTCGTGGCTCTGGCTCTATACGACCTGCTCAAGGGGGTCAACCGGCGATACGCCGCGCTCATGGTGACATTGGTCGTTGCTTCTATCCCGATAGCGTTTCTGAATGAGCTGAACTCAATCGCTGCGCTCGTTCTCGTGCGCGGGGCTGACTTCCTATCCATATTAGAAAAGCCTCAGCGGGATGCTCTGGCTATGCTGTTCCTCAATCTTCATTTTCAGGGGCTTGTTGTTGACGAGATATTTTTTGGTCTGTGGCTCTTACCGCTCGCGCTGCTCGTGTACGAGTCGCGATTGCTGCCGCGATTGCTGGGCGTCTGGCTCGCCATCGATGGCTTGGCGTGGGTGATCCTGAGCCTTACGGGCATACTGTTGCCGCAGTATTACGACAAGGTGTTTACCTACGCTCAGCCCGCCTCCTTCGGGGAGGTGGCGTTTATGCTGTGGCTTGTCATCAAGGGCGCCAGGTTGCCCGCGCTGGACGCCACAGCCTTATCGTCGGCGGTTAGTTAGGATGCACTTCACGGTTGTCGGCAAAACAGGAAGTTAGGATAGCTTCCGGTTTGTCCGTGACCCGGAAATAATCGCTAAGGCGTCAGGGTTGCGCGAGTCCTCGAATGAAGACTTAGCCACGGAACTTAGCCTGAGAGGTATAATCCGCCTCACCATGCCGTTAGCTGCAGGAACGAAGCTGGATAGCTATGAAATTCTCGGCCTGCTGGGTGCGGGCGGGATGGGCGAGGTATACCGCGCTCGTGATGTTGTTTTAAAACGCGACGTGGCAATCAAGATTCTGCCTTCCTTCGTTTCCCGGGATTCTGACCGCCTTCATCGTTTTGAACAGGAAGCACAGGCGACCGCGGCTCTCAACCATCCCAACATCCTTGCGGTGCATCGGTTTGGCGTCTTTGAAGGTGTTCCCTATCTGGTTTCCGAGTTGCTGGAGGGCGGCACGCTCCGCCAGGTGTTACAATCCGGCCTGCTGCCGGTTCGCAAAACGATCGACTACGCGGTCCAGATCGCGCATGGATTGGCAACCGCCCACGAACAAGGAATTGTTCACCGCGACCTAAAACCGGAGAACCTCTTCATCACCAAGGACGGCCGCATCAAGATTCTGGATTTCGGGCTTGCAAAGCTAATGCAGCCCCAGCCAGAGCCGGACGGCAACGCGCCGACGATGCGCCCCGGAACAGATCCCGGCATGGTCATGGGCACCGCCGGATACATGTCTCCCGAGCAGGTTCGCGGGAAAGCGGTCGATCATCGGACCGACATCTTCGCTTTCGGCGCGATTCTCTATGAGATGCTGACCGGCACACGAGCATTCCATCGGTCCACATCAGCGGAGACGATGACCGCCATCCTCAACGACGATCCGCCCTCGATTTCGCAGCTTGCGCCGAGCATCCCCCCGGGGCTGCAGCGCGTGGTGCATCGCTGCCTGGAAAAGAATCCCGAACAGCGTTTTCACTCTGCATCGGATCTGGCATTTGCACTTGAAGCCTTGTCGGAATCGGGTATCGTCCCGGCGGTCGCCACCAAGGGATTTCCCAGTCAACGCCGAAGGAGCAGAGCACTAATTTGGTCGGGCGGCGTGATCGCGCTTCTTACGCTTGCGGACGCGGCGTATTTCGTGGTCGCAAGCCGGAATAGTGTTCCCCCGCTGCGAGTCTCGGCGTACAGCCAGATCACTCACGATGGCCATGCAAAGCAGCTTAGGGGAACTGACGGAAGCAGGCTCTACTTTGATCAGGGTCAACTACTACTTATCGGCCAGGTTGCGATTTCAGGCGGAGAGATCGCCCCGGTCCCGGTGACGGTGTCCGGCCCGCAACTGGTGGATGTTTCCCCGGATGGGTCCACTTTTCTCGTCGCGTCATTTACGGGAGGCCTGCAAAAAGCTTACCCCCTGTGGAGTGTTCGGATCCTGGGTGGTTCGGTCCGCCATCTGGCGGAAGCCGTGGATGCGGCCTGGAGTCCCGACGGAAGCACGGTTGCCTACTCAACCGGGGAAGGCGATATCCACCTTATTCAGAGCGATGGCGCGGAAGATCGAAGGTTGGCCTCGGTTGGAAGCCTGGTTACTTCGATCTGTTGGTCGCCCGACGGCAAGACCATCCGATTTACGAAGGACCAGGCCCTCTGGGAAATGTCTTCCAGCGGGTCTGATCTGCATCGGGTGCTCCCCGCCTGGTCGGCTGGCCAGGACTATGGACAGTGGGCTCAGGACGGGAGATTCTTCTTCGTGTCCAGAGGCCAGATATGGATGATTGATGAGCGGCACTTGCTCTTCCGGCGATCATCCGATCAGCCCGTTCAAATGACTTCAGGGCCTATCCGTTGGGACTCGCCCATTCCTGGGAAGGATGGGAAGACTATCTTTGCTTCCGGTGTCACCCCCCGTGGAGAACTGATCCGCTTCGACGCCCAGTCCCGGCAATTCCAGTCCTTCCTCGCGGGAATTTCCGCCGAATTTGTGTCCTTCTCACGGGACGGTAAGTCTGTGGCCTACGTTTCCTATCCCGACGGGATCTTGTGGAGGGCCAACGAAGATGGAAGCTCACCCATACAGCTCACCAACGGTACGATTTACCCGAGATTGCCCAATTGGTCGCCTGACGGCACACAAATCGTATTCGTGGCGACGCCCCCGCACGGTGGCAACACCAGGGCGTATATAGTGTCATCTCAGGGCGGCACTCCGCGGCTGCTTCTCCCAGAAGAAGCTGGACCGGAGACTGATGCGAACTGGTCGCCCGACGGACCGATTGCCTTTTCGACGAGCGGAGAGGGAGGCAACGATCCAAAGAGCGTCATCTGCATTCTCGAACTTGGCAGCAACCACGTCACCACCCTCCCCGGATCTGTCGGTATGTTCGCGCCACGCTGGTCTCCGGATGGCCGTTCCATCGTTACCCTGAAGCCAAAATCACTCGGTCTGACTATCTTCGACATCAGGACGCAGCGGTGGTCGACGCCATACAAGGGATTCGCGGGCTTTCCAACGTGGTCGAGAGATAGCCACTCGATTTACGTTTTGAGGTTTCAAGATAATCCGGGCTTGCTTCGAATTCCAGCCAGTGGTGGAAATGCAGAGCGCATCGCCGATCTGAAGGGTGTTCACACTACGGGATTCTACTCGGTATGGCTTGGGCTGGACCCCACCGACGCACCGCTGTTGCTGCGCGACGTAGGAACCAGCGATGTCTACGCCCTTGCGCTGGAACAGAAATAAAACGTTTGGCAATTCCTAACCCAATGGTGCCATCCGGCAGGGATGTGGCGAGATTGTCGTGATGTTTCGAGTCGCTCCGGCCAACTCCCAGTTTGTCGGCAAACCGCACCTTACTCTCCAGCGCCCGACTCCGACCACGTCCACTGAATCCGAAACGCTTGAACCATCGAACTTGCCGCAAACCTGACTTTGCGGGCGCTACGGGATTTACTTCCGGTTTGCCCGTGATACGCCCGGAACCCAGGAGTGAGGCTGCAATAGGTGCAGATGGGGCGAACGTTCGATAGGGGCTGTCCATGCACTCAATCGTGGCCGTCGGCACCGGCTTCGTCTTCGGTTCCCTCGCGTCTTCACCCCGTGCTGGCGGGCCCCTATCCGCGGTCCACTCAAACGGTTTCAACAGAGCCTGCCAGCCGAGCATGCGGCAACGAGTTCTCATACGCGTGATACGGCCAGCCACCAGTCTTCACGTGAACTCTGTACAGGCGTTCGAGCCATCTTTGTCTATTTTTGCAGTTCAACAAAGATGGCCTGCGACACTCAGTCTACGTGGTGATCGTTCGTTCTTGACCCTATCGTCGTGAAGTGAATCGTGAGCACCTCGGCAGAGTTGTTATCCATCAGGTCCATTTGCTTTCCGCCGTCAATAATTACGAACGAGTGGAGACCAGCCCCAACAACGTCCGCAATGCCGGTGCAATCGCGATTCACCGTCCAGGTTCCGGTTAGCGGCCATGGAAAAACATTGCTGTTGAGATTGACCGTCTGGTCCGCGACGAAGTGACCTTTACCGTCGAACGTTGACACCCCGGCCGCTACGATAGGTCCCTGACCGAAGACCTCTCCTTTGAGCACCGACCCATAAGCTCCGTTCAGGGAAGCTACTGAGCATCCTCTGTCTCCCTATTGCCGGTCTTCTTGGTGGTCCCACTCTTTGGCTACTCCGGAGACCGTTCCCGTGAACTCCCCCGTAGTGGTGAAGAAGACAGGGTTGCCAAGGGCGTCGGCCAACAGCGGCACCACTGTCTCGGTCAAGGTAAGAGTGCCAGACGCATCCTTGAAACGCCCGGTTCCACCAGTGATTTGGAAGGTCAAAGTGCAGTGCGCCTGCTGAGCCGCGAGATCGATGCAATCTTCTCCCTGCGTGAGAGTCACCTTCAATAGGCCCCCATCCTGGAAGCGAAGTACGCCCGCGCCGGCCCTACTTGAAAAAGCAATCTTATTTGAGCCCGAGCAGGTGCTGGACGATTGCGGAAAAGCTGTGATAGCCCTGACACCGACAAAGGTGAATGCGCCTAGCGTACCGTTCCCGGCGACATCCAAGTCGCTGTTCGTCGTGCTGGGTTGCTGTAGATTAATCGTGCTGGGCCCGGTAGTTCCCGAAAACCCCATCTTTACGGGATACCGTTGTGCGTAAACGGTTGCGACGCCGAGGTTGAGCATCAGTGTGAGGGCGAGAGCTAACGGGAAGAGCAGCTTTTTTTGCGCGCGTAATTTCATAAAAAAATCTCCCTAATTGAATTCGCCGCAGGGTGGCGTCGTTGCTGTTGTCGTTACTGTTTTTGAGAGTTGAGGGCGATCTGAGCCAGACCGGCTGTGGACCGCTTAGACGCAATAACCATCTGGTGTTCGGCCCGTTTCTCGGCAGGCGTGCGGGAGCATTCCAGTCCGATGTTGGTGTCGCCCGACCAAACCTGACCCAGGAAGTAGGTTTCGCCATAGCGGTGAAAGAGGAGGTATCCGGTCCGGGGCGTTTGTGAGGAGATCGCCTGGTGCACAATGATCATGTGCCTCTGTCCGTTGGGTCCGTTCAATTCAAGCATCCTGTTTGACCTGAGCAGTATCCGGTAGGTGCCGGCGGGCAGTTCGTGGTTGTCCATCCAGAAAGAGAATGGAACGTTGACGGTGCTGATCGTCTCGGCCGATGCAGCGAAGGCGGATGGGGCGGATGCGATGACGCCGATGGCAAGGGCAGCTGCGATGAGGGTGGAATGAACAATAGAGGGAGCTGAGTTTTTCATGGCGTTTCTCCTTTGAGAATTGACATTGAAGACAAGGACCGATCAACCGGTTTCAGCAGGGATCAGAACCCAAGCGGCGCTCAAGGTAAAAAGGGCGATCGACCGGGTTCAGTACTTACGGGCCAGCTTGTTGCGAGCGAAGGCGACGAGCCCGAGCAATCCGGTGCCAAACAGGGCCAGCGAGGATGGCTCTGGCGTGGGAACCGGGACTGCTCCTTGAATCACTCCGGCAGCCGGATCAAAATTGCTTATAAAGTTGGTGCTGCCGTTCGCCAGGTTAAGACCTTCTATTTGACCTGTCATGTCATTGAATGCGTAATAGGTGCCGTCCACACCGGCAACTGCGCCGATGCCTAGATCGGTGGTTCCGACCAGGGTTCCAAGCCCCGATGAAGGATCGATCTGGTAAAGTGCGGGCGCAACTATGGTCTTCACGACCGTGAATGAATTCAGATCAAATACGAAAGCATCGAATGTTTCGTACAGGTTTCCCGCTGCCCCAAAGATGGCTTGGTCATAAAAATTGATAGTTCCGTCAGCGTTGAAACTGCCTGGGACGTAGGGGATTCCCGGGATGCCGGTGGGGCCAATCAACGTGGCAACGCCGGTCACTGCATTCACGTTATAAAGGCTGTTCTGGAAATCCGTTGCATAAATCTTCCCCGCCGAGTTGCCAAGAGTACTGGCCGAGGTCGATCCACACGGCGAGGTCGACGTTGCGCAATTGTCCAGTCCCGTTGGGCCAACGAGCGTCGGAGCCCCGGTTGCAGGGTTTATTGAGTACAGATTGCTGGAGTAGGCAAACGTAACCAGCGATCCGTTCGGCGCTGTAGCCAGGCCGAAAGATCCAGCTTCGGGTTGGGTCGAACCGATCTGCTGAAATACTCCTGTGGCCAAATTAAGGGTGCCGAACTGTTGAGAACCGTTAACGATGTAGACCAGAGAGTCGGCGTACGCAGAGGTCGTTACAAGAACCAGCGCAAAAATAGTCGTCAGAGTGGAATGGACTCGCATTTTAGGATCTCCTGTGAAGTACCGGTTTAGCCAAGCGGTGACCAAACCGGGTTCAGCACGCACATCAAAACCCAAGCGGCCCTCAAGGTCAAAGCAACTTGTCGTGAAGGCTTTGTTAACTGCTAAGCTGATGCGATTCAAGCGAATAGGAAAGGCCTGTTAACCGGCGTGACGCGGTGGTAGACTCAACTCCTCATCGATCCTCTTCGGCTAGGGTGCCCAAATGTGCAGACACATCCGGGAATTGCCTATCAATTCGGCCCGTTCGAGGTAAATGTCGCCTCGGCGGAGCTACTGAAGAATGGAAGACGCATAAGGCTGCAGGAGCAACCTTATCGGCTCCTCGTCGCGCTGCTGGAAAGTCCTGGAGAAGTCATCAGCCGGGAGGAACTTCGAAGCCGCCTCTGGCCCGACGATACGTTCGTTGATTTCGACGGCAGCCTCCGCGTGGCGGTGGGCAAGCTGAGGGAGGCGTTGGACGATAGCGCGGACGATCCCCGCTACATTGAGACAATTCCCAAGCGAGGATATCGATTCCTTGTTACTGAAGTCCGCAGGGTAGAGGCTGCTCCTGAAGTTGCGGAGCCGGCTGCCGCGAAACCGGAAGCCGCGAAACTGGGCGAGGATGCACGGCGCGACTATCTGGGGCCTTTGAAGACGGGCGCGCGAGCCACTCGATGGTGGTTGGTCGCTGGTGCCGCGATACTGATGATCGGAATCGGACTGGCTGTTGGCACCCGGATGTTTTTTCCTCACAAGGTACACGCGTTGACGGACAAAGACACCATCGTCCTTGCGGACTTTGCCAACACCACCGGCGACCCGGTATTTGACGGCACGCTGCGGCAGGGACTCTCCGTCCAATTAGAACAGTCACCCTTCCTCAGCATTATCCCTGACGAGAAGATCCAGCAGACCCTCGGTCTGATGGGCCAGCACGTCGATGCAAAGCTGATACCGGCAATTGCACGAGAGGTTTGCCAGCGAACGACGAGCGCCGCGGTGCTCGATGGTTCGATTGCGAAGATTGGCACTCAGTATCTTCTGACGCTCAAGGCGGTCAACTGCAAAAGCGGAGAAACGCTGGCGAGCACAGAGGCGGAGGCGAGCGACGAGAACCATGTGCTTAATGCGCTTGGAAAGGTGTCCGTCGAGATACGGAATAAGCTGGGCGAGTCTCTCAACACGATCCAGAAGTTTGATACCCCTTTGGAGGAGGCGACGACACCCTCGCTTGAGGCTCTGAAAGCTTTCAGCTCTGGCATGCAAGCTGTCAGGACAAAAGGGCCGGAGGCGGCGGCGCCGTTTTTCAAGCATGCCGTCGAACTGGACCCGAACTTTGCGGTGGCGTACGCCTACCTGGGGGTCCAGGCAACCACTAGTCTTGAACCCGGCCTCTCTGTGAACTACCGCACAAAGGCCTACGAACTGCGCGACCGGGCCAGTGAGGCCGAGAAGTATTGGATTACCGCCACCTACCATAAAGGAGTTACCGGCAATATCCCGAAGGCTATAGAAGCCTGCGATCTTTGGATCCAGGATTATCCGCGCTCAGAGCTGCCGCACGTCTACCTGGGGGCAGCAATTCTACCGGTGGTTGGCCAATATGAGAGAGCATTCGAAGAATCCTCCGAGGGAGTTCGTCTGCGTCCTGACTTTGCCCTCGCCTACGCTTTCCGCATTCGTGCGTACACCGCTCTTAATCGCTTCGATGAGGCTAAGGCTACCTACGCGCAGGCCCTTGAACGCAAATTACATACTCCCTACATCGATCTCGAAATGTATAACCTTGCCTTCGCGCAGAACGATGCGGCGGGGATGGCCCAACACGCTACAAAGCTGGCGGCCCTGACGAGGTTGGGTCACACAATGTTGAGTACGGAAGGCGATACTGCCGCCTATTCCGGGCACCTTAAAGACGCCCGCGAGCTGACCCGCCGCGCGATGGATAGCGCCCAACGCGGCGGAGAGAAGGACGCGCCTGCCCTCTACTCTGGCACCTCCGCACTGAGAGAAGCCTGGTTCGGCAACACGGAGGAAGCGCGGCGACGCGCCACTTTGGCAATGAAGCTCTCGAGCGGCCGCGATCTGCAGTATTTTGCGGCGCTCGCGTTTGCCTATACCAAGGATAATGCGCGAGCGAAAGCGCTGGCCGATGATCTGAACAAGAAATTTCCGGAAGACACAATTGTGCAGTTCAACTATCTGCCGAGCGTCCGCGGAAAGCTTGCGCTCAACAAAGGAGATGCCTCTGGCGCCACTGCGAGTCTTGCGGCCGCCGCACCCTCTGAGCTAGGGGCGACGAGAGCCAGTGATTTGGATTGGACCGCGATGTTTCCAGTCTTTGTACGTGGCGAAGCTTATCTGGCTGCGCGCCGGGGTAGCGAGGCTGCAGCCGAGTTCCAGAAGATCCTCGACCATCGCGGCCTCGTCCTGAACCAACCCATCGGTGCGCTTGCCCATCTTGGCCTCGGTCGCGCTTATGTGTTGCAGGGCGACACCGTCAAGGCTAAGGCGGCTTATCAGGATTTCCTTACTCTATGGAAGGACGCTGACCAGGATATTCCTGTACTGCAGCAGGCCAAAGCTGAGTACCGAAAATTGCAGTAACAAAGGATTTCGCATCAAACGTTAGGCTTTATCGCTTGTCGCGCCTGAAAGTCGCACTGTCGATAACCTCTGACTTAGGTTCTCCCTCCATATCAGGGCTTAGCACTCATTGAGCAGAGTCTACTGCCATACATTTCGCGTTCTGTCCGGTTGGTCGGCCACTCTTCCAGAACCCCCGCGACTCAGGGATTTGGTTCAATTCCGATGCGATCATTGACCGCCGATCGAATCCGCTGCTTGCAGCCAAGGTATCGCTCGGTCGTTTGAACCGAGACATGTCCCAGCAGGAACTGGATCTGTTCCAATTCGCCGCCTGCAGCGTGGCACAGACGAGCGCACGTCCGACGCAGATCATGAGGGGCCAGTTTTGGCATACCGATCTCTTTCGCGCAATCCTTCACAATGTGCCAGATCGACTTTTCCGTCATGCAGTCTCCCCATGTCCGCCCCATCCTGGTGACCCTACGAAAGATTCTGCCTCGGGCAATTCCCGCCGCCCTCAGCCACTCGTCCAACTGCCCTTTCACCCAGTCGGGAATCGGAACCGTTCGGACGTGTCCTGCCTTGCCCACCAAATCGACAATCGCCCAGTGTTCTTCGCGTTGCTGCAGGTCATCAATCCTCAGGCCAACGGCTTCGTGCCGCCTCAGCCCACATGCCAGCAGCAACGCAAGAAGTGCTCGGTCCCGCTTCCCTTTGAGCCCCTGGCTATCGGGCGCTTGCCAAAGAGAGTGAGCCTGCTCGACCGTCAACCAGTTTCCCAAACGAACACCCAGTTTCTTCACACCTTTGACGCGGCGAATGCCAGCCGCGAGATCCGAACTGAGCAGGCCGCAATCGGCCGCTTCGTACGCGAGCCGCCGCACAGCGCCCAGGCGAAGGTTGACAGTTCCTGGAGCCAGTTGCCGGGATTCCAGATAGCTCCTGTACCTTAAGACCACGATCCGATTGAATGACAGACGGGCTCAGAGCAATACCAGTCAACGAACTCGTCGATGGCATGACGATACCCGCGCTGGGCGTCGGCACTGGTCAGGCTGTTCAGGACTGCTGCCTTGGCATGTTCAAGATCGGGAAGGCGCAAGACAGTCTTAGCTTTCTTGCGATTGACTCGGGAGCGCGGCTTCTGCTTCATGGTCTGTGGCCTCCGTGCCACCAAATCATGATCCGACCCATCCTTGGAGTATGTCCGGATTGCCCGTCAACCAGACAGAGCCCCCAAAATCCTCTCCGCGCACCAAAAAGTCGATGAGTGCATTGGCGATTTAGCGTCAATCTACGTCCAATTCGCTCCTTTGGGTTCCGTGATACATGATCGCGGTACAACGGGGATAAGCTATGCGTAAGAATCGATGCTGAGGAAATATTTGTACGCGGCGATGGAGGCACAACCGGGAGGCGACTGAGATGAGAATTGCAGAGCCGCAGGGATTTGCTGCCGATTCTGTGAAGAGCGCGGTTTGGCTGGCGGCGGGGTTTGGTTTGCTCAAGTACGCGCTGGCAACGCTGACCCAGATCGCGATGCAACACGCCGGCTATGACGTCTTCCGCGATGAGCTGTACTTTATTGTCTGCGGGCGCCATCTGGCGTGGGGGTATGTGGATCAGCCGCCCGTCATTCCTTTGGTCGCGCGCATTTCGGAGTTGCTGTTTGGGTTGCATTCGCTTGCGCTGTTCCGGACCTTTGCCTCGTTGGCGGGCGCCGCGGAAGTAGCGATAACGGGGTTGCTGGCATGGCGGATGGGCGGTTCGCGCTGGGCGCAGGCTTTGGCAATGACGGGGATTCTGCTGGCGCCCATGGCGATTGGCGCCAGTGCGACCTTTTCGACTAGCACCTTTGAGCCGCTCTTCTGGATGACGGTGGCTTTCGCACTGATGGAGCTGGCGCGGTTGTCCGATCGCGGCATTCGCAGTGGCCGTACAGTGGCGTTGTGGTGGGTGCTGCTGGGCGTGGCGGCGGGCCTGGGCCTCGAAAACAAGTGGAACGAGGTTTTCTTCCTCACCTGTCTGCTGGCAGCGCTGCTGATGACCAGCCAGAGAAAGTTACTCGTTTCAAAATGGTTCCCAATCGGCCTTGCACTCCTGGTCCTGCTGATTTTGCCGAATCTGCTTTGGGAGATGCAGCACCACTGGGCAACACTCGAGCTGCTGCACAACGATCAGATTAACGGCAAGAACGTGCACATAGGGCCGCTGCAGTTTCTGTTGACCCAGATCCTGGTCTTCGGACCGCTGATGGCTCCGTTGTGGATTGGCGGCATTCTGTGGCTGCTCTTCGGCCGGTCGGCAAAGATGCTCCGTTTTCTGGGCGTGACCTATGTGCTGTATCTGCCCCTGATGATGATTCTGCACGCCAAGGACTATTATCTGGCGGCTATTTATCCGCTCTATTTTGCCGCGGGCGCGGTGGCCCGGGATCTGGCGTTTCGCAGACCCTGGCTGCGGCGCGGGCTCACGCCGGCGTACGTAGCGATGAACGCGGCGTTCATCGCGGTTTTGCTGCCAATCATACTTCCAGTGTTGCCGCCCGCGCAGATCATTGCCTACCAGGCGCGGATCCACGTGCAGCCGCCGAAGACGGAGACGGCAACCACGGCAGCGCTGCCACAGTACTTCGCGGATATGCTGGATTGGCGGCAGAAGGCGGGCATGCTGGCCGCTGCCTGGTACTCGCTGCCGCAGACAGAGCGCCCACAGGCCGTGATCTACACGGAGAACTATGGCGACGCGAGCGCGCTGAACGTGTACCGGCCGGATGTGCCGCAGGCCATCAGCGGACACCAGAACTACTTCTTCTGGGGACCCCGCAGCTATACGGGCAACGTCATGATCGTTTTTGGAGAAAGCCGCAGTACGCTCGAAAGCGAGTTTGACTCGGTAGAGGAATTTACCCAGGATGCAAACCCGTATGTGGAGCCGTATGAGCGTGGACCGGTTTTCATCTGCAGAGGTCTGCATGAAAACCTCCAAGCACTGTGGCCCAAGGTGAAGAACTGGGAGTGAGGCAACGGTGAGGGTCCGTCCCTTCTCAACTCACGACTTCAGGCCGAGTCACGCAATATAAAAGGCGCCCACTTTGCTGTAGGTTGTGGTTATTCGTATCACCACCTACCGAAAGGAGCGCCGTTATGAGCCAAGAGAAATATGTCGGCATGGACGTCCACCAAGCAACGATCTCGGTTGCAGTCTTGGATTTTCGGGGCAAGTTGATCATGGAAAGTATTCTGGAGACGAAAGCGGCCACGATCCTTGAGTTCCTCCAGGGGCTGCACGGAAGTTTATTGGTGACCTTCGAAGAAGGGACCTCTGCGGCCTGGTTACATGACCTGCTGAAACCTCACGTCACCCGTCTCGTGGTCTGCGATCCGCGCAAGAACGCCCTGTTGAAAGACGGCAGCAAGAGTGACCGAATCGATGCGCGAAAGCTGGCAGAGCTGCTGCGTGGCAACCAACTCACGCCGGTTTACCACGGCGAGCACGGGATGCGCACCTTAAAGGAACTAGGTCGCAGCTACGTGACCATTACGCAGGATCTTGTCCGGGTCATGAGTCGAATCAAAGCACTCTACCGAAGCTGGGCCATTGCCTGCAGCGGTACCAGCGTCTATGCACCGCGGCATCGCGCAGAATGGTTAGGCAAGATCCCGGAACCCGGAGTTCGTCTCCGGGCCGAACGGCTCTATCAGCAACTGGATCTGCTGCAGCCGGTGCGTCAGCAAGCGCGACGCGACTTGCTGACCGAGAGCCGCAAGCATCATGCCGTGAAATTGCTTCGCCAGATTCCTTCGATCGGTCCGATTCGTGCAGCCTTGCTGGTTGCGCAGCTGCAGACGCCACACCGTTTCCGTACCAAGCGTCAGCTGTGGGCTTACAGTGGTTTCGCGCTGAAAACCCACGACAGCGGCGAGTACCGCTATGTCAGAGGAAAACTGCAACGAAACCGGGAGCGCATGACCGTGCGTGGCCTGAGTAACAACCATAATCCCGAGGTGAAGAATCTCTTCAAAGGGGCTGCAATCTCCGCTAGCACTCACCCTGGCCCGCTGTACGATTTCTATGTTGCTCTTCTTGAGAAAGGGATGCGACCGACGATGGCGCGTCTCACCCTGGCACGAAAGATTGCCAGCATCACTCTAACGATTTGGAAGAAAGGAGCGGATTTCGACGCCACACAATTGCATCGGCAAGAAGCTTGAGCGTCTCTGATGAAGAGGCCTTTCCATCTCCGGCGATTCTCTCTGGTGGTGGTCAGTCGGGTTCTCGAGACGCTCGGTTCGAGGTGAGTATCAGTCAATGAGTTTGGCCCTGTGTGCTTCGGCACCGAGTCACTGAGTCACGCTATGCCTCCTCGGATAACCAGAAATAGCGATAGGCCACGAGCCTCTAATAGAACCATGGTTGACACCCAAATACCAAGGCCCGCTTGCGAAGTCTAAGACTCGATCGGCGTCGTCACCAACTGGAAGATGAAAGCCACGGATATCCAAACAAGCCACAAAGGAACCTCTCGAGCGAATCGAGGGGCACACTCACAGGCAGTGGGCTGGATCTCGAGACAAAAATCTTCTCGCTGTCCGGTCGAGGGGGAAACTTTTTTCTTGACATCCCTTTTTATAGAACTCATTGAGCCCTGAACAGAGAGGCTCGGGGCGTTCCGAGTGGATTGTCGGCCATCCGGAAGTAACGCGGTAATTTCTGGTTTGCCCGTCATCCGGCAACAATCCGCAAGACTTGAGTCTTTCACAACGCTCAATGAGTGCATTGCCCTGTTACCGCCAACTGAGATTCAACTTCCGGTTTGCTGCTGAATTGCTGTAATGACAAAGTTGGATTCATCTCTTGTGTGGGTCGATGGGTCGTGGTCGATCGATTTTGCGCCAGCGACTGCAGGAGCCGCCCCAAGCTTGTTTCGACAAATGGCTTTCATCGCAAGCAATCGTCAGAAAGAATGACTCATAGGTATCTCTAAAAGGAGACACCGGCGCATGTGTCCGCCTCGCGTCCTGGGACTGCTCTCCACTGGCTCGGAGTTACCCCCGCCCATCGTACAAACCCACGCGTGAGTACGCTCGGATCGGCGTAGCCAACGATGGTAGCGATAATAGCGATTTGCAGCCGGGTGCAGTCAAGTAATTGCTTAGCATATTCACACCGTGTCTCATCCAACACCTCCTGAAAATTCACCCCTGAAACAGTTAATCGGCGATCGAGCGTGCGACGGCTCATGCCCAGCTGTTGCGCAATCGTAGTAGCAGAAATGCGACCCCTTATGAGCGCAACTCGTAGTTCGCGCCGAAGCTGGGTGACTACATCAATCTCTCCAGCATGCCATAGGGCCTGAACCTGCTTCTCGACGGCGATTCGCCGCCGAACGTCGGCGCCCGCGATAGGCTGATCAAGCATTCTTCGTGGAAAAACCACAGCGGTTTGATCCGCATTGAAGGCAAGCTTGACCCCAAACGAATGGCGATAGTGGGATACATTTCTGGGCTCGGATCGAGCCAGTAGAACTTCCAGAGCGGATGTATGGCCTGTACCGGCAAGCTCGCAAAAGATGGTGAATGCTCCCATGGCAGCGCCGTCGCAGATTAGATACTGACCGGGCACGTTTGGCTGGTAAACAGCGTACCCGAAAAACGCTTGCATCTTATCTTCCAGCAGATAGGTGACGCCTCCGTGAGCGTTTCGATGCTGATTGATTGCAAAATCTTGCAATGCAACGCGGAGCGTCGGCGAATTTCGCATTAGCTCGCCGAGAAGTCCAAGAGTTTCGGTCCGGATTTGACGACCGATTTCCAAACCAAAATGTGAACAGCGAGTCTTCTCGCAGGCCAGCTGCGAGAGCAGTCCCATTGCTCGGTAAGGAATTGTTCCATCCGGATTCTCTAGCGCGTATGCGCTCAGACCAGCACCAGTCAACACTTCTAACGGGTCTACGCCGAAGCGCCTCAGAAGCTCAGGCAGGCAAGAGAGAAAACCCACTCTTTGAAGGTTCTCGGGTAAATGCGCTGGATGCATCTCGTTAGTTCTTCTTTCGAAACGGAGCTGCCTGACCCGACAAATATTTGGATATTTTGTCCATTATAGTCAAGTGCTCCTACGCGAGGCAGACTATAGTCGATTCGAACTCATAACTAGCCCGCTCACCTTATGAAGCATGCCCAAAGAGTCTGACGCCCGCGCGTGTTCGGCGCGGGCGCGAGGCTGCGATTGTGCCATGTGTTCAGAGTTGGTCTGGATAGCAAACTGCATTGATATATGCGACTACACCTCCGCGGAACCGTTGTGCCCGTCTCCTCGGAAGTGTGACTAAGGTCAACAGCAGAGTCACCGCTTCGCTTGATCACAAGCAGCCCGACGAACTGGAACTAGTCAGGCCTAGGCCCAGCCCCGCGTGCGAATGTTCTGTGGTTCGCACGAACACGCTCCTGCTTCAAGCATCAGGTTTGGTTACAGCAGCAGGTCCCCAGAAGGACCGGCTACATTTACAGGGAGAAACTCATGCACAGAAACAACCGTTGTAGAAGCGTCGCGAAGATTATGTGTCTTGCGATAGGTCTGGTTTTCGGTCAAGCAGCAAGGGCTCAATCGCGAATTCCCGACGCAATTCAGAATGCGGAGCGCGTCGCAATCAAAGGCAGCAGTCCTGCCCGTCTCATCTCGGTGAGCCGAGACATTGGCCGCCTCTCTTCCAGCCAGAGTCTTGGTCGAATGGTGCTTTTGCTGGCGCCCACGGCAGCACAGGATCAGGCCGCAGCCGATCTTATCGCCTCTCAGCACGACGCTTCTTCTCCCTTGTTTCATAAGTGGCTGACCCCAGCCGAATTTGGCCAACAGTTCGGAATCGCCGATGCCGATTCTTCTCAGGTCAGCGCGTGGCTTCAAAGTCAGGGTTTGAGCGTGCACCATATTTCACAAAGCCGCCGCTTCATCGTCTTCAGCGGCAATGTCGCACAGGTCGAGAACGCATTCTCGACGCAGATGCACTCTTATTCCTACAAAAATAAAACGTTCATTTCGAACTCCAGCGATATTCAGCTTCCTGCCGCCCTACGCAATGTAGTCAAGGGTGTCGTTCGTCTGCACAGCAATCCGTCTTCGCCCGCTGTTTTGAGCGGAGCGAAGGTACATTTCAAAAAGGCTGGCGGCCAATTTACCTTTGACGACAGTTCGCATGGAATCGCTCCTGCCGACTTCGCAAAGATCTATAACGTGCAGCCTCTCTACAATGCTGGAATCAACGGTACGGGCCAAACGATCGCCATTGTGGGTCGCAGCAATATAACCATCCAAGACATACGTGATTTCCGCAACCTACTCGGACTTCCCGCGAATGATCCTCAAATCATCATCAACGGAGACGATCCCGGGATCACGACAGATGTTGACGAGGCCACACTCGATGTCACATGGTCGGGCGCAGTCGCTCCGATGGCAAAGATCGATTTTGTTGTCTCCGAAAGCAACTTCGCAGATGGAGTAGATGTCTCTGCAGAGTACATTGTCGACAATAATCTCGCTCCGGTCATGAGCACCAGCTATGGATCATGCGAAACCGACCTGGGCCCAGTCGAAAATGCCTTCTACAATTCACTCTGGCAGCAGGCAGCTGCACAGGGAATCACCTCATTTGTATCTGCTGGAGACAACGGCGGTGCAGGCTGTGACTTACCTGCTGGCGGAGTCTATTCTTCCGGCATCCTCGCCGTTAACGGAATTGCATCAACACCTTACAACGTCGCTGTTGGTGGTACCCAGTTCGACGATACAACTAGCCCCAGCAAGTATTGGAGTGCGACCAACGATCCAACGACCGGTGAGTCTGCGCTCAGCTACATTCCGGAGACGGCATGGAATGAAAGCAGTAACGATCCGAATGATGTTTTGCTCTACGCCGGCAGTGGTGGCGTAAGCAGTCTCTACGCTAAGCCTAGCTGGCAGACTGGAGTGGGTGTTCCGAATGACGGAGCACGCGACCTGCCTGATATCTCCCTCACTGCTTCACTTCACGACGGGTATCTCGTATGCCTGAATGGAAATTGCGGTTACGGCGACTACTTCTTCACCTTTGGAGGCACCTCTGCCTCCAGCCCAGCCGCTGCTGGCATCATGGCGCTGGTGAATCAGAAGATGGGCGGTCAGCCGCAAGGGATGGCCAACTACGTCTTTTACCGACTAGCAACGACCCCTGGAATCTTCCACGACACGAGCAAGGGCAACAACAAAGTGCCTGATCAAAACGGTCAATTTACCGTTGGCTACAATGCGGCCTCCGGCTACGATCTTGTAACAGGACTCGGCTCGATGGACGTCAACGCCCTGGTCAACCACTGGAAGGCAGCCGCATCCAGCGGAGCCGGTACTACGATTGCTCTCGCACTTGGCAACGGACAAAAAGCGACCGCAGTCCACGGAAGACCGATTAGCTTCGAGGCAACCGTCGGCTGTTCTGCCACTGGAAGCTGTGTCGCTCCCACCGGAGCTGTAGCTCTTTCGGCTACGTCCTCAACAGCAGCAACCATCGCGGTAGGTTCAGGCGATCTGACACCACTATCGACCACCAGCGTAGCGAATATCATGACCTCCGTCGTCCCTGGCGGCAGCTACAAGGTAAGCGCTCGTTATAGCGGCGACGCTAAAAATGGACCAAGCACTTCCAACGAAGTTCCCGTGACTGTATCTCCCGAGAAGAGCCAAACGTTCGTCGGGTCGGTTGGTGGTGGTACTTTCGCAACTGGTCCCATTTCGGTGGGATACGGCCTATCTTGGCCTGTTGGAGTCATCGTGGCCGGAAATTCCGGATACGGCTTTCCTTCTGGCTCTATGACCATGACAGCAGATGGCGTACCGATCACAACCGGAGGAGTCTACGACTACGCAGCCGGAACTTTTTCGCCTAGCACGATGACTTTGAACTATGGCGAGAAAACCCTCACGAAAACCGGACTTCCAACCAGCCAGTCGAGCACTATATCTTATGTCCTACCCACGCAGGCACTAAGTGTAGGGTCTCACCAGCTTGTTGCAAGCTACCCTGGCGATCCAAGCTTCGGGCCGAGTCAGGGAAGCTATACCTACAACGTCACACAGGCGCAGGGACTCATCGAGGATTTCTTTCCTGTCGGAGACACCGTCGCGAACACGCCTGTTCAGCTCGTCGCGCAGATCGGATTTACTAACGGCGGCTTCGCACCGTATGGAGGAGTAATTACCGTCTCCGACATCACCAGTGGCAAAGCCGTTGTGTTGGGCAAAAGCAAGGTCGACAGTACCCAGTACAACGGCTACTGGACGACTAACGTCACCGTTACTACCCCGGGCACGCGAACCATAAGGTTGGACTATACCGGCGACAGCAATGTCAAAGGCACATCCTCGACGTACTACGTACCATTCACAGCCACGGATCCTTCCTATGTAAACTTCAGCACTGACATCACGTCCTCATTCGGTGGGCAACCCGTCACCCTAACCGCCTCAATCGGTTCAAGTGTCCCGCTACACGTCGCTACTGGAACAGTCACCTTCTACAACGGCACAACCGTTATTGGATCGGCTAAGGTTCCCAAGAGCGGAACCGTGGTCCTTGTCACCCGCAAGCTGCCTGCCGGCAACAATAGTTTGACGGCCAGCTATTCGGGCGATGCCATTCTCACCTCTTCTGTGTCGTCTCCTATTCCGGTGGCGGTCGCGGACTACATCCTCCAGGTCTTACCTTCGTCAATCAAACTTAAGGAAGGCAGCTCCGAAAGCGTTACTCTTGATCTCATCCCACAGGGTGGCTTCACGAGTCCGGTTCAACTAGCCTGCTCGAATTTGCCAGAAGATGTCACCTGTAAGTTCAGCAAGCCGACTGTCGCTCTCGATGGCGTCAATCCCGCCACAGTCTCCCTGACCTTAAAGGCTGCCAAATCCGCGGAGGTTATCCATAAGGCCGTATCAGTCATCATTACAGCGACTAGCGTGGCTGGAACCACTCCAAAACAATCCACACTTGATATAACCATCAAGAAATAGCAAAGAACAATTCGAAGTTCATAGACGAGGCGTCATTAGATGTGGCGCCTCGCTAAGCTTTGACGAGGCGAGTCAGTGAGCTGTCCGACTGCAGTTTCGGTTCCGGGTGTGTGCCACCAAACCCTAAAGTTAGCGGTTTTATTTCTCAGTTGATGACAAATCTCTAGTGCCGTATCGGCAGTGCTCCGCGCGAGAATTTCTCGCGGTGCGAGGCTGCTGATGCGGAGCGGTGCGGATACGGCGATTTGCAGTAAGCCGCTAGCGCGGTAAGAGTATGGGGATTGAAAGCTGTTTACGGTGAGTTAACGCGGCTGACTGAGCACGAAATGGGATGCCGGTGACCTGAGCGGGGCCGTTCAGGGGTGCCCCTGCGGTGTGCATGGCAAGGCCGTGGCAGGCATCGAGGTCATGCGGAGCCGATTCGAGCCATGGGGTAGCGTTGGCGGGAGGAACGCCTGGCGATGCGAGGGATCGTGTTGGTATGCGCGTGGGCAAAGTCTTCCTCAGGATGAGTCGAAGTGCGCGCAGGCGAGCGGTGCATGGGAGTTGATCGACCCATCGGCTGGTTGGCGAGCGACTACGTGCAGGGTGCCGCGCTTGCACTGAGGACAGGACCGGTTGAGTGCGGACTTCTGTGGCGCGGTCAGCAGTGCGCTGTTGTCCGGGGCGGTGGCGTGGAGATGGCTCCTGCACAGGTCGAGGGCCTGACGGCGGTTGCGGTTGGCGAGCAATCCGAAGTGTCGGATCTTGATGAAGCCTGCGGGCAGTGCGTGGACCAGGAAGCGGCGGATGAACTCGACCGCGTCGAGCCTCATGACGCCGCTGCGGTTGTTGTGCTTGGAGTCTCGCCATCGGAAGCGGACCTGTCCGTTGTCGAGGCTGAGCAGTCTTCCGTTGGATATGGCGACACGGTGGGTGTAGCGGGCCAGGTACTTCAGCACGTTTTCCGGACCGCCGAAGGGAGGCTTGGAGTAGACCACCCACTCCTTGTTGTGCAAGCTAGAGAGTAGAGAGTGAAATGCATGCGGCTGGGAGAGCGCAGCAAGCATGCCGGAGAAGCATAGTTCGTTGCGGCGATAGCTCTGCTTGAGGAAGGCGAGCAGCTTGCCGCGGAACATACGGCTGAGCACGCGCACCGGCAGGAAGAAGTTATGTTTTGATCGAACCCAGTGGGAGTGATCGAGCGCCAGTCCGCCGGCAGGAACGAGGCAGTGCAGGTGGGGATGATGTCCCAGGTTCTGCGACCAGGTGTGCAGCACCGCGAGCACGCCTAGGCGTGCGCCCAGATGGCGCGGATCGGCGGCGATCTCCAGCAGGGTCTCGGAAGCGGCTCGAAATAAGAGGTTGTAAAACAGCCGCTGGTTGCGGAGTGCGAGCGGCGCCAGCTGCTTGGGCATAGTGAAGACTACATGGGCATAGGGCACCGGCAGCAGGCTTGAGGCCTGCTTTAGAAGCCAGCGGTCGCGGGCTGAGGACTGACACTTGGGACAGTGCCGGTTGCGGCACGAGTCGTAAGCGACAGTCTCATAGTCGCAGCGATCGCATCGTTCGAGATGAGTGCCGAGCGCCGCCGTTCGGCATCGGCCGATATCGCGCAGTACCTTGCGCTGCTGGTCGGAGACCACATGGCCCCAGCGCTGAAGGAACTGGTTCTGGTGAGCGTGAAAGACATCGGCCACTTCGAGCCGATGTCCTGTCATGCCGTTCGATTACCTCCCTGGGCAGTTCGAACAATGCGAATGGGCAGGTCGTCGAGCGGACTCGCCGTGGCGTGTAGTCTGGCTTCGGAGACATGCAGGTAGCGGGCCGTGGTCTCAAGATCGCGGTGGCCGAGTAGCAACTGGATGCTGCGCAGATCGGTTCCTGCATCAAGCAGATGTGTCGCGAAGGAATGTCGCAGCACATGCGGGCTCAGCGGCTTAGTGATGCCGAGCTTCTGGCGCAGCTTCTGACAGGCGACCCGCACAGCGTTCTGAAACAAGGGTTGGTCCGGCCGCTCTCCGGGAAAGAGCCAGTCCTTGGGCTTGCGCCACTTCCAATAGACACGCAACAGCTCGAGCAGCTTGGGTGACAACATCACCTGGCGCGGGAACTTGCCCTTGCCCTCGCGGACGTGGATGACCATCCGCTTGCTGTCGATGTCGTTGACCTTCAGGTCGAGAGCCTCCTGACAGCGAAGGCCAGCGCTGTAGTAGACGGCGAGCAGTGCGCGGTGCTTGGTGTTCGTCGTCGCATCGAGCAGAGCGCAAACTTCTTCACGGCTCCAGACGGTGGGCAGCTTACGGCGCACCTTGGGCTTGATGATCTCCTGATCAAACCATGTCTGCTTCAGAGTCCGCGTGTACAGGAACTTCAGCGCCGACCGGGCGCACTGGAGCGTTCCCCAGGCAAGCTTCCGCTCATCGAGCAGGTACAGCAGCCAGGCGCGGATATGTTCCGGGCCGAGTTGATCGGGTGACTTGCGGAAGTAGCTGGCGAACTCAGCCACGATCCGGATGTAGGAGTGAATCGTGCGGGGCGAGTAGTTGCGCAGCCGGAGATCTTCCTGCATGCGCTGACGTAGGTGAGTCATGGACACCTCCTTGCGTGTCCAAAACTCTATCCAAACCCCACAGAATCATAACCCTGCCGCGCTAGCGGCTTAGTGCAAATCGCCAATGCACTCAGCGAGACTGAATCGCGAACGGTAGCTAGATTCCGTATACTTGGTGTCTCGAAAGCTAGCCAATGCAGGCAATCATCTATCGCCGCTACGGTCCACCCGACGTTCTTGAATACAAGGAATTAGACAGACCTGTTCCTGCCCCAGGAGAGGTCCTGATTCAGGTTCGCGCCGCATCGGTCAACCCATACGACTGGCATTTTTTGCGCGGGACGCCGTCTTTCATCCGTCTGTTTACCGGACTGCAACGGCCAAAATCGCCGTACCTGGGAGCGGATGTGGCAGGTGTGGCTGTAGCAGTTGGCCCAGGAGTTACACGTTTCAAGCCTGGCGATGAGGTGTTCGGCGTTTGCAAGGGAGCATTTGCTGAGTTCGCTTGCGGCAAGGAAACCGAGTTGGCTCCCAAGCCTGAGCGATTGAGCTTTGAACAGGCGGCTTCGGTTCCAATAGCCGGTATCACGGCTCTGCAGGGGCTTCGGAACTGTGGCCGTGTGCAGCCCGGACAACGTGTGCTCATCGTCGGGGCAGCGGGTGGCGTCGGCACGTTTGCCGTACAGATTGGTAAATGGCTCGGCGCCCATCTCACTGGCGTCTGTAGCACGCGAAACGTGGCATTTGTGCGATCCATCGGCGCGGATTGCGCCATCGATTACACCCTTCAGGACTTCACGCGCAGCGACGACCAGTACGACATCATCTTCGATCTCGTTGGCAATCATCCGCTGAAAGCAATACGGCGTGTTCTGAGTTCGAAAGGAACATTTGTGGGATGCGGAGGAGGCGGACCCGACAAGCGTACGAGTGAGCTTCTGTCCACGATGGTGGGGCGTCTCGTAACGGCGCCATTTACGAGCCAGAAGCTTACTGGAGTGTTCGCGAAAGTCAACGCGGCTGACCTGAATGTTCTCGGCGACCTTTTGCAATCCGGAAAGATCGAACCGGCGCTCGATCGGAAATACTCGCTCAGCGGCGTCGCGGAGGCCCTCCGCTATGTGGAATCCTGCCACGCGCGAGGCAAGGTCACAATCACGGTCTCGTAGAGTCACCTGTTTTTTTTATCGGCCAGAAGGCCGCTAACGATCGCTTCAATGAAGCGCTTTGCCCTGTTATCGCTTATCGAGATTCTGTCTGTACAAATGGACGTGGCTTCGTTTGGGACCTCGGATCACGATCCGGCCATGTCTAGAATTTTCCTGGTACTCTTCGGCGGACTGGGCGCGTTAGCGTGAAACCGCCGTGAAGGACCCTCAGGGGAACGAGATTCGATACAAATTTCGGTGCACTGTGGTATTCACGTATGCGAAATGCGAGAGGTCCGAGCCAGGCACAAGCCCGGCGCGGTTGACTGATCGCGAGCCTGGCACGACGCTCGGGTCTGCGAACGGCCTGATTCCTCTCGGCGGAAATTTCGGCAAGCTTTCTCCCGGTCCAACCGGGATCGCCAGACTTCGTCCGGTGCTCGTGCGCGACGGCGCTTCGACGGAAATGAAAAGGAACTTTCCGTTCGAAGACCATGTTGGAGTGCAAGGGCCATCGCACATGATCCGCGGAGGTCCACCGTCGATTGGAATCGCCATAGGTCTTACGCTTTTGCCATCTGGAAGGGGAGCAACTGCCATAACCCATCGCCGGCCGGGCGAGATACCTTGGACAACACTAATCGGGTATGGGACGGCTCTTGAACGCCCAGAGCCGTCCTGGTTCATCTGCTCCAAGTAGTTTACGTTCCCCTCCGTGAATTGAAACAAGATTTGCCCCCTCGGGCCAAAATGCGGCGACGTGTCGCCCGAATGACCGATTCGTTTGGCCGGGGAGCTTCTGTCGATAGGGGCTAGCCACAATTAGGATTTTCCGGCGGACGCCGCGGTGGCATAGACTGCTTGTTTACCATCCGGCGATACATCATAGGCAAGCATAGAAACGCCGGGGAACACCGCTTCACTTTTGCCAGACTCAACTATGAGGCGCCAAAGCTCCGGGCCCGAGCCCGCCGGTTGATGCCGCCGCAGAAGGTAGTAAAGGGTCTTGCCGTCCACGCTAAAGGAGGGAGGTGAAAGGCCACCGGTAGGCGTCGGCAAGGTACTAATGTCCTCGACTATTTCTCCTTCCGAAGACAAAGATCGATCTCCATCGGTGTCATGAATTCAGATAGCGCTTTCATGAATTCCCATTGAGGTGATGACAGACCGGCCATCCTGCTCCACAGCCACTCCTTCCTCCTCGGTGGGGCCAAAAGTGACTTGCTCCGGCTGCCCGTTCAGAAAACGGTGGCGCCACAGATGACTCTGCCCTTCAACCGCCGCGGTGAAATACATCCATGAACCATCGGAAGACCAGCCTGCGGATTTGCACGCGCCCGTCGGCCCGATGGATCGAGTTTCAGAGCGGCCGTCGAGAGAGATGAGTCGACAAGAGACCCACGCCCCTGTTTCGTCCATCTCGGCCACCAAAGCCGATCTGCGATCGGGAGAAGCGAAGGAATAATGCGCCATCGCCCGTTCCGGTAACGGAAAATATAGTTCGCGGAAGTTCCCGCGCGTAATCGTTCCGGTAACGATCCCCATATGCAGACCCGAGCGGATTTCGGAGAAGAGCAATTGGCGTTCGTCCAGCCAGGTAAGCCCAGCCGCGTTGCGCAGAAAAAGATGGGAGTCGCCTCCCAGTACCGAGACAGTGTAGGTTGCAAAAGTGGGAACTTCCAGCACGGTGTAGGCGATCTGGGACCCATCCGGGGAGAAGGCCAAATTGTATTTCGGCCGCGGGTCGTCAGTCAGGCGCTTGGCTTCGCCGTTGGGGAGCACTTTCACGTAGATTTGATCGGCTGTAAGGAAACCGCTGCTTCCGCGAATGAACGCAAGCATGCGACCGTCCCTCGACAAGGCGGGAGCCGTCGCGGAATCCGTGAAATCGGTGAGCTGCGTGACCTTTAGCCCAGCCTGATGGGCTCTTCTGCTTCCGGAGTAGAAAAAGTAGGCCCCGGCGGCGACGGTGGCAACCAAGACGACTGCGGCAATTAGCAACGGATACTTCCAGATTGATTTGCGCGGCGGATCAGATAGGAGTGTATCCAGCGACGCGTCCGGAAATTCGTCTGGGGCGCCGTTTGGCACTAAGTCCGTCTGCTCAACCACGATCTGAGTGAGGAAGCGGGTGTCTATGATCAGGTCCTCGCCGTCCAGCACAACTTCGCGCACTTGCGCAGTGAAACGATACCCGCGTCCAGGAAGCGTCACGATGTACCGCTCGTCTCCGGGGGCGACACCTAGCGCCTTGCGAATCCTGAAGATGTTCTGGCTCGGGTTCGCTTCCTCGACGAAGGAATCCGGCCATACCGCCTTCATCAGTTCGTCCTTGGAGACGACCTCCCGGCTGTGGCGAACAAGGATGAGCAGCGTTTCGAAGGCCTTAGGGGTGATCGCGACGGGTTGATTTTGGCGCAGTAGGACCTGTCTATCGGGGTCGACCTGAAAGGGGCCGAATTCGTAGAGTACTTTGAGTCCGGTTGCCATCCCTTGACCGACCTTGAACGCCGTTTCGGACTGGATGTGGGCATCGGCGTTCTCAACCTATATTTACCGAGTGCATCTTCGATTTGGCAGCGATTTTACCACTCATGGGTGAGAACTGAATGGGCCACGCGCTGGCTGGAGGTCTCGTAAACCCTTCGCTTTCACTCAGAACAAAGGATGAAAGATTTTGTAAGAAGTATTACGGCGCTCTCTAAAGACTTGTAATCCGGATTGCGCGCAGGATACGGCCAGTCGTAACTCAAAAACGATCGACGCATGGGAGTGCCGTTGCTGTGAAGACAACTAGAATCACTGTCGAGACTGAGACCCTCATGATCATTCGACGGGCAAAGGTAGCTTTGGCCTTATGTCCAGATTGCCGTACCGAAGTTGAGGTCATCACGCTCGACAGCGACAGCCTGGCCGACCCGTTTACGGCGGAACAGATCCGGGAATGGATTAAGACAGGGAGGCTTCACTTTTGGCAGACGGTCGATGGACCAGCCCAGATTTGCGTCGCATCGCTTTTGCATTGCCTTGAGTTGGAAGACGTTCGGATTGGTTGTCCTTCCAATGAGAGCCCACTGGATGCCTCAAGGAGGCCGTTATGAAACGCAGCATTGCACCGACGACTCTCTTCAATGCTTTCGCCATCGTGTTCGCTCTGGGCATCGCGCCCAGGGCTCAGGCTGGTGAGAATAAAGTTTGCTCAAACGCTACCCTGCGCGGCAGCTTTGGATACACCGCCACAGGCACTCTTCTCCCTACCGCTGTCCCGGCCACACTCGCCGGTCCTTTTGGTGAGATCGGTAGGCAAACCTTCGACGGGAATGGGCATACAACCGCAACCGCGACAATAAACGCAAGCGGAAACATCGTAAATGTAACCATTGAAGGCACGTATACGGTGAATCCGGACTGTACAGGCTCCATGACACGCAAAGTGTCTCCCTTGGGTGTTACAGCACACGATGACCTTGTGATTGACGACGACGGGTTCGAGCTTCGGACCATCGCCACAGACCCAGGGGAGATTGAGACCTATGTTTACAGGAAGCAATTCCTGGAAGGTCGCTGGTAACACTAAAAGACCTGACCGATGTGGGAAACCCTGAGTGTCCTTCTCGATGAGTGGTAAATCGCCAATGCGCTCATTCAGCCCTGAACAGGGTACCTTGTGGAGTTCCGGATGGTTTTGTCGGCAACCCTTCCGTTACGCGCCCGAACGGCCAACGACGGGTAAGGTGCGGGTTGCCCGTCACTCGACAGGCCGTCTTCGAGCTAGCTCGATCTCTGCAAAACGCCAACGGGATCCCGGATTCTTAAACTCAAAACCAAGCTGCCTGCCACCACGTAGACAAGTGCGATGAACGCGAAGCTGGCTGCAAGCGAGTGCGTTCTGTCGTTGAGATAACCAATCGCGAAGTTGCCGGCTAGTCCACCAAGTTGCCCGATTGAATTGATCAGTCCGAATGTAGCGGCGGCAGCAGCTTTGCTTAGCATCATCGTTGGTATCGCCCAGAAAGCGGGGTAGTACGCGTACAGGAAACCGCTGCCCAGAAGCAGACACGCAATCGCCACCGGGATTTCGTGGCGGAAGACCGTCAAGAGCCCGAACATTAATCCGGCAGAGAGCAACGGAATAGCACTGTGCCAGCGCCGCTCCGCCGTCCTATCGGAGTGCCAACCATTGATGAGCATACCTGCGATTCCCATTAGAGCTGGAATCAGTAGCAGCGAAGTCACCGTCCAGTTAGAAGATCCCGAAAGACGCTTCACGAAGGTCGGAATCCAGTAGATGGTTCCCAGAGCTCCTGTGAGGGCCAGGAAATATGCAAGGATCAATCTTAGAATTCGTGCGTCTCCAAAAGCTTCCAAAATCGTAGGGTTTCGAATCTTGTTTTTCACCTGTAGCTCCCCTTCCAATTCATTGACGAGCCAGTCCCGTTCGTCATCAGGAAGCCAACGCGCTTGCAAAGGCCAGTCCGTCATATAGAAGTAAGTGACGGCACCCACGAAGACGGCAGGAATTCCCTCCAGGATAAAGAGCCAGCGCCAGCCAGCGAGCGATTGCCAATGTACACCGAGGAGCCAACCTGCCAAGGGGGAACCGATCAAAGCAGCGGCGGGATTAGCTGCATATAAGCAAGCAATGGCTCGGCTGCGGTCGCGTGCGCAAAACCAGTGTGTCAAATAAACGATCATGCCAGGGAAAAAGCTGGATTCAGCGGCACCCAAGAAGAAGCGGGCGGCATAAAACTGGGTCGCAGTGTGCACGAAGCCGGTCAGAATCGTCACTATTCCCCACGAGATCATGATTCGTGCAATCCATTTCCTCGCACTCCAGCGTTCGACGATGACGGCCCCGGGTATCTCGAACAAGACGTAGGTTATGTAGAACATCCCTACTCCTAAACCGTAGACGCGGTCGCTTAGTCCCAAATCTGCACTCATTCTGAGGTTGGCAAACGACACGTTGACCCGGTCGATGTAGTTGACGATGTAAAGGAGAAACACAAAAGGGAGCAATCGGTAAGCGACTCGCCGTCTCGCTCGCTGGCCAGCATCACTCAACCTGGCCCTCCCCAGAGCTGCACTTCCATGCGAGTTCATGGCCATCCCTCCCGGTTCTTAGGCCGAGTTTGAAACTCAGCTCAAGCTCTCCGCAACATAAACGAAGCGAGAAAGGCGGCCTTCTCGGGCAGTACATGCAGCAACAGCGAGAAACTCCTGCTGGCCGTCATATGCCTGATCGCCTTCGATTTCACGAAGGACAGCACTTTTCGATGCGCGGGCAGCGAGTCTCGCCTCGGCGACTTTAGCCATGTTCGCAGTCACGTCTTCACTCACCAGCAATCGCAGTCCGCACTGAGCAATGACGCTTTCGTCATAGCCATAGGGAACGAAGAGATAAACACCAGCCGAACTCCGTATCGCCACCTCTGCATTCGTCAGCGGCCCGGTTAGGGTGATGGGATCGGTGAACAGCAATCGTCCGCCTACCTTCAACAGCCGAGTCCACTCCGCAACGACACGTGGACGGTCAGAAAAGTGGTTTATCGCGTCAATACATATGATGACGTCAAAGCTGGCATCAGAAAATGGCAACCGCCCTGCAGCATCTGTAGACCGAAATTTGGCGCGCTCGACCAAACCGCGCTGGGCTGCAAGTGAAGTTGCCGTTGTAACTGCTTGTTCGTGAATGTCGATGCCGACAATAGAGCAACCGGTGATCGCCGAAAGTCGCAACGCGGGCCCTCCTGCTCCACAAGCGACATCAAGCAGGGTCTTAGAAGGTGAAAGATCGAGCCATTCCAAAAACTTGTCCTGCTCATCTGAGGTGAGCCAACTATTTTGTCCGATATCCTCGCCAAAAGCTTCGCAACGGATCTGTGCGTACAGTTCTGTTTGAAAATTACCATAGTTGGCGTTGTAGTGACCGGAGGGTGGCAGCGAGTTGAATTTGTCCATCTGGACCTCCGCTCAAACCGGGCCCCGAGACTCTATTCATCGTGATTTCGAAAGCGCAGAGATTGTGCCCTTTGCGCGTCCCTTGATCATCGTACCCATCCATCAATGGTCTAAAGAAGCCTATTTTATGGCACAGACGGACCGAAAATCGGGCAGTAAAATTTTTCGTTGGCCATCGATCGACGCGTCGTCGCCAATTTGACAATTCAGGAAGAGTAGGCGGCAACTCGGAAGTAATCATTTTCTCTTGTAGTGCGCACAAAACGGATTTTTCACCAAGTTCGACGCACCGAACCTTTTGCCCAGGTGAACTTGCCCAAAACCTGACTTTGCGGGAGCTTCAATATTCCTCTCAGGGATCGACACCCGGGGAACGGTCCGAAATCATCGCATCCGCGGATCAAGACTTCTTTATGGGCCTTGAGTCAGAGGTATAATTCGCCACACCATGCGCTTAGCTCTTGGCTCGAAACTTGATGGCTATGAGATTCTGGGCCTGTTGGGTGCTGGCGGGATGGGCGAAGTGTATCGTGCCCGCGACCCCGTTTTGAAACGTGAAGTTGCGATCAAGGTCCTGCCGCCCTTTGTTTCGCAAGATTCCGATCGGCTGCGGCGTTTTGAGCAGGAGGCGCAAGCAGCCGCCGCTCTGAATCATCCGAATATCCTCGCCGTTCACCGTTTTGGCGTCTTCGAGGGCGCGCCATATTTGGTGTCGGAAATGCTGGTAGGCGGTACTCTGCGGCAGCAACTGGAGCAAGGCCCACTGGCAGTCCGCAAGGCGATCGACTACGGTGTTCAGATCGCACATGGATTAGCGGCAGCGCATGACAAAGGCATCGTTCATCGGGACCTTAAGCCAGAGAACCTGTTTGTCACCAAAGACGGCCGAATTAAAATTCTGGACTTCGGTCTTGCGAAATTGATGCAATCCAAGACACCCCTGGACGGCAACGAGCCGACTCGAGCCCACGCAACCGATCCCGGTACATTGATGGGGACCGTAGGCTACATGTCCCCGGAGCAGGTGCGCGGCAAATCGGTAGACCATCGTGTCGACATTTTCGCCTTCGGAGCGATTCTGTATGAGATGCTAGCCGGTAAGCGTGCGTTCCAACGACAGACTTCCGCAGATACGATGTCGGCCATCCTGAACGAAGATCCACCCGGCATTTCACAGATTGTGAGGACCACTCCACCGGGGCTGGGGCTGAAGCGCGTCGTGCATCGCTGCCTGGAGAAGAACCCTGAGCAGCGCTTCCAGTCGGCATCGGATCTTGCATTCGCACTGGACGCCTTGTCGGAATCAGGTATCTCCTCAGCTGTCGTTGTCGAAGCGTCAGTTCAACGTGGGGAAACTGAGGTGCTGCTTTGGTCAGTAGGCCTGATTGCTGTTATCTGCCTAGCAGCCGTCGCATACTACGTCGTTGTGCGACGCGAGAGGGTGCCGTTTGAGCATTATTCCATCCAGAAGGTGATAGACAGCAAACACGTAAATATGGTCGCTATCTCGCCCGATGGGGCCTATCTTGCTTCCGTGACCCAAGATTCGAACGATAACCAGGATCTGAGGATTCATCACATCACGACCGGAAGCGAGCGCTCCATTCTTCACGAACCGGATTATAAGTACAGGGACCTCGTCTTCTCACCCGACGGCGGTTATATCTACTTCCGGATGGATCCTTTGCACGCGTCCAAACCCGATTGGGGAGACGAGTACCGGATACCCATTCTCGGAGGCCAACCGACCCGCGTTCTAGAGAGGGTAGATAGCCATATCACCTTCATCGATGCCGGCCATCGGTTGTGCTTCTTTCGTTTCGATAACACGGCGGGAACCTTTAGCATCCTTAGCGCGAATGCTGATGGCGGCGATGAGAAGGTTTTGGCAAACTACCGAAAGCCTCTTCCGTGGGCGGCTGCGTGCGCTTCAAACGGCCGATTCGCGGCTTCGTTCGATTACCTCAACGGGGCCGAGAGTCTGGACCTTGCCTCCGGATCCAAGCGGACCTTGGCTTCCTATGCCGCGCTCGGCTACGTCTGGTTGGACGACCTACTTTGGGCGTCAAGCGGTAAGGGTATATTCGCAATCAGTAAAAGGAATAACATGAGCGCCAAACAGCTTAGCTTCCTCTCCAATCCGGGTGGAAAGCTTCGACAGCTCACAAACGATATTAGCGATTATTACGGATTAAGCGTGACTGCCGATACCCAAACTATCGCAACAACGATCTACAACCGTAATACAACGTTTGCTGAGCTATCTCTAGCGAAACCTACCAATCTTGAAGAGCGCCAATCAGGCGACCTGCATTGGTTTACCTGGATGGATAACAAACGGATCGTGGAGTCTGACCTAAGAACCAACCTGAAAGTGTTCGACCTGGACAAAAACGAGACGACTAATGTCAGCACTCCGAAGAGTGACCAATACTTTCACCCCTCCCGCTGTGGTCCGGACGCGCTCGTCGTAACCGGAGGGCCTCTTGACATAGATATTACGCACATATATATGGTGTCTTTGGATGGCAGCAGGCCAACACAGTTGACAAAAGGGACGAGCGACTTATTCCCTGAGTGCTCGGCTGACGGTAAATGGCTCTTTTATGTCGATAATCTCGAACTCACTCATCCGGTTCTCGTGCGTCAGTCCTTACAGGACGGAGTTGCGCAAAGAGTGAAAGTATCTAACCCTTGGTACGACATCTCTGCCGACGGTAAATTACTGGCCGCCGTGGATGATGATGTTTCACCTCCCCGGCTTCGAATC
The DNA here is from genome assembly GCF_051013355.1 of Tunturiibacter lichenicola. Lineage (GTDB taxonomy): Bacteria > Acidobacteriota > Terriglobia > Terriglobales > Acidobacteriaceae > Edaphobacter > Edaphobacter lichenicola_F. The sequence continues at coordinate 577,348 of NZ_CP132945.1, read as the reverse complement.
CTTTCCACCGATTCGCTGCGAGAGATCCGGGGCTTTCCGATGTCTCGTGATGCCCGCGAGTCGGAAATCGCATTTTCAGTTGACTGCAAGAGCGTTTTCTACACTGTCCGGACCGGGGCGAACACAACTATTTGGCGGCAGCCGATCGATGCAGCCACTCCTGAGGAGACGGCGAGAATTCCAGGAAAATTTGTGTTTTGGATCAGGCCATCACCGGATGGCAAGAGGCTCGGTCTCACTATCGGGACGCCCACATCAGAGGCCATCCTTCTCCACGAAACGCGCTGATCGTTCAAATCAATACAGTACCCCTTTTCATCTCCGTTCTCTCCGAAAGCGAATCTGCGCCCGATGAGAGTGGATCAGTTACCGCAGAGGTAGCTCCCGCAAAACGGGGTTTTGGGAAACTACGGCTTTCCGGCTGGCGAAGCTGCCGATAAGGTGACTTTCGGCCGGTTCGGTGAAGAATATCGTCCTCGTAAGGCTCCGTCCATCCTCTATTCAGGAATGATCGACCTCTTGACGGCTACAATAAAGCGTCATGGTGATACCGAAGAAACAACCCAGCGCCCCACAGGACAGTAAGCGCCAGCCTCGCGAAGAGACTCATCTTGAAGGGCTGGCTTCCATCACAAGCATGCTCATCATCTGGTCCTTTGTCATGGGCTTCGTACTTCAAAACTTCGTCATTCCGTCCTCTTCCATGGCCAGCACCCTACTCGTTGGCGACCACGTAATCGTAGAGCGCGCAACCCTGGCGCCCGCTACCTCTTGGACGAACCTCATCCCGTACCGCGAACTGCGGCGTGACGAACCCGTCGTTTTCTTCCGCCCGGCACCTAATCCCAAGGGGCAGCACGATATTCTGGTTAAGCGCGTCATCGGTATCCCCGGCGATCGTATCCACCTCCGCTGCGGCATCGTTCATCGCAACGGCGTCTCCTTGGACGAGCCGTGCGCAGCCAAGCCCACCCCGGCTAATTACGACCCCTACAACGACGAATTCCCCGCTATCTCACCAGCAAAAGGACGCGGAGTCACCGCCGAGTGGTCGCTTGACCTCCTCGACCACATCCAGGGTGAAGACCTCGTTGTTCCATCCGGCATGTACTTCGTCATGGGCGACAACCGTAGCAATAGCTACGATGGCCGTTACTGGGGCCTAGTCCCTCGAGCCAACCTGATCGGCCGTCCACTTTTCGTCTACTGGTCTTTCGAGACACCCGAAGACGATTTGTACAAAACTTCACCGTCAGAAAGAGCCAGTTCCACGCTCCATACCATGCTCCACTTCTTTGACGAGACCCGCTGGAGCCGGACCTTCCACCGGGTGAACTAAACTACCTTTCACTCGGGGATGCGATCGTTGTGACAGTACCAGAAAGTGGCCGGCAGATCGGTCTGATCAAGGCGCTCGAATAACCAATGTCAAAGCCCAGTGCACGAAAAACGGGGCGGTCTCAACCGGTCGATGCAACACCATCTGATATGAATTCAATTTCAAAAGGTGGTGGTTATGGCACAAGGAAAACGGAACAGGCTTTCCACTGGGCAGAGGATCGAGATGTGGCGGCGCTGGAAGGCGGGCGAGTCGTTGCATGACATTGGGCGTGCCTTCGGTAAGGGGCATGGTTCTATTCGGTTCCTGTTGACGCAGCGCGGCGGGATAGTTCCTCCCGCTCGTCGGCGCTCACCGCGAACGCTGACCTTGGCCGAGCGGGAAGACATCTCACGAGGAATTGCTTCCGGTTTGTCGATCCGTGAGATAGCCAGCGGGTTGCAACGGCCTGTGTCGACAGTGAGCCGGGAGGTGGCGCGTCACGGTGGCCGTCCACTCTATCGAGCCAGTGAAGCCGATCGTCAGGCCTGGGAGTCGGCTCTGCGACCCAAGGTGTGTCTTCTTGCGAACCACGAAGAACTGCGGACGATCGTGGCCAGTAAACTGATCCTGGACTGGTCGCCGGAACAGATTTCGAAATGGTTGAAGGTAAGCTATCCCAACAACGAGAGCATGCGCGTGTCCCACGAAACCATCTACCGCAGCTTATTCATCCAGGCCGCGGAGTGCTGAAAAAAGAGCTGGTTCAGCATCTCAGGTCCAAGCGGCTGATCCGTCGTTCACGGCACGCGCGGGCAGCGGGACAGTCCCGCGGACAGATCGTTGATGCGATCTCTATCAGCGAGAGACCAGCGGAGGTTGAAGACCGCGCCGTTCCCGGTCATTGGGAGGGCGACCTACTTGCAGGCAGCAAGAATACTCATATCGCAACTCTGGTGGAACGGCACTCGCGTTTTGTCATGCTCATCAAGGTGCCCAGCAAAGACACAACGACGGTCGTCGCCGCGCTGAGCAAGCACGTGCTTAAACTGCCCGCAACCCTGCGGCGCTCGTTGACCTGGGACCGAGGGTTGGAGATGGCCAAACACAAGAGCTTCACGGTGGACACAAATGTGAAAGTCTACTTCTGCGATCCGCAGAGTCCATGGCAGCGCGGAACCAATGAAAATACCAACGGCCTGCTAAGACAGTACTTCCCTAAGAAGACCGACTTGTCCGTCCACACTCAAGCCCATCTCAACAAGATCGCGCTGCGTCTCAACCAACGCCCGCGAGAGACCTTGGGCTTTCAAACGCCGGCGAGTAAACTGCAAGCCAGTGTTGCATCGACCGGTTGAGCTGGCAGTCATTTTCAGCAAGCAGCACGCTGTTGATAGCTTTAGGCTTCCTTAAGTCGTTGCTCTTCTTTTGACGCGCCCTCGAAGGTATTGATTCTGATGCGACATAGTGTCAGCAGGGTTTCTAGAGCCCCTACATGAACAGACAAGCCCGGTTTCTGAGTTGAAATCCAAGTACAGCTTATCGAAGTAAATGTTGAAGCCATTAAATTCGAATCTCCTCGGATCTGAGTTCTCTAGGTCTCAGTTGTCGAGTTCGATTCCCGGCATTAAGCGCGCCCTGAATCCTCCGGAGACGCATGAGTTCCTGAAGGAGCTGAGTCCTCTCAAGCGATTGGCAAACGTAGGAGAGATTGAAGAACTGTTGCTTTATCTCGAACGCACGCTCTTTTTAAATGGCGAAATCGTCCATCTTGATGGAAGTGCATGTCGGGAAGTAGTAACCCATGACAAGCTCTGTCGACCACTCAATGTCGAGATTTTAGGGCGAGATCCTGTAAAGATTGCGTTTTTGCAAAATCTCATTCGCAGACTGTTGTTTAGCCTCAAAGAGGAGGAAAAGATGATTGCAATTACAGGAATAACTGGACGTATAGGAAGACGACTTAAGGGCCATCTGCTAGCGCAGGGTCAAGCGGTTCGTGGCGTCGTTCGCGATCCGAAGAGGGCGGAAAACTGGAAGCGGCAACGGTGCGAAGTTGCAGTCGCTCAGCCGTAGGAACTTGACGGACGAATGCCCGCAGGCGAGCTCCGAAGGGATGGTGCTCGTTCCGAACATAAACCGGAAACACCATCACGATTCAATCTCATGAGATTTGTGCGTTGGCGCGACGAAATAAACCATTGCATGGCAACAGGTGAAAATTATTTGAAGCTAGGAACTTTTTGGACCACAGTCCGTTGGAAAATCCTGATCCTCTTTTTACTCTCCAGTGTCGTCTCGGTAATCATGGTGATGTGCTTTTCGATAACTGTCCTGAATGTGCTGATACGACGAGAGAGTGCGTACCTGATTGAGGAACGAATTAAGGTTATCGTCGAAAGCCGCCAGGGACTTATGGATCCAGCTCTCGACAAGCTACAGGGATGCCAGTACGCCTCTAATTCCACCCTCTTTACAGCCTTCACCGAACAGTTGAATGCCGCGTGGCCGGGGAGTCAAAGCATCTTTACCATCCTGTCCACGAAAGCCCTCAACACCGCTGGTCCGATGTGGCTTGATGTACCGTCCTTTGCCGGTGTTGTTGAAGATCGGGGCAGTCCAGAAATCCGCTTCATGCGCACCGTGAAACGCGAGGACTGTTTCGTAAGGATTCTTGTCAGAATTCCTCTTGGCGAATCGTTCTTAAGTCAATTGTCAAACGCCTCGGGCCTGGAGATCGTAAACAGCAAACCCGTGCTGCTGCGTCCGTACCGGCGCGACGAGGGAATTGCTGGAGAGATCAAAGCCAACTTTATGCCTGGTTCGTCGCGACCGGTTCCTGTCGTAGTTGTCGCGCGGAATTGGGAGAGCGGAGCATCAGAAAGCTGGGTGATCTGCCAGATTCGGCCCAGCTATGCACGGACCATAGAGGACCTTAGCCGTATGGGTTTGCGTAGGGCATCGTGGGTTTCTCCTCTAATCACCATCGCCTTCGCCCTGGGGCTCGCCTATGCGTGCGGCATGTGGTTTTCTCTCCGTCTCAGCAAACGCATCGTTACTGTAATTGACGCATTGAGCCACGCTGCGCATCTCGTCGGAATGGGTGATTTTTCGATCAGGATTCCGCTTACCGAACACGGCCAACTTGGATCACTCGTAGCTTCGTTCAATGCAATGACCTCTCATCTTGACACTCAGTACGAGCAGGAGAATCAACGTATTGCTCTGGAGCGAGATATGACATTGGCCCACGAGGTACAGCAATATCTTTATCCCCGCTCTGCGCCCGTCGTATCAGGCGCGACGGTGTGGGGCAGCACCACACCCGCCCGTATCGTGAGCGGTGATCTTTATGATTTCTTTTCCTGCAGCAGCAACTCGGTTGGCCTGCTCTGCGCTGACGTTAGTGGTAAGGGAATGTCGGCTGCATTGATGATGGCGCATTTACAGGCGGTCGCACACGGCAGAATGCTTGCGCCGAATGAACCGACCGCGCGGCCATCCCCTTCTTCCTTCGCCGCACTGCTCAACCGCGATCTCTGTGGACGTTTTGGCGACAACAGATACGCCACGATGTTTTATGGAGAATATGACTCCTGCAGTGGACTGTTACGGTATGTCAACGCCGGGCATTGTCGACCCATCTTCATCTCAGAGACCGGCGAAGTCACTGCGCTCCTAAATGGTGATTTGCCAATTGGTCTATTCGCGGACGCGCTCTATCAGGAGTTTCAACTCACGGTCTCTAAGGGTTGTACCGTCGTTGTGTACAGCGACGGATTGATAGACGCGCTGAATTCGAATGGGGAGGAATTCGGTGAAGAGAGGCTCGTGGACCGCTGCAGATCTCTGCCGAAGAGGGCGACGGCACAGGAGATCTGTGCACACCTGTCCCAGTATCTTGCCGAATGGTCAGCGGGTGTCGAACAGTTCGACGACACAACCATTCTCGTTCTGACAGTGAACTGAAGAACAGCGGTATTTGTGGCGCGCCGTGGATCAGGACGGCGACGTGATCGACATTCCGGTCCAGCCGCATCGTGATCAGCGCGCCGCAGAACGATTCTTTCGAAAACTCTTGCGTAGCCAGGGTTCGGAACCACTGCAGATCATTGCCGACAAATTGAGAAGCTACTCCGCTGCCATGCGAAGCATCTTCAGCAACGTGACTCACAGGGTGGAGCGGTACGCCAACAATCGCGTCGAAGCCTTGCATCAGCCGACGCGCCAACGGGAACGGCAAATGCGCCGATTCAAATCTGCCAGGCACGCACAACGTTTTCTCTCCCTCCATGATGCCGTTCGAAATCTGTTCCGTGTGGGCCGACACTTAGTAAGGTCTAGCAATCACCGGCTCCTACGATCGCGGTCATTGGCGGTCTGGCGGGAAGTGACCGCGGCCTAAGCGAGCGCAAGACCCGCAGCGTTCCCAGCTCAGATGTCCCTCAATGTCTAAAGTTGACAATGTCGATCGAAGGCATTACATAGTCCCCATTTTGAACAGAGCACAAACCGGCGCCATTCAGATTTATTCCATTGCTGTTTATTGTCCTAGGTCCGGCAATGGAATATAGCGTTGATCCTTTGAAATGGAATTCACAATCCATCTGGTACAGAAGTCGTAGGGGAATGCAATCTCTTGCCACCGTCAGTTGTTGAGACAATGATGTTTTCACCTTGCTCTTGATGGGCCGCACATGAGCGAAGCGTGATTGGAGCTTCGGGCTAGACCGAAAGATTGACCTTGGAGCCGTCCATCAGGTGGTCGCGAAACAAGGCTGAGGTTGTTATTGTGCTCCCAGCTCATTTCACCACATTCTTTGGACCTCTAAGAGGAATCACAATGCTCAAGCGGCTGGCACCGTTGTCCCTTTTTATCGCACTGATTACGACGGCGTCACAGGCGCAAAGTAACTACGCAAGCTTACGGGGAGAGGTAACTGATCCACAGCATCTGCCCGTGCCCGGGGCGAAGGTGCATATTACCTCCGACCTCACTGGCGCGGCGCGCAATGTAACGACTGACGGCGCGGGCCTCTATGTGGCAGGTGGCCTGCAGCCGGGCGGGTATCACGTAGAGATCGACAAGAGCGGATTCACCGCAGCCAAGCAGTCGCTGCAGCTGGAAGTGGGGCAGAAGGCCACGCTCGACATTGCTCTCTCTCTTGGGCCTGTGGCACTGGCGGTCAATGTCGGTGTTAACGGCGAGCTACTTCGTACTGCCGATGCCACCGTTGGTGCAGTTGTCGATCGCGACTCCGTGCAACAGCTACCGTTGAATGGAAGGCAGCTTATCGATCTCGTCGCCACGGTGCCCGGAGCCCACGTGAGCATGGGCGCGCAGGAAGGCAATGTGAATCCTTTGTATTGGCGGCCCGGACAGTTTTCTGCCGTGAGCATTGCGGGCGCTCGGCCGAATGCGAACTACTTTTTGCTGGATGGAGCGACTAATACCGATCCTACATTTAACACACAGAATCTGAATCCGAATCCGGACATGGTGCAGGAGTTTCAGGTTCAGGTTGGAAGCTACGCAGCCGACATGGGCGGCGCAGGCGGCGGCCAGATCAACATCGCCACGCGGTCCGGAACGAACTCATTTCACGGCACAGCCTATGAGTTTCTCCGGAATGGAGCGATGGATGCCTTCTCCTTTGGCTCGATGGGAATGACCAAGCACCTGGTTCAGAACGACTTTGGCGGAGCCGTCGGCGGCCCTATCTATAAACACACATTCTTCTTCGTGAACTATGAAGGTTTGCGTAGGGCAGCGGCAGATCCAATGACCGACACCGTCCCCACCGCAGAGGAGGCTTCAGGAGACTTCAGTGACAGTGGCGTGAACATCTACGACCCGAGCTCGACCTATGCCAATCCTGACTACAATCCTGCCCTTCCCGTCAGTGCTTCAAACCCGCAGTCCCTGCGAAAGCAGTTTGAATACAACGGCAAACTGAATGTTATTCCGCCCAGCGAGTTGAATTCGGCATCGTCGATCATGCTCAAGCAATACGTGCCCCAGCCCAACCAGATGAGCGGCATGATGGGCATGAATATGAATGGGCAGCCCACCGTCGTAGGAGCTGGAAACGATTCCAACAATTACCTCGATCTTCGCAATGAGCTCCACTACACCGACCAGGGCACCGTGCGCGTCGACCATGACTTCAACAACGGCAGCACAGTCTTTGTCCGTTACAGTGGTCAGGGTGAACATGGATTCATGCCTGAGAACCTTCCCGGTTTCGGCTATTACCACGATAATCTCGCGCAGCAGGGAGTGCTCGGTCTCAGCACAGTCATCTCGCCGCGCATGGTGAACACCTCTACGCTGGCCATCTCGCGGCTCAGCATGGATCACACAACCGAAAGCGCAAACAAAAACGATATCGTCAGCCAGTTAGGAATTCAGGGCGTGGGATTCGGCGGCCCCGGAGCCTGGGGTGCTCCTTACTTCACGGTTCAGGGATACTCGCCCTTTGGCGACAGCTACTCGGCCACGCCGATGCATGCATGGGACACGATCATCGAAGGGCGTGACTCACTTACTTTTCAAACCGGTAAGCACACACTCAAATTCGGCGGCGTTTACCAGTGGTACATATGGCCGATGTGGGGCTTCTTTCAGAATCGCGGCTACTACCAGTTCACCAGCGGCTTCACCACCGAGACGTTGACCAATGACGGTACCGGCTCCGCGCTGGCGAGCTTCCTGCTGGGCATGCCCGTAGTCAGGCAGCGGCAGGCCGGCGTTCCGCAGATGAATCTCCGTCAGTGGTACGCCGATGGCTTCGCGCAGGACACCTTGAGAGTCACCCCATCGACAACAATCAATTATGGCGTTCGCTATGAGTACATGAGCCCGCTCTGGGACGTGAGCTATACCAACAGCAACCTCGATCTCAGCAGCGGGGCGCCGCAACCATTCATCGGCGGACAGAACGGATATCCGCGCGGATTGATGTATCCCAACCGGAAGAACTTTGCACCGAGGTTCGGCATCGCGCAGAGCTTCGGCCTTGGGTTAGTCTGGCATGCGGCCTACGGCATTTTCTTCACTCCCGTCGATATGAACACCTGGTGCAATCAGCGTCACAACATTCCATACGTCTTTCCTGAGACGGCACAGAGTGACAACTACACCCCAACTGCCGCAATCGCGAACTACAACTTCGGGCAGCCGGTGCTCGGCAAAACAGTCGTCAGTTTCACGGCAATGAGCATTCATCCCGCTCCACAATACATCCAGCAATGGAGCACCTCCCTGGAGAAGAGCCTCGGCCAGAGTACAACCCTTGAGATCGGCTACATTGGCTCCGGCGGATGGCATCTGCAACGCGCCCACCTGATCAACAATGCGCAGCCGGGTCCCGGCCTGATTCAGCCTCGCCGTCCCGTGAGATCCATGAGCTTTGTCCCGGGAACCGTTTTGCCCTCGAACATCCAGGTGTTGAACCCGGCAACCCCGCTCATCACGCCGGTCAGCACCATCAACCTGCTCGAGAACACCGCGCAAAGCTGGTACGACGCGGGCTACGTCACATTTAGGCACAGATATGCGCGCGGGCTGTCGCTCGTCGCGAACTACACCTATGCGAAAAATCTTTCGAATGCGCCAGACTTCAGATCACCTATGTACGAATCTGCAATTCCGCAGAACAACAACGATCTGGAGGCAGAGAAGGGACCGGCCTGCGATATACGTCACCGCTTTGCGCTGACTGGCGTCTACGACATCCCCACATGGAAGGAATCACGGTTGGCAGAAGTCGCGACAGAGGGCTGGCGGTTGTCCTTGATCTATCAGATCCAGACCGGCTATCCGCTGACAATCTCCGTCTTTGGCGACACCGCCAACGCGGGAACGGCACTCGGGGAGAATCCGATTCGCTCAAACTATACCGGCCAACCGATGTTTGGCCAGGGTACCCGCAACGCGAACGAGTGGTTCAACACTGGAGCGTTCGCCGCTCCTCCCGCCTACACCTTCGGCGACGTTGGTCGAAACTCAGTTTATGGACCGGGTATGCAGAGCCTGGACTTCGCGCTGGTGCGGAGTTTTCCGATTACCGAGAGGACAATTTTCGATCTTCGCGGCGAAGTTTATAACGCTCTGAATAAAGTGAACTTGGATACGCCGAACCGGTTTGTGAATACTGCAGGATTCGGAACGATCACAGATGCGATGGATCCAGCTCGCCAAGTTCAATTGAGTGCTCGCGTCTCGTTCTAAGCAGAGACACTCCGCAGTCCGCACAGACGATAGCCGCCGCTCGCATTAGGCAGCTGGGACTTCTGTCACGGTTATGCCTCGCGACAATTGGGACGGTGCGACGGCATCAATAAATTGTCCAGACTCCGGGTGTAGCAACCTCGAGGAGGTGCCGGTCTGGGTCACGGAAATAAAGGCTGTGACCACCGAGCTTCCAAGCTTGCGTCTCTTCCACAGTGATTCCGTTTTCGGCAAGCCACGCTCCCCATCGTGTCAGTTCGTCGGCGCCGATCGCGAACGCGAGGTGAAGCTCACCATCTCCGTCGTGCGGTGACACGATGTTGAGCGAACCTCCCTTCTTGAACAGCAACAAGACGTGGCGTTTCCCCGCCTTCATTGCGCAGCCGCGCTCTCCGAAGTCGCCAATGACCTCGAAACCAAAGATCTTCTTGTAAAACGAGACAGAACGGGCCAGGTCGGTTACGTAAAGTGAAGACTCGAGGATTCCCTCAGTGTTCGGATGCATGTTTGATCTCCACGATGCAGTCTTCACAATCTTAACTCGCTCTTCATCTTGTTGCCTGGATCTCCGGGCGAGAGCAGGCTTCTGAAGAACGAGTTCCGCGCGAAACTGGGTTAATCTATCGGCAAGTTGCCGATGACGTTTTACGAGGTAGACTGGCATCGCATATGGAAGGGTGAATTTGGAGTGCCTTCGACGAAGTAAAAAGAGAAAGGGCAAATGACTGTAATTGAACCATTCCTGAACAAGTTGATCGATTACGCGGGGCTCTTTCCGCCTGCGGGCCTCGATATGCTGACGTCGGCCCGGAATTATGTCAGTTACCGCTCTGGGAGATATGCATGGGTTCTGGGACGCTTGATCATTCCCGTTGCGAGGTTGACAGAGTTCAACGCGGCGTTGATGGAGGTTGGCGGCGATGAGCATCTGACACCATGCCTCGTGAGCGCACTCAGCACAGGCGATGCGCAGCAAGATGCTCGTCTGATATCTGGGCTCGATAAGAGGGTTGCAGTTGTTGACGTGCTCGAGTGGAAGGCTGCGAATCTGGATGATGTGCATAGGCTGCTCTCGGCCCCAGTGCAAAAGACAACTCTCTACGTTGAATTTCCGCTGAAGGATTGCAGGCAAATAATTCCTGCACTGAAGGAAGGAAACGCGCGCGCAAAGATTCGGACCGGAGGCGTTACTGCTGATGCCATCCCCAGCGTCGAGCAGATCGCGGAGTTTCTCGTGACCTGTGCCGAAGCAAAGGTCCCCTTCAAGGCAACGGCTGGACTGCATCATCCTTTGCGTTCCATTCAACGACTCACGTATGAACCGAGAAGCGCATCCGCTCTGATGCACGGTTTCATGAATGTCTTCGTCGCGGCAGTCATCGCCTATTACGGAGCAACGGAACAGAAAGTTTTAGCAGTGTTAAAGGAAAACGATCCTACCGCGTTTCGCTGGAGCGGGCACGCTCTTGCATGGCGTGATCAGGAGCTATCCGCAGAACAAATTAGAGAAGCGCGAGAGAACTTCGCTATCGGCTTCGGCTCCTGTTCGTTTAATGAACCGATCGCCGATCTTTTGAATCTCGGATGGCTCTCATGAAACAAAATGGATTCCTCGTTCAGGGCCATGCAGTTGATTATTGTTGTTGCGCGCACGTAGATTGCTTGTACGATTCCATGCCTGGAGGACCTTGTGCTGAAAACGTTTGCAGCCTTTGCCTGCTGTAGTTTTGTGTTGTTGGGCCTATTTGTGCCCAGCCCTGTCTCGGCTCAGACGGCAGTGCGGCCCCAACCGGATCGGCAGCAGTGGTATCTCGATGCCGGCAAGATGACCTACGTGGTCGGCGTCAATGAACAGGGCATCCTGCAATCGCTTTACTGGGGGCCAAAGTTGAGCGACCGCGGTCTGGTGCCGGTGGCGAAGAGCCTGCCTGAACGCGCTTCACAGTATCCGCCGGCAGCCACAACGCCACAGGAGTATCCGGCGTATGGCGCAGGGATATTTCCGGAGACAGCGCTCAAGGTTAATTCGCCGAACGGGGATCGGACGTTGATTCTCAAATATGAGTCGGCGAAGGTGACGGGGTCGGAGCTCGAGATCGTCCTGAAGGATACGAATGAGCCGCTGCGCGTACACCTGTACTACAAGACCTTTCCGCAGGGCGTGCTGGCGCGTTGGTCACGCATCGAAAATATAGGCAAAGGCAGCTTTGGTATTGAGAATGCTGCGTCGGCTACATGGAATCTGCCTGCCGGTACAGGTTATAAGCATCGCTGGCTGACGGGTATGTGGGGCGGTGAGTTCCAGTTGAACGAAGAGCCGCTGGTGACCGGAAAGAGCGTGCAGGAGAGCCGTACCGGACATACGTCTCACGAGGCGAATCCGTGGTTTTCGATCGGCAAAGAGGGGGAGACGACCGAAGAGGCCGGGCCGGTCTGGTTTGGGGAGCTTGGATGGAGCGGCAATTGGCAGATTGTCACCGAATATACTCAGCTACGCCAACCGCGGGTGACGGGCGGCTACAACCCGTTCGACTTTCATTGGACACTTGCAGCCGGAGCATCGCTTGAGACGCCGAAGTTCTACGCGGGTTACACGGATGGCGGCGATGGTGAGGCGTCACGCATCCTGAGCCAACTTCAGTTGCAGGAGATCCTGCCTAAGCGCGGTGAAGCGCGTGAGCCCAAGCCCCGCCCGATCATCTACAACTCCTGGGAGGCGACGGAGATGAACTTCACCGGCGATACGCAGATCGCGCTCGCCGAACGCGCCGCGAAGGTAGGTGTGGAGAGGTTTGTGATCGATGATGGCTGGTTCGGCAAACGTGACGACGACCATGCAGGACTTGGCGACTGGACGATCACGCCAAAGAAGTTTCCGCAGGGGTTGAAGCCGGTCATCGATCGCGTGCATGCGCTGGGCATGGACTTCGGTATCTGGGTGGAACCAGAGATGGTGAATCCAGACAGCGATCTCTATCGCCAGCATCCGGAGTGGGCGATGCAGTTCCCGAATCGTGAACATTCGGAGGAGCGCAATCAGTTGATGTTGAACCTGGCGCGGCCGGATGTGAAGGAGTGGATGTTCAACTGGCTCGACAAGCTGGTGAGCGAGAACGATATTGCTTTTCTGAAGTGGGACTATAACCGCATCTGGTCGGAGCCGGGCTGGAACACGGCGCCGGGCTCTTCGCCAGAGCATCCCAATACGGATGCGGAGAAGGCAATCTATCTCGAAGCTGTGCGTAACCTGTATGACGTGATCGATCGGCTTCGCGCGAAGCATCCGAAGTTGGAGATCGAGTCCTGCTCTAGCGGGGGCGGGCGCGTGGACCTCGGCATTCTTGAGCGCACGGATGAGGTTTGGCCGAGTGATAATACGGACGCGCTCGACCGGCAGGATATTCAGTATGGCTACACGCAGGGGTACACGCCGCAGACCATGGTGGCGTGGGTGACGGATGTGCCGAGCATGGATCACCGCATGGTTCCGCTGCAGTATCGCTTTGTTGTGGCGATGCAGGGCGCACTCGGCATCGGGGCAAATCTGACGAAGTTTTCCGATGCCGAGCTGGCGCTCTCGGCGAAGCTCACAGAGTTTTACAAGACCATTCGGACTACGGTGCAACACGGCAAGTTGTATCGGCTTGCATCGCCGCTAACAGGCGATGCATCGCAGATGGAATATGTTGCGCAGGACGGCTCACAGGCCGTGCTGCTGTCGTTGCTGCATAGCCAGCGATTCCGGCTGCCCTACCCCACAGTCCATCTGCGTGGGCTTGACCCCAACGCAATGTATCGTGTTCGTGCGTTGGACCGGGAGAAGTATACGGGGGAGGCGCTTTTATCGGGCTCCGTGCTGATGGGCGCGGGTGTGAACCTGAAACTCGAGGGCGATTATGACAGCACTGCGTTAGTCCTGGAGCGGCTCCCGTGATTTGATCCACTCCCATCGAACACGGTTTCCGGAAACGAGGTTATGGAAATTGAACTCCATCCGGTGTCTCGGCGTTCCGAAGTTGCTGATAACCCCATTTCAGGGAACTATGGCTGCGGATGCCTCTGGAACTGGCGTGGCCGTTACGACCGCCAGTCCTCCTTGAGAGTCTCTGGTGTGGATTTTATTGATAAGTCATCGGTGCCGGGTTGCTGATCCCAAGACGATGGAAATGGAATAACGCTCTTTGTTCACTGCTTGTCAGGATAACGAGTTTACTAGGAGTAATCACATCCCTATCGATACGTCATGCGCTCAAGGTCCGGAGGATACCGGTTGCCCTCGACGGCAATCTTCGCGGTCGCGCTATCCAGTTCATGAAGATCGTTCGCTGTCAGTTCGACGAGAGTCGAGTCGATGTTCTCCTCTAGCCGGTGCAGTCTTGTAGTGCCTGGAATGGGGACGGGCGTGGCCACGTGTCACCGTTCATGCTGCGCCTCGCCGTGGCCTGTACCGACGAGGCGCAGCACTCAAGCGCAAACAGGTTTGCTTAGCGCTTGACGATCTTCTCCAAGCGCGGATCCGACCATAGAGCAGCAAACTCCTGATCGCTATATACCCGCGCCAAGTCCGGATAGTGGCCCTCCTTTGCCCGACGCAAATATTCAAGAGCGCCGTCGAGATTGCCTTTCTTTCCATACGATTTTGCAATCAGGTAGGAGATCCGGGCGCGTTGCTCGGGGGTGGTGACCTGCGCGATAACTCCGCCGTTGTCGCTGTCCAAGATATCGGCATTCAGTTCGAGCGCCCGAGAGTACTCGGTCATCGCCCAGTCCACCTCTCCGAGACCCATCCAGGCCTCCGCGATGTTCAGGTGGGCTGTTGCGTTCGATTCATCGAGAGCCAGTGCCTGCTTCAAGTAGTTGACAGAGGCTTTGTATCTCTTGTCCATCAAATCCATGACCCCGAGATTGTTAAGCGCGGCAACACTACGGGAGTCGAGCTTAACCGCCTGCGTCAAATGCTTGCGGGCAGCGTTCTTGTCACCGAGTTGGAATTCTGCGATGGCCAATTTGTCATACAGCATGGAGTTTCTCGTATCGCCCTGGACTGCTGCGTGGTAGTAAGCGACGGCGGATGCGTAATCCTTATGGATGCGCGCCTGGTCTCCCTTTTGCTCAGCCGTCTTCTCAACGGTCGGCGACTTCGGCACATCCGGAAGAGACTCTGTCCTCGCCTGTACGGCAGCGAAAACCATCAGGTTTGCGACTAAAAGTACTTTTAGAAATCCTTGCATTTTGCACCTCTTCTCGATGAGGCGACCTCCGGAGGTGGGCGAATGATCGTGCCGCTTCGGACAGTTTGCTCATCACTTCGACTCCAGTAGAGGCCCGTCATCTTCCGCTGACAACGCTACAGCCGCTACTACACCGTTTTGCGTCAAGACGAAGTGATGAAAATGGGCTGCAAAGACGCTAAGCGTCTCCTTTCTGAAGGCTTGCGGGCGATCTGGTGGAAGAGAAGAGAGGAGGTTAAATGCCGTTACAAGGCATGGAGTAGCTCTATGGATACCGTTAAATCGGCCAGGAACAGTGCCCCGGCGCTAACATCGGAGCGGCGCGACAATCTAAGTTGACAGAGAACGGTGATTAAGATGGCGCCGATAAGCCTAGAATCAGTCGATTTAGAGCAAGAGCGCGCAGAACTGAAATGTGTGCTCAACTCCAAGGAATTCAGTCGTTCTCCCACGCTGGCTCGCATGCTTTCCTATCTGTGCGAGGTGCAGTTCGCCGGAGAGGCCGACAGAATCAAAGAGTATACGATTGCGGTCGAGGTTTTTCGGCGCGCCGATTCGTTTGATCAGGACTCGGATTCAATCGTGCGGGTAGAAGCCAACCGGCTGCGCAAGCGGCTGGCCGAGTACTACGCTCAGAGTGGCTCGACGCGACCTCTAAGAATCACTATTCCGGTTGGGCAGTACGTGCCGCGGTTCGAGACGGCCGAAGCATCCGCTCAGGCCCCCCTGGTGAGCACGCTTCAGCCCGCCAACCCGCCGGGAAATCCGTCAGACCAACTCGTCAAGTATTTCAAAGGTAAACATTGGGCATGGTGGCTAGCCGCAGTGCTTGCGACTATGTTGGCGGGCACCACAGGAACCTGGCTTATCTTGCGGCATGAAGCCCGGGTTTCGTCCGCTCAATCCAGGGCGCCAACCGCCACGGAAGGGCCTACCGAGCAGATCGGACCGCCAGCCGGTGAAGAGATACGAATCCTCGCTGGCACAACACGTAGCTTTGTCGATCATGCCGGCAAGTTATGGAGCGCTGACAAGTGGTTTACAGGCGGCAATGCCGTTAGAAGTTCCGTGCTACAGATTTGGCGTACAGAGGAGCCAGGTTTCTACCGAACCAGCAGGCAGGGACAATTCCGCTACGACATTCCACTCAAGAGAGGAGTTTACGAGCTGCGACTTCATTTTGCGGAAACTGCTTTTGGTCCCGAATCAACGGAAACCGGTGGTGAAGGCAGCCGGCTGATGACGATCCGAGCAAATGGAAAGACGCTGCTCGCCGACTTAGATGTTGTTGCTGATGCCGGCGCCAGCCGAACTGCAGACGTAAAAATCTTTCCGGATATAAGACCGGAGCCGAACGAAATTCTCCATTTGGAGTTCGCCGGCGAGGATGGAATGCCGGCAATGGTTTCAGCTATCGAAATTCTGCCAGGAGCACAAGGCCGCATGCGGCCCGTTCGTGTTCTGGCACGGCAGTCTCCTTACTACTCCAACGACAGCCACTGGTGGAGTCCTGACAATTATTTCGAAGGTGGGCAGCTGGCGGTGTTCGCAGAGCCTGTCACAGGTACCGACGATCCCGAACTTTACGAAACGGAACGGTGGGGAAACTTCTCCTACGCGATTCCAGCGTCTCCGGGAAGATACTCTATAACGCTCCACTTTGCTGCACGCCGCGCGCCCTCGGGCGAATCGTCGATCAATGCGGCGCTGAGCAGAATGCAGGTTAGTCGCGTATTCAATGTGTTCTGCAATGGCAAGGCTCTCCTTCAGAATTTCGACTTATCGAAGGAGGCGCATCCATCGGATGTTGTGATCCGAAAGTTTTCCGGCCTCGAACCGAATGCACAAGGCAAGTTCCTGCTGGCTTTCGTTCCAGTCAATGGCTACGCATCCGTAAGTGGAATTGAATGTCTTCCCCAATGAGGTCCATCTGCGGCTCGCTGAGGAAACAAGTTGATGTGAACGGAAACACCATTAACATCAAGGGCATTGTCAACTTAAGACGTTGAGGGACATTCTGGACTGGGAACGCTGCGGGTCTTGCGCTCGCTTAGGCCGCGGTCACTTCCCGCCAGACCGCGAATGACCGCGATCGCAGGAGCCGGTAATTGCTAGACCTCAATAAGTGTCGGCCCACACGGAACAGATTTCGAACGGCATCATGGAGGAAGAGAAAACGTCGTGCGTGCCTGGCAGATTTGAATTGGCGCATTTGCCGTTCCCGTTGGCGCGTCGGCTGATGCGAGGCTTCGACGCGATTGTTGGCGTACCGCTCCACCCTGTGAGTCACGTTGCCGAAGATGCTTCGCATGGCAGCGGAGTAGCTTCTCAATTTGTCGGTAATGATCTGCAGTGGTTCCGAACCCTGGCCACGCAAGAGTTTTCGAAAAAAGCGCTCTGCGGCGCGCTGATCACGATGCGGCTGGAGAAGAATGTCGATCACGTCGCCGTCCTGATCCACGGCGCGCCACAAATACCGCTGTTGGCCGTTGATTCGAATGAAGATTTCATCCAAATGCCAGTGGTCGCCCAGCCGTCCCTCTTGTCGCTTCAATCGCCGAGCATAGTCGAGACCGAACTTCTCACACCACTGCCGGATCGTTTCATAGGATACGATGATGCCGCGCTCGGCGAGAAGATCTTCGACATCCCGGAAACTTAGGCAGAGGCGATGATAAGCCCACACCGCATAGCTGATGATCTGGGAAGGGAAACGATAGCCAGAGTAACGAAAGCAATCACTCTTCATGGCACCAGTGTTTCAGGTTTCGTGCGCAAGTTGACAATGCCATTGTCTGAGTCAGCCATCTCTCCCTTGAATGCGACATCAGTGAGCAACGACTATTCGACCGCTGATTTTCTTCCCCAATCAAAGCGCCTGCCGAGAATTCCCTTGACAATCAAGTGATCGGTCGCTGATGTCGGGCCTATGCCAATTCCTATGTTGATCTCCCACTTCGGCGATAGGTTTAGGTCTGTCACGGCGAAGAGTTGCTGTTCTTGATTATGGAGCGAGTAAAAGGAGCCGATCCACCCATAGTCCGCATAGTATTCGAAGCCGGCGCTGACCACTCGAGTGAAGTCATACCCCACCTTGGCACCGGGCGAAAAACCCCAACCTTGATTCGCACCGGGGCCATGCAACGTGCGTTCGAGAGCAGGGTTGAAGGCGAGATACCAGCGACCAATGGTTTTATCGATAATGGGACGAATCTCCCAGGTCCACGTGTCTGGAGAGTAGACGGGCCGTTGGTAGCCAACTTCGGTCGAAAGACTTATGCCAACAGGAAGATGCCAACTATCAGGAGCGCGGACACGCGGGCGGATATGGTCTCCGACCCACTGCACTCCGTGCCCATCCTGTTCACTGGTAAAGATGTAGAAACCAACCTCAGACCAATTGTTGATACCTTCTGTCAACTCGACAGTTTCATGCTCCTGGTGGTTCGTTGGATAGACTCCGTCAATTGTCTGAGTTTGGCCGGAGATGGTGTAGTTGGAGTGCAGTTCGACCATCAGGTTCTTTGGTGCGACCGTGTCCGCGCCATAGACCTGGATCTCGTAGTTTCCCTGGGCGTGCGTAATCGCTGAACAAAACAACAAGTACGTAAAAAGTGGCAACAAGAAACTGCAAAAATACATTCTGTTTCGATCTACTCCCAAAATCTTAGGCATAACGAAATACCATCATGAAACCCCTATCCATATGATCTTGCTGATGACAATGAAAGAGCGTTCGTCCAGGGTTGTTCGCGACAAACTCGACTTCCGCTGTACTCTTTGCCGGAACCAGCACGACGTCTTTCTTCAACCCATACATCTCGGGACCGCCCTCTACTTGACGCACCTCGAAGGTGTGCCGATGAAGATGCATTGGGTGATCGTCCAGGCTAAGATTCTTCATCACGAGCCGGTAGCGTCGGCCTGTTGTTAAAACCGGTTCATCGTTGTTCGGATACGACTTGCCGTTGATGCGCCATAGCTCTTCGTTGCCATGCCCCTGAAACTTCGAGTCGAAGCTAAGCTCAATGCGATCGACTTCTTCATCCCTGACGGCTGTCGAGGTTGGTGAAGCAAATTGGCGATAGTTCCACACGAGATCGTCGGGCTGATTCCATACCGGCTTGCCGGACGCCCCCGCGTACTCGATGACTATACCCATGCCCGCGGCCTGAACGTGCTTTCTTACCTCGCCAAGCACCCAGACGCCGGCAGCGTTCATCTCAACAACCGCACTGACTCTCTCCGCGGGAGATAGGCGCAGCATTGGAACGGTCTGAGGTTGTGAAACAGGATTCCCGTCTAGCGCGACGACCTTGAAACTGTGTCCGACCAAAGCAATCCAGTGCACCTCGGTAGGGCTTGAGTTCAGGACATGCATCAACAGCCGTTCGCCTTGTTTGACACGAATGGGCTCGCCGAAACCAAGCATTTTGCCATTGATGGTAGACACGTCGTAGACAGGATTCATGTATCCGTCATCGCCGCCCTGGAAGTGACCGCCCCAATCATGAAGTCCAAAGAAGACCTCGCGATCGTAGCGTCCCGGGTTCTCTCGCGGTTCGATTATGAGAAAACCGTGTTGTCCACCGTACTGAGCCTTTGTAAGATCTTTGCCCGCGAATGTATGGGTGTGAAACCAACGGAATCCTGGAGGGTCCGGCCTGAAGGCATACCGGGTCGTTGCCCCTGGGGCAATCATTGGTGTGCCTTCTTCCATCGCACCGTCAATCTCAGAGGGCAAGAACAAGCCGTGCCAGTGAACGACCTCTGGAGTATTAGTCAAGTTTCGGATCTCCACGATTCGCTCTTGACCCTGACGCATGCGCAAAAGTGGACCTGGAACCTGACCGTTGTAAGCTACGGTTTGGAAGTGTCGCTTTGGAGAAGCTTCTAACGTATACGGAGCAATCTCAAGCTTAGTGTCGGCAACGGAACTCTGGCCATCGGCAGCTTTCAATAGAGCGGATCCGATCGCCATAGTTGAAAGTTGTGTGAAGCGTCTACGAGTGAGCATCTTTGATTTTTCCAGAGAGGTCATAACCTCAATATGTCCTATGTACGGCCTGAGAAACTAACCGGCAGTCACATATAAGACTCGAAAGATTGATTCAAGGTTTCAGAATGCTGTTCGGAGAACGACCCGTGCACTTGCCGGAGGGAGAATCATTATCTCCGCGAACAGGGTCATCCACTATCAAATATTTCACTGAATAACATATCGGGTAGTGCCGGTCTTGGGCAGTGATCGGTGTGACCGTTGGCACGGTGAGGGATGTTGGGGATGAAAAGCCCACGGAGCACCGGTTGATTGCCCTAGTCAGTTGATAAAGCCATTTATTCTTCTACGAGAGTCCAGCTGGAATCAGGATCGAACTCGCTCATTGTTGTCGCCGTTTCCGTCGTTGCCTTCCCCAGGTCCTTTTGGAGCAGCACGCCATCCTGGTTGATGATGAAAGTCATCACTCCCGAGTTGCCGTATTCCGCTGGATAGGCGACGAAGGCGAAGCCACCTGTCATCTTCCCGTCGACCACGTATTCTTTTGCACCTCCAGGCGTCTTATCGGTCTGCCCCTTCAGCATGTGGAAGTAGTAGCCGTGGAAGGCCGTGTGCCCCTCGGGCTTTGTGCTATACCCTTCCGCACTCGCCAACGCCGCCAGCGGTCCAAGCGGGCTGGGCGGCTGCCCTTCCACCGTCTTCCAGTACAAGCCGTTCTGCTTGCCAGGGTCGCTGAGGAACTTCGCAGCATACTGCTTGGTCTTTTCGCCATCGTGAAGCTGGGAGAAGTACTCCGCCTCACCCTGCGCCCCCGCCCTGCAAACGTCGATGATCGCAAGTTCGTTCCGGCCGATGCGACGGTTCAGCACCTCATTCTTTCCTGCAGCCGTGTCGAAGAACCACTTTCCGTCGCTATTCTTTTTGAGCGGAATTGGGAAGGGGAAATTATCCGCTCCGACTAGCAGCATTTGAGTACCGTCCAGCATAGTGCGCCAGCGATGCATCATCCCGTATTCGGTCACGAAGGTAGCAGCTGCGTTTTTGTCCTGAACGGGATCGCCGGAGACGATAAGCTCTTTCGAATCCGCACCGAAAATTGCGAAGAGAGCGTTTTGATCGTCTGACTTTGCCGCCGCCAGTAGCGCATTACTCGCGTCGTCGGGTGAAGCGAACACATTGATCGAAGGTTTCTCAGGGTTTTCGGATTTCTTGCAAGCGGCGAGGAGAATCATCGACCCCATAAGCATCAGCCGTATCGCAAACGTAATTCTGCGGCGCTCAAGCGACATCCCGTCCTCCAAAACTTTCACCATAAACTCGTTCAACGTGGCTCACTCAAGATGACTTTGTTTGCGGCAGCACCGTCGATTTATCTGCGACCGTTACCGCGGCTTGCTGCCCCGCGAGCACTGGCTTGTCTGGATTGCCAGCCGCCGCCCCCTCCACCTCCACCCAAAGCCGAGGTTCCGCTGGTCTTCGCCTCTCCACCGCCATAGCCGCGAGCGGCAGCGGAGTTGGCTCCAGATGCGCTGGAGTAGCTTGAAGTGTTGTGGGGGGTGCCCTGGGTCTGGCTCCAACCGCTTCCGGTGTTCTTGTAAACGTTGCCGTTTGCAGTAGCGTACTTGTTGCCGTTTGCGGCTTGAGCGGCGCCTCCACTGTTGCCATACTTGCCGGACGCGGCGACAGCTGAGCCACCGGCCGTAGTCTGCGCGGTTGCTACACTCCCGTTCGCGGTCGTTTGATGCTGGGTGTAGGCAGTATTGCCATTCTTGGAGACGACGGAGCTTCCATAACTCCCGTAGGCGTTTGAGGCTTGATGCGTCGCTGCATAGGCCCCAGTGTTCGGGTTGTACGCCTGCCCGACCGCTTGCGAGCCATAGGCGTTTGAAGCTGACGCGCCTCGTGCATAAGTCCCTGTGGAGGGGTTATAACCAGCAGAGGCGTGCGCGCTGCCGTTGGGTCCATAGGCGGATACGCTCGAACCGTAGACGCCGCCATGCCATGCGCTGTTCCCGTAGTAGCCAGTGCTGTGGTAGACCACTGTTCCTCCGTGCCAGTTGCAGTTCCAATAACTGTAACCCCAGCTATTGCTCATCGCTGCGCCCAGTGCGATACCAACTCCGAATGCAAGCACAGCCGTCGTCACTACAGCTGCTGTGCTGTAGCCGGGCGTCGCAACTGGAACGCCGTAGACGACCGTTGGGTTGTATGTCGGGACGTATATCACTTGTGGATTGGTCGGCTGAATCACGATCACCTGCGGCGACTGTTGCACAACCGTAATCTGTGAGCCTGATTTTAGATTGCCCGCAGCTTGTGCTTTGCCGCGCAACACCTGCACTGCAGACATCACATCGGCGGCCTGCGTTTGGTAGGCCTCCCCTAACGAGGAAGTCCAAGTTAGGTTTTTCGCCAAGTTGTCGAGCACGGATGGAAACTGAGTCAGCGCTTTCACACTGGGATCCCAAGTCTGCTTATCAACGGCCTGTGCAAGCGCTGTGCCGGTGAGGCTCTTGTTCTGCTGAAGCCAGCCGCTAGCGGCAGCAACCTGGTCCGGAAAAGTCGCAGCCCCCAGAATCTGGGCGACCAAGGCGTCAGGGTACAGGGCGATGGGTGCCACTAATTCTTGCAACTCATTCGCAGACAGGGGTGCACCCTGTCCCGAAGATCCAGTCGACCCTGCCGGCGCCGGTTGTTGACCTACGGCTTCAAGTGGCAGAGCAGTAAATACCAACAGGAACGCTAACACCGCCGACAGTACCCGTTTTATGAAAGCTCTGATCATTTCTTCTCCATCCAGGAAATGACATCGAACTCAACCGCTATTTAGCAATAAGGATGATGAGCATATTTCCGGTGGGTACAGACTATTGCCTCGTTGCCAAAGCAGCTACTAGCAACAGTGCTAGTAACTCGAACTAAGCATGCGAGGTATCCGGACAGCAACTGAATCTTAGGAGATTGGCAAATCTGCCGTGCGGTCATACCAGTTTCGCTCCGGTCTCTCAGACGAGCCGGCGGCACAGCCAAGCCCAAGAACGAAACGGGCGTAGTCAAGGTCTCGGTGGTGCGAACTCTGTAACTTCTTGTTCGGTAACCCTTACCGTGGGATTACTTCAGGATTGACCGTCGTTCAGGGCGTAGTACCGGAACTTAGAGGTTTCCAGCGCACTGCCAGTTTTGCTAGTGGAATGGTTAACACCACGTCTATAGACTCGGCTTCGATAAGATGAGGAAACAACCATGGGCGAAAGATCCGCATCTTTTAGCCGCAATGGGCCGACAACGAATCTGAACACAATCCGTCCCCGAGGAATCGGAGTCGCAGCGATGTCGTTGGCTTGGCCGCTGATGCTAGCCTCCCTGACCGCTCCGAAACTGCAAGCCAGTGTTGCATCGACCGGTTGAGACCGCCCCGGTTTTGGGCAAGTTCACCTGGGCAAAAGGTTCGGTGCGTCGAACTTGGTAAAAACCTGTTTTTAGCTAGTGACTCGCAGTCGAAGAGTGACTCGGCGCGTTCTCACCAGTTATGTGAGTCGCAAACGATCACTGCGATACTCACTCGGCCGGAATCCTGAACCGGCGCGAAATCACCTGAGGCCGGCGGCAGTAGTTTTCGTGATGGTGCCGTTGGCGTCGTCGTCCTTGAGAGCCCAAATGAATGCGCCGCCGAGGCCCCCAGGAACGCGCGTGCGGACGTAAACCGTTTTGAGCCAGACCGTGACTGGGTCATCGTAGGACCAGAAGGTTTGCATGTTGGGATCGTAGAGCGACACGGCGAGTCGGCGCTCATCGAAGTGACTTGTGTAGCCGGTCAGGCCGGTCACCGTGAGATAGGTGATCAGGCCGGGCGTCTGCAGATAATCGCTCGAAGGAAACGGAGCTGGACCGGTTGAGGTTTGATACAGGCCATTGTTAGTTTTGGGAGCGCCCGTCCAACCACGCGCATACGTGGGAATGCCGAGGACGAGCTTTTCTCCGGGAACGCCGGCCTCAAGATATGAGCGAACCGTGTCTTCGATGTAGAAATTCTCGGAGGCATCCGGATCCTGCTTGTCGTCGAAGAGGGGAGACGCATGATTGGTAGAAGTCTCCCAGGTGCCGTGGTAGTCGTAGCCCTGCAGGTTGAAGAAGTCTAACTGGCGCCCGACTTCGGCTAGCTGGAGGTTGGAGTAATTCTGCTGGCCAGCGGGTCCGAACATCGTCAGCAGATAGTGCTTGTCGTTGGCCCTCCCCAGGGCGTCCAGCTGCCTGCGAAATTCCTTGAGCAGCAGGGTTGCGTTTACCGTGTCGGCGGCGGTGGGAAACTCCCAATCGATATCGATTCCATCGAAGACTCCGGCTGCAGAAACTCCTGGCGCGAGATTACCCTTGACGAAGAGATCGATACAGCTGGAGACAAAGGCCTGACGGTCCTGAGCGCTACTTGCAGCGGCCGAAAAGCCTGCGGCCCCGGAAAGCGAGATCTCCACTTTCAGATTTGGATGCAGTTGTTTGAGCTGTTGCAGCGCGGCGAAATTCCCGTACAACGGGCCTGCGTATGGCGTGCCGCTGACGCTTGGAAGATACGGATCCTGATAGTCGGCCCAGCTATCCGCTATAGCGCAGCCGGTTGGTGTGGCGTTGCCGAAGGCGTACGTCAAATGCGTGAGCTTATCTGCAACGCCATTGGCCTGCAGATTCGCAATGTTGTAGCCGGCGAAATAAATGCTCCATTCTTCAAAGTAGCCACCGACCACTTTGGATTTTTTGTCGTGGCCCAGCTCATTGGCGAGAATAGGGCGCGCAAGGAAAAAGTGAATGAGCAGGTTGGCGACCAAGAAGGTGAGGGCACGGGACGGAAGGCCGACAGAGACACGAGTGGACATAGGCTACCTCTAGGATGGGATGCAAGCTGGCGAGAGGAATATACAACTATACAGGCGCGTAGGCAACATACAGCAATATGGGCGTCGTATAGCAGTCTTGACATATATTGCAAATCGCGATATAAATATCGCGATTTGTAATATGACATTGAGATTGAGCGATAAAATTCGTTACTTGAGGGAGGTAGAAGGTAGCCTCCGCGGTCTCGATCGCGCTATGACCCAGCAGGAGCTCGTCCGCGCAATCCAACTGGAAAACGCCGCAAGTAGAAAGAAGGCGGGCAAGGCCACAATCAGCCAGTCCTACCTGTCGCAGATCGAGAGCGGCGCTCGCCCGCACCTCACCAACACCACGCGGCTTCTGCTGGCGAAGTTCTTCAAAGTTCATCCAGGCTACCTGGTCGATGATCCCGAAGGCTACCAGTCCGAACTTCTCTCCGACCTTCGCACCATTGAGAACAAGCTTGATCTCTGGCTCGTTGGCGGCTCAGAACGTTTTCGCCGCGACCCCGCACTCTGCCAGGCCCTCCTCACGGTAGCCAACCATAGCGATTCACGCCGTTGCTTTCTCCTCATCGAGGCGATCATTGAGACACCCGCGCTTCTAGACCGCCTGTTCCACGTCCTGCGTCCGGAGAGCACATCAACCGAGACTGTCCCCCCCCAGACCGTCCTTCGAAAAACTTCAAAGCGGAGCACCAAATAATATGGACTCCTTCTACCTCATCTCCTTTATCGTCGGCCTCGTCCTCAGCCTCGTCTCTGTCGTCGGAGGCTTCGCACACCTTCACATTGGCCACCTCCATATCGGGCACTCGGCCCACGTTCACACTCATGGCACGCCGCACGGTCTCTCCAGGGTCAACGGCTTCACCATTACGGCATTCCTCTGCTGGTTCGGCGGAGCAGGCTATCTTCTACATCGCTATAGCCCCTTTTTCGCGTCCCTGATTCTCCTTTTGGCTGCGCTAAGTGGAATTGCCGGCGCAACGTTACTGTGGACTGTCCTCTTCAAGGTGCTTCTGCCACGCGAGCGCGTCCTCACCTCCAAAGACACCGAGATGACCGGCGTACTCGCTCACGTTAGCGACGCCATTCGCGACAGCAACAGCATCGGAGAGATCATCTTCTCGCAAACCGGAGCCCGCCGAGCCTCCGCAGCCCGAAGCGATGATGGCCACGCCATCGAACGCGGAGCCGAGGTGGTCGTCGTTCGTTACGAACGAGGCGTCGCGTATGTCCGCCGTTGGGAGGACCTCACTGACAGCATCCCATGACGCCTAAGAGACCTCGCCTGGCGGCCTCGCTTGCCGAGACACTCTCCCGCCCTTCCATCACTGAGGCAAGCTCCTTGCACGCCCCTCTAGTCCGTCATCGGACAAAGGAACAATATGTCGAACTCGGTCATCATCATTGTTGGTCTGACTGTTCTAGTAACTCTAACCCTCGCTCTTCTCATGGCCAAGATGTTTCGCAAAGCAGGCCCTAACGAAGCCATCATCGTCTACGGATTCCGTGGCCCTCGCGTCATCAAGGGCGGCGGCGCCGTAATCTTTCCTGTCGTTGAAAACTCCCGCCAGCTCTCACTCGAACTCATGAGCTTCGATGTCGCACCGCAGCAGGATCTTTACACCAAGCAAGGTGTGGCCGTAACGGTAGAAGCTGTTGCACAGATTAAAGTTCGCTCTGACAACGAGTCCATCCTCACCGCCGCCGAACAGTTCCTCACCAAGTCTCCCGACCAGCGCGAGGGACTCATTCGCCTCGTTATGGAAGGCCATCTGCGCGGCATCATCGGCCAGCTCACGGTGGAACAAATCGTCAAAGAGCCTGAGATGGTAGCTGAGCGCATGCGTTCGACCTGCATGGACGATATGAGCAAGATGGGCCTCGAGGTCATCTCCTTCACCATCCGCGAGGTTCGCGACAAGAACGAGTACATCACCAACATGGGCCGCCCCGATGTAGCTCGCATTCGCCGCGACGCAGAGATTGCCGCGGCCGAAGCCGAACGCGACACCGCGATTCGTCGCGCCATCGCACTGCGCGAAGCAGCCGTTGCCAAGGCCTCTGCCGACCAGGAACGCGTGATCGCAGAGACCGCATCGTTAGCCAAGCAAGCCGAGGCGCAGCGCGACCTCGATATCCAGAAGGCGCAATTCACCGAACAGAGTCG
Organism: Tunturiibacter lichenicola; assembly: GCF_051013355.1. Taxonomy (GTDB): domain Bacteria; phylum Acidobacteriota; class Terriglobia; order Terriglobales; family Acidobacteriaceae; genus Edaphobacter; species Edaphobacter lichenicola_F. The sequence goes on along the minus strand of NZ_CP132945.1, from coordinate 550,523 downwards.
CCGTCAGGAAGCCCAGGCCGATAAGGCCTACGAGCTCCAGACGAACGTCATGCAACAGAAGGTGATTGCAGAACAGGTCAAAGTTCAGCAGATCGAGAAAGAGCAGCAGGTCAAAGTGCAGGAGGCCGAAATTCTGCGTCACGAGAAGGAGCTCATCGCTACCGTCCTCAAGGGCTCAGAGATTGAGCGTCAGCGCATCGAGAACATCGCTAACGCCGAGAAGTCCCGGATCACGATGGAGGCGGAAGGCCGCGCCGCTGCCACCAAGCTGCAAGGCGAAGCTGAAGCTAACATCATCTTCCAAAAAGGCGAGGCCGAAGCTAAGGCCATGAACGTAAAGGCAGAAGCCTATCAAGAGTGGACGCAAGCCGCTGTCGTTGACAAGCTCATCACCAACATGGCCGACGTAGTCCGCGCCATGGCGGAGCCGCTCAGCAAGGTCGACAAGATCACGATCGTCTCGACTGGCAACGATGGAGCCACAGGCGCAAGCAAGATCACGGGCGAGATGACGAAGATTGCCTCTCAGGTCCCCGCACTCTTCGAGGCTCTCTCCGGCATGAACCTCCACGACCTTATGGCCAACGTCAAGCCCATGAAGCCGCGCGAGGGTGGCAACGGACATCAGGCCTAACAGAATAACCCGGTGCGGACTCCATCTCCGCACCGGTGCCTCATCGCAGCAAAGGAGGTTCACGATGGCGCTACTCGAACGCGTAGGCACTCTCTTACGAGCGAACATCAACGATCTGATCGAAAAAGCCGAAGACCCCGAGAAGCTGGCTCGGCAACTTGTTCTTGATATGGAAAACCAGCTCCTGCAGGTCAAAACGCAAGTGGCAATCGCCATCGCAGACCAGCATCTCCTCCAGAAGAAGCTCAAAGAACATGAGGAAACCATGAACCAGTGGACTCGCAAAGCGGAACTCGCCGTCCAGAAGCAGCAAGACGACCTCGCCCGCGCCGCTCTGCAACGTTCTCTAAGCAACCAACAACTCGCCGTGGCCTTCGCCGAGCAACTCGAAAATCAGAGGGTCGAAACCGAAATCCTTCGTAACGCCTTCGATCGCCTTCAGCAAAAACTACACGAGACCCGCTCCACCTGCGAGATGCTCATAGCCCAGCACCGTCGCTCCCGCACAATGGGCAAGGCGAACGCATCGCGAACCGTCACTGCCGCACACCAGCGATCGACCGCCCTTAACCGCCTGCGCTCCACCATTCAGCGCAACGAGGCCGACAACATCGCCAGCCGCATGATGCTCGAAACAGACTCTCTTGAAGATCGTTTGGGTGCTCTTGAAAGAGAAGATCAGATCGAACGCCTTCTGGAAGATCTCAAGAGCCGCCAACCTCGCTTAACCTGAGACCAACTCTGGAGACGTGCGCAGTGGTTTTTGGTGCAGTCAACCACACGATGTAGGGCGGAGCAATCTTCGGATGTAATAGCCGGGTGGGCACCGTGGTGCTGAACATCGCGGTGACCAGAACAAGGATCAGCAGCGACATGCCGAGGTAAAAGTACGATCCCCATGCGTAATTCTGCACGAACAAGCCCCATCCTTTGCACACTTTGCATTGGGTGGGGCTATTTCTTTTAAATCATGAATGTCTTCGCCGCATCAGTCGGACCATACCCAAGATACCGGTGCCCATCATGAAGAAGGTGGAGGGTTCGGGCGTCTGTGCAATGGCTTGATATACGAATCCAAAATCACCATCTGTAAACAGAACGTCCCCACTTGGGTTTACGAATACGCCGGCTGGTTCCCCAATCCTGAGAACTAAATCGCCAGCGGTGTTCGAGCCAGCGGCTAGCTCTCTCACTTCGGTGTCACCACTGTCGAAGCTATTCCTGACAACGACTACTTGTGCTGATCCGTTGCAAACAGAATATTGAACCAATGTGTAACCTGTGGGAGCAATGTAATTGCACGAGACACCGTTGTCGCTGATAAATGACGAAGGGAACGTGTCTGACTGAGACACCAAATTACCGTTTTGAAAAGACTGATAACAGGATGGATTGCCATCCGAACAGAAATGACCAGAGATGAGCAGCGCGATGCCAGCATCGTTGATTCCAACTGCATCGTTGCTATCGACTCCAAGGTTGTATACCTGAAAGGTATCGGCGTGAGCCGCCTTTATGAAAAACATAGAAACTAACAGTATCAGGCCATTAGCGAACGCTTTTATCATATGCTGCTCCTTTGGATATAACGTTGGTACAAATCATGGTCGCCCTCCGATAGCGTGTCAAGATAAAAAGACTCGCAGTCTAATTTGCGAAAACGAATGATTACAAAGTGATCGACATCAGGTAAAGAGCGACCCTGTTGAATCCGCGCAAGGCTCACAAGGGTCAGTCAAACTCGCATCATTGTTCTTCGCGTTGCCGACATCTTTCTTAACCTTCCATGCTGTCATCTCCTCAGCTGGGTGCGGTCTCAGAATGTCTACAGGTGGCTGTGCAGGATCGACGGGACTAAGCCATCTACTCCAGTCCGCCCCCTTCGCGAGTTTTCAGGGAGCTTTTGGGATAGCGGCCCTTACGAGACGCGTCCGAGGTCGGTATCTGTCCAGCCAGTTGCGATCCGGAGAGTCTTCCACATTTCAAAGGGATCGAAATCGCTATCCCCGTCACACCAGACGACTTCAGTCGCGAGCATATGGCCCAGCAGAATCGAGTCTGCGTTTGTCGCCGCATATATGGCGAGGGTACCGTCACTAAGTTTCCACTTAGTGCCGGAGGTTTTTGCTATGGGAGCAGCATAAAGAACACCCAAGTCGACGCCCGAGTTAAAGGATTCTTCGGGGGCAAAATCGAGATCGGCCAGCTTGGTTGCTCGATCCTCATTTACAGCGAGGTAGTTTGTGATCCAGCTAAATTTCAATTTTGCTCTCCTATGAGGCTGGGTGTCTTTGTGGAGAGTGGCGGCTGGAGGTGGCATATCGCCTAGTCGTCGCATAGTGTTGAGACGTATGGACGGCGAACTTTCAGCGCGGTCCCACGCTTCGATTTTCAGATCACGAATGAAATAGAAACAGGTTTCGAGACTTAAGAACCGTGCGCAGCCCAATTTTCGAGCCGGAGGTCCTGGATGCGCCCGAACTCACGGGTATTGTTGGTGACGAGCGTGAGGCCGAGGCTACGCGCATGGGCCGCGATGAACAGATCGTTCGCGCCGATCACGCTTCCACTCGCCTTGAGAGCAGTCCGGATCTGCGCATAGTGGAGAGCAGCCTCGTCGGGATACTCGAGCACTTCGACATGATGAAGGTATGCATTCAGAGCGAACTGGTCTTTCTGCCTGCGCGGTGAGACCTCTACCCCAAACAGCAGTTCACTTTTGGTGATCACCGAGATACAGACATCAGTTACTGCGACAGTCTCTAATCTCGTCAGAACGGCGTCGTTAGAACGCTTCATGATGTCGGAGGAGATATCCGTATCAAGCATGTAAACCGACATCAGATTTCGCTCTCCTGTATGGGTAAATCCTCCACACCCTCCATAAACTCGGATGAAGCCACAGGTCCAGAGGATAGATAGGCAGACCAGTCCTTCGGGCGGGCAGAGAGAATCACCTCGTCGCCCTGTTTGCGTATGAACACTTCAGAGGTGGTGAACTGAAACTCCTTCGGCAGCCGAACAGCCTGGCTGCGGTTGTTCATAAAGATCTTGGCTGTACGCTGCATTTCGCCCTCCTGCAACAATGGCATATACATAAGGATATGCCAGGAGGCTATGCAGCTTCAACAGTCCAGGTTGCGCCGTATGGCATGTCAGTCCGCGTGGGCAGCAGTAAGAACGGTTGCAGCGTGACACTGACGCCAAAGCCACGGGCTGGCTAGTTAGTTATTTTCGAGGGAGCAGGTCTCCTAGATCGGAGAGACTATTGCCATGAAAAAGCCATCGCAACACCTCATCGCGGAAGTTCCACGCAGCATCACCAAGGTTGGGATGACGATCGGGGTCGATCTTGGGAATGTACTGGAGCTATTACTGCAAGCTCAACGAAGATTGGAGAAGTAGTTGATCGAGCCGCTTCAGGGCCACACCGAAGGCCATCGAAAAGTGGTTACCCGACCTACCTCCAGCGCGGGTCGCGATGGAAGCGGGGACTCACTCGATCTGGATCAGCGAGCAGCTTCTGCACTGTCGGCCGTGCTGCTGATTGCGGTGTTTGCGACGGTGGGGTGCGGGAGCGGAGAATCGTCCCCGATGCCATCTGGGAATGCGCCGACCATCACCACACAGCCGGCCAGCGCGGCGATCCCGCTGGACAGCTCAGCGACGCTGTCCAGTGTCGACGACGGGAACCGGACCGCTGCGCTATCAGTGGAGTTAAAACGGCAACGCGATTTTGGGGACGAATGTTGCAGAGCCTAAATTGTCCTACCTGTAATATGTACAGCTGTGCGGCCGCAATGGCCGGAGCCGGGTTTTGTTCCGAAGTTCGGGCGCGGGGAGGAATGATGAGAATCACACTGAATATCGTTGCCAGCCTTTTGTTTCTAGCCGGCGTGATTTGGTTCCTGCAAGGGATCAATGTACTTCCTGGTAGTTTTATGACCGGACAGACGAGGTGGGCGGTTTATGGTGCTATAGCCGTTGCAGTGGGCATCGCTTTATTGCTAAGAGCTAACTGGCTGCGAAAAGAGCGTTGATTCGGTGTGAAGTTGTCGAAAAGGCCGTTTGCGGGAACGTATGACCCGAGTTCGGATCATCGCTGACACAAGGTGCTTCCGTCCTTGTCTGGCGAACGGGGGTGCAGAACAATCCGAGATCAATACTCGCAAGTCTGCGTCTGCTAATTGTCTCCCCTTTGCACTAGACTGATCGGGGGCGCGGGCGGGCAGTTGAGTATGCAAAAACAATTACGGTTAGCTTCAGCATGTCGTATGGTGATTCTCTATCTCGCGATTGTGAGCGCAGGGGCGTCCTTGCTTTCAGCTGCTGTGTGGGCACAGGAAGCTGCAGCCCTCGCGGTAACGCGCGCGCGGCATCTAAGCCACGGTATCAATACCAGCCTGTGGTTCGCGCAGTCGCCCGCCGACTACACGGTCGAACGCCTACGGAGCTTCACGACGACCGACGATATCGTGCTGATCAAGAAGTTGGGGTTTGACCATATTCGAATCAGCATCGACGCAGAGCCGCTGCTTGGCTGGCGGCGCAACCTTCCGCAGGGTGTACAGTTCATGGCCGAACTCGACCGCGTCGTGCAGGCGGCACTCGAACAGAAGCTGGCGGTAATCATCGATCTGCATCCGGAGAGCCGCTACAAGCAGCAATTGCTGCAAGGGACCGAGCCGGTAGAGCGCTTCGGCATGCTTTGGCAGAGCGTTGCGAAGCACTTCAGTTCGATGGATCCGAACCTTGTCTTCTTCGAGATCATGAACGAGCCGGAACAGCCCGATCCGTATCGGTGGCAGGGAATCGAGAGTTTCGTTAGTGGTCAGATCCGTGCGGTTGCACCGCAGCATACGATCATCGCGGGCGGAGCGAAGTGGTCGGGACTGGAAGACTTGATGCTGCTCCAGCCAATTCCATATGACAACGTCATCTACACCTTCCACGACTACGAGCCATTCGCCTTCACACACCAGGGCGCGACTTGGACCGATCCTGCCGTGCAACCGTTGCGCGGTGTGCCGTACCCTTCCACGCCGGAGAACGTGGCAACGAACCTGCAGGAAGAGCCCACGCTGGCGGGGCAGTTCTTCATGGAGCAGTATGGCCTCGCGCGATGGGACGCACAGCGTGTGGATGCCACGATCGACTTCGCCGAGCGCTGGTCGAAGCTGCACGATGCACCGGTATACTGTGGCGAGTTCGGCGTGTATCGTCCATTCGCTGATGAAGCGATGCGCGCGCTCTGGCTACGTGACATGCGTATCGCGCTCGAAAAGCGTCACATCGGCTGGGCCATGTGGGACTATCAGGACAACTTCGGCGTCGTGACCAAGAAGAACGGGACGACCACGCCAGATCGCGTAATCCTCGATGCCCTCGGCCTCAACCGAGCAAAGTGAACTCTAACTGTGATCTAGCCACAATTAATCCGGAACAACTGTCTACGTGCTCCGTCGCAGGTCTCGCAAAATTGGGGATTGCGATAAGAACAACCGTGTAATAAGTTCGACCGCGCCATAATCTCAGTTGACAGAGAATCGTCTTTGCCGAGGATCCCCTTTCCAAGGATGTGCGCTGCGCTGAAGCTTGTCGCCTACACTGCGAAGTCGCGGACGTGGCGAAACTGGCTCTAATGGGCTTGCTGCCCAAGCTGGGCCAACCCGACTTCCTCTCAGTATGTAGCCAGCGGAAATGGTCTACGCGAAACGTCTGCGGCTCGAGTAAAGAAGGCGACCCGCTCCTGCGACACCGGTGGCCAGCAGCAAGAAGGAAGATGGCTCGGGAGTCGTGGCTGCCGGAGCGATCGTGTACAGGCCGTTAGAAAAGGCCTGACTGTCTTCGAATTGTCCGGTGGCTGTGCATGGAAAAGATGCACAGCGCGCGAGCCCATCCTCAGAAAGGATGTTTTCTCGATCAAACATGTTACCGGAGGGGTTGAAAAATTCCGGCACGGAGAAATTTACGACGTAGTTGCTGATCGGCGAGTTGGGGTCAATCGAGACCGTTCCCGCCAACGTTCCTCCTGTCGTCCCCGTCAGACTTCCTTCGGCGTAGTCCAAAGGATCGTTAAAAGCATATGTGACGTCCAACGTCAGCCCGGTTCCGATCGAAGTGGGCACGTCGAAAGTGGCTGACAGCGTTGATCCAGGATGCAGAACGCCCAGATTGAAGGTGATCGTCTCGATAGTGTCAGCCTTCGCCAAACCTGCTCCAGCGATTAGTAAGACAGCGGAAAGCAATATCTTCATAAGGTTTCTCTCTTTGAAAGTTTGGCGACTCGGAGGGCCTGACTTTAACATACGAAGTCCATGCTGAGTTCCAGTCAGGTCTGAGTTGCCCTCGACTTTATCAGATCTGCTGGGGTAGATGAAGTAGATCCCTCTCCAGATTGACATCATGCACAGTAATTTCATCACGCTGCCCTCGACCACTGAAGGATAATTCCCGTGAAAGTCGGCCGCTTCTCTGCCATCTCGGCATCCAGGGTTTCTTGTGTCGTAAGGAGAGCGGCGACCTGATATAAGCGAGGTGCCTGAAAGCGCTCGCCTGGCGATCTTACGATTGCTATTACTTTATGATTAATTAAAAAAAATAATTACAAATGTGTCCAACTCTTCAATTAATTTCCGCATCGAATTTCCGCATCAAGACCCTTATCGTTGAGGTGACTCATGCGTTCTTTTCGTCTGCCTATAACTATCGCCCTTTTTAGCGTCCTAGCTATCACAGGTTCAGCCTATGCTGACACCTTTGACTTCTCTGTAACTGGATCATCAGGAACGTTCAGCGGATCTGGAACTCTCACTGCAACATCGATTGGGAGCGGAGAATACCTGATCACTGCAATTACTGGCACCGGGGTAACAGGATTAATTGCACCTGGAAGCTTTAATGGCAACAATAATCTACTCTTTCCATCTGCCCTGCCACAGTTAGATTCGAATGGATTTAGCTTTATAGACGTAAACGGGCCTGATAAGTTCGACGTAAATATTTTTAGCAGTGACTCAGGATACTTCGCTTATCTACAAGATGAGGATCACTTTACCGAAACCGTCCCCGTCACCTTTGACCTAGCCTCCAAAGTTCCAGAATCTTCCACGCTATTCCTGCTGAGTACAGGCCTCCTTGGCCTAACTGCGGTAGTGCGCCGCAATTCCTTCTGATAAGCCGCCGCCTACGCGGGGCTTTGGCAAAGCACTTGTGATATTTGGAACACTGATGATGCCTTCCAAGGGCGAGACCGATCCTTCACGATCATTTAGGCTGATAACCGATATAGCCCAATGACTGGCAGGGCGGGCGCCTGGGCCGTCACCTGCCTCTATGAGACTGATGCGATTCATATGACTTTCATACAGCTACGTAGCTGTACGACGGCATCTCGGTTGGCGCTTAGACCTCATTTCGCCTCCAACTGCCGATAGGAAGTTTCGCGCCTTAGCAGCGTACTCCATCGGTTGTTGCAAATAGGTCAGAAAACATCTCGAGTGGTGGGGCTCATGTCGAACTCACGGTAGCGGAGCAATGCGCATGATCCCTACGGCGGCAGCGACTTGGCCGCACCGGTCCTAAAATCGCCTATTTCGTTGCAACATGCAATTCTCTACACCACAGAAGCTAAAAAGGCCTTCAGCCTAATTGGGTCGCCGTTGTCTATTGCGGCAACAATATGCAGCGCATCTCCTTGGACATAAAGGCAGCGCTCAGGCTGTGACTATGTTCCCAGACGATTTACATCGCGCCTCGTGTTGGCCAGAGATCTCATGTTGAGAGAGAGATGAGCAAAAGAGGGGTGCTATCAGATTCCTCCATGACTCCTGGTGGTCTTTCACGGAGTTGCGTATGTACATACGCAATTCCGCTCTTGCACTGTTAGGTGCGCCCCCGTGATTCCCTTAGAAATGTGGGATTACAGCTTGAGTCTGGCTGATTGAAGTGTTAATCTCGTGCAGAGGATGGCGAACAAATGGAGAAGCTCGAGTCTGCACACACTAATGATGATTTTAGGTTGGTGTCTCCACCCGACATCAACGGAGAGTTGTTTGTGAAGGCCGTACTCGAGGACATGGAGCACCCTCAGCCCAAGCGACCACTTCAATGCGTGACTGTAAAGATGCCCTTGCCGGCATATCTCAGAATGAAGCGAGCTGCCCAAAAGTGGAACTTGACCTACACCGATGTGATCAATTTCTGCACTCAACGCGTGGTTCCTATACTCGAGATGCCATCTGGTGAAGTTGCCGAGATGCTCGAGCAGCATCGCATCGAAGGCGAGAACCGAAAGGCACTTCGATCCTTGAGGCTAAAGTCTTATGTCCCGGATTGATTCACTGAAAATACAAATGTGAATGCTCCGATCGATTCGCGGACAAGCGAACATATATATAGATAGCACCAGGTTCGAAAAAGAGAGAAACGGTAATGACGACCGTGATTCTCGTTGCGGACGCTTGCGAGATTCAGTAGTGATCATTTAAAAAAACCGGTTGTGTCCGCAATTCGGTGCTCGAACTTATAACAATTGAAAGTCAGACTGAGATTTTACAGGGCGGCGGATCTTTAGATCTTCAATCGTCCCCTGTATACCTTTCATCCCCAGGTGGCGAAACATATACAGGTCCCTGTATACCTTTCGTGACTTGGGTCAGGGATGATACATCCCCACCACCTGGCCCTCTTTTATCCCCTCCCCGTGGGGTCGAATCATCCCCACTATATAGAGAAGCTCTTTAGGGCAGTTCTTAATCGGGGACTGTTAGATATATAAACCCAGCCATATTGCGACGACGACGACGTTTTCTCTCGTTCAGTGATTAAGAACGTAAAACACAAAATAGCGGGCTATTCACATAACTGACTCGGAATGACGTTTCTGTCATGACTTTAACTCTTTTTCTGCTTGAATAGGCAAGCGTCCTGCAATACTGTGGACGTACCATGAAAAAGCCATTTCAACGCAGAGCTACACTTTGGCTGAGTACTACCGAGGTAGCATCAATCCTCGGTATTTCTCAAAGGACCATACTGAGAAAACTCGCAGCAGGAAAGTTCGCCGAACCTGCGCGCGATCCAAAGAACAACTACCGCTTGTGGAGACCCGAAGAGGTTGAAGTAATACACCAGCAAATTTCTAGAGAGAGTTTGTGATCCGGCTGGTGATCTCGAATCAACGTGGCGGCGTTTCCAAAACAACTACGACCACTACTTTGGCGCGAGAGTTTGCAGATAGAAATAAGAGGGTTTTAGTTGTGGACACTGACCCACAAGGGTCTGTTAGCAGTGTGCTGAGCCTAAAACCTGAGTATGGACTTTATAACTTCGTTATAGAAAAACTCCGACTGGATGATTGCATAGTCGCAGTTAGTAAAAATCTCCATGTCCTGTGTTCTAGTCGAGAAACCACCAAGGTCGAAACAATCTTGATGGGAAACGTAGCGAGAGAACATGCGTTTTCTCAGCTATTTTCAATGGTTGATAAAAATTATGACGTTGTTCTCATTGACGTAAGCCCTTCTATTACCCTCCTTCAAACCTGCGCTATGGTTTACGCCGAACAAGTCTTGATTCCGATTGGGATGGATACTCTGTCGTTCCAAGGAGCCATGGCGTCAATTGAAGCCTCGAAGTCGCTCAATCAACTTTTGAGGGCCAACATCCGGACTGTGGGACTATTGCCAGTAATGGTAGATAGGCGTCTGGCGATGACCACCACTGTCTTGGAGGGTCTCGAAGGCCTATCTGTGGGAATGAGCATTCCCCTTCTTCATGCAATACGAACTGACCAGAGCGTAACCAAAGCCGCCCGAGCGGGGCAGTTTCTTATCGACTACGATCCCAAATGCAAGGCTGCTGAGGACTACCACCAGGTAGCAGATGAGTTGCAATTCCTCTTCAAGGAAGAAGTCAATGGGAGAGCTGTTAACACGTAATGTTCGCAAGCGAAAGATTGAACCCTTAGACTATGTCGAAGCTGCACTCGCCCCTGCTCTGAAGGGCATGACTTCGTTTCTGGACTTGAGACCTGAGGATATTCGCAACGGCCATTTTGCAGGCTTGGTCCAGACCTCCAAAACTACTCCGCCGATCGGACTAGCACCCCCGCTCGTTCCACTGGTTCATACATACCCTGGGGATGAAACGTCACCAGGGTATGTATGGGGTGAAGTAGCTCGGAAGCCCCCTGGGCATGAAACGTTACCAGGGTACTATCGGGATAAAACATCCCATAGCTCTCCAACGAAATCCCCTACATCCGTTCAGCTTTTGTCCTTTTCCACTGCAGATCGTCTCAAACCTGGATGCGGGCGCTCAAAGGTCAGGAAGTGCGTCCTCGCACAAGATGGGCATTCACTAGGCGAGGAGGCGATCTATCAGATTCTATGGAGAACCGGGGAACTTGAGAGTACGGATCCAAATGGTTCGCGTACGAATCGTATCGGTGCCGCTGAGATCAGCTACAAAGTGAATATGGCCAAGAAGAACGTGCGACAGAATCTATCGCGTCTTTTTGAGAAACTGGCTTTTGAAATCATAGAAAACTTCGAGACGATAAACTCGCGGGCTCGTCTTTATCGCGTGTTCTCTTATAAGCAGATACTAGAACGCCGTCGTGCTGCCGGCATGTTGTATGTAGTCCGTAACAAGGGCGTCGTGTTCTGCAACGCGGACGGGACGGAATCGCATTCGACCCCAGGGGCGGTTTCATCCCCTGGGGTCGAAACAAACATACGGCCCGCCCCATCAAAGAAAAAAAAGAAAAGCACTGCATCGGTTGGGCTGTCTGCCAACCCAAAAGGCGAAATCGTGTCAGATGCCGGTGGCACCGACAGCAAAGACTTGCAAACTGTCGCGTCCGCCTTGAATCGCTACTGGACGGTCGACGAAGCGGCAGCGCTGCAACTACTCCGCGATTGCCGTCGTGTGCGTGCGGATGCCAAGGCCGACGAGATCGCCTTTTTTGTAAGAGAAAAACTCGAAATGGCCCGGTCAAACCGAAACATCATCAATCCGACCGGCCTTGTTCTCGCCACAGTGCCGCAATTGTTTGCTGGGTCTTCCTTCGATGAATTTAGGCGGCGGTTAGAATATCAGGCTACGCTGGCCGCAGACGAAGAAGAGAGACGGCAGCAGCAGCAACGTGAGCTCGAGATCTGGCTCGCGCAAGAGCGAGACCACTTTGAATCGATCGTGAACGATCATTCTAGAGGTCAAGAAGAACGCGATCACGCGGAGAAGAGTCTTCGGCAATCCGCCAGGTGGAACCAATAGTCGTGCAATTGACGATTTGCCGTACCACTGAGTTATGTCGTCACTCAAGCGTATCGCGCTACTGATCTCCGGTATCCATAGTGCGATACGCGTCCGGTCGTTGGCGCTCCGTGGAGCGCTGTAGTTTCTGGGACTCCGGAGAGGTCTGAAGCCACCCCTTGGCTACTCTTTTATTGGTGTGCCAGGTGTAGTCGCCGGTGAGATTGATGTGCTCCCAGCCGAGCGGGGAGACGTGCTGGAGGAAGGCAGGATCGAGCTGCCGCGATTTTGCCATTTGCTCTGTTGCGCGTTCCAGGTACACGTATTCCAGAGCGTGATGGCAGCCACAACCAGGTTTAGCCCGCTTGCGCGATGCCGCTGATTCTCAAAGGATCGATCATCTCCCGCAGCACTTCAACCGCCTCGATCAACTCGCGTGCAACCGGAGCGGGCCGAAGTTGAAGAGTCTCGATCAACGCGGGGGCATAGCGCCGAAGCTGAGGATAGTGTTCTCCAATGAGCGAGAGCGCATCGAAGTCCTGATCGCGGGCGAGTTCCGCTGCCTCTTTCACGCTGGCAGAGAAAGAATCCCAGGATGCGACCGTTTCATTGCCGCAAACGGGTCGTGCCCTTGCTCCCGGGCATCGACCAGAGCCGCGCCAACCCTCGCGTAGAGCCGAACCTTATCGTTGATGGCTTTGCCCTGTTCGGCAAAGGCTCGTTCGTATTTATGCTTCGCCTTGGTAAAGAAACTGCCAATCAGTCGATCATTGAGATCGACTATCTCATCGGTCAGCGTTGCCGCTGTTTCGATCATCAATGCGACCAGTGTGCCGTGACGCCGTGCCTGCTCATACGCTTTGAGCTGGTATACCGCTGTCTGCCCGGCCTCACGAGCCAGCTGCAAGAGACGGTTCTGATGCAGATTCTTGCCGTCCTCTGGAGACAATGCGAGGTCTCGGATGGCATTCAACCGCTCGACATGAGCGAGCACCGCTCTCGGCGTGGGCGCTCCCGGTGGCATCCGCAGCCAGGAGAGCGCACTATACGGACTGCCCGAGCGTTGCTCCAGCAATTGGTCCAGCTTGATTCGCTGTTCAGGGCTGAGGTCCTCGGTGAGAAGAGCGAAATCCTTCCTCTGTGCGCGTGTCATCGCTTCGGCACATAGACGTTCGATCACCGCAACCGGAGGAAGAACGATCAGCTGTCTCCGAAGCCCGGATACAGATAGGTCGAACCCTAGGGTGACGTGGTGATTGAATCGATGGTGAAGACGTTCCCCGGAACGTTGAAAGGAAATAGTCTATATCGGAGGAAGTATTGAGCGGCGCCCGATGGCGCAAGAGTGTTTACATCCAAGGTTGGATTCAGATTTGTGGAGTTGGACAGCCACACAACTTCTTTGAGGAAAGTCGGATTTGTTCCAGGGCCGAAGAAAAGGATATTCGCATTGTAGAAATGTCCTGGGTTGATGCTGGTGAGATGAAACTGGAGGAAACGATTGGTCGCGAGACTGATATAAGGATTCGAAAGAGCCCCAGGCAGGCGGTAGTCAATGATTTCCTCAGTCGTGTCCGAATGACTATCCAGAACAGCAACGGTAACGGTTCCGTTACCATTCGCCGTGGCGGTTGGTTTGAGATATCCGGGCGGATTGCTGACGTTGTTCCCAGGCGAGATAGTTCGAACCACAATAAAGCTGAAGTATCCGTTTGCATTAATCATGTTGTCGAATGCCGCGCCCGGTGGCCCAAAGAATGGGGTCATAACCGGCGAGGCCGTTCCGATGAACTCACTTAGCGTGCTATTGGCAAGGCTGCCATCACCCCTGTTTGCAATCCAGACATTGCCTGAATTGTCGATTGCAATATCCTGAGGGGAGTTGCTTTTGCTGTCCGCGAAACCGGTGCTCGGAGACAAAACATTCCCCGCGGCATCGAACTCCGCGGCGCCATGGTTGGTGGCAATCCACTTATTGGCCGCGCTGTCGCTCGCGATTCCTCGTGGGCCGCTCAGTCCACCGCCGATGGTGCCGGTGGAGGATGAAAGCGCTACACCACTCAAATTAAATGAGCTGATACTGTCGCCCGGAGGGTTGCTCATCCAAACCTTGGCGCCGGCATCAACGGTGATGGAAACCGGTCTTAGCAGTCCTCCTCCGGTGTAACCGGCAACAGGCGAAACGGCTACGCCGGCTGTACTAAATTTGCTGATGGAATTAGTCCCTTCATTTGCTATCCACAGGTTACCCAAGGCATCAAGGGCGAGTCCTTTGCTGGCATTCAACCCGCCTCCGGTAAATCCGTTGGCCGGAGAGAGAGCTGCACCGGCTGATGTGAACTTACTCAGGTTAGCTGCCTTTCCGGAGCCATTACATGCATCACCACAGTTGGCGATCCAGATGTTATCGAAGGTATCGATCACCAACTTCTGGGGAAAGCTAAGCCCGCCTCCGATGACCTGAAGGGGATTGGTCATTGGTGTTCCACTGGCGCTTAACTCGGTGAGCGAGTTATTGCCCGCGTTTGCGACCCAGATGTGGCCCGTATGATCGACTGCCAGACTTTGGGGTGAACTTAGGCCGCCGCCTGTAAATCCAGCGCCCGAGAGCGCTACACCCCCGGGGCTAAACTTACTCACGGTGCTACTCGACGGATTTGTAGCCCAGATGTTTCCGAGGGAATCGACAGCAATGCTGTTTGGCGAATCGAGTCCGCCCCCTGTGAAGTTTACTGCGAGCGTCCACTCGGTCGGGGCAGCTGCCAGAACGGGTGTGAACTGTTGGTTGGCCGATGACAAGGTGAATAGAGCACTTGCGTTATGAACCGGATTCGAGGCTATATCGAGCAGTGCTGTCAGGGTGTCAGTAGGTTTGACATTATTGGGGGCTGCCGGCGTCGCCGCGGTGAACAATCCTTGGCACTCCGGAGATGAAACCCCCAATGATTGAATGCAGGCCGCGGCGATGTTTGCAAGCGTATTAATCTTCGCGACCGGTGCGGTGGCGCCAATGGGTAACAGGTTTCCTGGAGCTCGCCCCGTCGCCACGGTAGCCAGGTTTGCCACTGTTCGTGCGGCATTCGCCAACCCCAATGTGTTTGTACTCGGGCTACCGACATTACCAACAGAGAACGGCTTCATAAATTGTGCCAATGCCCACACAGAAGCAACGGTAGTCACTTCATTGATGATGACGTTTCTTGGAAGCGCATTACACGGTCCAAGAAATGACATCAGACTGATCCCAGGGTTAGCAGATAATCCCGTGCTTCCGCCTGATGCAACTAGGTAGACCTCGGCACCATCGGGGCTGCAGGTAAACGTGGCTATGTTCCATGAACCGCCGGTTCCAGTCACCGTTTGCGCCAGTAAAGTTGGAGCGGATCCATATCCAGTCGTCCCAACCTGAAATAGCTTGACCGTGGCGCCCACGGCTGGCTTGTACATCGCCGCAGCATCTGCTTGCCTTCGGACATTTCCAATTCCGCTACCGATATGAACGGTTCCTTGAAGAGATCCGTAAGATTGGCGCTCCGCGATCTGCGAAGGTGCCGCGCTGCTGAAGCTTAGAAAAAGAGCGGACAGTAATAGGGGGAGACGTAGATACCCCTGCACAGAAAATGAACGATTAGCTCGCGACATGGTAAAGACCTCGGCTGCTCGAGCATGGCTTGCCCGTCGGGACAGGTCTGGCCAATGTTTACTGACTCTAACGAGCGGTCAATTTTTGTCTGAGATAACCTGGGGAATGCTGGGAGAGCCCCTTGGCGTAACCGAAGTTCAGCCGATCATTTCAATGTATCCGGAGGAGCCAATTGCACCTTTTATGAGAATAGCCTCAAGGTGGTCTTCCCCGATGCGCACCACTATCTCACACGCCGAAGAAAATATGTATAGAAAATATGCTCAGCTGAAGTCAATAATTTACTGTTCTTTCTGGATGAAGCGGAGTATAGATTATCCACTTAGATGAGACTCTCTTGGGCGCGCGCGGCTTTTGGGGGGCGTCCCAACGAAAAAACGATGCAGATAGGTTCATACCCGGAGATATAGCGTTCATGAACAAACTGATCAATCGTATTGGCTTTTTCAGCCTATTCCTGCTTGCAGAATCACCTCTCCATGGATTGCAGATTGGAGGTTGTGTGGACTCCCCTGAAAACCCAACTGCAATTCTGGGCTTAGCGGCAGCGGCTGCAATAGTCGGACTATCTTCGCGTCGAAAGATCATTTCGCTCTGGCGCGGAAACAAACAATGGAAGCCCTGAGCCGGCACGATTCGGGGAAACAGACTCTCGCGACACCGGGCATCTCCGCCCCACGATTTCCTGCTTTACCCCAAGAATCGTGGCGCCGCTTACTCCCCTGTTTTCTGATCGCATTTCTTGGGCTCGTTGCGCTTAGTCCCGCGTTAGCGCAACTTTGGGTGTCCTGGACTACCGACGCTCTGCGTTCCATTGGAATGTTTTTCCCCATAATCAGCGTCGCCCTTACTCTTCGCGTCTGGAGGCGACTAGGTTGGGAGACCCATGGAACATGGTGGGGACTTCTGCCCCTGTTCTATGCTGTCGCGGCGACGCACACAGAAGGCAACACTCACGTGAGTTATGTCTTGACTTCCCATGTGGATTTTTCTCTGATACCGAGAGGGCTGACAGTCTTCGCCTATGCCAGCGGTATCACTCTTCTATTTGGAGGAGTCCGCGTCTGGCGTCAAGCCGCCTTCCCCTTGTCATTGCTGTTATTTGTAAACCCGGCTCCTCAATTCTTCAATTCAGTGGTCGACCTGCCACTGCAATACCTCTCTGCGCATGCCACTCGTGCCTTCGCTATGATGATTGGCGTCCATCCCAACGGAGAACAGCTACGCCTCATGTTTGCTCCCCAGTTCGGTATGTTCATCGCTCCCGGCTGTAACGGCATCCGGGGCGGACTAACCATGGCATATCTTGGACTCATACTCGGATATATTTATAAATTCTCCATTCGCTTGCACATGTTCACTGTAGTCTGCGCTCTCGCACTCGGGTATCTTTTCAATCTAGTCAGACTTTGTGTGCTGGTCCTGTATTACTGGTTGGCTTTGCATGTTTATTCCCTCCAAGCCCACGCTGAGGCTGCCGATTACTTGATTGGCGTTGTGCTTTTCGTACTTGCAACGGTTCTATTCTTTTCGCTCATTCGCAGGAATGAAAAAAAGGGGGGAGAATTCTCAACGGTTGAGATGGGGGAGCCAAATCGCCGCGGCCGGGTCGGCGGCTACGGTTTTGGTGCGGATGCAATGAGAAATTCTGACAACGTAAAGCTCGGCTGGAAGTGTCTTGTATCGTTGGCCCTTCTTGTCGTGGCAGCATCACCCTACATTTACAGCGACGGTGTCCAAGCTTTGACCGGAAGTGCCCATGAAGGAGCAACGACGAATTTTGCTCGTATCTTCCCAACCCGGATCGGGAAATGGACTCTGCTCAAAACCTGGCAAGAGCGCGATACTCAGCAGAAATTGATGTATTCCTGGGGCACTTACTCAAGCGATGATCAAGCGGGTGAAGTTGAAGTAGGTGTGTGGTCTCCATCAGGCGTCCACTATCCCATCGCTTGCCATCTCGCGCGCGGGGAGAAACCTGTCTGGAGTGCTGTAAGAACCTTACCCTTAGCCGATGGAAACGGCACGTTTCAGATGACGTCGTATCAAAATGAAGGTGCGAACCTCGTGGAGGCTTCCACAATATGTACAACAGATGGATGCTACGAGAGCGGCAGTGCGCCATTTCGAAAAGGCATCAGTTTTCGAAGCGCGGGCATTCGCAAATTCGTATTCTCTTCATTTTCGAGGTCGCGGCCCCTCATAATCCGCAAACAATCACCGGGCACCCATTCCTCTTTTCCAAAAGAGGCGCCTCAGACGATTGTCGAACTACAAGGCTTTATTTCAAAGCTGACCCAGAGCGAGATCAGACGATTTCTTGAAGTCCAAAATAGGTGACCGGAATTTGAAGGAGTCGAAAGGCGATCTTTACTGTTGAGGAAGCCTCCGTTTCCATCACTCGGCACAGGATCTGAGGATTCAGCGAACCACGTGCGGATCGGGATTGTCGTATTGCCACTCGGTGATGTCCTTTATCATGCGTGATGGGCCGGGTGACAGTGAGCGTTACCGGTGCCCGTCCCTCAAAAGGGCGCCTGGCCGGCAACCACGCGAACGATCTGCACTCATTCAACGGAGCCCTAAGAGCCATTGCGCCCTCGAATCAGTGGGACCCCATTCCTTATCGCACGATTTTTGACGTTTGGTGTAGTAACCCATCAAAGGCCCCCCTTAGCGTACATAAATTCCCCTTTCTTGAGGTGTCCCCGAATATTCCTGGAAGCGTTCTCTCAGGCGACCGATATTAGTATCTAGTAGCTGCTGCCCAAGGCCTGATAAACGGAAACGAGTTGCTCTACCAACAAACGAGCGACTTTCGCCGTAGAGAATAAACCATGTCGATCGATATGGGAGCAAGATATCGACCATACAATACGATCATTCGCCAGTGTAGGAGTAAAACGAAAGGTCCTGCGGGAGCCGGTCGGGTTGCCATCTGAGATTCGCGCTTCGGAACAGCAATTTGGGTAGACGTGAAAGTTCTGTATTTCTAAGCTTGCTTTACCTAGGATAATGGTGGCTGCGCCCACCCAGCGAAATACTTCACCGCGTACCTTTCTCCCATCCGTAAGACTGCGTATCCTATTTGAAATTAATTCGCACTCTGAAGTAGCCATTTGGCTCAGAAGAATCTTCTGTCTATTAGCTTCCATTCGAGTACCGATATTCTTACGACTCAACGCCAGCTCATGATTTTCAGCCATTATGAAGTCATCGAAATCTGTCATTTACTTCTCCATTGAGTCTGACAAGTAGTGCAAAGATTAAATGTATATTACTTACCCGTAAAGATAGTCTGAGTTACTGTAGCTGCTTTAGGCTGTCTCTTACGGCGCTGACATGGTACTCGATAGTGAGCTAGTAACTCAGCAGCTGCATAGCTTCGAATTTTTGCATAAGCCGTAAAATAGAGAATTAACACCCTTCTTGGTTGCGTTACCGAAAGAACAGTACTATAGTCATCTCCACTCAGTGTTGACGATCGCACGGGAGTCTCTAGCATCGATTATTGAGAGATCGGTGTAATCGATAAACGGATCCAGCTGGTTTGTACTCTTTCCGGGAGCCGTCATTATGCATAGTTATTATATTAAGTTGCTGTTGCCTTTGTATGCGGTTCTCAACCTGATCGGCGGCACGATATTTCATTTCGCCACTCTTTGTTCTGAGCCCGAACCTCCAACAGCGAGAGAAGTAACGGTTTACTTCGTGGTTTGTACCCTCTTCGGGATGCCATTGCTCCTGGGTGCAGCGGCATGGCATATCTTCAAGTCTATTTTGAGGGAAATTAATGACACGCAACTGGGCTGGTTTAGCCAAGAACGTGTCAGGCTATCCGATCCGGAGTTACATAGTCAATGGGATCCGAAGAATTCCGGTAGTAAGTAATCGCTACCAATACTACAAATTCCTTGTTGGTAGCATCACAAGTTGCCGCTGTTAGCACACGGTGTGAGGTTTTCCGTATTCAGGATGATAATCCTCCTCATAGGAACAGAGAATGCTTCATTAACTCAGGACCTTCATCGCCAAACGAAAAATCCTCGATCCTTGAACAAATAAATAGATTTATTCAAGTAGATATAGTCACTCCTTTCCTAGGGTCAGAAATTATTATCTATATTAACTCCGAATATGTTGGTTGACGCTCTGATTGCAATGAGTTTACATCGGAGATTCTGATGAAGTTCGACCTTTGGGGGTAGCGATGTCGTCAGATCCCTTTGTCGCTCCGACGCAGTATGTGCCGGAGCCACTTATTTCGAATCGCCTGAATGCCGCCGACCGCAATGGCTCTACAATCCTTAGGTCTCTACCGGTCCAGTCCATACCTTACATCGCAAAGGTATCGATTGATCTGATAACGATAGCAATTGTTGGACTAATCGGCCTGCACATCCAGACGTTAAGCGACCTTCAGATGGCGAATGGCTCCATCGCGCTTGCTGAAATAATTCGCTTTCATTCAATGCTCTACGCTGCCTATGTCACTTGGTTTGCGGCCTGTCTTATCTTCTTCATGCAGGCTGCAGGACTCTATGTTCACACGATGAACCACAGCGGCATGGATGAACAGCGCAGGACACTCCAAGCTACATTGACCGCTGGTCTCGTCCTCTGTGGCACCGCTTACCTGTCACACGGAGAGGTAATGTCACGTGAAGCCATAATAGTTTTCGTCGTGGGAGTCGCCTTGATGCTCTCGTTTAGAAGGGCATTATGGCGTCGCATGGCTTATCGTCGATGCCGCGAGGACATTGATACACGCAATATCCTCATAGTCGGAACTGGAGAGGTCGCTCAACAGTTGCGTACGCATTTGGAATCGCTAAGGCACCTGGGGTTTCGGTTCAAAGGATTTGTTTCGCTTTCGGAGGATGAAGCGAGGCACAACCATTCGGACCTCATCGGGGACGTCTGCGACTGCCTGTCGCTCGCAAAGGCGTATTTCGTAGATGAAATATTCATTTCCGTACCAGCTGAACGTGACCTTGTAATTGATCTGGTTCAGGGTGCACGAGACATGGGGATTGATATTCGCATTGTGCCGGACCTTTACAAAGGACTGGCACGGAATGTTCCCGTAGAATTCGTTGGGCAGATTCCGACTTTGCGGTTACATTGCAATGAACTGGATTTCAGTTCAGTACTTTTGAAACGTGCTCTTGATTTAAGTCTGTCTGCACTGGCGATGTTGATCCTGCTTCCATTATTTCTGGTGATCGCTCTGGCAATTCGTTTGGACTCGAGAGGACCCATTTTTTACCGCTCGGAACGTATCGGCCGAAAGGGTCGAACCTTCACGTTCTATAAATTTCGCACGATGGTTGAAAATGCGGACGCACTGAAAGCCACAGTGGCACACAAAAACGAACGCGATGCCATCCTGTTCAAGATCGCCGACGACCCGCGTGTCACCCGAGTAGGAGCTCTGTTGCGGAAGTACTCAATGGATGAGATGCCGCAATTCCTGAACGTCTTGTTCGGCGATATGAGTTTGGTGGGACCGCGTCCCCCCCTATCCGCCGAGGTGGAGAAATATGAGCTGTCTCATCTGCGACGGCTGGAGGTATTGCCGGGTATCACTGGTCTATGGCAGATTGAGGGTCGGCAAGACCCATCCTTCGAAAGCTATATTTCGCTGGATACAGCCTATGTTGAAAATTGGTCAATATGGCTCGATCTTAAAATTTTGTTGCGCACGGTGGATGTTGTAATTCAAGGTACGGGAACATGAAGCAGTGTTCTGATCCGATCCAAACTTATGGCGGCCACAATCCGCACATACCGACTGTTCACAACGAGGAGATTACAACCTCAACTTCCGTCCATCTGGATGCCGTTCGTGGACTGGCTGCTCTCGCCGACATGACGGTTCACCTGAAAGATTGTTCTTCAGTTCCATCTCAGATCCGCAGCAGGCAAGTCGGGACGGAGGCCAGGAAACCGCGTCCCACAAGTCCATATCCGTGAGCCCGGTAGCTCACTCACCACGTCCACTTCCTGGAGATGAACGGCGACAGCTATCGCCTCAAGCAGACCGGGAGAGGACGAAGAATAAATCAACGCCAATCCTTCCAAACTTAGTTATAAACGCTTGGTGATAGACAATCACAAGCAGCACGGCAACTGCTCGAATACCATCCAGCCGCGCAAGTCTTGTTCCAGGTTTTGAGGAGTCAGCAATGCGTATACTGCGTACTCCACCGGTATCACCGGGGCTTGAGCGCAGAGAGTTTGCTGAATTGTTCATAAAAGTGATTGGTTCTCTGGGTAAGTGATCGAACTTACATGGTTGTAGGATTTGAAGATAATAAAAAGCAGAGCCTCAATGACCTTGATTCTGGCTCCGCTGCGAAACCGTTGGGCACCATCCATTGCTGTGAACCTTGTGAAGGTCTAGAGTGTGGGTTCCGAAGGAAGCGCCTCCCTGGTGAAGAGCGCCTTGATTTCCGCCCAGGTGATCAGCAAACTTGGGGGTCTAACTCTTAGTCGGAGCGGGAAGTTTACCAGGATAAAAGTAAGCCGGATGGCAGTGGCTATAGTGAGCGCCCACGCAGCGCCCTCCACTCCCCACTTCGGGATCATCCAGAGGAGAAGCGGGATGGCCGAAAGGACTCCGCAGCCTTGCAGGAGAGTTGTGGTTCCTGGGTAACCTGCTGCAAGAAATGCCTGGGATAGAACCGCCGTTATCCCGTCCAGGATCGTTTCGATAATGAGGATATGAAAGATAGGCGCGGAGGAGTCGAACTTGCTTCCGTAGAACAGACGCAGGAGAAGGCCACCCACCAGAAAAAACGGGATGCCGGCTGCTAACAAGGCAAATAGGGTCATGCGTCCGGCCCTGCCGGCCATGGCTACAATCTTGATTTCTGAAAGACCGACTGCCTTCGACATGTTGACGGGGACGACCGCGTTGGGAATGAAATTCAACACGCCAGCAGCACTCTGAGCCACGACGTAGAAGCCCATCGCTTCGGGGGGAAGCATGCCGACCACCAGGATGCGGTCAACCTGATTGCCTATGACCCCGAGTAGATCGGCCCCCCATGCGCGGACGCCATAGCGCAGGATGGTGATGGCTGCGGCGTAGGACTCACGGTAGCGAGGGTGGAAGTATTTGTGAACCCAGTAGAGATTCCAGAACATGACCGGGCCGCCCGCCAGAAGGTACGCAATGGCGGCATAACCGATGGTAAGAGTACCGGTGAGCTTTTCAGCGAAAAGCACCACGACGATTGAGATGGGTGGCAGGAGACGGAAGAGGTTGTAGTAGCTGAAGGAGCCGGCGGATTGAACCTGGGCACCCAGCGTATTTCCCCACAGTGCGAGAGGCGCTACAAGAACCGCGATCTGTGCCATGTGAATGATGTGGGGAGAGTAGGTGTGGAGCGAGTGCGGAATGATGACCAAGCCGACCAGGATCGCCACGCAACCCAGCAGCAGACTCAGGATGGAGGCTGCAGCAGAGAGCGCGCTCGCCAGTTCGGGTCGGTGACGGATACTGTAAACCGTGGCGACGGGGACCCCCAAGGTGAGAGCAAAGGCCAGGAACTGCGGCCACATCGTGACCGCGGTGAGTTCACCTCTGCCCGCGGGACCTAGAGCGCGAGCCACAATGATCCCGGCAAGGAGGTTCGCTCCTTGAATTCCAATATTGGAAAGGGCCGTGAGGATGACCGCCAATTTGCCTGTTTTCGCCTGAAACATTCGCTGGAGCGAACTTCTCATCAATCTCCTAGGCGTACTAGGCCATGTCTCGATTGGGTTTTCTATATTCTAGCAGCGCCTAAGGTGCATCAAATGAATTGAGGAAGCTAAAGAGCCTGGCGATGGATGCGGCCAATATCTTGGTGATCGGTAACTGTGCAGAGACTCAGGCGTTGAATGTTTCGAATCTGGGGAATGCATTAATGCATGAGGCGACGCACGATGCTGAGCGGTAGCACCACAGGCAAGAGCTTTTCATGGAACACCCCGAAGCCTCCTCCCGCGTTGTTGCGCTCCTGCCATGATGCGGGACTGGACGCTGAAGGAAACGGCTCACTGTCCGCATCCTTGGTGGTGTGGGAGGCCTCGGCAAGTTTCTTAGGCACGATGACGCCGGTGCAGGCAGCAGATGTCAAGGATCGGCTGTGCCAGGGATCTCGCCTGCTGCTTACATTGGATAAGTTCGCCGGGTTGACACCGCTTCTTTTGGGCGATGTCCTGCCGACCACGGGTTGGGGAACACAGCTTCGATACCTTTCTTACCTTCCTGCGGAGCCGCTGGTGGTTGGCTCTGCGGATGCAACGATCTATTCCGCACGCAGCTTGGAGGACATGACTGTGCCTTATGCCTTCGACATTCGTCCGTCGCCGGCGGTTGAGCTGGGACAGTCGAAGTATGAGCGTTACGCGTTTGTGCATCCTCTGCTCAAGACTCCGATCGCGGCCCGCAGCTGGACATGGACCCGTTCTCTGTTGAATCGTGATTGGCGGATGCGGGTGAGGGGCAACGATATTGCGCAGCTGCCTCTAGTGGTGACGGGCAGGTACGGTGCTGGTCGAATCGCCGTGGTGGCGACCTCGCTGGCGGGAATTGAGGCGACGAGTCAAGCAGGGGTGTTCTGGGCTAGCCTACTGGAGTGGTTGGTCGCTGAAGATGCGCAGGCGCCGGACATCGCTTCCGCCATCAGCATGAAGATTTCGCTCAAGGGCAGCAAGGCACAGGTTCATCTTTCGAACGCAAGCTCAAGGCCTGCAGCTGTTGAAGTTGCTGCGCGCGTGACAACGGCGACCGGTGCCCTGCTGCCGTATGGGCAAAGCGAACTGCTGCAAACGGAGATGGTGCGGCCTCACCAAACTGCCTTGGTGGCGTTTCACCTCGGCGCGCAAGCGCTTCTGAGCGCAGGTCCTGTCCAGGACGCGGAGCCGCTGCGCGTGAGGATCGGAGTGGTCTCGCCTGGTGGCAAAACTTTATTGGGGGAGCAGACCGTCTTGTCTGACAACCGAAGCCCGCTTCGCCTTGTGCTGCGAACCGATAATATCGAGCGCTTGCAGTACCCTCACCACGCTCCGGGGCCGCATGGTGTTCCCGCCTTTCAGAACCGGATGGGCTTCTTTGTCGGAGCGTATGCTTATCTTCCGGGCCAGCTGATTACCGGCGAGGTCTATGTTCACAACGGTTCGATCAACGTGGCTCCGCGTGCCAGCATTCGCGATTTGACGAATCCAGGGAACGTATCGGTGATGGCGTTGAACGATGAGTCTGTGGTGATGCGAAAAGTACCATCAGACAACATCGAAGGGTATGGGATGTGGACCGGCGCGACCGGAAAGGAAAACGTACTGGAGTTTTCGCTGCCATTGGCCACGATCATTTCGGAGATACGAATTGCAGGCAATCCTGATACATATAACGGCGGGTTGGACCACAACCCCGGTGCGGTTGCCGTTGAGGTGGATGGCCATGAGGTCACCCGGCTCGGAAATATTGATGACGCGTTTGTGAGTGGCGTAGGGACAGTCCGAGTACCGTTCGCTCCTACCCTGGGGAAGGTCGTAACGGTGCGGTTCCCTTGGGTGGCGACGACGTGGAATCGACGACCGAGACAGCCCCCATGGTTAGGAGAGATTGTTGTTCTGGGCTGGACCGGGGAAGCCCCAGCCAGCCATAGCGGCTCGGTCAAGGTCACTCTGTTCGATGCGCTGAGCGGAGTGCGAACCGAGGTGGCGACGCTTCCCGCGCACGTGTCTCCTAACACAGTCGAGAGGATCTCATTCCAGCTCCGCCTGCCCGATACCAAGCGGACCTCATTCTACCGACTTGAGGCGGTATTCGGGGATGCGTCTGCGCATATGCCCGTTCTCAAGATATCTCCTTCAAGCATGCTGCTGCCTCTCGACGATCTACGACCGACTAACGCAGCGAACACGGCCATGCTTGTGAGTCGAGGATTTCGAGAGTTCTCACATGTTGGAACTGGCGTTGGCGATACCATCATGTCGTGGGGCCAGCCAGATGACCTGATTTGGAGCTACAGTAGGAATTTCAAAAGGATCAACATAAACTCGACGACAGAAGCCAATCGGCTCTACGTCACGGAAAGCGATCTGCGCCACTACATCACACCCTGGCGTGCGTTCCCGAATGGAGAGCTATTTCTGCCCGAAGCCGCCCACTTGCTGGTTGAGAACATGAAGAAATCGGCGAAATGGAATAATTCCGAAAAGGTGGTCGTTTTCTTCGCGGATGCTTGGGACACAGGTCCAGACCTGAGCACAATGCATGGCTGGCAAGACTTCGTCGAGTTCGATCTTTCGTTGAAGGCGGCGGGTGGAACGGGACTAACTTCCCGGACTCGAAAAGAGATTGCCAACGAGATCCATACGAAGCACGAAAACGAGTGGCAGGTTTGGCAGCTTCAACGCTATATGTTGAGTGTGCGAGCGCTTCGCAATGCGTTTGCTGCTGAGAATAAGACGCTTGCCCTTTCGGCGCAGGGCGTTCCGATGGTGGCAGGAGATTCTGGTTTAGAACTGGCGCGCACATACCAGGGGATGGCGGACGACTCGACTTGGAGCATGGTGGAGAACAGTTCAGTCCTGACGATGGGCCGCCAGTTTGCTTTGCTAGCCTTCAACCCTGTCTGGCAAATGACCACGCTGATTGCCTGGAGCTTCAACTCATCGCTGTTGAATGATTGGCAATGGCACTCGCCGGCTGGGACGCTCGAACCTTCCCGCCGACAGATGTATCATCGCGCGTGGCGTGCGACGGTGTGGCTGGATGGGCGATACAGCTCGGTGTACACCTATGGCTACTCGGGGAACGTCGGCCTTTCGTATTCGATGACGGAGCGTGATTACCAGGAGTGGTGGTATTTACAGGAGCGCCACAGCCTGATCTCGCCGGACGAACCATTGGGTGCGGGTCTCCTCATCAGTTCTCAAAAAGCGGCCGACCCGCGCCACCTTCGCTTCAACTGTGGCGATCCCTTGATCCTGGATGAGGCGCTGCTGGTCACGAAGGCCTTCCGGCTGCTGCATGAAGCAGGGATCAGCCTGCCGTTCGCGGCGAACATCCGTGCGCTGGAACATTGGAGCGGAGATGCACCGCTGATCGTGCTTAACCTGCAGGACTTCAGCGAAGACGAGGTGTTAACTCTGGCGGCGTGCCACTCGCGCGGGAGCCTGCTGCTGGCCTTCGCGGAATTGTCGACGCTGTCTGCGTCTATGCGGCGGTTGTTTTCGCAGACAGGAACTCTACTCATTGAGAGGGCGGCCGCTTCCCTGACACGAGCTGAGATTCAAAGCATGGCGGACAAGCTCATCCGTGCTCTACGAATTCCGATCAGCTTCCCGAGCGGCACTGCGGGATACGCGTTCCGATCACTGAATATCGTCTACATTGTGGTCGAAGACTGGTTGGAGAGTGAACGTGAAATTGACATTCGATTCACTAAATCGAAAGATATGAACGCCGCCTCGGCATGCGATGTGAACTATAGTGCCCCTCTGAAGGTAGAGGGCATCGGCCCACAATGGTCGATCCGGGTTCCGCTCCGATCAGGAGACGGTGTCCTAATCGCGCTTGCAGAGAGGGCCTCATGAATCGACGGGGTTTCCTTAAGACCTCCAGTTTCGCTGCTGGAATTCTCTGGAGTGGACTGGGGTCACTCTCGGCTGAGGATATCGCTCGCCTAGCGACCCGAAAACGAAGTTGTGTGGTGTGCATCGATTCCCGACTGAAAGCAGAGACCCGCGCCAGAATTGATCGGCTTTTGAGCATGAACCAGAGACAGCCGCTGTTGACAGCGTTCTTGGCGGGCTCTCCTCTGATGTCTCAATCGACTTCGGATGCACTCGCGGGAGATCCGATGCAATTGGCGTTGAACCACTTGCTCGTGGTTGGACTGGCGGACGATGCTCTAGTGCGAACGGTATGGCAGCGGGAAGCCTCGATCAAGGGCTCTTCGATCTACGCGTTCGGCTTTGGTAACCTGCAGGGCTCCATCGGCTACATTGAAAGCGACCGCAACCCGTTGCTCCATGTACCCTCGATCCCTACCATTCCTTACGAGAGCGAACTTGTAACCATCACGGGGACGGACGAGTTGGGCCTGGAACTGGGAGTCCGCGCTTTTTTGGAGAAGAACCTCACCAACGGGATCATCGCGGCTACGGGCTGGAAGCGCGGTACGGCCACGCTTCTGGACCGCGATCCTCTTCCCGCAGCATTCGACCTTCCGGAGGGATTGCCAACCACGCTGTCTAATCTACGGCTGGTAGGGGTCACACAGGCATCGGAGGACGAGTATCGCGGCGTTCTCGCGGATACAGGGTTAAGTCCAGAGTCAATATGGCGCGGCAAATACTACGCCGACGGTGTCTGGGATGGTGCAGGGATCAAGGCCAGCTTCTTCGATTATGCGGCAGGGCTGCACCGTCGCGCTTACGGAAACACAGTCTGGTACGCCACCTTTGAGAGCTCGCAAGCCGCCTCTTCGGTTGCGGGCAAGATCGCGGCGGCGGCCAAGCTCATGGCGCGCGGCGCCGGTTGGTCGGGCAATCTGCCACCGTTTGCCTCGGGCGACACAATATTGGGTGATGTTGCGATACCAGGCTCGCTCGAACTCGCATGTGCTGGATCGACGCTAGTGATGACGTCCCGGCTGGCGATTGCCAATACCCCGTAGGTCGATTGAGCGGATGAATTAGTGAATTAGTCCTGAGTGCTCGGTGTTTGGAAGCCAGATCCTCGGGGAACAGCCAGCCAGACGTGGCTGCGTGCCCAAGCTTGCGGGAACATCCGACAATTTTGAACGGGAGTGGCGTAACAACTCCCATGACCAGAAGGGCAAACGGAGAGAATCAATTTCCAACAATCTCTTAAGCGTGTGCATTGTTTATAGCCTCGCGTTTCAACTAAACACGCAATCTCATATATCGACCACGCCAACCTCCAATTACAATTTTGAGATGCCCGAGGCTCGTAATATTCCCGTCGAACTCAGCGGACATCGCTTTCTAGAATTTGATTCACTACGGGGCTTAGCTGCCGCAACAGTGGTGGTCGGTCATCTCATGTACTTGTATCGTCCGGTCACGCCCATAGCGCGTTGGCTATACCTGCTCCCATCGAACTTCCTGCTCGCTGGCGGCTCTGCGGTCATCCTATTTTTCACCCTAAGTGGATTTGTTCTCACCCTGCCGTACAAGCGGAGCAAACATGCCTCGTACCTAGCCTACCTGGTCAAACGCTTCTGTCGTTTGTACCTACCTTTCGCTGCCGCGCTTCTCCTCACAGTGTTCATCCGCGCTCACTCTCCGTCGCCTGTCGTTATCGGCCAGGATTGGCTGGACGGCACCTGGAATACTCCGGTTAGAGCCCATGACGTTTTTTATCAACTAACCGGCGTTGGTAATTTCAATCCATATCTCTTCAATGGTGTTTACTGGACGCTTGCCGTTGAGATGCGCATTTCATTAATAATGCCGGCTATCGCGTGGCTAGCCCTTCGAATGCGATTTTCTATAGGTCTCGCAGCCTCATTGCTGACGGCAGGGTTTTTGACATGGCTAGCTCCCCACGTGAGCCACAGATTAATTCCAGTCACACTGCGGTACGCCTGCCTATTTCTCAATGGTGCTCTGTTTGCAACGAACTTCGATTTGGTTGGCGCTTGGTGGCGGAATCGGTCAAGTGTCGTTCGGTCGAGCCTCACCATTGCAGCCGTGCTCGTCTTTGGGTACGCGTCGGAAGCTGTCCACACATACAGTTTGTTGCAGCAGGCACTTTCACTTGCTTCGATTGTGCTCATGCTCAATGCTTCCCAAAGCCGCGCCATTCGTCACTGGTTGCACCGGCCCGCGATTCTTCACGCGGGCGCTATCTCCTACAGTCTCTATCTCACTCATTTGATTGTGCTCCTTTGGATTGTCCATACATTTTGGGGAAGAATGCACGCGCTTTATGTGATACCAGGATTTATACTCGCATCATTCATATTGGCCGAGTTCTTCCACTACTCGGTCGAAAAACCCACGATCAAACTCGGCCGCTTTTTAGAGAGGCTAGTTCTGTTACGCTCTCTGGTGAAGCCGCCAAGCCTGGTCAGATAGCAGCTTGCGAGTGGTCCCATCCGTCAGATGCAGGCTGTACAGGCGCTGGGCATCGGGAATGAAGCGGTTTGTCAGGCTAACGCCGTCTTATATTGGCAAGGGTATATCCACCCGCCAAGACAAGAGCTTTTGCCGCTTGAATCGTCCCTTGTCCGCCTTTTCGCCGCGCGTTGGCGATCAGCTCTTCCACTAGATGCTGCACTGTTCTTTCCTGATCCCCATCATCACTTATGATGACCTGCGCCGGGAGAACTTTGCCACGAAAGCGGCCTGCAGGCAAAGACGTAAGTCGTCGGGTCTATGTCTTTTTATTTTGATCAGTCAACGCTTTAGCTCCGCGAGCAACTTCAGCGATAAGGTTGGTGAGCTCTGTTCAGGGTGCGCTGCTTCCAGATGCAACTGGGTCTCACTTCTCTGGAAACTTTATATGACAACCGGCAACCCGACAGGCCTTAGGTGCTGGCACCGTTTCCTTTGCACATGCAGGGGAACGATACTGTACCCAACTATGGTTACAGTATCCCTCCGAGGAGAATGATAAAGACCGAAGCGAACTATAAAAGCAAACTACAAAAGTCAGTGGCTTGAGCTCCTTCCGAGTAACTTAGTGAGGGTGCTCGAGCCACGGGACGCTGAGCTCCTTCTCCTAGAGCTCCCACCTGCGCCCTGTTTGGTTGCCGTACCTTTGAGAGCCCTCTGCTGATGGCTCAAGAGACCTGAGAAGAGAGGCGGGTTCGTTGTCGAGGAGGTACCAACCCAGGAAGAGTGAGGTGACGAGGCGAAATCCGAAGATCGTCCGAGGGTGAAGCCACTCGTCGGTCCAGAAAATCTGATCGGTGCGCGACTTGTTGTGTGGGCGCGACTGATGCTGGAGGTTGACGCAGCAAAGCCTGTTCCTTCATTGAGCAAGCGGGTCCGGAGACTGGGTGACGCCAGAAGCATTGAGATGGAGGCTCCGGACGGCAAGCTTCCAGACGGCAACTGGATGCTGGATCGGCTGAGTCTTCTGGTTGAGCTACTGCCACCACCCGACGTATTCGAGGTTGCAGACAGACTTGCCGAAACGTTGGGGCTCGGCTGATCCGCAAAAGCGGAAGTTGCGGCGAGTTGCGCGGGGCAAGCACGTCCCATAAAGAAGAGCGATGCCACTAGTAGGACGATCCCTGTCCACTTGAAAAGAGCTCTCATGTGCACTTCCCCTAAAGTTTCTAGTTGACGATCAATGCTGTCGTCACTGCGCTTGCAACGGCACTGGTGATTGCCGGTAGTGCGGCGTAACCAAAGTCCTTAAAGCCACTGCGCGGAATGACGAGCACGTCCCCCGCAGCGAGCACCGGGTCCACTTCTTGGCTCTTCATGATTTTATTCAAATTTACGTGGATGGTCTGCACTCCAGTTGGGCTCTGCCTGACGATGGATGCATGTCCCATGGCGGCGGTGCGGTTATATCCTTGTACGAGCGCCAGCGCGTTTATCACGGTAAGGCGCTGACCGACCTGCATATAGAAAGCCCCGCCGTGCACCACATCGCCGACGACATAGAAGAGGGGAGCCCTCGAGACGACCACCGTATCTCCCGGCTCCACGGTCGTCATCTTCTGCACGGCAGAGTAGTCGGAGCTGGTAACCGGCACAACCAAGGGATGGTCAGCGTCATTGAGGTGAGTGACCGTGATGGTTGAACCTTCACTGGTGAGTGCTCCTCCAGCGGAGGCCAGCGCGTCGTACAAGGAGTGGGGTCCAAGTAAGGTGTAAATTCCAGGGGAATGGACTTCCCCGAGGACGGTGACGCCCTCGGTGGCGTATTCCATAATGGATACCGTGACGCTGGGCTGCAGCATAATCTGGCTTTGCTGTAGGCGCGCCGCAATGGCGGCCGCAGCCGCGGTGACCTGCATCCCCTTCAGCTGAACCGACAAGCCGAAGGGCAGCGTGACTTGTCCGAGTTGATCGAGCCGGAACTTTCCGGAGAGTTCCGGGGTATCGAAGACTTCGACATCGACGAGATCTCCGGGCCCAATCAGGATGTTCTGCAGGGACGAAAATTGCGGGATGATCTGGATGGGCTGGTGCACGGGGGCGGCAGCGTCCGGGGAAGGCTGCAGTTGCGCCATTCCGACAAGAGGAAAGAGGAAGCAGCACAGGAGAGTGAGCCGGCGCGCGGGCGCGGGCGCGTTCTGTTGGAAGCTGAATGGGTTTATCCGCATAAAGATTCTCCGGCTAGTTGTAATAATCATACCCACCCTTTCCGTAGTATCCGGAATCGCTACCGAGATTAGAGATGTCATTGAGAAGCACGCCGGCGATGCGGGCATGGGCTCTCTGAAGCACAGCCTTGGCGCGGAGCAATGCTTTGAGGGGAGTCACTCCGGCGCGAGCGACGAGAATGACAGTGTCTGCCCAACTGGCCAGTGGAAGCGAATCGCTGACTGTGAGGATTGGCGCCGAGTCGAGGATCACGAAATCGAACTGGCTCTCCCACTCGGCGATGAGGGAATGAAACTTGGCCGAGCCGAGTGCTTCGGAAGGGAAGGTAAGGGTCTTTCCAGCGGGGACGAATTGAAGGTTGGGAAGGGAGGGGATAGGGGTCATGAAGTTGAGTTCGCCAATATCCCCGATGATGTACTCTCCGAGGCCGGCCTGGTTGGGAATCGAAAGATGGCGGTGGAGCGTCGGTCGCCGGAGATCGGCATCGATCAGAAGCACACGGCTGCCCCTTTGTGCCAGGACGACAGCGTAATTGGCGCTGGTGGAAGATTTGCCCTCGCCCGGTAGGGAACTGGTCACCAGGATCGACTTCGCCGGCCGGTCGATTGAGGAGAGCGAGACAGAGTTGCGCAAGGCCCGATAAGACTCTGCGGCGTGAGACTTGGGTTCGCGCAAGGTGACGAGCTCGGCAAGGGGTGCTTTCCCTGGCGGAGTTCCAGGAACATTAATGATAGCGGGAGAGGAGAGGTGA
This sequence comes from Tunturiibacter lichenicola, assembly GCF_051013355.1. GTDB lineage: Bacteria > Acidobacteriota > Terriglobia > Terriglobales > Acidobacteriaceae > Edaphobacter > Edaphobacter lichenicola_F. The sequence goes on along the minus strand of NZ_CP132945.1, from coordinate 517,919 downwards.
GGAACGCTGGCGAGGCTAACCAAACCCGAGCTTTGTTCGAGTTGTGAGACGCTTTGAATCTCATCCGCGACCGAGGCCATCAACAACGAAGCGCCGATGCCGGTGGCGAGCCCAAGCAGCAGACCAAGTGCGAGTACGACACCCTTTTTGGGCTCCACGGGATCGATCGCAGCGCGCGCCCGATCGACGATCATGGTGTTGACCGAGTTGAGGCCGGCATCGACGCTGGCCTGTTGCAGTTTGTATTGCAACGTGTCGTACAGGTCTCTGCTGGAGGTTCCTTCCGCAACCAGAACGGCGTAGTCGGCCTGGGTCCGGTTGAGGGCGAAGGCCTTTTCCGTTTCGACTCTAAATTGTTCGCGCAGCATGTCTTCCGCCTGTTTGGTGGCTTCGTAGTCTTCCCTTAGACGTCCAGAGGTGATCTTTACGTCATTGGCAATCTGCGAGCGAATCTGCGCCAACTGTTGCTTGATCTCTTCCAGAGGCGGATAGGCGGGTCCAAATTTGGCGGAAAGCTGGAGGTACTGGGTATAGAGATTTGCCTCGTTGGCCTCCAGCGACTGAAGGTGGGGGTCAGGCAAAAGTGACGCCAGAATGGCAGGATCTCCGGTAGCGGCGGCGCGCATCTGGGCCTCTTTCACGATCCGATCCCCTTCGGCGGTTGTCAGGTGGTCATTGAGCAATCGGAGGCGATCAATGATGGTGTTGTTGGAAGGATCCGTGCCCACGAGATTGTTCTTCTCCTGGAACGCCGCGAGTTTCTTCTGGGCGACTGCGGCGCGCTCACGGAGTTCATCCATCTGCCCGGAGAGCCAGGTTCTCACCTGAACCACGGAGTTGTAGCGGCTGTCGAAGTTCTGACGAGTGTAGGAAGCGATCACCTGATTGATGAGAAGAGCGGCAATCTGGCCGTTACCGTGGCGAAAGGTGAGACCGATAAGCTGGGTTCCCTCGACCTGCTTGGCACCGAGTGCGTGGCGAAAACCGCTAAGGAGATTTTCCTCCTGTCGGGACAACGGCTGCTCGGTTGGCGAAAAGTTCATCTGGCTCTTATCGAAACCAGCGTACGTCTTGAATTGCTCCGGAGTTAGGGCGTTGAGAGCAGCAAGAGCGACCTGGTCGCTTTTAAGCACAGCCGTCTCGGTAGCGATCTCATCACCAGAGCCACCGCCCGCGAGCGAGAGGAGATCACTGAGGCCGAGCGAGCCGGCGCGGCCGGGGTCGATCCTGATCGTGGCACTTGCTTCGTATACCGGCTTTTTGACCGTGATGTAGGCGAAAGAACAAAGCAGGCAGATGACCGTGCAAGTGACGATCAACCACTTATTACTGGACAGGGTACGAAAAATATCGGGAAGCGAAACGCCTGCACTCTCTTCTTGAGCGGCCGGGCTGTTCAGGTCCATCTGTTCCGCGAACTGACTATCACCGCTGGGTTGATTCATAAAGAGGCGTCCTAAGTTGAAAACTGCAGTTTGTGAAGCGGCCGAAGACGTTACCGTTTAGTCGCACACGGCTAATGCTGTTGTAATGATCTGGGCGAGACCGTTGCGAAGTTGGTTTGCGTCGAAGCGCTCTGCATTGTCCCTGCAGGCCCTTGGGAGATTGTGATCGAGTTGACTGAGGCAGAGGTTGATGGCATTGGTGAGAGAGTCTTTGACCTGCAAAGAAGAAGCGATCGGCGGGCTTCCCATGGGCGACTCTGCGTCCATCGTCTCCAAGGCAACACCCGTTCCGAGGGCGATACCCGGGGCGCGATGCCGCCTCGGTCTGGGCTCGATACAGACCGTCTCCAACTACAACAAGCTCTTGATTTGGCATTTCTCTGAAGGCCCGCACGATCAACTCCACGCGTTTGTAAGGAACTAACCGAGAAGCGAGGTTCTGCTTCTGCTCGACGAAGGGAAGATCGTCGATACTGACGGAAAGACAAAGCACATGACACCCGCTACGATAGTCGCAGATGGTGAAGAGATCAGCCGTAGGGTAGACCTGAAGCACTTGCTCAAGGACTCGCTCTCCGCCCCCCGGCTCCGTCAGCCAGTCATGCACGCTAACAACTCTCAGCAGGGTTCTCCTCCTAGCGTTAAGGCTGATTTTTTGAGGCTGCTACCTTCAAGCGGTGAGGAAGTATTGATGATCCCTAAAGAACGGATGCTCTGGTTTTTTGGACTCCCTTAACCATAGCATCACTAGTAACCTTTCGGGTTGCAATCTCTATTCCAGCTCGGGCCGGGCGGACCGCGAAAACAGGGTCGGCATGTAGTTGTGCGATTGCGGCCGCAAGCTCAGATACCGATCCGGGTGTCACTAGCAACCGTTTGTTGATCCTCGATTATCTCGACCACGCCCCCAGCATGTGTCGCGATCACCGGACGACGCGCCCGAAGGGCTCCGGCGAGGTCGAGGAGTGAACAACCGTGTCGACCATGCGCATGAGGGCAGGAATGTCGCGGCGATGACCGGATTGGTCAACGAATAGGATCTTCACGCCAGTCCCTGCGCGTAGACCTGTTTCACCCTCTCAGCGATGAGAGGCCAAGAGTAGTTGGTCACAGCGTAGCGTCGGCAGGCATCGCTGCTGGGCAGGGTTCGCACTCCGGTGAGAAAGTCGCCGATGGTCTCGGCCATGGTGGGAGTGGTCATGCCGTCGAAGACACACTCAGGCGCGAAGGGCCTGACCACCTCTGGCAAGCCGCCAACGGGTGTGACCAGCACGGGAGTGCCCGAGGCGAGGGATTCGAGAGTTATCATGCCGAAACCTTCGAGCGCCTGTGTGGGAACGACGGTGAGGTCAGCGGCGCGATAGGCGATGGGCAGGTCGGCGTCTTCAATGCGGCCAAGCTGGCGCACATTGTTCTGCAATCCAGCGACCTCGATACGCTCGCGTAGCTCCGCCATCAGAGGACCTGTTCCACCGAGCAGAACCAGGACCTCCGGGACACGCTTGCGGATTTCGAGAGTGGCTTCGACCAGGTTCTCAAGACCCATTCTGCGCACTTGTCTGCGCACTGCCAGGATGATGGGGCGATCGGTCGGCCAGCCGAGGCGTTCGCGCGCCTGGACGCGTGTGAGGGAGTCGTTGAAGACATGGAGATCAACACCTGCCGGAACCACGCGCACGATCTCCTCGGCGACGCCGTAGCGCCTGACCAGCTCTTCCTGGAAGGCGTGGGAGAGAACGATGATGCGGCGGGCGCGCTGATAGACGGTGCGCTCCATGAACGACTGCATCTTAAACGCGAGCGAGGATTGTCCTTCCACACCAGCCTCAGCTGCCCATGGACCCTGGAAGTGAACGACGGTCGGCGTGGACCGCAGATGGTCGGCGAAGGCAAAGGTATAGAGGGCAAAGTGAGAGACGATCATGTCGGGCTTCTGCTCACGCAAAATGCGCAGCGCGGCCTGGCGGCCATGATAAAGCCGTGAGGTCAAGGGCGCCTTGGCAAGAGCGAAGGAGGTGATGACACCGCCGGTGGCCTGGGCGACGCGCTCACTTCCTACGACGAGGCCCTGCACCTGGACGCCGATGTCCGGCAAATGCCTCAAAAGTTCGGAGTAGACGCGGTTCAAGCCGCCTTGACGCTCCCCAAACCAGTCATTGCCCATTTGAAGCGTTCGAAGCTGTGTGGTTGCCATAGGTTCCCCCAAGCGCGAGCGTATGGCACCTCTGTCGCTTGTCTTCAGTTGTAGGATCTCTATTTTTATATTCTACAACTGTAGTACTAGAGGTCTCGCAGATTAACACGAAACCAGGATAATAAAACCTATGGTAGCGCAGTCCCATGCTAATGGACGGCGGCGTCGTTGATTTTTGATATCAACATCTTTGAAGGAGATCGATTCGTTAGGAGTCTTCTCGCGAAAGCATTACATTCGAAATATCTGCGCAAGAGTGGCGTGCATGAGTGTCATACCACCCCGGCACCGCTCCGCGTGTAAAGAGACCAACAAAGAAACCAACAATGAGACGAACAAAGCGACGCATCGCTTTATTGAGCAGACCAGCTCCTCGAAATCTCCACTTGATCAACAAGATTCCGTCATCGCCAACCAGAAAGTAGCCTAGGCGAATAAGACGATATTGGCGGAGGATATCATGCCTGGACTTCCATTTACCCTCAAGTTCTGATCCAAACAACCCCGAGGATCCTGTCTCGAACCGTTGAGCTACGTACTGACCTTCTCTTGGTGGATCCGGAGCCTGAGACAGATGTACTCTTGACTGCTCTACAGCCTGAAAAGAGGTGTAACCTAGCTTGCTGAAAAGGTCAATTTCGCGCTCGATGTTCTCAAAGCTCGTCTTATCTGATTCGATAGAAATGTAAGTTGGTCGTTTTTCGAAACCACTAAATGCGTTTACGCAAACTTCGTCGCAACCTTCGATATCAACCTTCATAAAGTACGGCACGCCGTGCTCTCTTATTGCATCCGCAAAATTAATCGCATCGACTTCAATAATGCTACTCGACATTCCGCGCCGCGCATTACGCTCTGCCCAGTGGGAAGAAACCGTTCCCAAGACAGAAACATCACGATTTTTGTAGAACCGAACTGTTTGTTGGCCGGCCTCGATGATATCGAGGTCTACTATAGCTCCTTCAACAATTGTCAATTGCCCATTATCCACAAATTCTTTGAGCCTTCTCTTGCAAGACGCGATTAGGTCTGGATCTGCTTCAAATGCGACAACGCGAAAGCCCTTGCGTAAATAGAATTCTGCGTCCTCGCCTTTGTGCAGCCCAACGTCATAAATAAGGTTCTGGTGTTTAGGGGTGTCAATAGGAAGCGCCATTGCTCTCAATTCCTCGGATCTACTGCTTGTGAACGAGTTCGTAAAACCGACCTGCATCTGGACACGAAAAGTGGAGCTTAGCGGTGGCAATTTTGCGCCGCACCGCAATGATTAGTCTTTCACTTGTTATAGCAACTTCACCAATTTACGCCAACAATAGGCAAGAAAACAAAAACTTGCTTTGTCACATGCGCCTGGAGGTGAGCGACTCTGGGAACTATCTGGACCTTCAAAAGGGAGACGATGCGGTGCGCACGCTAGACCGGATGAAGCTCGGTCGCGGCAGACCCAAGGTGCCATTCTGTGACAACGCAAGCGTGTTCACCAGTCAAGCGGTGGTTCTTGGGACCTATCGTTCCTAATGTCGGTCGACCAAACAAACCAACAAACAACGCCTCTTGTGTAGGATTCGAGAGGCACGTGCCTTGTGAAATATCCCGTTATCCATCGTTCATGGTTTTACAGCTTTTAACTATTATTTAATAGTCGGTGTTTTTAGATCCATTAGAGATGAGTATGTCTACGAGAGTATCGGGAACCGATTCAGGCTAAGGTTTTCACTTGCAGGGATTCGATCATGTTAGTCAGAGTTTGCTCGATGGTGAAGCTTGGCAGATCGGGGATGAGCTGCTTGAGGTGCCCCGGATTGCCGACCAACGAAGGGAGTTCGTTGGGACGAACCCAGGCTGGATCTACCTCAACTTGCAGCTTGTGCCCAGAGATCCGGGAGGCGAGTTGCAAGATATCCAACAGGCGATGCCCAACCCCGGTGCAGATGTTGACCGTAGTTCCCGACGGAGCGGTCTCCAGCAAAGCGCGATAGGCCTGGGCTACCATGCGGACGTCGTTGAATTCGCGCTCGATGTCGAGATTACCAAGTCGAATTTCCGACTTCTTGTGAGCGAAGTGGCTTGCGATCTTGGGAATGACGAAGTCCTCGCTCTGCCCGGGACCGGTGTAGTTGAAGGGCCGGGTGAACACGAGCGGGAGCCGGTCCAGCCATGTGCGGGACATGTGTTCCATGGCCAATTTGCTGGTTGCGTAGTGGTTGACGGGAGCAGGGGGAAAGTCCTCGCCGACGAAAGGCAGCGGAGTGATCCCATAAACATTGGAACTGCTGGCCAGGATGACCTTCTCTGGTTTAACACCGTTTTGCGTCAAGGCTTCTAGGAGATTGAGCGTTCCGAAAAGATTAATCCGATAAAAATCCCAAGGATCCCTATGGCCGACGAATGCGATTGCAGCGAGGTGGATGACAAATTGAGGCCGGACCCTGGACATTGCTTCGCGCAAGGAGGCCGGATCGGAGATGTCACCATGGACCTCTCCCGGGCCGGGCGTGTCCGGCACCAAGCCGGTGACTTGATAACCTGTCTGAACCAGCGCTTCGCGTACATACCTCCCCGTGAACCCGCGGCTTCCAGTAAGCAGGACTACGCTGGCGCTACTCATCAGGACGTATGACCTTTGGCGTTGCGTTGAAGATCGGCGGCGACCATCAATTGGCAAAGCTCTTCGAGTGTCGTCTTTGCCTCCCAGCCCAGAACAGACTTGGCCTTGGAGGGATCGCCGATGAGTAACTCGACTTCAGCGGGTCGGTAGAACTTGGGATTGACCTGGACGATGGTCTTGCCGGTCGCGGTGTCGACAGCCTTCTCGCTCTCTGCCGAGCCGCTCCACTCGAGGCTCACCCCGATGGATTTGAAGGCAAGTACAACGAACTCGCGCACGGACTGCATGCGATTGGTCGCCAGGACGAAGGTATCAGGCGTATCAATTTGCAGCATGCGCCACATTCCTTCGACGTACTCCTTGGCAAAGCCCCAATCGCGTTTCGCATCGAGGTTTCCAAGTTCGAGCACATTCAGAAGTCCGAGCTGGATCTTGGCGACTGAATCGGTGATCTTGCGAGTGACGAACTCACGCCCGCGAAGGGGGGACTCATGGTTGAACAGGATCCCGCTCGTGGCAAACAGTCCGTAGGATTCACGGTAATTCACGGTTGACCAGTGAGCGAAAAGCTTGGCCACGCCATAGGGACTGCGAGGATAGAAGGGGGTCGTTTCACTTTGAGGAATTGCCTGCACTTTACCAAACATCTCTGAGGTGGAGGCTTGGTAAAACCTGATCTTGGGGTTCACAATGCGGATGGCTTCGAGAAGGTTGAGAGCGCCGAGGCCGGTTGTCTTTCCAGTGGTGATCGGCTGATCGAACGAGACGCCAACGAAGCTCTGCGCGGCGAGGTTGTAGACCTCTTCGGGCTCAGATTTTTGCAGAAGCCGGATGCTGGTGGAGGTATCGGTCAGGTCATATTCGACGAGATGAAGGTTGGGATGGAACTCTGCGCCGAGCTCTTGGATACGCCAAAGGTTTACGCTGCTACACCGCCGGAAGGTTCCGTAGACTTCGTAACCAGCACCAAGCAGAAAATGAGCGAGATAGGCTCCATCCTGCCCTGTTATCCCTGTAACAACGGCCCTCTTCATGTACGGAGGATACCAGAGTCATTTGAATAAACAAGACTTCCGATTAAAGAAAATACTTCTAAAACCAGTGAGCGTTGATGATGCATAGTCTGGAAGAGTCACTCGGAAGGAGCTTGATCGCGAGTGGAATGGATGGCTTCAGCAGGCCAAGCGCGGCGTAGTGACGGGTTTTGGTCTCTTCCTTAACAGAGCGAGGCTTGATGCTACGAAATGATCTTCCTCTGGACGGATTGCTGGATGACGGTTACGAACTTCGAGGCAAGGTGCGATTGCTCGTAGTCGCGCAACACCGACTGGCGTCCCTGCTCGGCGAGTTGCAGACGTGTTACGGGATTCTCGAGCAACTCAAGCAAGCTGAGCGCGAGTTGGCCGGCATTTTTTTCGGGTACGACCAAGCCTCCGCAGGTCTTGCCGATGACCGTCGGGATTTCGCCGCACTCGGTGCCGATGACTGCGGTGCGGCATGCGTTGGCCTCGACGAGCACACGGCCGAACTGCTCCTTCCAGTTGCCCTGAGTCTCGGAAGGAAGCACGAGAACATCAAAGAAGGATAACCATTCAGGCGCTTCGGCGTGAGGCACGTAACCGGTGAGAGTGACGCGCTCGCCAAGTTCCAGGCGCTGAATCTCGGCGCGTAACTCTGGCTCTAGGTCGCCGGATCCCACGAGGACGCATCGCCAGGCGCGGTCACGCATTTCGGCAAGGGCATGAAGAAGGGTGAGAAGTCCTTTCTCCCGGACCAGGCGGCCGATATAGCCGATCACAAATTCATCTGCGGGGACGCCGAGGCGCTCGCGGATCTGACTGGCTGCCTCCTGCTTTTGGTGATAGATATGGCTGTCCACGGCAAGGGGAAGCACCTCAGCGAGGCTGCGGTATCCCTTGGCTCTCAGCACGTCGAGAGCACCCTCGGTTACAGGAAAACAGAAGGAAGACCGCGCAAGAACGGCGCGCTCAAGCTGAGCAATGGGTGCTGGATACTGCTTGGAGATATTCTGAGCCGCGTAGAAGCCGATCGGAACGTTCCGACCCAGCGCGTTGGCAAGATAAACTTGGAAGGTGGCGAAGCCGTAGGGCTCATGATGGACGTAGATGACGTCGGGCTTTTCTTCCCGAAGGATGCCGGCGAAGAATGTCTTATAGACATGGGCAGGAACGCTGCCGCGCCGCCATGCCGGAACTTCGCGGAGCGTGCCCTTGAAGGGCTCACTGCGCTGCGGGGGAATATCACTGGTGTATTCGTTGCGCCAGAGCGCCGGCACCACAAGCGAGACGGACCATCCACTGAGTTCCTGGACCATCGCGAAGAAATTCTGATTGATGGGAAGGACACACGCGTGACTGATAACTAGCAATTTCAAAGGAGTTTTCCTCGCGGTTAGAACTTGCGGCGGTGCACAGAGTTGAGTGGTTGATGCTAGATGGTATGCGTGCGGTGCAATGATATGTTCCTTGCATCAAGAACACAAAGCCGTAAGCGCAAACCAGACTCGACACTTCGTAACTCACGGCTGCTTGAGGATCTAACTTGCTACGCCGCCGAGTGGGCCACCCTTACTTTCGGTCGGATTGAGGCTGCTGCTCGTGTGCCTCGACCTTGCGAGCAGTCTCTTCCCAAACTGGCGGGTGGGCCCTTCCACCAAGCGATAGAGGACATCGGCGGCAAGCGCCGTGACCGTTACCGCTAGAACAGTAACAATCAGCGTCCCCATCACGGTCTCGTGAGGCAGGAAGTGCTCTACTGAATCGATAAGCATCATGTGGATCAGATACATGGAGTAGGAGCGTTGTCCGATCCAGACGAAGATACTGCTACTTAACAACTTAACCAGCCAACTCTCCGCAAGCAGAAGATGCGACAGTAGGAGCGCGCCCAGGAAAGGAAAAAGAAATACGAATCTCATATCGAGATTTACCAGGTAGAACCCAATCGCAACGAGACTCACGACTACGATAGCCGGTATTCCCGCCCACCATCTCTTGACCCGGTCCGATTTTGCACTGGCAAGAGCGATCGCAAGCAGACATCCCACCAGCAGGCCGAAATAGGAGCGAAACAGCCGGAATGGCAGGAACGCAGCAAGCGCCATCAACACCGGAACGGCAAATAGCCGAGTCTTTTTGGGCAGCAGGACGAAGAACAGCAGCGGCCAAAGCAGGTAAAACTTCTCCTCCACTCCAAGCGACCAGGATGCACCAAATGGCGGCTTGTTCACCCCAATATAGTTTCCGTAAACATCGATATGGGCTGACAGGATGTCCATCGACATGGTCAGGTAATAGACCAACAGATGACGCATCAGTGCCCAGTCGCGAGGATTTCTCAGTGCCCGAACAACATAGACGGACAGAACGAAGAAATACAGGGGAACGATGCGGAAAAAGCGGCGTACATAAAACGCATACAGGTCGACCTTCTGCTTCACGCTCTCCTCGCGAAACAGGAGCGTTGTGATCAGAAATCCACTAATCAGAAAGAAAATATCGACACCAAGCCACCCAGGCAACTTGTTCAGCGGGTACGGTATGTGCCCGAGATGATCGAAGATCACCAGCGAAACGCAGACCGTTCTCAGTCCATCCAACGCCGGGAAGTACTTGCGGCTAAGTTGCGGCATATTCCTATGACCTACCCCGAGTTTAAGCGCAAGTTTTGAGATGTTTGATCAATTTTACCATGTCATCCCCGTCGCCTTGATCTTCGGAGAGACGTTCCTCCTGTGATATAAGCGCAATGAGGCTCTCCCCGGTATGATTGTGGATATACGCGAGTATGAACAAGGTACCCGCCTAGAGACCGACATCTGTATCATCGGCAGCGGTGCAGCAGGAATCACCATTGCCCGCGAGTTCGTCGGCTCCGCGCACCGTGTTCTTGTTCTTGAAGCCGGCGGCAAGCTGTTCGAAAAATCCAGCCAAGACCCGTATCAAAGCGCTGTCGTGGGCCTGAAGCATGGAGGCATTCACGAAGGCCGCGTGCGCGTGCTGGGGGGGGCAACCACCTTATGGGCGGGGCAGGCGCTTCGCCTCTTTGACATCGATTTCGCCAAGCGCTCATGGGTTCCCTACAGCGGATGGCCCATCGATCGGGCCACCCTCGATCCCTTTTACGCGCGCGCTGAACAGGTCATGCAGATTCCGCATGCCATGAACGAACAATCCTCCTGGCCGCCGTTTCTTTCCACGCCCCCAGCCTATGACGTGGACAATATAGTCACGTACTACTCACAATTCACCAGCGTTCCTAACTTCTCGCAAAAGTATCGTGAGATATTGGCCAGCGCTTCCAATATCACCCTCGTCATGCATGCAAACGTAACCAGCCTGGCTGCGAATGACAGGGCAACGAGACTTGATGAGGTGCAAGCCCGTGGGCTGACTGGCCACCCCGTCTCTGTACGTGCGAAACACTTCATCGTTTGCTGCGGCGGAATCGAGAGTGCCAGGCTGCTGCTGTTGTCTAACGCCCTAGAGAAGACCGGCATTGGCAACCGTCACGATGTGGTCGGACGATTCTTCCAGGACCATCCTGGAGTCGCAATTCCAATCAAGCCGCTCGACTCGGCAAGATTTCACTCCCTCTACGATTCCATCCGCCACAGTGGGATTAAATACAGCGTCAAACTAGCTGCAAGTGCCGACTTTCAGAAAAGAAACCAGATCCTCCATGTGGGCAGCGAGGTCTACTATCCCATCGGGGACGACGATCCCCTCAAGGCAGCAAGAGATGTACTCAAGGGCGCACGTCAACGCCAGGCTGGCCCGTTTGTGCGCGCCTTAGCACGCGTCATGGCTCGTCCCGATGTCGTTGCAGGTGCGGCCTTTCGCCGATATGTTCGCCGACAGCCCGCCTCCGTTGGAAGCACGCTGCCACATCTCGGCGTTGGCGGGGAGCAGCAACCCAACCCCTCCAGCCGCATTACGCTCGGGGAAGAGGTCGATGTGTTGGGTCTGCCACGAACTAGGCTGGATTGGCGGCTCACTCCCGAGGACTCGCAGTCCATCCTCTCCTTTGTCCGGGATCTCGCCTCCGAGTGGAAACGCCTAAGAATCGCTGAAGTGGATCCCGACGCAGTGCAGATTCTCGGTCGCAACGAAGGCCAGCACGGCGGCTATGTCGATGCCAACCACCACATGGGCACTACCCGCATGGGCACCGACCCCACCACAAGTGTGGTCGACGCAAGATGTCGCGTTCACGGATATACAAACCTCTACATTGGAAGCAGTTCAGTGTTTCCTACCGGCGGCTTCTCGAATCCCACTCTCACCGTATTAGCCCTCTGCCTTCGCATCGCAGACGATATCAAGGCACAACTGAATAGCGACTAGATGAACCCGCAACAAATCGAGACTGTCCCCGGGGAGTGAGCAGAGCCATGACGGATCCAGGCACCAAAACTCAGTTACCGCCCGCGACGGCCAAGGCCTTCATCGGATTCGGTTGCAGTAACCTGCTCGGAGAGAAGTCGCGCGCAGAAGGCTCGCAGCTTCTGGAAGCTGCCTACGCCTCTGGCATTACCCATTTTGACGTAGCGCGTGTCTACAACTACGGCGATGCTGAAGTGCTTGTGGGCGAATTCCAGGCCGGCAAGCGAGATAAGATCACCCTCACAACCAAGTTTGGGCTCATGCCAGCTGGTAACGTCGCCAAGATGAAAGGCCCTATTCAGGTGGTGCGAAGCATCATGCGGTCTTCTTCGTTGGTCCGTCGGCTGGTACGCAGGAATGTGAAAAAACTCACGCAGGCAGGGAAATTTGATGTTCTCACGGCGCAGAGCAGCCTTGACACAAGTCTCAAGAGCCTGAAGACGGACTACATCGACTTCTTCCTCCTGCACGAAGCATTCGCGGACGATTGCACTCCCGAGCTCTTTGAGTTCCTGAACGAGGCCGTGAAACGAGGCAAGATCAGGGCCTATGGAGTCGGCAGTAACTACGCCAAGATGGAGCGGATCGCGAAAGAAAGGCCTGAGTTCCTACCCATCGCGCAGTTCAATAGCAATCTCCTCGAAAATAATCTTCAATCCTTCCAAGCAATTCCTCCGGCCGGAACAAGCATGACGATCACACACGGTGCGCTCAGTGCTGCTGAGGCGATTCGGAATCGACTCAAAGCGGATCCGTCTCTCGCCACAAAATGGAATAACCTGGTGGGCTTCGACCTTACCTCGACGCCAGCTCTTTACATGGCATTGCTGCAGTGGTCTCTCTCCTCCAATCCTGGGGGGGGCGTCATCTTTCGCGCGTCCACTCCCGAACGGATTAGCTCCAATCTGAAGTTCCTTGCCAACGGCGCCTGGACACAGGAGCAGACTCTAGCCATGGATCGATTAGCGAGCCAATTGGCCCCGTGACAAAGTTCGTCCTTACTCCACGGCTGAGAAACTCAGGACGACTTTGCGAGCGCCTCATATAGATTGAGATATTTGCGCGTTGTCACCGCCCAGTTCATCTGCTGCGCCTGTGCCAAGGCGATGCCACTGAGTTCTTCGCGTAGCGCGGGCGATTCTAAAAGCTGCGTGATTTGTTTCGCCAATGCACCCGCATCATTTGGATCCGGCAGCAACAGGCAGGCATCGACGAAGTCTTCCCCTTCAGCGATGAAGGCCGACGCGATGACGGGCAATCCAGAAGCGAGCGCTTCCATCAGCACCAGGGGGTGGGCCTCGTAGCGCGAAGGAAAGACAAACATATCAACGGAACGCATAAGAAGTGCCACTTCCGAGGTCTTCCCTAAAAAAAAGACACGGTCGGCGATTCCCAATTCCCGCGCCAAAGCAGGGTAGGGGCTACCGGCCGGATCTCCCGCAATTGCAAGACTCAAAGGTGGTAGCTCGGGCATGGCCCGGAGAACAGTTTCCAGGTTCTTCCGCGGGGTCCGTATGTCCCCCACGAACAGACCATAATTGCCTTGTTCGGGTAGGCCAAAATGAGTTCGATCACCCTTTCCACGATGAAAGACCTCAGTGTCGACACCGTTGTAGATCACGTGAATCTTGTCAGCGTCAATCCCAAGATCCTGAACTTCGCGGCCAGTGCGCCGTGACACCGCTACAACCGCTTTCGCTCGAGCATAAACAGATCGCTCAACACGGGCATTGAACCATGTGAAGAAATTCTGATAAATCACGTAAGGGCGCGCCGTGGGCATATGGAATGGATAACTCGGGTGCTTGTACCAGCTGCTGTGCACAAAGTGCGCGGCAACAACGTCGACCGCTTCAAACGTAACGAAGCCATTCGCCTGGACCACGTCAAACCTTGTTCTATTCTTCCTGAGCCAGCGTGCGCTTCTTATAGCGAACATCCAGTTCCGCATAAATTGAGTGGGAATCGAGCTCTCTTGAATCTTCACGAAGATGGCGTTGGGGTGACTCGACAACTTCTCAGAACACTCATGGCCGACCATCGTAAGTTCGTGGCCAGCCTCGAGCACTGCCTGTGCAACTTCTAAATTGACTCGACCCTGTCCATCGCGATAACCGAAAAGATGAGCAATGATGGCGATTCTCACGTGCACCCCTGTTTGACGCATTCTGCCGCGAAGGCCTGCGGAACTTCTGAGTGAACGGACACTGGCGCATTTGTCTAAGCGCAGCTGCCCAACACCAATCAACCTAGCTCTGATCTGTCGTACTGCTAGAATACAGAAACCCGCCAATCCATACATGGCTTGAGACGCAAGGAGATAGATGCCAAGTTTGCTCCAGCGAATGCTGCAGGCGAAGATGCAAGTCTTACCGCCATCTCCAATCAGGCTCACCTTCCAAGTGAATTCCGGTTCGAACTCAAGGTGCTCATCATCTGGAAGGAGACCAAGGCGCTTTTCAAGGCAGATATCGCTCCTTATGGGCTCTCACTTGGGCCACAATCTCAGAACTTGGGCCTTGGATTAATGTCATGAGAATCTCCGTCATCGTTCCAACATATCGTCGCACTGCGGATCTGGCGCGCTGCCTGCAAGGTCTCGCTGCCCAGCAGCTGCCAGCAGACGAAATTCTCGTCATTGTCAGAGACTCCGATGACCAAACACATTCATTTTTCAGCGCCCGAGCACCGCAACTAGGAGTGCGTTTAGTGGAGACGACCGTACCAGGCCAAGTCGCAGCCTTGAACGCCGGGTTGAGTGCCGCGAGCGGTGAAATCCTGGCTATCACGGATGATGATGCCGTCCCGAGAAGCGACTGGCTCGCCCGCATTCACAAGCATTTTGTCGAGGACGATACCCTTGCAGGAGTTGGCGGCCTGGATATCGTACATACGCCCGACGGGATTTTAGAGGGGAACAGGACCACGGTTGGGCAGGTACAGTGGTTCGGCCGTCTAATCGGAAACCATCATCTCGCGGTCCATACTCAACAGTTTGTAGACTTCCTTAAAGGAGTCAACATGGCTTACCGCAAGGCCGCTGTGCGCGGCTTGGAGTTCGATACGTTCCTGCGCGGGAAAGGCGCCCAGGTGAATAACGAGCTGGGCTTCTGCTTGGCGTTGAGGGCCAGAGGTCTCAGGCTGTTCTATGATTGCACGGTGATCGTGGATCACTACCCTTCCGTTCGGTTTGGTATTGATAAGCGGGAAGGGGGTGAGTATGAAGCGCTTGAGAATGCGTCGTTCAACATGTACTGGTCGCTCTCGCAGTACATGAAGCTGGGAGTTCGCCGGACCTTAGCTCTGTGGTGGGCGCAATGGATCGGAAATGAAGGCCGCCCCGGGTTACTCCGTGAATTCCTCGCCCAATTCGGCTCCAATCGGAAGCGTCGCAACATTGCGCGCGCAGCTCGCAGCGGGCGACGCCAGGCGACTGCATTCGCGGTCACAAAAAGCGCGCGAGCCAATGATTAGGGACTAGGCACAGCGCAAGACTTTGATGAATTAGCTGGATTTTTCCTATGGAGAATGAGATCAAAAAACGAGTGGGTTTGGTGATGCCTCTCGGACAGCAACGGGGTGGGGCGGAAGCACTCCTGATGAATCTTCTACGCCATCGCAGCGACCAGCATCACTTCGTCTGCGCATTCTTGGAAGATGGTCCACTCGTCAGCAAAGTTAAAAGTATAGGTTATAGCGCCAGGGTCTTTCCCACCACGCGCCTCACCGATCCGTTCAATTATCTTGCAACCATCAAGAACCTGAGCCGATGGATTGCTGAAGAGAAGCTGGCAACCGTCTTCTCTTGGATGCCAAAAGCTCACCTTTATGCGGGTCCAGCCGCGTATCTCCGGGGAGCAAGAGCAATATGGTTTCATCATGGGATCACGTGGGGAACACGCATCGACCGCATCATCACGCGCATACCCACGGCCGGCATCCTCTGCTGCTCCAACGCCGGCAAGGAGGCGCAGGATAAGCTCAAACCGGCCCGTCGCACCGAAGTCTGCTACCCCGGTGTCACCTTTCCAAGCGATACGCCGATGGATAAAGCCGAGGCTCGCAGCCAACTCGGGCTTGCCACAGACATCCCAATTGTCGGCATGGTCGCCCGTTGGGAACGTTGGAAGGGAGCCCATATCTTCATTCAGGCAGCCGACAGGCTCGCCTTTACCAGACCTTCGGCACACTTCTTCATCGTGGGCGGACCACATCCACGCGACCTGGCCTACGCCGAGGAGTTGCGCGGACTTGCCGCCCATAGTCCCTTGGGCGACCGCCTCTTACTGGTCGGCCAACTTCCGCCAGAGCAGGTTCCTGTCTGGCAGGCTGCAGCCGATGTGATCGTTCACCCTGTCACGAGCGAAGAGCCGTTTGGGATGGCCGTCGTCGAAGCCATGGGGATGGGCAAAGTCGTCATCGCCAGCAACGCTGGCGGCCCTGCAGAGATCATCCACTCCGGCGAAGACGGCCTGCTCGTGCCTCGCCGAGATTCCGCCGCACTCGCCGTCGCGATCGATGAAATGCTCGACTCGCCGGTACGCCGCAATGCCATCCAAGAAAGGGCCTTTCTTCGCGGACGAAGCTTTTCGGTCTCCGTATTCGTCCATCGAGTCGATGAACTCATCACCTTGTTGACGACAACCTAGATAGTCCCCTTCATCTTCACGCTGCAGCAACCCGACTAAACGGCGCTTGTCTTGGCTTGCGGGGAATGCCCCGCTTCGCCAATCCAAAGCGCCAGAAAGGCTGGAAAGTTGTGGTGACAACGCCGGAGACGAATACGTCTCCGGCAGCGTGTTGAAGATGATTATTTGACCAAGAAAGAGCTTCAGGCAGACTAAACAGGTCTCGTCTTGACGACTTCGAAGTGTCGCTTCAAGCGCAGGAAGGGCGCCTCCAACCACCGGTAGGAGATGGCTGCCATCGCAATCGTCAGAGCCAGGCCGAATACATCTTTAGCCACGGACACACTCGGTGAAGCGGCGGCAGATTTGAGGAGGGCGGAAAGGATATAAGCCGCAAACGAAAGCCCCCAGATATGAAAGACGTAGAGGCCGTAGCTTATTTTTCCAAGATAGACGAGGGAGCGAGGAACGTGGCCCGAAAATCCGAGAGTTGCTACGAGGACCAGCGAGCACCCTAGCATCACCATGAGGTAACCAGCAATGGTTGGGACAGGACCTCTAAATGTGAAGAGGTATTCCGAGCTGAAACACACACCGCTTCCCGCCGCGAACATTGAAAAGCGTGTGCCGTAATTCAGCCGTGGTAGAGGGCGATCGGAAAACAGGTACGCTACCATGATCCCGGCGCCAAACATGATGAATTGAACTCCGCTGTTGTACCAGAGTGTTTCCCTGCCCTCGTCCAAGTGGGACGCGTAGGTCACCGTGGCGATCATCACGACTAAAATGGAGACAAAAACGCCAGGAAGCCAGCGCAGCTTGATGCTCCGCGCGATCATGGGAAACATAAGATAGAACTGCTCCTCCACAGAAATGCTCCAAAAGTGAAAAATCTTGAGCGGTCCGATATCGGCGTGGATATGGAAAACGTTGTTTAGATTGCCTGCCAAAAGAACATAGGCTGCTATCGGGGCTGCCCCAGGAAACCCTCTCACGACTGTGGAGACGATAAATGTCAATGCAAGCGCAAAGAAATACAGGGGCCAGATACGCAGGATCCGACGACGATAGAAGCTTGCTAAGTCCAGAGTGCCTGTCACGGAACGCTCCCGAATCATGAGAGTCGTAATGAGATATGCACTCAGCAGGAAAAATAGACATACGCCATCCGCCAGGCAGTGGGTCAATGGGTACAGAACGCTGTTTACAGTGATTCCGCCAATACGGCGGCCGCTGAAACGAGCGGGGCCGACGTGGTAAATGAAGACCAGCAGGAATGCGAAGAAGCGAAGGGCATCCAACTCCGGTCGATAGAAGGTCTTGGTTTTAGTTGTCGGTTGGCCAGGATCCAGTTGCTGCTTTGGCGGCGTCTCACTTAGTTCAAAAGCCATTCGGATGGTTCTCCTGCTGTTGATTCGCGTCTCATTCCAAACCTCAGTTACGCAGACCGGGTTCTTACTGATTCGAAGCGCGCCTTGAGCTGCAGGAATGGCTTTTCGAGAAATTTGTACGATAAGGCGGCCAAGGCCACAGTGATCAACAGTACCGTCAGGAGATCGACCCCGGGTATTCTGATGGGCCAACTTGCCGGGCTGCTACGCACAATATGCATCGCAAGAGCATGGAAGACGTATAGCCCATAAGAGATCTTACCAAGGTAGATGAGCCATTTCGGAATGGCGCCTGGAGCAAGATAAAGAATGCCACGAAGGAGCAGAGCGCACCCGATAGCGACGAGGAGATAGCCCACAATCGCCCGGATAGGGGTTGGTTGCAGACCTCGATCATTGATCTTGCAGAAGATCTCGGCTACGAACCACAGAGCCGCGCCGCCTCCGGTAAGAGTAAGTGCATAACGCCAGTTGGGCATTTTAATCGAGGGCACCATTAGGGCGAAAAGCCCACCTCCGGCGAAGAAGGCAAACTCAGAAAGGCTGTTCATCCAAAGGCCGAGTGAACTTACGCCACGTGCCGCCAGGATCCCTGTCGACACGATGGAAATTAGAGCTACGCCGGCGGTAAACCAGAGAAAGGTTTTCCTTGAGACAGAACGAAACACCCCGGGCCAGATTGCGTAGAACTGTTCCTCCACAGAGATGCTCCAGAGTGGGCCTATGGCAAAGGCACCCAAACCGGCAACAGTGCAATACCAGTTACCCGCGAGGACGCTCATGGCGGCGAATCGAGGAAGGCTGATATGTTCCGCGGCACGCCAGTGTCCCACGAGGGCAACGCCACCAAGAAACGCAAAGTACAACGGCCAGATTCTGAGGATTCTTCGGATGTAAAACGATCTCAGATTGATTGTTCCGCTCGTCCGTCGTTCCATGATCAGCAGGCTGGTGATGAGATAGGAACTCAGAAAAAAGAAGAGGCTGAGACCGAAGCCCACCGTATCCCGCACGATAATTGCGACTGCTAAGAACCTTGGGCCAAGATGGTTGAGCACTTTGGCGCCCGTAGGGATGTTGTGACTAAGAAAGACTAGAAAGAATGCCATGAATCTAAGGCAATCAAGTTGAGGATAGTAGAATTTCGGCCGCACCGAATGACTAGCTGCGTGGTCTGGAATGGTCCGCTCAAGTTCGACTCGCGTCAGCATATTTTCCATATCCTGGATTTAACGTGCCGACGCGCTAAGGGCTTGAGTACGGAGTCTGGTAGGAGCGGGGAGTTTCGTGCTTTGTGCCGTGATCTCATACGGGCGCGGTCGTGACAAGGCGCCAATCACGAACCACACCAATGGAGCGATCCCATACTGCCCCAGCGCAATCCATGCTCCGCCCATTGCGGCCAGAATTCCAAGTACGGGAAGCGCAAGATGTTTTGCGGAGGATCTGCCGAATATGATGGCTCGTCGGAGAACGAGTAATATCGTTGCGAGGTAAGTCAGGCCGCCAATAAAGCCCATGGCCAGGAATGCATCGCTGATGTCGACCTCTGAGCTGCCGAGTTGATCGTCGGTGCTGCCACTACCTTCGGCAAACTTACCCAAGGCCAAGGTTGTGGAACCAAGGCCACTCCCGATGGGATTAGTAAACCCCCGAATAATTCCCTGGGTGAGCATTTGCGAGTGCATCCCGGCCGTCGAGTATTTCTTGTCGAAAGGATGGGATAGACCGCCGACCTGATGCTGAGTCGAGGCTTGTGCGGCGGATGTCTGCTTTCCGGTAGAATCTCCTCCGCCGATTTGTGAGAGTGCAAGCGCAAGCGCGCCGATCCCAACTGCGAGCCCGATCGGCAGACGCACAGCCCATCCACGCCCACTGCGATTACTCAGTGCCCAGGAGATCGCAACCGAGAATAACAACTTCACAATAGAGGTACGTGACGATGCCAGGAACAAGGCCGTTGCGACAAGGGGAAAGAAGAGGCCGTACACACGCTTGCCGGCGAAGAAGGCAGCAAGCGTGAACGAACTCGTGACCAGCAGGAGATCCGCGTACTCGACTCCGTTAACAGAGAAACCAAAGGACCGGACAAATCCGCCCCCAAGGTTGAGGGCGTGATAGTGATCGATCACAGCCGCGACCCAGGCCGATTCCCAGGGAAGAAAGCCGACGTAGGTTTGGCATATGCCAAGTGCGGCAGCGAGTACGCCAAGAGGGAAGAGGACCCGGTAGAGTACCGCGAAGAGGACCTTGTCCGTGCCGTAACGCCGCCCAATCCAGAACCAAAGCATCGGTACGAGGTAGAACATCGCGCCGGCCAAACCAACTGTGACGGGTCCCTGGCGCGGGTTGAAGATTTCAAGGGTCATGACGACCATCAGGGTCAGAACCGCTTTGGAGATGGAGTCTTCTAAGCGAACGCGGATGAGGAGTGGCACAGCCAGGATCAAGCTGAGCAGGGGACCGACCAAAAGTAGCGTATCGAAGGCGGGGTAGCCGAGAAACATTCCCGGGATGCGGCGGATGTCCCCCAACAGAAAGAGGTAAGCGATGGTAAGACAGATACCGAGTTCCGGCCGGGCAAGAGCGATGCCGATCATCACGATTGAGACAAGGAGCGTAACCAGGAGGTTCGTCTGACCTTGCCAGAGGAGCCACAGCAAAGGAACGAGGGAGGTAAGGGCGTAAAACCACACGCGAGCAGCTGCCGGAATATTAATACCGCTTGGCATGGTGAGAGCTTTGGCCATAGATGAAGGAACTCGGGTGTGACTCGGTAAGCAGAATTATACAGTCCGTGCATGCATGAGATCAGGCGAGCAGCACTGCTTGCTCGTCGACTCCCGGACCGGAAGACTTTACGGGAGTGGCGCTAAGCCCAAAGGGACGAGCAGGTGAACCCGTTGCAATGCGAGGTGAATGGCGAAGGGAATGAGAACTCCTGCGGCAGTGCCAAGCAGTAGTTGCGTCCAGAGGCTCGACAGGCCCAGGTGCGATAGAGCCACCCTGGTTGCGGCGCCGACTAGGACATGAAGAATATAGATGGTGAAGGAGGCCTGCCCAAGGCTCACCAGTATCCCGCTCAGCGAGGCGCTGAGACTGTGGAGCAGGTGGCTGAGGGCGATGATCAGCAGAATGCCTGCGATTCCCGCGGGAAGCGATGGAAGCGCGTAGGGCCGATCGTTTGCCGGGCCCCGGACAACGTGTGCACAGAGCAGTAACGCACCGGTTAGTCCCAGGGTGGAGAAAAAAGCGGTTCTCTGGGTTGGGCGCCAGTTGAGCAGGAGGCTGCTTGTCCAGACACCGACGACGTAAAACGGGAACATTATTGCGACAGCTACCGCCAGACCGTTGGAGATCCAATGCAGACTCAAAAGGCCCGCGCCAGCGCACAGCGTGAGCGCCCAACGCCGACCCTTGCATAAGAATGCGAGAAAATGGCAGGAAAACAGCGCGTAAAGGAACCAGAATTGGCCAATCGGACGCCACAAAATGAAGGCCAGGGACTTAGCCGCATGGGGCGTGTTGATCATATGGGGGAGCAGGACCTGGATCGATCCTTGGATGAGCGACCACAACACGTAGGGGTAGGCGATCGTCCACAACTTGTCTTGAAGGAAGCGTCGGGGCCCCTTTAGCATGGAGTGAACGACATTCAGACCAGCTAGGACAAAGAAAAGGGGCATGTGAAATGTGTAGATTGTGTATTCCGCCGCCGCCAGAAATCCCTCGCGGACATCTGCATGGGAGAACGAGAGGCTGATGAGGACATGGCCGAATACCACGAGGATTATGCCTATCCCCCGTGCAATGTCGATCCACGCAATCCGCTGCTTGGCAGCCAATCAAAGTCCCCTTGGGTTGGCTCGGTAGAGGAACGACCGGCTACAAATACCTTACCCTATTCCAGTTGTGACACTTTCATTGCGGGCGCGGTACGGTCGAACTATTTCGAGAGAGTGGCACACATAGTTGCTCAACACCGGATATCACTCACCTCAGAAGAGCAGGGCTAAACCGATACCCCGTTGCTTGCCTCCCTCTCGTGCATTGTTGACGAATGGGACATGCCTTGCAATCGCCTTGTTGATCGCACCAACCTGCTGAATTGCAACTTTGCGGTGGCCGCCCCGAACCGGGCGTGGATCGGCGACATTCCTACATCCCAACCAAACGATGTAACCGCAGATCCGGTCATCGATGCACTGCTGCGGACGCGAACAGCGGTCCTTCAACCCGGCCGCGCCATGATCTCGATAACGCCTGACCCACTGGGCCACGGTCAGCCGATCCTCTAAACTTTCTTCGCAAGTTCCCCTCGACGAACGTCAGTCGAGCATGAAAATGGTGTCCATTCGATCTCCCCGAGATGTTGCTGTTTCGCGACTTCAGCTTCCCCGTTCTCGATCG
Source organism: Tunturiibacter lichenicola (assembly GCF_051013355.1). Taxonomy (GTDB): domain Bacteria; phylum Acidobacteriota; class Terriglobia; order Terriglobales; family Acidobacteriaceae; genus Edaphobacter; species Edaphobacter lichenicola_F. Next base: position 495,838 of record NZ_CP132945.1, on the reverse strand, counting down.
AATGGACAATAACCTATTGAAACTTCATATTTAGAGACATGTTTGGCCACTTTTTCTCATTTTGAGAATTTATGGCGGTTTCCAATCGAACCGGTGCCACGCATTCAATCCAGTCTTCCAAAGCCTCTGCAATGATGTCATCTTTCGACATCCCGAGCAGTGTGGAAATCGACCACAAATGATGACTTAAGTTTTCTTCTAAGCTGACAACAAATGGATCTGGATCACGAACTATCGGAGAACGTTTCATACTCTGCTGGTTCCTCCTTTTCGTCTATGCGCTTGCAGGACATCATTCCATGATTTCTTTTCTCAGCGCGCCGACATAAATGACGGCGAACCATTTTGTAAACCAAAGTGCCCGACGATCATTTTCTAGGGTCGTCACTACCTCTCCTAATCAAAATCTCTTATACTTCGTTTTCCACCCATTGTCTACTGGAGGCAAATAACCATATAGCTATACTCTATAGGTATGCATGATGGTTTTCGTTTTAGTATAAGTTTTGTCAAGATTGAAGGATTTCAGAGAGGCGCCAATGTCACAAATCGAACTAATTCCCAGATCTGCAATGGCACTGATACCTTGGTGGGGTGTTCTCACCCCATCTGAACAACGTTCTGTCTTACTCGCAACTCAGAGCCTAACCGAAGAGATGCAAAAGCATGGCTTATCTAAACTTGCGATCGGTAAAGAGCTGGTTCGGTTACGAGAGATCCTTGAGCCGAAGCGAAAATTCTGCGACTATCTTAGGCGAAATTTTCCAACATGTTCAGTCGCCACGGCCTACAGGTGGATCGAAAACTACGAGAATGCGAAACTGATGCTGCCGGAGCGATTTATCAGCGTCGCCATGGCACATGGATACCATGTTATAGACGCAGCAGTTATCGCAAAAATGCCACCTCCGCGTACACAAGACAGAGGAAAGATTATTACGTATCTAGCCCAACTTAAGAAAGCTCGAAAGAGTTCAATACCTGATCGAAAGTTAGTGGATCCAGACGCATTGAAACAAGAATGCGTAAATTTTGTTTCCGCGCGCTTTCGGCGACTGCCTCAAGATGATCTTGGTCGATCTGCGTGGATCGAATCTCTTTTTCAAGATCTCTTTTCCGAGTTTGGCCTGAACAGAGAGGATCTTTTGACAGCAACTCTCGTTCCTGCAGAAGCCAGAAGGTGAGCGTTCTAACCGTGCCCTCGGAATCAGTATCCTCTAGTGCGCAGGTTCGGCCGACGTCGAGCTTGCGCACTTTGGTCTTTCGTGGAAGGAGTGTCCATCAGGATTAGTACGCATCCAAGCGGTTGATTGCCGGATGAGACCTGCAGGTTCGGGAGGCTGGCGAGGGGCGCGAGACCGCCCGCCGGCTCATCGGTCGAGCCATCGTCGATGCAGTTTACGAAGCCTTTGAAGGGAAGCTCCGCTGCTCTTCGAGAGATCTCTTCAACCAATATCCTCGCAGAAACCCAGTTGTTGTAGACAGCGATCACAGTCCGCAGCCGCATGCTCTGCGCCCTCTCGGCGAATTCTCTGATTGTTGCATCCAAACGATAGTACCGTCAGAACTGGAAATAAAGAAAGGTCGACTCGGTAGTGCAGTATGCCATGCTGATCAGGAACATGCAGGTCGTGGCCAGCCACCATGCCAGGTTCGGCTGCCAGCGGGGAGTCTTGATCGGGTTCCAGTTCGGAGCGTCCTCGCGCTGCTCTTCGCCCAGCAACTCCTGCGTGTTGGGCATCAGCCAGACCAAGGCCAGCAGCGCCACGATCCAAGCCAATTCGACCGTGTGCGCCCCGGCGCCGTGGTGCCGTCCCAGCATCCCGGCGTAGATCGAAATCGCGCTGCCCGCGCCGGCGGCACGGAACATCACCTCGCCGAAGAGCACGCATATGAAGGTGATCCCTACGGCAACCGGTCCTTTGATTAGGCGTCGAAGCTGTCCATCCGCCGGCAGGAAGGTTCTCCATGCATGGTTGATGACGATGTAGGTGCCGTGCATCAAGCCGTACAGGAGATATTGCAGGCCGGCGCCGTGCCACACGCCCGCTAGAAAGAGCGTAAAGAGCATCGGCAGCGCGATCAGGCTGGTGAAGCCGTCTAGCGTCGCGCGCGCCCGCATGGTGGACTTCTTGCCCTTCTCCATGCGCCGGCGGCTGATCCAGAAGATGATCGGGCTATAGACGTAGGCCGTGATATAGCGCGTGAGCGTCATGTGCCAGCGGTTCCAGAAATCGATGATCCCGGTGGCCTTGTACGGAGAGTCGAAGTTCAGCGGAAAACGAATCGAAAAGACGCGCGCCAGCCCGACCGCCATGTCCGAATAGCCGGAAAAGTCGAAGTAAAGCTGCATCGCGTAGCAGAGCACACCAGCCCAGGTGCCGGCAAAGCCAAAGTCGCGAGGAGCGTGGAACATACTATCGGCGTAGGCCGAGATGCGATCAGCGATCATCACTTTCTTGAACATGCCCATGGCGAACCACGAGAGACCAAGCGCCACGTCGTTGCGGTTGAGGCCATAGCGGCGCTCTTCGCGGAACTGCGGCATGATCTCCTTGTGGTGGAGGATTGGCCCCGCGATTAGATGGGGGAAGTAGGTGACGAAGAGGAAATAGCTGAGCAGGTTCTCCGGCGTTGCGGCTCCTTGCTTCAGGTCGACCAAGTACGCGATCTGCGTGAAGGTGAAGAACGAGATACCAAGCGGTAGAATGATCGAGCCGACGTTGTGGCCGATGCCATGGCCCGCGAAGAAGTTCAGCAAAGGAAACAGATATTTGAAGTAGCCCAGAGCCGCGAGATTAGCGGCGATGCCGAAGCTAAGGATGCCCGTCTGCACACGCTCGCGGCTGGCGTTCCGCGCGATCAAGTGCGATACGCAGAAGTTGAACAAGATCGAGCCGATCAGCAGCCACAGATACGTGACGCTCCACTCCGCATAGAAGACCAACGACATGAACGCCAGAAACGCAACGGCCGACCGTCTCCCGAAGCTGCCAAATAGGGCAAAACCCAGCACGCTGAGGGGAAGAAAGAAGACGAAGAACCCAGGCGCGCTGAAGGTCATCGTGTAGACGTTCCGGCCGTTGATGGCGACGAACCGTCCTGCTTCATCAACGCGAGGATCTGATCGGCGGCTCTCTCCGATACATGCGCGGAACCCACAGCGTCCGTGTGATAGTCGCTGTCGTTGAAATCGCCGATGGGAAGGATTTCGACCTGGTTGTCGGCTGCTCCATCCGCGTAATCCGATACCTGCTGCTTGTCGAAGGCGCAGTCAGCCCAGGCCGAGACATCGACCAGCACATGCGTTCCTTCCACGCTGTAATGTTGTCGGAACTTGGCGATCTCGGCATCGTTCTGCTGCTTGGTGAAGCGATGATGGATATAGTCAGCCGGGGTGCGTATGCATTTGGTCTCAGGTGCAAAGGGATTCTGCCAGAAGCCCGCGTGCTCTTCGCGGGCCGGTAGCCCCTTGAAAGGGTTCAACGCATGCGAAAAGGGCTGATGCAGCAGCCTGTCTTCGGCAAAGATAGCGAAGTCGGCTGCCCAGACCGGATGGTGTCGCAGCAGATTCCAGGTGAACGCTCCGCGGTCGTAGTGCAGGGCGTAAAGTAAACCCTCCGGATAGAACTTGGGCAGTTCCTCGGGTTCCGGATGAAACTCGCTAGCGAGCCACATCGTCAAGAGGTACTTCGGCCTGCGGTTATGGGCAAGGTAGATATCCAGCGGATGATTGCTGCCCAATGCCCAGTGGACCGGCTTTGGCTCAGAGATATTGCAGGTCTTCAGGCCAGTTCGCTTGGATGATGGCCGGATCGAGTGCAGTCAGCGCGGTCGAGTCCCCATAGAGGACGATGTCGCAATTTTGACCCGCTGCGTGCGCGCTATAGCCGAACTGTGAGGGAAAAGCAGTGTCGCCGTCATGCGACAGGAACCACGGTTTCATCGCTATAGCGAAGCAGATCAGCAAGACGCCAACCTGCGCGGCGGCAAACAGGATGCTGTACCAGATAGAAGCCCGAAGGCGCCCACTATCAGGTTCGACGGGCTCAATAGTGGGAGGAATTTCGCTGTGGTTCACCATATAGAAGGACGTCAAAGAGGGATCAAAGTTTTGGGGTAGTGTAACATCCGACCGGGCGCATCCAGGCAGCGGCGCGATAGAGCACCGTTATTCTCGTTTTAAGAAAGAGGGGTCTGAGGTGCAGTGGAATGGAAACTGGGTTAGGGAACAGACAATTCATTGTTTGGGCGGGAGCGGCCTGTGAGCTCCCTGGGCGATTGCGTCCGACAAGGAACGAATATCGCCCGAGCATATTGATGTGCTCGTGCAGAAGTGTGAGAGACGGCGCATGTCTTCGTCCTTGACCGAATACCTTCCTCGCGCAACTTAGGCAAGGCCGCCTCCATTATAAGGTTGTTCCTGAGGACGATCATGTTCAGTACGAGGCAAAGCGCTCCGAGCTAGTCTTCCTGTTCCCTTCGCGGAAGTGCTGTCGCAGTTCGACACGCTTGCGCTGGAAGACAGCCCGGGCGACACTATGGCGTCCCTCGCCGCGGTTTGAGCCGATCGGCGCGAGAGGCAGGCCGGGAAACGCAGCAATCCCAAGTTCGGGCCAACCACCATCTTCCTCCGGAAGGCCATCAAGAAAACTGCCACCCGGACACTTGAAGATAGCGGGGCCGTGAAAGGGCAGTCAGTCTTTCGATGCAATAAACTAGTTAAGTCAACTGTATACCAGCCGTTCGCTTCCGATTCGTATGATTCCGCGTTGTGCGGAGGGTCCACCGCTTCTGAAAGGATCTGCTCGATGAATCTATCGACCTACACGCTTGACCAGCTGCTCATGAAACGGCGCGGGCTGCGCCGCCAGCTTCTGACTCAAGAAGGGCTGAAGGATCTGCGTATCGCCGTCCTGGGTGGAACCACCACCAACGAGCTTGTGGACCTGTGGGAGGTCCTTCTGCTTAACAGCGGTTTTCGACCGACGTTCTACCAGTCCGAGTATGGCCGCTACTACGAAGACGCGGTGCTCGAACCGCGTGAGATCGCGGCGTTCAAGCCGGACATCGTGTATATCCATACGTGCACGCTTAACATCCAGCAGTTCCCGCCGGTCTCCTGCACGGAAGACGATCTGCCGAGCTTTGTCGCGGCGGAACTAAATCGCTTTCGCGCCATCTGGCGGTCACTGGACTCCAACGTCGGCTGCCAGGTGATTCAGAACAACTTCGAGATGCCGGCGTATGCGACGTTGGGCAATCTGGACGCGGTGAGCCCGGGGGGCACCACGCGCTTCGTCCAAGAGTTGAATCGCGGCATCGCGGCTGCGGCCTCGGCCAGCCCGAAGTTGCTGATGCAGGACCTGCACTCGATTGCGGGGCGGATCGGGATGAATCATTGGTTCGACCCGGAACGCTGGTTCAGCTACAAGGTGGCCAACACGGTTGAAGGCACGTTTGCCGTGGCTACCTCGCTGAACGCGCTGGTAGGTGCGATGTACGGCTGCAGCCGCAAGGTGCTGGTACTGGATCTCGATAACACGTTGTGGGGCGGCGTTATCGGCGACGACGGCGTGGACAAGATCCACATCGGCAAGGAGACCGCCATTGCCGAGGCGTACACGGCGTTCCAGGAGTAGTATTGCCTGCGGCTGCGCGAGCGCGGTATCCTGCTCACCGTTTGCTCGAAGAACAACGACGATATCGCGCGTTCGGGCTTTGGGCATCCGGATTCGATCCTGAAGATCGAGCACTTCTCGGCCTTCCGCGCCAACTGGGACCCCAAGCACTGCAACATTCAGGACATGGCGCGCGAGCTGAACCTGGGCGTCGACAGCTTTGTCTTTGTCGACGACAACCCGGCCGAGCGCGCGATCGTCGAAGGACAGATTCCGGGCATCGCTGTGCCCGATGTTGGTAGCGAGGTCTCTAAGTATGCGTCGATGATCGATGCCGGCCGGTATTTCGAACTCGTGGCGCTGAGCAAGGAAGACCTGGTGCGCGCCAAGCTGTACGAGGAGAACTCGCAGCGCGCACAGCTGGAGCAGAAGTTCGCCAACTACGGCGAGTATCTGGACTCGCTCGAGATGACGGCGGACATCGATGTTTTCAATCCGACATACATGGAGCGCATCGCGCAGCTCACCAACAAGACGAACCAGTTCAACCTGACCACGCGTCGCTACAGCCTGGCCGAGATCGAATCGACCGTCACCGACCGCCGGCACATCGGCATCTGCGGTAAGCTGACAGACCGCTTCGGCGACCATGGCCTGATCTCGATCGTGCTGGGCGAGATTCGCGGCACCGAGCTCTACCTCGACCTTTGGTTGATGAGTTGCCGGGTGCTGAAGCGCGACATGGAGATCGCGATGCTCGACCGCCTAGCGGAGCTGGCCAAGGACAAGGGTATCGAAAAGTTGATCGGCTCGTACCTGCCGACGGCGAAGAATGGAATGGTCGCGGGTCACTACGAGAAGCTTGGCTTTTCGCCGGTATCTCACGACGGATCAACCGGCGCGACAACCTGGTCGCTCGATCTGACAACGTACGAGACCCGCAGCCGCCACATCAGAATTATGGAGAATGCCCATGCATGATTTATTGCCCGAAGTTCAAGAGATCTTTCGCGACGTATTCGATGAGCCCAGCCTCGTCATCACGCAGGAGTCGAACGCCTCTACGGTCGACGACTGGGATTCGCTCGCGCATGTCAACCTGGTCACGGCCATCGAGAAGAAGTACAAGATCAAGTTCGGACTTGGCGAGCTGCAGCAGCTCAAGAATGTCGGCGACATGATCGATCTCATGAAAAAGAAGATCGCAGTAAAATGAACGAGTACCGGTGGGATGACCTAGCCGCCGCATGGCCCAGGACTTCGAGTGGACGTTCACCGAGGCGATGGCGAGTGCGTTTGCGATACTTTCGGTCGACGTGAATCCGCTCACGCCGACCGGGTGTATGCCACCTCCGCGGGCTTTCCCAGCCGAGTGCTCTTGGGTCTGATGACCTCGTCGCTCTATTCGCAGCTGGTGGGCGTCTGTCTGCCGGGCAACGCACCGCTGCTTCAGCGGTGAGAAGCTCACGGTCCATGGTGTGTTCAAGAGCGACTCGTTCCGCCGCATGGAGATCAAGGCGAACATCCGCAAGGAAGCGTTCATCTGCCGACCTATGAGCGGCTGACGAAATTCAACCTGGATCGCTTTCATCAGAACATGGCCATTCAGGTGGGAGCCGCGATTCTGCTACTCAAGAAATTCGCGCCGAAGATGAGCGCGCGCATGGTCTTCGTGTTCTCGAGCATCACGCGCTCCATACCGCCCAAGTTCCTGTCGCTGTATACGATTGTCAAGTATGCGCAAGCATTCCGTGGTCACACACGCGCCCCGATTCGGTCAAAGCGATGACAAAAGCAGGCAATGAGTTGAGCGGCAACTAAGACCGTCCACTGATGAACCTGTAAAGGCCTTGTGGTGGATACATCACTCAGTTACTAATGAGAAAAGTTTTACGTTGCCAATTGTCTGCCGTGCCCTTACCTTTGACATAAGGCTCTCGACTAAAGCAGTGAATGCCAACCCCTGGCGGCGGGTGTTGTGGTACCTTCTTTTTCCTCGAGGCGGCCGGCCGATCTGGATCGCTGGAGCCACGCAAAGATGACATCAAGTAAGCCCTTACGGTTCTTGGGAGCCGCAAACCTCATCTTCACGATTACGCTCAGCATCGGCCTATCACTCGTAGCCTATTCACTTTTAATATTGCTGATGCCGACGCAGTTAGGAGTGGATCAGTACTGGTGCATGTATGCTGCGAAGCAGATGCTGGGCGGCGTCCAATTAGATGGACCTCGCCTTGTGGAAACGAATCCACCCTTATATGTCTGGTTCAGTCTGGTGCCGGCCGAATTGGCCGGGATAACGAAGCTATCGTTTACGTTTGCATACGAACTCATCAGCACCATTGTTGCGCTTGCAGGTTGCTATCTCGCTATTGACATCGAATGGCGTATCGTGGGCAACACGAAACGGTTGTTCTTCGTATGTCTTGCAGTCTGCACGGTCGTCACTGAGCTATTCCTTCTGCAAAGAAGACCAGGTGAGATATCAAGCACCATGACCAATTTCGGGCAGAAGGAATATTTTGTAGTTGTACTCCTACTGCCCTACGTCTTAGGTGTGCTCGGAGATATCCTGCCAACGATGACGAATGGACGTCGTATCCTGATCGGATTCTTTGCCGGTCTTGCGATCTGTCTGAAGCCTCACCAGGTCTTGGTTGTTCTGTTGGTGCAGGTCGCTGTATTGGTTTGGAACAAAAGACTCACGGGACTCGTCACCATTGAAAATGGGAGTTTGATCGCGACTAGCGCAGCGTATATCCCGCTAATTGTGTTGTTTTCACCCTCCTACATGCCACAAATACTTCCGATGATGTTAGATACGTATTGGGCGATGGGAACACACAGTGCCTGGTTCTTATTCGCGCATCAGAATGTCCATCATTTCGAGCTCCTGGCAACCGCACTTGTAATTTGTGTTGCTCTTAGAAAGCATATGAAGACTCCGAGATGCTCCTTTGGCTTATTAGTTTGCAGCCTGGGTTCCTCTCTTGCGTATGACTTGCAACACACGGGATGGGCCTACCAACAGCTGCCAGCTTGGGCTTTTCTAATCTTAGCTACTCTTTGGATGGCGTCAGATCTAACTTGCACCTGGGTCGTTAAGCATGGAATCAGAGTCCGAGTCTCACGCGCGGTAGTTGGGTTGCTGGTCGTCGCTGGGACTGCATCGCTCCTTTACAATGCACGAAGGTTGACAGTACAGAAAGATCGCAGTCTTTCTACAGTGTCGACGATCGCGAAGGAGCTATTGCCGTGTCCCCCTGGAACGTCTGTGTATTTAATTTCGGTGTCGATGCCTCCCTTTAAGGTCATACTAGACCAGAATCTGGTTTGGGGAAGCCGGTTTGCTCATCTTTGGATGGTTCCTGCTCTTACCTTGAATGAAGAGGCGCACCGGGAACCGGGTCGCCCCTTTAAGAGTATGTCCCCCACGACGCGTCTGCAGCTCACCAGAGACTTGCAATCAGCGATAGTGGCGGATATAGCCTCGTGGAAGCCCAAGCTTATTTTTGTCGCCCGAGCTGATAATGCGCTTCCAGCTGGCGCAAACGCTTTGGACTGGTTGCGGCAGAACTCCGCGTTTGACGCTGAATGGGAAAACTATTCAAAGGTGAAGACCGTAGCTAATGCCGATGGCTCAGTTCGGGAAGCATACGATGAGTATGTTCGGATCGATTAACGGCAAAGCCACCGCTCTAATGTGACGCGCAGTTAGAGTAAGAGTTTTGAAGACGGCAATGCGCTAATGGCTAATGATTGTGGCACAGCAGAAGAACCGCCCCATAATAGGTGGCACACGCTGGTGGAGAGGAGAGGCGGCTAGTACTCCGGAACTCGGAATTGCGGGATAAGACTATCTAGTCTCTCTGCGAAAGAAAGATGGTGCAATGCTAATGACAGCTACCTTTGCTGGCCAAGACCGTTTTCCCGTTCCGGATAACGACACTAGTTCCTTGCTTTCCAAGTAGTTCCGATATATGGCAAAAAGCTCTGCGACCGCTTTGAGTGTGTCGGATGCTTAAGTTTGGATCCGTCGACGTCACGCCACACCTGCAAGGGCCTCGGCCTTCATCGCTAGCGAAGATACGTATTGCGTATATGCGCGAGTTCTAGTATCGCCGTCAGAAAATCTCTCGATTTTACGTGAGACCCCCCTACATCCTCCCACCTCTTTAAAGGGAGTTCGTAGATCGCCGCTGAAACATAGTGAATGTCGTTGTTATTCATGTAAAGGAATCGCGCCAAGATTTCCACATCGAAGATCCACTTCGAATGGAATGGCTTGCCGAAGATCTGTAACAGATCGGGCGTGATGCGAAATAGCTTCGCGCCGCACTGCGTGTCATAGATCGGGAGTCTTAGCATGAGGGACACGACGGAGGCAAAGACTCTGCCCAAGTAGTGCCTCGTAGCCCTTCTATGAATAGAACGGCCCAAGAGCCGTACACGCGCCCCGAAGACCATTTGTACCTGTAGATCCTCATCGAGCACACCCTTCATGTCCGCGATCGACTCGAGGGGGGTCGCCAGATCCGCGTCCCAAAATCCCGCGTAAGCTGCCTGGCCGTGGGAGATTCCCTCTAGCAATCCCTGTCGGACTGCTTCCGCCTTCCCGACGTTGGATTGCAGGTCGAGTACGCCCACGTTTGCTGGATATCTTGTCTCAAGGCCTCTCAAAACAGCTAAAGTGCAGTCCGCACTCCCATCATTCACGAGCAGGAATCGAACCCACGGCGTTGCTTCGATGAAGCATGAGAACTGGCTTATCGGCAGGCGGGTTTGTTCGTTGAAACAGGGAACGATGATCACACATAGTTGCTCAACATTAGACATCGCTGATCTCAGAAGGGCGGGGCTGTAACTAACGCGTCATCCGCGGGTCTTGGTCTCGACCTACGGCACTGTAAGTAATTCGAAGCGGTCCACAGTCTGCCCACTTCTAGAAAGTTCACAAAGGTGAATGGCAAATGAGGTCAGCCAAAAGCGGAGGATAGACATACAGCCGGACCTGATCTACACCTCAAGGACTGCGCGGCCCCGGCAAAAGAGCTTTGCGGATCGGCGAATCGGAGCTGAGGATCTATGCCTGTCTCTGCGCCGTCATAAATAAAATTCCTGCGGTGCTCACGCACGAGCATGGATGCTGTCTCGTAGATTCGGAAGTCTTCAAAAGTATGGTCGTAGGGATGCATGAGTGTCTTTAGAAAGCACACGATCAGCACCGGAGGAAGTGCGACTCTACTTGGCGTCATGGCGCTCCAGTATACAACGGTAGATTTATAGGTAATGATCCCTATATGCGCCGGCATCAATTGAGCGGCCCAAGTATTAATTTCTCGATCTTACCGTGAATACGCCAAGCGCAGCCAGTTTTTGACCATTGAATAACGCGACCTAAACGACAACTTACCTCTTTATACCGGCGGCTGTCATTTCTACGATTTGAGTAAAAATTATCACCCTAAATCTCTGTTACGCGACGCGATATATTGTGAATGGAGTGAGATGAGGTCCGCCACTAGCCGCTTGCGTCGCCCGTTCTCATCTTCCAGTGCTCGAAGCTTCTGCGCTTCACTGCCGTCCATACCACCGAACTTCCAAGCGTAGATCGTGTGCTTAGACACACCGCACTCTCGGGCTACGTCGTCCGCCGTACGTCCTGCCTCGACTTTGCTTCAAAGCCGCAATAGTCTGCGCTTCGCTATGCTTGCTCCTGCTCATGCCAATCCTCCTCGAATCCGAAATCATACTTGCGGATGTGCGGATCTAGGAGCTTGTTGAAATAGGGTTATAGTCGAAGCGCGAAGGGGATATTTGAGTGCTGCAAGGCTGTTTAGATTGAGTCTTCTCTGTGTGGTTCTGGCTGCGGACCCTGTTGAACACTCAACGGGGTGTTTTCAGGCGCACTGCTGCTGTGGGCCTTGCCCCGCTTGGTGTGCGATGAGCCTCGGCAGCCGCACAAGGTTGTGAGCGGCGCAGCTGAAGACGAAGATCCAGTCCACCTTGTGCAGTCCACGCAGCTTCACCTGGCGGAGGGGGCCGATATGCTTGAGCCATCCGAAGCTCTTCTCGACCAGCCATCGCCGGCTCAGGCTGATCGCATATCCAGGGTGCCGGGTGGTTCTGCGGTCGAGGTTCGAGCGGCGCCCTTTCTCGTTCTTGCTTACATGCGCGGTCACGTTCAGCTCCCGTGCGGCATGGAGGAAGTCTTTCGTGTCGTAGGCCTTGTCGGCACCGACGGTGATCCGTTTTGAACTGCCTCTTTGCTTCTCTTCGAGCAGCAACAGCGCGGCTTCGCGCTCGGCATAGCCATCGGCCTGAGTAACCATCGCGGCGGCGATCAGACCGTTGCGATTCTCCACCAGCGCATGGCCGAGATAGGCCAGATGCGACTCCTTGCCATAACTCTTCTTGTAGAGCCTGGCGTCCGGATCGGTGGTCGATTCATGCGTCTCGTTCTTGCGCTGCTGGCCGTGGAAGTTCGTGCTGTCACCCTCTGAGCCATCCTTCCTGCGGAAGCTCTTCTGCGACGCCCAGGCCTGGATCAGGGTGCCGTCGACGGTGAAGTGCTCATCGCTCATGAAATGCTTCGCCTGCTTGTTGACCTCGGCGAAGAACTGCTGAGCCACTTCGCTGGTTAGCAACCGTTCACAGTTCTTCGAGAACACCGCATGGTTCCATACCGCGTCGTCCATGCCAAGACCGACGAACCAGCGGAACAATAGGTTGTAGTCGAGCTGTTCCACCAGTTGCCGCTCCGAGCGGACCGAGTAAAACGCCTGAAGCAACAGCGCCCGAAGTACATACTCAGGCGCGATCGATGGACGGCCAGAGGCCGAGTACATCTCATCAAACGCCGCGCTCAACGACCGCAGAATCACATCCGTTAGCCTGCGTATCTCACGCAGCGGATGGTCCTCGGGTACTCGCTGCTCCAACGTCACATAGCTGAACATCCCACCCTGCAACCGCTCGTCTCCACGCATAACTCTATAGACGATCTGACTCAGCAATCAGACCAAGAATGGAACCTTTTTCAACAAACTCCTAGGGGGGCACGTCAGTGCGGGTCACCTATGACTGGTGGATGCGCGCTGGAGTGATCTCGGCGGCGAGCTTCCTGTCCGCCGGTTTTCTTGCCGCCTGGATGGCTACCAAGCGAGACCTGATCCAGGCATTGTCATACGAATAGTAGTCGTCAGATAGGGAGAAACAAGGCATCGATCCTGGTTTCCCACTGAATGAGGGTCAGTCAAATCCTTAACGGAGGTTTTCGGTTGGATGTGGTTACTACACCGGTTACTTCTTTGTCATTCGCACCCAGAACACGATGGAAGACCGGCTAGGCCGGATCGAACAGTACCTGGTTGCGCCTCCCCAGCCGGTGCAGGTTCCCGCAGCGTCCGGTGTGCATGCAGCCACTTACAAGGCAAAGGCGAAATAAGGCACCCAGCAGAGTATAGGCCTCCCCAGGCAGGCTATGGATTTGATGCTCTCCGCTTGGAAAGAGCAAAGGCGCTCTCGTCCCACAACCCACAGCCTCGACGGCGATCTTATTCAATTAGGTGATTACAAACCAATCTTGCTAGACTAAGTATGCCGCCTAATAAATTCTTACTTAACCCCAAATAAACCAAAAGCTCTCATGACAAGTGTCGCTCCCAAGAACCACAGCGTAGCTCTAGATGGTCTTCGTGGTCTTGCGATATTGCTGGTCTTTATCCTCCACACGATCACCCTTCCTGATTTCGGATACACAACGGCTCTTCACGTTCTCGCACTCGGACATTACGGTGTGGATGTCTTCTTCTGCCTATCCGGTTTTCTAATCACTGGCATTCTTTATAGGAATAAGGTCCTACCCTACTATTTTCGTAATTTCTATGGTCGGAGGACTCTCCGGATCTTCCCCCTCTACTACCTATACCTGTTCCTTTATTACGAGCTTGTCGTCCGGCTGAAGATCGTGAACTTTGGTGCCAGCAAGACAGCGCAGGCTGCGAGCGATCTGCATTGGACGTGGTTCTATGCCACTAACCTAGCGATTCTGGTGCAGGGCCACTACGTGACAGCCTCGCTCAACCTCTTTTGGACACTTGCCATCGAGGAGCACTTCTACCTCGTGTGGCCGCTCATCATCTTATGGCTCAGCCCTAAGCGTCTCCTCGGTGCCGTCGGGATTATCTCAGTCGTGGCTCTCGCACTGCGGACCTTCATGTTGCATCACGGTTTCCCAGGATATGTGGTTGGCACCTTCACACTTTGCCGGATCGACTCCTTCGCGATCGGCGGCGCGGCGAGCGTTCTCCTGAGCCTGCCGGAATGGAGGCAGCGTCTGGTTCAGATAGCGCCTCTTGCTGTTGGACCGATGCTCGCGCTTTTTTTGGTCATACAGTTCAGATTGGGTGCCCCCGCCATTATGACCTATGGCTACACTGTGCTCGCGATTGCTCTTTCTCTGGTGATCGTCTGCGCCACCGTATTCACCGAGTCTAAGTGGGTGGCGATCTTCCGCTCCAGGCCTATGACATTCCTCGGAAAGTACAGCTACTCGCTCTATGTATTTCACGTCCCTATCCAAATCCTTATCAGTCGGAAGTTGCCGATCGAGCGGATTATGAATACGATCCACAATCCTGTCGCTGCCACGATCTTCAGCTCGGCCATCGTCGGTATCCTATCGATCGGCGTAGCGCTGATGACCTGGAACTTATACGAGAAGCACTTTCTCGCCCTGAAGAAGTACTTGGACAACAGTACCGTAGGTCGTAAGCGAGACCTCGGGGTGGCACGTTAGTTACAGCCCGGCTCTTTTAACCAAACAACCATTGAAAATGTTGGCGAAGAAATTTCTTAGTCCTCGCCCTTTCAACGCATTCAGGCTGTTCGGCCCCGCCACCTTTAAGTGAAGTTCCTCGCCTCGAACGGCCTCCTCGATTAGGTCAAGCAGCACACCGAAAAAAATGGGACGGTTGTCCAGTTCGGACCGTTCGCTGGCCTGATCTATCCGATCGACGCCGCAGTCAATAGGTGGTCTGTCCCAAGATCCTCGCATCGTACGAGATGGAGCTTCATCCCTTCATCCGTACCGCTGCTAGTCGTAAGTATGATTGCGTGATTGATAGGTAGTGCGGAAGATTATTACGCTGCCGGCCTGGCCCGATTGCTGGGGTACCTGTGTTGGCCTTCGAACCCGAACCAACGGAGAAGTCATCTTCGATTCTCCTGGCCAAAAACAACGGAGTCTCCCATCTCGTCCAAATGGCCGATCTGTTCACGGTAGAAAACATGTGGCAACTTGCGAACAAGCGAGCTCTTATCGTCTGTGACTGTGAGGGCTTTGAAGTGGTTCTCTTCCGGCCCGATATGCTTGAACTGACCAATAACTGGGACCTCATCATCGAGCTACATGGAACGGCGGATGCAATTCTGCCATCCCTCAGTTGGCCCCAGCGCGTCACCATTGTGCAGCGGTCCGGTCTAGCGAATGAATACCGCACCATCGGCAGCGATTCCTCTGGTACGACTTCAGGCACGCAACGAGCCACGAGGCCTGAAAGGACGCGCTTTCCCAGCGAGAAGCCATGCTCTTAGCGATAGGCGCGGCCCTATTAAGATTTCACAACAACTTGATGTGAAGCGTCAGACGCGAAGCGAGCTGCTTTTCATTGGATTGACCTATTCAAATGAAAAATACTTGCGCCAATCGAGATACAGTGACTCGTCGCCGGACGGTAAACAATACATTTACTCTAAGCTCCTTCCAATTTTAGCCTGCGGTTGAAAGGATGATCTTTGCCTTGAGCGTATCAGAATGTTTCTACCGAAGACGTTACGTTACTCGACGATCGATAGGGAGTTGATTGATAAAAGATGCGTTGTCTGTTACGCATTTGTTCTGCGACGATTTCAGTAATACCGGTTCGAAAGCGCTCTGAAGTGAAGCGTTGAGCATTCTTCCTGCAGTTCTCTGGCATTATCCGCGATCCGTCACGTTCAAAGCATTCGACGGCGGCGATGATTGCAGCTTCGTTTTGCTCCATGAAGAAAACTCCGGTAGGAACGCGTGATTCTAACGGGCGGATGGATTCGAGTACGCCACCTCTTCCCAAAGCAATCACCGGCGTCCCACAGGCCTGAGCCTCAACCGGGGTGATGCCAAAATCCTCAATGGCCGCGAACACAAAGGCCCTCGCTTGTGACATCAGCTCATGCAGTCTATCTTTAGCTTGGTAGCCGAGGATTTCGATATTCTTATGTCCCAGCGCTGCCTTTTCTACATTCTCTCGCTCGGGACCGTCTCCCACGACGACTAGTCTGCGGGTCGGCATTTGTGCAAATGCTTTGACGATTAGTTCGATGCGTTTGTAAGGTACAAGCCGTGAAGCAGTCAGGAAAAACTCCTGTTTATGGGCGGAGAACGGGAGTTCTTCGACATTGACTGGAGGGTATAGAACGTCGCAATCCCTTCGATACAGTCGCCGGATTTGTTGCGCCACGTACTCTGAGTTAGCGAGGAATACGTCAACACCGGCTGCGGAACTAAGATCCCAGGTGCGGATGTAATGTAACAGCGCCCTTGCAAATAAACTCTTTATCCCGTTCTCCAGATTGTTATCGTGCAGGTATTGATACTGCATGTGCCACGCATACCGGACGGGGGTGTGCACATAACTGACATGAAGTTGTTCGGGTCCCGTGATGACTCCCTTCGCCACAGCATAGGAACTGGAAATGATCAGATCGTACGAAGTGAGATCGAACTGCTCAATCGCCAATGGCATAAGCGGGAGATAGGACCTGTAATAGCGGCCGGCGAAAGGCAGATGCTGAATGAACGTTGTTTTGGGGCTTTTCCCTCGGAGGAAGCCCCGATGCTTGGCATCTAGAAAATCGCAAACGCTGAACAAGTCAGCATCTGGATACAGAGTTATCATTTGCTCGAGGACACACTCAGCTCCGCCCGGCGACGTAAGCCAGTCGTGCACAATCGCTGTTTTCAAAATATGCTCCAGTCTTAAGCTCTGATAATTAATCTGGATAAAATCTCAACGGCAATCGGAATCGCGACGACGGTCGCGAAGTTTGAGTAGGCCGGCACACTCCCGAATGGTATATCTCTTATAGTACCTGTAATGTCCGACAACTATTCGTTGATTCACGATAACCTATCGAAATCCTGGCGATATATAGTAATGAGCTCATTCGTCTCGTTGCGTCGAGAGATCTATTGTGATTGATTAAAGAGCGGAGACCTGAATTGCTACAATGAATCAACTAGTATTGGCATCTCTTCACGAGCCATGCAGTTTCTGAGTACCTCCTCGATTCCGTCCGCCATAGCATGCACGGAGAAATGATTGATTGCTCTCTCTCTGCCGGCGTCCGCAATTCTTCTCGCGAGGCCTGGGTGTGCATGGTACTTTTGAATGGCTGCTGAAAGATCTAAAGGACATCCTGGGAGTACGAGCAGGCCGGTCTCATTGCCCCTCACAATTTCAAGGACGCCACCAGCGCGTGAAGCTATTGTTGGGCGTCCGGCGAGCATGGCCTCGACGATAACCCTGCCAAAGGGCTCGGGAGACGTAGACGTGTGAGCAATAATATTCATGCATTTCATCAGGAGAGAAACGTCCTTGCGAAAGCCTAGAAAGTGCACACGGCCCTCTAGGTCCGGTGCTTGTGCCCGCTGACGCAGGCTTTCCACGTAAGAGTCTTCTCCGAACAGAGCGTCCCCAACGAGGACCGCGTGCGCATACGGAAGAGATGCTATCGCCTCAAGGAGGATGTGCTGTCCCTTCCACGGACTTAATCTCCCGAAAACTCCTACTAGGTACTTACCTCTAAGTCCCAATTCCTGAAGCATAGACTGCTTCATCGTTTCGGTCACAGCATCGAAGGGCTCAGGGCTAATGCCGTTATATACGACCACCACCTTCTCAAGCTTGCCGCCACACTGGACAAAAGAATCCGCCGTAGCTTGCGAATTAGTGATCACAATAGAGGCAGTTAGATTACTAGCCTCAACCGCGATTACACGCATCATAGGGCTAAAATGATCCGCGGTGAGCATATCTCTCAAATGCCAGATCAGCAATTGGCCTTTCCTCCGAGTAGCAGCGCTAACCAAAAACGCTTTTTGCGAGTTCGCATAGACGACATCGAAGCCGGCTGTTAGCTTAGCTAGGCGGCGTTGGAGGCCGAAGAAAGCAGGTCCTGCTTCAAGCACAGCCTTCAGGCGGGTTTCGCTACGCACCTTAGATAGAGATCCCCCATGAAGCAGGTGAACAGGAACATTGAGATCTTCAAGTGCCGTACGAAAAGGACCGTCGTCAAACAGCACGATTTCGGAGTGAAAAGGAGAGTGCTTAATGACATCCAGTAGAGACAGCTCACCCCCACCGAGCTGTCCAGTCTGGTCAACATACATCACTCTCATCAGATAGCCTCCCCATAACTATGTTTCCCTGGTCAAGGATGATCCAGGACGGTAAGTTGTAGCCCACGATCTAGTAAATGCTATGTCTAGACTTCAACTGTGGATGCCAGATGACCTGGAACCCTCCAGTCGTGTCCGACTGGAGGCCGGGTTTGAAGACTGGAGCCTTCCAGAGCTCTTCCTGCACGTATGCGTTTAATTCGAGGTCGGGTCGAAGTCGCTTAACCAAATCCAGACGATAGGCGTTCTGCGTGGTACCCAATTGAATGAAGTCCTTAGCGTTTTTCTTGTTCAAGTACTGCAGGCTTATCCATTCGCTACCGGAAAGGTGATAGGTAAGCCAAGCCTGGCCGCCTTTTGCTTCCCGGCCAATCCAGTGACCCATGATGAACCCATTATTCGTATATCCCTGCCGCTGAACCCCCTCATCGTAGTTGCCTGCACCACCTGTACTGCGAGTCGTAGGGTAGTCTGTGTAAACTGCTTCGACGCGCAGATCCAGTTTCGAGGCGTAGGGCAGATGTGAGAGGTAAACACCGGATAGCCAGCCCGCTCGCCGTGGTGCACTGATTGGTGTTACGTCGTCATGTGTTGTTGAATCGGCGTATAGAGTGACCCACTTACGGGCAAATGGTAGACGGTAGGAAAAATTGAAAGTAGAAAAGCGGGCGCCTGGGTCATTGCGGGTAAGCTTTATCGCGACGCTGGTATCGTTAATGTCGAAGAAACCCTTTAGAAAGGTATGGAGCGTGACAGGAGCGTGCCCCTCGCCTCCGAAAATAATTGTGCGCTGGAATCCAAACTGAAAATTCTTTGTTGGCGCAAAAGAAAACATTTCTGAGTGAGCCCACGGATCTTTCGGGTCAGTATGGCCCTTCAGGCTCCCGATAAAGAAGTCGTACCGTACTGGACCGAGAATCTTGCTAATCAAAGGAATGTCGAGCGGTTCAACACGATTAATTCGGAACGTATACATGTTCTCCGCATTGTTCGACCAGGCCATCGCACCGCCGAGCCCTGGTCCAAGCCACGCATCAGACTTGCCGAAGGAGATTTCGTGGTTCAACAAATGTGCCGATAAGTTTGCCTCGAGTACGCGAAAGTTGTTTTGAGAGGGAAGAGGTCCTTCTGGAATCGTTGCCTGTGGACGGTTTGGACCCACATATGGAATGCCATCCCTGAGCGAAAGCGACTGACTGAGCGCGAATGTGTATCCCTCGTAGGGAGGAGCGTGTTGGTACTCGCTTCTTACGTATAGGGAAAAGGGTCCGGCCTCCGTGATAGTTGAAAAACCGTCATAGCTGTTGAAACCCGTTGAGTAGGGTCGGCCGTAATCACTTATGAAGGTCTGACCTAGATGAAAGCTGTCGCGCAGCACCGTTCCGCTTAACTGTTGTACACCAAAATAAACAGAGGCGAGACCGTATTCGAGGCCATCAGAAGTTAGACGCCGGGAACTTGAACCGAGCCCCAATTCGCGATCCACCCTAACGAATATTTCTTTAGCTTCATCGCTATCGCCGAGCCGCACGTCATTGTATGTCTTATTTAGCATATTCAACACGCTACGACGGGTCCAGGGACGCATACTAAGAAATGCCGTATCGAGATAGCCAAGTGAGTACAAGCGTAAGAGCGCGGGGTATATCCAGCTGTCCACGGGGATGTAGGTTGATCCTAGGATCTCCTCGCTACGATCAGGCACTGGAGGTTTCCGTGGCGCGGTAGATGCGTGGTCTATGGGCGCCAGTGCAGCATGTGTCAGATGGCTCGGAGGGATATTCAGAGAAGATAAGTCATACGGTTGGATAGTTAGCGGGTTGTCGAGACGTAAGGGCCGTACAGTCATTGCCTCAGAAGTTAATAGTTGTTGGGCGTGAAGATTCACTAGCGGCACAAGTAGAACTGCGAGCGCAAACGCAGGTTTCGCTAACCGAATGGAGCTGGGCGTAAATGTCCGCATCTCCATTTTGTTAATGAAGCTCAGGCGGGAGGTACGCATAGCCACTAATCGGCTAGGTATAGCACATCCTGGCTGGCTCTTGTTTCCCAGCAGGTAGAGGTGGTCATGAGCGGCGATGCAGCCCCCAAGATATGGTGGACAAGTTTGCAGCTGGCCTGTCTCAACGGTAAACGGAGCCGCGATTAGCGTAGGAGTCGCCATTGAATCCTATTCAAAGGACTAATGTGGAGGAGATGCTGGAATTCGCTATCATCTGGGTAAGCAGGGACAAATCTACTCTTATTCGGCCCCTGTCCTTGACGTGGTTAAAGAGGGCGTGTCGTCCAAGAAGATATCCCTACTAACAATCAACTTGGGAATCGGAATAGCAATTGGAACCTCCATTACGTAGATCTCAGCGTGTGTTATGGATCGGTTTTATAGTTGTTGCGGTTGCAGCTAGGGTAACTCAAGCGACGATACCCTGCAACAATTAACAGCAGAATAATTTGTCACCTTTGGCGACGTAGGTGGAGGGTATAACTATGCGTGACAACTCAACAGGTAAAGTGATCCCGCGGTGATCATTGTTAGAAACACGGAGTGTTGTGAAACTACCCACGACCACCTCGCGGTAAACCAACGGTGACGTGTTATGAATCTTGTGAGTTACTAAGCAATGGCAGAGAGTCGCAGGAGAATACGTACCGGTGTTCGATGAAGCGATTTCGCATACTACATAACACAACCCAATCATGGGACAGGGTGACTATGATCTAACATTATTTACCAATGCCTCGAACACGTTCCAAGGCCCGAAGCCGCGCTCACGGAGCATTTAAGCAAAGCTTTGTGGGCAACAGGACTTTTGTCACAAAAGCTACTCGATCGGCAGTTCAGATTCAGTATGCGTGTTCCGGATTCGGTTCCACCATTTCACGGGGACCACGATGCTTGCTATTTATGCAATCCGACCGACCTAATTCGATTTCCGCAAGAACCGTCTAAGGGTATTGCGAAAGGGACGGCATGGTCGTCTTCCGATAAGTTATTTGTTCGCTGGAGGCACCTGGGTCGCAGCCCAAAAATGCCAAATGCTGCCCATCTCATAAGTACATCAAAAACTTTGCGAGCGTTCCCATGTGCTGAATGAAGGATTGAGCTTCTAAGCGGCGTCATATAGCACCTGTTTTTGAGCTTTGCAAGCGGACACAGCCGTCTTACGCAATGAAGGCCGACACTTTTGACCGTCCCCCGAGAATGTAAAGATCTGTGAGATTCCAGCTCTCGCGCACCATGATCACCGTCGGACCTGTGCTCGTCTCTGTCATCGGGCGGGTGGCGAGCTTCCGCAGGGTTCGGCCCCTCCGTTGCTAATCGCAAAACGACCAATGTTCGCCCATTTACCGACCCTCAATATCACCGCGGCCCGCGTATAGAGCATCTGTCGGACGTCTACGTGGTGACCGCGCCGAACGAGACTTCCCCCCCCGACGACGGCACGGCAGTCAGCAGGCGGGATGGGCAGCGGTTTCAGTTCCTCGTTGACCGTCGGGGTTGCGAAGTACCTCAAATCATTGACAGGAATATCGAACTTTATGTATCAATTATTGCGTTTCAATTTGTCCTACCAGAGGAGTTTTTAAAAAAAAATGGTCCAACCGTTCAAATTTCGCTGGGGACGATGATGACAGTGTGGAGCGGCACTTTGGTCATCACACATATTTGGAATCTTTCCAAAAACGCCGCTTTTAAATCAGACCGGGAACGGTCCACAACGCAACTCGGAGGACTCTTATTGGATGGTTAGTTCCGACTGCGCGGACGGCCTAGGTGATTTTTTGAATGGTTTTCGTTATGCGGTCCGACCTATACTCGGTAACTGGCAAAATTTCCGCCGAGCTAATGGCTGGTCGTCCGTACTTTGCAGAGCTGCGCCGATGACGGTCCGATTGGATCGAGTGCATCTTCCATACCGTGGGGAACTCAAGGCTATTGCGATAATCCCGTCCGGCTTCCCCTCATACCTTAATCAAACTGATATTTCAGTTAGCAGCCGAATACGCACTACTTTCTCGTCCCTTAGTTGACAACTTTCCGGAGGCGTAATGTTTCGCAGACGTTTCAGAATAATCGGAATTAGTTTCGCCCTCATGGTGATACTTGGTTGCACGGTGTCGCTGTATGCACAGACCTCCTTGGGTCAGATCGCCGGAAATGTCACCGACCAGACGGGAAGCGTGATCCCGGATGCTACGATCACCGTCACAAATGCCGATACGCGGGCGGTTCGCTCTGTCAAAGCTGACGGTAGTGGTTTTTACGTTGCGACCAACCTTGCCATCGGAACCTATTCTGTCGCGGTTGCGCAGCCCGGATTTCGAGGTGAAACTCGTTCCGGTCTCATCATCAGTGCCGACGCCCACCTCACCGCCGATTTTCTGCTACAGCTCGGGAGCACCAACGAAGCAATTACCGTTTCTGCCGTTGCCGGAGAGACCCTTAATACGACCAGCGGTGAACTCTCGCATGTGATCGATACGAAACAAGTTCAGAATCTCGCGCTAAACGGCCGAAACTACACCCAGCTTATGACGCTAATACCGGGCGCTGTTGTAACCAATCCGGACATCTTCTCCGTCACCACTAGTCTTGCAGCCAACAATCAGGCCATCAACGGCAATCGCGCCGACTCGGGGAATCTGACGGTAGACGGAGCTTTCAACTTGAATCCCGGAAGCAACGGCAGTGTTATGAACAACGTTGGAGCAGACTTCATTGAGGAGGTAAAGATAGAGACATCTAATTTCTCCGCCGAATACGGGCGAACTTCCGGACCCGCTTTCAATATTGTCACTAAAAGCGGCACTGACCAGTTTCATGGCGTTATCTTTGAATATCTCCGTAATAATCTCTTCGATGCACGGCCCTTTTTCTCAGCTTTCAAAACGCAATTGGTATTCAATGACTTCGGTTATGGTGTGGGGGGACCCATCCTTAAGGATCGTCTGTTCTTTTTCGTGGGAGAAGAGTGGAAGCGACTTCGGCAGGAACAGACACCCACCGTACTCACGACACCAAGCAGTGCTCTGCTCTCGGGAAACTTTGCTGGCTTACCTCAGCTGTTTTATCCGGGAACTAAGACGCCTATTCCCGGCAACAATATCTCGG
Organism: Tunturiibacter lichenicola; assembly: GCF_051013355.1. GTDB lineage: Bacteria > Acidobacteriota > Terriglobia > Terriglobales > Acidobacteriaceae > Edaphobacter > Edaphobacter lichenicola_F. Next base: position 472,662 of record NZ_CP132945.1, on the reverse strand, counting down.
GCATGATGTCCGCCGATGGCAAAGCTATCGCAGATGTATTCAGCGTCGAGAACCAACTGGGTCAATACACCAATCTCACCGGAGCATCGAACAACCTGACTGTGACGCCTCTCAATCCCCTCGATTTTCGAGAAGATGTCGTCCGTCTCGATTTCCTTATCAATAAAAATAACAGCATCTATGGACGGTGGATCAGTGATCACAATACGCTGACAGATCCATTCGGAACTTTTTCGAACACCGGAATTCTCCCGACTACGCCAACTACACGCGCACGCCCTGGTCAGAGCTATCTTCTTGCCGAGACCTGGACCATCAGGCCAACGATCATCAACCAGGCCCAGGCAAACTTCAGCTATGCCTCGCAAGACATCACTCCGGCGGGAGATAATTGGGAACGGGCAACATTTGGATTCCAATACAACCGGCTCTATCCGAATGGGGGGAACTTTCCTAACGGCATTCCCGCCATAACGATCTCAGGCACGCCATACGCCGGCATACAGGGGCCAAACTTCGCGCTTGCGGCTGACCCTGCCACTGACATTCAGGTGTCTGACACTATCTCCATCGTTAAGGGCGACCACCTTATCAAGGTGGGAGGAATGGTCGCGCGCGATCGCATCGACCAATTTGGTAGGCCCTACTACACTGGCCAAATCAACTTCAATGCGACCAGCGATCCCAACACCACAGGCAACGCCTTGGCCGATGCTCTGCTGGGAAACTTCGCCAGTTACGTTGAAGCCAGCAGTAATCCCAATGGTCACTTTCGCTTCACTCAACCAGAAGCCTTCGCCCAGGACACATGGAAGGTCACTCGGAAGCTGAGTATTGAATATGGCGTTCGCTTCCAACTCATACTGCCGATGTATACCCAAGGCAACAACATCTCGAACTTTGATCCGTCGGCATATTCGGCCGTTAGCGCCATTACAGTCAATACGAACGGTACGGTGGTTCCAGGTACCGGCAACCCTTTCAACGGTCTGGTCCGCGCCGGAAACGGCATCCCTGCCGATCAGGTTGACCGAGTTCTCAACGTCAATACCGCAGCCTACCCACTGATTCCTGCTGGTGCTCCGCGTGGCTTGTATGTCATGCATGGCGCATTAGGGCCACGATTTGGCTTCGCGTACTCGGTTTCAGATAGCACAGTCATTCGGGGTGGTTTTGGTAGCTTCTACTACCGGCCTGAGGGAAATATCACCTTCAGCCAGACAAACATTCAACCATTTCTCTCATACTCCGAATTCGACAATGGCAATCTCAGCACGTTAGGGACAGGCGCGCCAAATGACACAAGCCTTCAGGCAGCTATCAACGCAATTGATCCAAATCTTAAGACTCCATACATTGAACAGTTCAGCTTTGGCATTCAACAGCAGTTGCCCCATGCCATGCTCCTGGAGACGACTTATGTTGGCAACGTAGGGCACCATCAGCTGCGCGCGCCTAATATCAACTTCCCCGACCTCACTGGAGTAGCGGCCAATCCAAGCTACAGCACGAATTATTTCAATCCCTACAAAGGATTCGGAACAATTACCCAAGAGCGTAGCGACTCCAACTCCAACTACAACGCCTTGCAGGCGTACCTCTCCAAACGCACGGGCCAGGTTAGCTTCACGGTGGGATATACATTCGCCAAGGCGTTGGGAGATTCTCAAAGCAATGGAGCAACGCTGGAAAACTGGCAGAATCTCTCCTACAACTATGGCGAGACCAACATCGACCGCAAGCACGCCTTTATCTCGACTGTTGTCTGGTCCCTTCCCACCTTCCGGAAACATAATGTCTTCTTACGCGAAGGAATCGGTGGCGTACAAATCAGCGCTGTAGTCCGTGTGCAGAGCGGGCCTTACTACACCATTACGGGCAACACCTCGACTGGCAGCCGCCGAGCCAATTACCTTGGCGGAAGTATGTATGCCAAAGACAACCGATTCACCCTTTCAGGCCATCAGGCGCAGTGGCTCAATCCGCTGGCGTTCAGTGCGGCTCCTGCTGGAAGCTTTGGATCGGCTGGAGTGGGCAGCGTCATTCTGCCAAGTCTGCAGCAGGCCGATGTGACGTTATCGAAGATCTTCAGCTTTGGAGAGCGAGTCCAGTTCAAACTTCAGGCTGACTCCTTCAATGCTCTGAACCATACCAACTACAGCACTCTGGATACGACTGCGACGGACGGAACCTCCTTCGGGCGGCTCAACGGTGCGTATCCTCCACGGCAGCTTCAATTTGGAGCAAAACTCATCTTTTAGCTCATCACGAACATGAACCTTACGTGATCTCTGATCTATCTGATGGGAGACTGTGGCGCTGGTTCCGATAATGAAAATTTTAAGCTTTCCAAAAATAAGGAGCAGTAAATGTCTAAATCGCGTCGTGAGTTCCTAGTTGGCCTGGCAGCATCGGGTGCGATTGTTACGCTGTCCTCAAAGGCCTTCGCAAGGGCGGGTATTTTATGCCCCGCGTTGAATTCGGCGCTTCTCGCTGATCCTCCAAACAGCAGCGGTGTGGATTTCAAAATTGGCTATTCAGCGATCGCTTGGCATGATCAAGATACGCAGGCTATCAACGATCTCTCCACTCTCGGGATTCCTGGAATTCAACTTCGCGCAAATGTGGTCACCGAGGTTCCCGATCCTCACGCGCTTCGCGATATGCTCGCGCAACGTCATTTGACCTTCGTCGCCCTATCGAGTGGCACAGCGCCTCTTGATCCTGAACTGCGCCAGACTACGATCGATACGCATATGAAGAATGCGAAATATTTGCACGAAGCAGGCGGCAACTATCTGCAGATAGTTCCAGCTGGATCGAAAGGTGGAAGTTTCTCTGCCGGAGACGCCAAGTACGAGGGCCGATTCCTCACAGAGATTGGCAAGCGCGTTGCCGACCTAGGCCACCAAATGAGCGTTCACAATCACATGGGTACGATAAGTCAAACCCCAGAAGGTCTCGAAGCGATTCTCAATGAGGCCGATCCACAATACGTGAAACTTGAGTTGGATACCGCGCACTATCTGCAAGGCGGCGGTGATCCTGCCGCTGCTGTCCGAAAATATAGCAAACGGTTGCTATTCCTCCACTTAAAGGATGTTAAAGATGCCCCGACGAAGGGCGGATATGAATTTGTCGAGTTGGGGCAGGGAAGACTTGATTTTCCAGCTGTTTTTGAAGCGCTCAAGTCGGTTAATTTTCACGGTTGGGGCATCGTTGAACTAGACGGCGAGCACGTCGGCGCTGTCAGCACGCCCATCGAGTCGGCCAAAATTAGCAAGAGCTATCTTGAGCAAAAGTTGGGCATTCGTGTATGACCTGTTACTTCCTTTTCCTGAGCACACCAGAGTGTGAGGTTCGATCGAATGCTGCGCTTTGCCGCTAGATGTCTTGCTCTTTCTTTCATGTCTTTGTTCTAAATTCCTTGAAATCCGACCAGAGGGTGAATTAGCATGACTCGTTTCTCAAACATATTTGCACGCGGACTGATACGCTGCCGCAACGCATTTCTCTTCGTCGCCGTCTGTGCTGTTATTTTTCCGGCACTCGCACAGCAACCAATGAAAACACTTCTGGTCGGTGTCGACCATCGCTCCATCATCTCCCTTGACGGAGACTGGCACTACCTAGTAGACCAGCCGCCCGCTAGGGCTCTCTATACAGCTGAAGGAAAGGTCCGCGACAACGGCTACGCGCTCAACACCCATCCCAATATCGATAGCGGCGCACACAATGAGGAGTACAACTTCGCCACAGCCCCCACCCTAAGGGTCCCCGGTGACTGGAACACCCAAGACCCAACTCTCTTCCGCTACGAGGGGGTTATCTGGTATCAACGCGACTTCGACTTCCAGCCCAAGCCCAACACGCGGACGTTCCTCCACATCGGGGCTGCGAACTACAAGTCCTTCGTTTGGGTAAACCAAAAGCGCATCTGCGATCACGAAGGCGGCTTTACGCCTTACGACTGTGAAGTTACCGCAGCACTCAAACCGGGTAGCAATTTTGTAGTTATTGCCGTCGACTCGACCCGCGAAATGGATGGCATTCCTTCCGTTGGCATCGACTGGTTTAACTATGGTGGACTCACCCGCGATGTTTCCCTCGTCACGCTTCCCATGAAGTTCATCGACGACTATGACGTCCACCTGAAGCACGAAAGCTCCTTTTCGGCGGCTAATGCCAATAGGCTCACAGGTTATGTCCACGTCGAAGGCGCTGCGGCAGGAACTCCTGTCACCCTGCGTATAACCGAGGCCGGGGTTAGCACGACTCTCGAGACAGACGCTGAGGGCCGCGCGGCCTTCGACGTCAAGGCGACCAAGCTCGAACTGTGGTCGCCAGCGACGCCAAAACTCTACAAGGTCGAACTAGCCTCTGGTCAGGACGGCATCACAGATGACATCGGCTTCCGCGACATTCGCGTTGACGGCACCCGCATCCTCCTTAACGGCAAAGCCATCTTCCTGCAGGGCGCCAACATGCACGCCGAGGCTCCCTATCGTACTGGCCGAGCCTGTACCGACGAAGACGTTAATAACATCTTTGCTTTTCTTAAGGACCTCAACGCCAACTTCGTCCGCCTCGCCCATTACCCGCATGATGAGCGCATGGAGCGCACCGCCGACCGCGATGGCATCATGATATGGTCGGAGATCCCTCTTTGGCAGCACATCTCCTTTGACAAGCCCGAGGTCTACGCCAAGGCAACTTACATGCTCAATGAGATGATCCGCCGCGACCGAAATAAGGCCTCCGTCATCCTGTGGTCCGTGTCGAACGAGACCCCCAACAACCCTACCCGCACCCAGTTCCTCACCAACCTCGCCAATGAAGCTCGCAGACTCGACCCCACGCGCCCCATTACGTCCGCTATCCTCGGTCCTCATCTGCAGGGGAATGAAATGATAGAGGATGATCCATTAGCCAAGGCTCTCGATGTCATTGGCCAAAATGAATACATCGGGTGGTACTTGATGCGTCCAGAAGACGCAGACAATATCAAGTGGACGCTTCCACAAAAGCCAATCCTACTCTCCGAGTTCGGCGCTGAGGCTAAGCAGGGCAATCATGGTGGCGAAGACCAGCGCTGGGCAGAGGAACAGCAAGTCAACGTCTACAAACATCAGTTCGTCATGATCAACAAGATTCCCCAAGTGCGCGGCCTCGTTCCGTGGGTACTGATGGACTTCCGCTCGCCCACCCGCAACATTCCGAAATTGCAGGACGGCTTCAATCGCAAGGGACTTATATCGGAGGACGGCAAAAAGAAGCAAGCCTTCTATCTCTTCCAAAAGGCTTATGAGGAACGGTCGGTTGGGAAGGCCGAGTAAAGCTTACCTTAAGGCTATCGCTTTGAGAGCTACCTGCTAACGAAGACCCTAAGACCGAACAGGTTTTCATCGGGGGCGAGATACAAGTACATCATCTAACCAAGGATGGCTGCCGCGTCTTCAGTCATGGCAAGTTTAGAGATTACGCGAGGCATCAAAAAATCATGCTTGGCAGATTAAAGTAGGAGGTCTTGCATTCACCACCATTAGCCTGAGAGCATAGCTGGCATGAACCGCCGCTACATTCCTTCGCCGAATACCCGTTTGAATATCGTGAGTGTTTTGCTGTTGATTGCACCCGCTGTATTCTTTGCCGCCGATCAGTGGATATGGGCGGTGCCGCATGGATACAGGTTCCACGTGTTTCAGGCCGGATGGTGGACTGCGGAATTGGCAGCGTTGGCGTCAATTCCTTTCGCAATAGCAGGAAGGGGCTTACCACGATTTAGCATGGCTTTGCTCGGATTCTTTGAAATGTGGCTTATATCCCGTTGGTTCAATATCGCCTAAACAGCCAGCCAAACTCCCAAGTTTAGGGAGTGAAGTATATAAATCCCTAAACTTTCTACTCTCTGGCAAGGAGTCGGATATGCAAAACATCCATAGAAAGGTGCTCAATCTAACTACAGCCACAATCGCGTTGGCCCTGTCGCTTGCGACATCGGCATTCGCGCAAACCGCCAACACCTCGGCAGGTACCGCTACGCCGCATATCCAATACGAATCCTACAAGCTGCCAAATGGCCTTCAGGTCATCCTCGTACCCGACCATAGGATTCCCAGCGTGCACCTGAACCTCTGGTATCACGTGGGCTCAAAAAATGAACCGACTGATCGCACCGGCTTCGCCCATCTCTTCGAACACATGATGTACGAAGGGTCAAAGGATGCGCCTGAGCATTTCATGACGCTGATCGGAAAGGTTGGCGGTACGGGGAACGGCACCACCACGGAAGACTACACCGAGTACTTTGAGACAGTACCCGCCGGCAGCCTGGAATATGCGCTCTGGCTCGAATCGGACCGGCTCGCCACGCTGCCGCAAGCCATCACCCAGGAGCGTCTGCAGAACCAGATCGCTGTCGTCGAGAACGAGCGCCGCCAGAGAATGGAAAATGAACCCTACGGCCTGCTCGATGTCTACCTGCATGACAACCTCTACCCTGCGGGACATCCTTATGCGCATTCGGTCATCGGCACGCATGATCACGTCCGCGCCGCGACAGCAAACGAAGTGAAAGAATTCTTCGCCACCTTCTATGCGCCCAACAATCTCTCGATAGTTATTGCGGGCGACTTCGACACCGACCAGGCAAAGCAGTGGGTAGCGAAATACTTCGGCCCCATTCCGCCGGCCCCACCCATCGCGCGGCCGGCCCGTTGGACGACGCAGTTGCAGGGCGAAAAAAATGTCGACACCAACGATCACATTGCCGAAGAACGCCTCTATCTCGCCTGGCCGACTCCCAGCTATTTTTCTCCGGATTCCATGCGTCTGCAGCTCGTTCGAATGGTCCTCAACCGGCGGCTGAGCGCAGACCTGGTTTATAGCGAGAAGCACCCCTGCTCGGAAGAAGACGTGTCTTCGAGTGCAGACGAAGACGCTTCCGACTTCACGGTCGAAGCGACCGCGCGGCCAGGAGTGTCCCTCGACGAAGTAGAAGCGAAGATCGACGCTGCCATAGCGCTGCTTGCCAAAGATGGACCCAAGCCCGACGAACTCGAAGCAGCCAAGGGCCGTTTCCAGTTTGGCGAACTCTCAGCGTTCGACACGCTGCAAACCACGGCTGAGATGCTCAACAAGGGCCAGACCTTCGCGGGCAATCCATCCGACTACATTCAGCGCTGGAACCAGATTACGAATATCACGGCAGACGACGTCAAGGCCACTACGCGCCAGTGGCTCGATACAAAGAATCGCGTGCTCATCCGCTTCCATCCAGATCTGGCGCAGGTACAGAACGTCGCCACTTTGGATAGGACAGTCGCTCCCAAAGTCCATCCAGATCCGCCGCTGATCGCACCGAAGGTTGAGTCGGTGAAACTGCCGAATGGCCTTGAAGTCTATGTTGCGCGTCGGACGGGCGTACCCAAGATTTCCGTACTGCTGACCACGCGGGCCGGCGATAGGTTCAGCCCGAAAGGTAAAGACGGTCTTGCCGTTGTCACCGCTGTGACCATGGGACGCACCACCACCCGCACCGCCACCCAGGTGCGTGACAGCATGGAAAGCCTCGGCGCAACAACTATTGGCTCCGGCATCACCAATGAGAAGGCATCCTTAAACTTCGACGTACTCTCAAAAAATATCGATCCCGCCTTCGCCATCTTTAGCGAAGTCGTGGCCCATCCTTCTTTCATCCAGTACAACGTGGATACCAACGTCAAGCTTTGGGAGAGTGCCGTCGCACAGAGCAGGAACGACGCCGGTGAAATGGCCGTCAGTGCTGCGTCGGCAATTCTTTTCGGGTCCGACCATCCCTATGCCCACCCGATTGCCACCAAGGCAGGCCTCGAAAGCCTGCGCCCGGAAGATATTCGCAGCTTCTATCAGACCTATTGGAAGCCCGACGACTCCGCAGTGTTCTTTGCAGGCGACATCACTATCGAACAGGCAACAGCAGTGGTGACGAAATATCTCGGGGACTGGTCAGGCCATGCTCCGCACTTTGAGTCCGTACCGGCATTCCAGCCTCAGGGCGCCGGCCGCGTCTACCTCATCGACAAACCGGATGCGCCGCAGACGTACATCTCTCAGATGCTCCCGGCCGTAGGCGCCGATTCGGCGGAGCGCTACCCACTTTATATCGTCGCGAACGTGTGGGGAGGCATGTGGGACTCGCGACTCACCGCAATGCGTGAGTCAGAAGGCTATACATACGGCTTCAGCTCCGGCTTGGCCCTCTTCTCAAATGGAGGAGAGCTGACGGCATCCGGCTCTGTCCAGACTGACAAAACAAAAGAAGCGGTGGTTGAACTCGAAAAACAACTGCGGCTGCTCGGCGGTAAACAACCCATCACTGAGACCGAGTTGGAGGACGCAAGAAAACAGAGCAGGCGCGACGACGCATCCGCCTTCGAGACGCTGGCCGGGACCGCCAATGCGATGGGTTACCTCTGGGAGTTGCATCTCCCCATGAGCGCTATGCAGACTGAGTCGGATGCCGCTGTCAACGCGAGCCTTGCTGAAGTGCGCACCGCCGCCGCGCACTTTGCGGACCCGGACAAAGCCGTGCTTCTCCTGGTCGGCGACCGCGGCAAGATCGAGCCCGGACTGCGCGAACTGGACCTCGGCCCCATCACCCTGGTGGACGCCGATGGCAAGGTAATCCCGCAGTAGCAATCAAACATGGGTGCGCACTAGCGAGGCAAAGTCGCTTGGTGGGTCCCGCCAGAATTCGGACGATAGAGCACGTTAGTAAACGTGCGCGGTAATCAAATCAGCGACTTACAGCATACCTGCTGTGAGGGGATGAGAAAGCTGCGGTATGCCGCGAACCGTTTGCTCGGCGTCGGTGAAGCAACCGTCTATCGAATCCTGGCTTTGGCCAAGATCCAGGCTCACTAACCGGACGTTCCGTCCGATTTTTCCAAAGACCCCTTTACCAGACCTGCAGTGCGACGATCTCCGGCGGTTGTGCTTTAAAATCTACGACACGGACGTGCAGCACGACCTGCAGGTTGCGGCTGCTCCATCCCATTGACAGCCGATGGGTGATCTGCGCAACTGAGGCGGGATTGCAGATGAAGCTTGCTGCGGCCAGCGTTCCGTACTGGCCCATGCCCGCCACGCTCAGTATGGGCGCGTCGCCGTTGCGCTGAGCCAGCCGCGTGACGATCGCATAATCCTCTGTGTCCTGCGAGTCGTTGGAAGCCTTGAGTATCCACTGGCGGCCGCCCGGCTTGGTCTCCTTGATCTCGTTACGTGCGGCGAGAACGAACGGTAGGTTCTTGGTCAGCTCGAGCGTCATCGGATTGTTGAAGCCGCCGACCAGCACTGTGGGCGTGTCGCGAAGTTCTGCAAACGAGATGTCGTTCGGGAAACGTTCCTGAAACGTCTGGCCAAAGCGCGTGACAGTGGCGACGAGCGCCGAAACCGCGTCCACATCGCCCAGTGCAACGAAGCTGTCACGTGCCTGACGTACGTCGGTGCCCTTGATGACCGTATCCGGGCCAGTGGGGACGAAGAACTCCATGCCGTGGTTCTCAAGCTTGCGATCACGCGCATAGCTGTCGACGAACTCATCCGAGAGCCGGTAGACAGCATTGCTCCCGATGGAGAAAATGATGGGCTTGGAGTTACCCGTCCATGGTGCCCAGAAACGATTGAATGCCCGCATCTCTGCGGATGGCACCAGGGCGTATACCAGAGCCGCAATTACCAGCACGAGCACGACCGCCATCAGCTGTAAGAGCCCCGAATATGCCTTCCACCAGCGAGTGTTCACGTCGGCTTGCTGCACGATGACAGGCACCGGTAGCGAAGGCACGATGTGGGGCACCGGCAGCACGGGCGCTCCCTCTGCCGCAGGCAGATCTACCACGTGCTCGGCAAGCTCGGGCGACGGCACGGCGGCTGGCCTCAGCCCCTCACGCCAGCGAAATACGGCGCGATAGGACCCGGACGGTATCTCGATCTGTACCGTAGTCGCGTGAGTGTCGGGCAGGGATTGATAAAACTGCGCCAGTCGTTTGCGCACCTCGGCCGCGCGGATGCGCACCACCGGGTCATCGCCAGTTTCATAGTTCGGCGGACGGCCGAAGACTTCAGCACCGATCACGCGCTCGCGCAGCAGGTGTTCTTCCTGAGAGAGCGAGTGCTTGACGATGTAGCAAAGCAAATTCTTGCACTGCTGCGTATGGCAAAAAGGCGCGCTGGCCAGCACCTCGTCCAGAACCTCGCGCACGGCCTCGGCATCAATTATTTGTCCGCCTTTTGCGCCGGCGTGACGTGGATTTCGTGCCGGGTGGCGGGGAAGACTAAGTGTTTCCATTAGTGATAAGAGACAACGGAGAGTATCGTACCTCCTCCTTTAAGTCACTGTCAACGCATACATGATAAAGGGCTTAGACGGTACGGAACCGTAATGCTCCTTGTGTGTGGAGCCTCGCGACGCGTCTTGTGTTGCGGTCTGAAGAAAATAGAAAGCGGCGTAAGCAAAAGCCGGATGATCGCACGACGCTGCCTGATTACGGAGACCAAGATGAACGAGACGCACCCGAAACATATTTTTCACGTGAGTTTTCTACAAGCCGTTGTGCTCATCGTCTGTCTGCTGTTCTCTGCTGGTGCCGACGTTGTAACCGTGGCAGCCTACGGACAGGTCATTACGGCCTCGCTCTCCGGCACGGTCACGGACTCGTCCGGCGCGGTCGTTCCCAAGGCATCCATCGCGCTGAAGAACCAGGCGACCGGCGACACGCGCACAATCAACTCAAACAGTGGCGGCTTCTTCACCTTTGCCGGTGTGTCGTCAGGCGACTACGCGCTCACAATCACTGCCGGGGGCTTTGAGGTACTGAGCGAGCGGGGCATCCACCTAGACCCCGCCGACAGCCGTACTTTGCCGTCGCTTGTGCTCAAGCTCGGCAACCAGGCTGAGACAGTCACGATCACGGCTGAAAACGACGTGCCGCTCGACACCGGGGAGCGTTCCGACCTGATAACTGCAGAGCAGATCAAGCACCTCTCTATCGAAGGTCGCGACGTCACGGAGTTGTTCAAGACGTTGCCAGGCTTCGCCATCAACAACACAGGCGGTGGGTCAGGCGTGGGCAGCAACGCCGCGTATGACCCCTCGCAGGTCACGGTGAACGGCGCCCTGGGGAACTACTCCGCCAACGGCAACCCGCTCTCCGGCGTCAGCCTGAAGCTGGACGGCGCGGACATCACCGACCCGGGCAACTACGGCGCCGCCACCCAGACCGTGAACTACGATCAGGTAGCCGAGGTTAAGGTCGAGGTCTCAAACTTCGGTGCCGATATAGCCAACGGGCCGGTGGTGGTCAGCGTTGTGAGCCGGTCCGGCGCGGCTAGTTTCCATGGCTCGCTCTATACGTATGCGCGCACCTCGCAACTGGACTCGACCGACGCGCTGGCCAAGGCAACGATGTCCGCGAAGGATCCGGACCATGAGATCTATCCGGGCTTTGCAATCGGCGGTCCGGTGCTGATCCCCGGCACCAGCTTCAACCACAAACGCCGGCTGACCTTCTTTGCTGGCGCGGAAGATTATGTGCAGCGCAATATCTACGCTTACGGCAGCGCAGCAGGCGCGCTGGTGCACGGTCTTGTGCCGACCGCGAACATGCGCAACGGCATCTTCACCACCACGGAGTTGCAGAACTACCTGGGACCCCAACTCTACGCCGGCGGAACCTATAGCTTGGTGGACATGGTCCCGACACAAGCCATCGACGGCACTGTCCTGGCACAGCCGGGCATCATTCCCCGACAGTATCAGGACGCCGGCTTCCAGTCCATCTTCAACGCGATGCCGCTACCGAACCAGGTAGCGACCAACAACAATCCTTACAACTGGCAGTCGCAGAACTTCGTCAACAACGATCTGTATGAAGTAACCGGGCGCGTGGATCTGACGATCTCAGACCGCAACCACCTCTTTGGCCGGTACACAGTGGAGCGCGGCGCCAGCGGCGAGCCGGACATGATTTTCTACAACGAAGGCGGCCTGAACGTTCCGGGCGGTGGCGAGAATACCATCAACTCCGAGAGCGCCGCGGCTAACCTGACTACGGTCTTCTCGTCCACGCTGACCAATCAGCTCTACGGCGGACTGTCGTACCTGGATTCGGCCTTCAAGAGTGAAAACCTTACGCCGCTGACCAGCTATTCCTACCAGGGCGCCTACAACAACAGCCGGCACACGCTGCCCTCACTTCAGTCCTACGATACTGCCAGCGGACTGCCGCTGCAATTGATCCCGGACTACTCGCTATCGCCACTCTTCTCGCACAAGTTCGACCCCGAGGGCGGCGATACGCTCACCAAGGTCTGGGGCAAGCACACCGCCACCTTTGGCGTGTACATCGAGCGCATCACCAACAACCAGAAGCCGACCGGCGTCACCACCAACGGCTACATCCAGAGCTACTACTTCGGCGGCGCGGGTACGACCTTCACCGATGCCGACAACACGACCAAGACGCTTTCCGGCAATGCAGTCGCTAACTATTATGAAGGCATTGAAGGCGGATATGGCCAGACAAACGCGCTTGCGGATACGAACCTCTACTTCTGGAACAACGACTTCTTTGCCAATGACTCGTGGCGCATCGCGCCGCGGCTTACGATTAATGGCGGTCTGCGCATTGAGCACCTGGGGCTGTGGAACGACTCTTACGGCGGTGGTCTTGCCATCTTCAACCCGGCGCTGATCGCCAGCAGCTCAGCTAACTCCCCCTATCCCGGATTCCTCTGGCATGCCATTGACAAGAGCCTCCCGACCTCCGGCAACAACTCAAAGAAGGCGTTCCTTGAGCCTCGCGTCGGCTTTGCCTATGACGTACATGCCAACGGCTCTACAGTGCTGCGCGGGGGCTGGGGTGAGTATCGGTCGCATGATTCCTGGAACGATGTCGCAAACGCGCTGACCGAGTCGCAGAACGTGCAGAGCGTGACCTACGGCGACTCCACCCTGAAGGCGATCTCTGGCCTGAATCTGCCGGTCGCCTCAGGCACGCTGGCCCATTCCAACACCTACCCCAGCGGCATCAACCTGGCCAACCCTGCAGGCTATGCCGCGCCGGGATCGTTCTACGCGTTGACACCAGGTGATAACGAACAACCACTGACCGATACATACAGCCTGACGCTGAATCAGCAACTGCCCTTCAGGCTCAATCTGCTGGTGGGCTATGTAGGGGATAACAGCCGCTTCCTATACAACGACGGCAGCAGCCAGACCGTCGGGCTCGACAACGTCAACGCCATCCCGATTGGCGGTCTGTACAAGCCGAACCCCTACACCGGCCAGGTGCTGACGCCAAACGGAACCAACGGTGCCGGCGCGGCCGCGACCGTGGTCTCGAGCGCGGGCGCGCAGCAGGTCAACCAGTATCGTCCGCTGAATACCGCGGCCGTGCAGTACGGCGCTATCAACGTCCCGCAGCACAACCTCTTCTCCAACTACAACGCGCTGCAGGTGGGCCTGACGCACCAGACCGGGCACATCCTGTTCAACGTCAACTACACGTGGAGCAAGGCGCTGGGCATTCAGGGCGAGCTTGGCACCGGAACGCCGGCCAACCCGTTCAATGTGTGGGACAACTACAACCTGCAGCCATTTGACCGCGCGAACATTATTAATGGCTCCTACACGTTCCTGCTGGGCTCTCCAGTGCACAACAAGCTACTGGGTAAGTTTGCCAACGGCTGGGAAGTCTCAGGCATCACGAACTTCCAAAGCGGCCCTACGATTGTCAGCTCTCTGAACTCTCCCGGGTTCAACATCACCGGAACCATTGGACCGGCGGGCGCGAACCAGATTGCGATCAACAACACAACCTATCTTGGTACACCGGACGTGAGTCTGCAGCCGGCTGTGCTCTGCGATCCGCGCGCCAACCGGGGGCCGCACCAGTTCATCAACGGCAACTGCTTTGGCACACCGAACCTGCTGCAGAATGGGCCGTACCGGCTGCCGGTACTGCGTGGACCAGCTTACTTTGCCAGCGACCTGAGCGCACAGAAGACATTCAGCATTCATGGCGAGCAGAACCTGGTATTTCGCTTCTCGGCCTTCAACTTCCTCAATCATGCGTTGACCAGCTTCAGTGGCGACTTCCCCAACGAGTACACGCTGACGGAGACCAATCCGATCGGCGCGGGCTTCAACCAGGGCGTCAACAACCCCTCGCTGGGCTTCGGCTCTGCGATCTATGAGACGGGCCGTCGCGTCTCAGAGCTGATGGTCAAGTACAACTTCTAACTCGCGGGACGCATGGCCGCTCTGCCAAGGACGCCATGTGTGACAACGTACTGCACTCATTACCAGGAGTAAGCTCATGGCTTGTCGTCTGTTCGCTTTGTCGTTCCTCTCTGTCTCCGTCGCATCGCTGGCTCTCTCTGCGCCGCATGCCGGCGCGCAGTCGACAACTATGCCGGCGCCCGTCGTGGCCAGCTCCTCTACGACCGTGGCCACGGGCTTGAACCAGCCGCAAGGGCTTGCGCTCGACGCCGCCGGAAACCTCTTCGTCTCAAGCGCGAACTCGGGTACGGTGGTCGAGTTTCCGGCCAATGGCGGCGCGTCCGTCGTAGTCATCAACCAGCCGGGCTCGTACAACAAGGGCGTCACGGTCGATTCGCTGGGTAACATCTACACCACCAGCTACGGTGGCTCTATCTACAAGGCAGCGTCCGGCGCGGGCGCAGGCACCGGCACAGTCTTCGCCACCGGTTCAACCTGCCCCGACTTCGCCGCTATCGGCTACTACATCGGCTGGCAGGACGTCAGCGCCGACGGCCAAGGCAACATCTTCGCAGCCGGCCAGGGCAAGCCGTACCTGTTCGAGTTCGACCAGATGGGTGCCTGCACCGAGCGCCTGACCCCTGCGCAGCTTGGCTCGATGGACATCAACAACGTCACCGCGGATGCGGCCGGCGATGTGTACTTTTCGGTAGCCAACAATATCTACTACCTCCCCGTGGGCTCAAGCACGCCCACGCAGGTGATGGTTGCGGGCATCGCGGCAGTCAACGGTCTGAAGGTGGATGCGAAGGGTGATCTCTTCATCACCGACAGCATGACCATCGATGAGATCCCCGTGGTCAACGGTGCACTGGCGCCGACGCAGCTCACCTACCTGTTTCCGGCAGGCGCGCCGTACACCGTGGGTGTCGCGCCATCGGGTGCGATCTATGCTTCCAACTTCAACGCCAGTACCGTGCAACGGTACGTCGTCGGTAGCCTTATCCTGGGATCGTCGAACGTGGGTACCGCGAGCGCACCTGGCGTGCTCACCTACACTTTCAACGCGGCTACGACACCGACGAGCTTCAGCTACATCTCAGGGCCGAATGCGTCGACGGTCTTTAGCACGGTTGCCCCTGCGGCGCCCGCAACGACGACTTGCATGACTGACACCGCGTATCCGGCCAGCACCGGTGCCACGCCCAGCTCCTGCACGCTCAACATTGGCATGAACGCAAGTACGCCTGGCAAGAACACCGGGGCCGTCCTGCTTAACACCGCGACCACTACCGTGACGACGAGCTATCTCGCTGGCACCGGTGTTGGCGCGGCGTTGACTGTCTTCCCCGGCGCCCAGACGAGCCTCGGCACCTTCACCACACCGAGCGCCAT
Organism: Tunturiibacter lichenicola; assembly: GCF_051013355.1. Lineage (GTDB taxonomy): Bacteria > Acidobacteriota > Terriglobia > Terriglobales > Acidobacteriaceae > Edaphobacter > Edaphobacter lichenicola_F. The sequence continues at coordinate 457,001 of NZ_CP132945.1, read as the reverse complement.
CCGCGTCGATGGCGCAGGCGATGTCTTCGTCGCGGACAGCGCGAAGAATACCGTAACCGAAATACCCACGGGCGGCGGAACGCCCGTGACGGTAGGAAGCGGGCTCAGCATGCCGCAGGGTCTGGTGGTCGATTCTGCCGGGAACCTCTTCATCGCGGATACCGGCAACAACCGTGTCGTTGAGGTGCCGTTCTCTGGAGGCTCACTCAAGACGGCATCACAGACAGTCGTGGCGACAGGTTTCAACGCGCCCATGGGCCTGGCGCTCGACCTCTCCGGCAATCTGCTCGTAGCCAACAGCGGCGCTGGTACGGTCTCTGTGGTGCCTAACCAGGGCGGTGTCGTGGGTTCGCTACCCACGTATACGATTGGCAGCGGGTTGAAAACCCCCGTAGCTATCGCGGTTGACGCTTCAAACAATATCTTTATCGCGGATACGATGTCCGCCGATATCGTGGAGGTCTCGGCCAGCGGCTCGCAGAGCACTGTGCTGAACAACCTCGCCAACCTCGCCGGTCTCGCCGTCGACGCGAACGACGACATCTTCATCAGCCAGACAGGCTCGACAACGATCACCGGGATTCCCATCACGGCCGGCTCTTTTGCGACTAACTCCACGGTCGCTCTGGGGACAGGGTTCTCCGCTCCAAAGGGCATCACGCTCGACGGCGCCGGTAATCTCTACATAGCAGACGCTACCGGCGGGATGGCATATGAGATTCAGCGTACGATGGGCTCACTCGGCTTTGGCAGGATTAATGTAGTCACCAGCAGCGCGGCGCAGTCGCTGACCTTATCGAACACGGGCAATGCGGCACTAAAATTCAGCTCGCCGTTCTACGAGGCGACAGCTGGCAACACAGGTGACTTCGCCGTCTCCGCTTCAAGTAACGACGGCTGCGCGGCGGGGCTTGCGACTGGCACCTCCTGCGGCGTCTCGGTGACCTTCAGCCCGACTGCAATCGGCGCGCGCATGGAGACCCTCTCCTTCCAAAGCAACGCCGTGAATGGCTCGCCGATTGGCGCGAACTTTACAGGCACGGGCACCAATTCTGCACCCACAACGCTGGCGCTTTCGGTCTCCCCGAGCGGCACCATCAGCTTCAACCAGACGCTCACCGTGACCGCGACCGTCGCGCCCGTAATGGCATCCACACTCAAACCGACGGGCACGGTGCAGTTCACGGTGGATGGCTTCTCCTCCGGAGCACCCGCGAACCTAAGCAACAGCGGCACCGCAAACCAAACCATCAATGGTCTTTCCAGTGGCGCGCACACTATCAATGCCACGTACAGCGGCGACGACAGCTTTGCCAGTGCCGCGGCTTCGACACCGCTCGGCTTGACGATCGGTACCGCGCCCACCACCACAGCGCTGACCTCAACCATCAATGGCACCGTCGCCACGCCAAGCGAAACTGCAGTCACGTTCATCGCCACCGTAAACTCCGTCGCGACACCGCCTTATCCGAGCGGGTCGGTCTCGTTTTTCCAGGCTGGCAACGCGACCGCCCTGGGCTCCGCACCGCTGACCAACGGTGTCGCCAGCTTCACGACCACGGCGCTCGCCAACGGACAATACAACGTGACCGCTGTTTATAGCGGCGATCCGGACTTCTCTATGTCGACCTCGCCAGGTGCACCGGTCTTCATCTCTCCACCCACCTACGTACTGTCGAATGCGCCCTCGTCGCTCTCTGTGCACACCGTAGGCAGCGCCGCGACGAGCTTCACGTTGACATCGATCGCGGGTTACATTGGCTCGGTCTATCTCGGTTGCACCGGTCTACCGCAGTACGCCACCTGCGCCTTCTCGCCCGGCGGGGTAGACTTCGCCGTCACTCCTGGTCCGCAGGCCGTGCAGCTCACCGTGAATACCGGTCAGGCGCCGCCGATGCGGGGTGGAATGCCATGGCTGGCGAGTCTGCTCATGCTGGGCACGCTTCTGATCCTGGGCGGAGGCAAACGGCTGCCTCGTCTGCTAACAGTTGCGATGATCCTCATCGGGACTGCCGTTGCGACAGCTTCGCTCAGCAGTTGCGCCTCTACCAACAACTCAACCCCATCGGACAGCGCGATGGTCACGGTACAGCTCACCGGCACACCTGGACCGAGCAACACGAACGTCCTACAGAGCTTTACGTTTAGTCTGCAGGTTCACTAAAGGCGCGGACCTCCTCACCGCAACTGCCGAAACGGCGGCGGTGGGGAGGCAGGACGCGCTTATTTGGGTAAGTGATGAACGACACCGGCAGAAAATGCACCACGGAAGACCTCTAACCACTTCTTCCTTACAGGATCTCTTATGACTTTGGCATACCGATCGTCGCACACCGTAAGGCCCGCTCTGTTTGGGCTTTCCGTACTGGCCGCACTTCTGTTTGCTGGATGCTCCAGCGGTTCACCTGCCGCGGGCACCCCGGCTACACCAACACAGGCCGCTACGGCAACGCCTGCGTTTACACCCGCAGCCGGAACGTATAACTCTGTTCAAAGCATTACGCTCACCGACGCGGCCGCAGGCGCGACCATCTACTACACGACGGACGGTTCAACGCCGACGACCGCGTCCAAGGTCTACTCCGCGCCCATCGCAATTATGAGTTCAGAGACAATCAACGCTATTGCCGTGGCGAGTGGCGCTGCGAGCGCCATCGTCACAGAACCGTATATCCTCACGCTGCCCACGGCAACGCCGACGTTCACACCTGCGGCCGGCACGTATACGTCCGCACAAAATGTGACCCTGGCCGATACAACGCCCGGTGCGACCATCTACTACACCACCGACGGCACCATGCCGAGCACCGCATCGAAGACCTATAGCGCGGCGATTCCAGTCACTGCAACGACGAGCATCCAAGCCATCGCGGTCGCGGCCAACCTGCCCCAGAGCACGCTCGCCGCCGCGGTCTACACCATCAACTCGCCGGCAGCGACACCCACCTTTGCGCCGGCTGGCGGTAGCTTCACCTCATCGCAAAGCGTAACGCTGGCCGACGCCTCGGCGGGCGCGACGATCTACTACACCACCAACGGGTCAATCCCGACCATAGCATCCGCAGTCTACTCCGCCCCCATCGCGATCTCCGCAACCACCACCATTCAAGCCATCGCCGCCGGAACCGGCTATGCGGCCAGCCCGGCGGCCGCCGCGACGTACACGATCAACCTGTCGGCAGGCGCGCCCTCCTTCAGCCCGGCAGCCGGCACCTTTACCTCCGCGCAGAGCGTTACGCTCAGCGTCAACACGCCAGGCGCGACCATCTACTACACCACAAATGGGACAAATCCAACTACGTCGTCCACCGTGTATAGCGGACCCATCGCAGTGAACAGCACCACAACGATCGAGGCCTTCGCAACTACACCTGGCTCTGCCTCAAGCCCGATGAGCTCCGCGCTCTACACGATCAACTCTTCCGCAGTCGCTCCCACCTTCAATCCAGCGCCAGGCACCTTCACCTCCACGCAAAGCGTGACCATGGCAGATGCGACCACCGGCGCGAAGATCTACTACACCCTTGACGGCTCCGCGCCGACCACGTCGTCCACGCCGTACTCGGGTCCGCTTTCCGTCTCGCAAAACACGACGATCAACGCCATCGCCACGGCGCCGAACTACAGCGCAAGCGTGGTTAGCAATGGCTTCTACTCGATCCAGATCCCGGCTGCGGCCACACCGGCGATCTCGCCCGCCGGCGGCACGTTTACGACGCCACCGGTCGTCACGCTGTCTGACTCAGCCGCCAACGCGACGGTCTACTACACGACCAACGGCTCAACCCCTACCACCAGTTCGACCCAGTACACCGCACCATTTACGATCACTTCACCTGGCACGACAATCGTTGAAGCGCTCGCCGTCGTCAGTGGCACGCCCAACAGCAACATCGCCTCAGCCAGCTACACACTGCCCGCAGGCACGCAGCCCAACTACACCTTCAACAGCGTCCAGATCGTAGGCGGCGGTTTCGTCGACGGCCTCTTCTTCCATCCCGCATCGCAAGGCCTGATGTACGCCCGCACCGACGTCGGGGGTGCCTACCGCTGGAACAATGTGGCAGGCGGCGACAAGCAGTGGGTGCCAATCACGGACTTCGTGGGTCGCTTCGACTCCGGGTTTAACATCGGTGTCGACAGCCTGGGGCTCGACCCGAAAGACCCAACCCGCGTCTACCTGGCCGTGGGGGAATACACCGAAAGCTTCGGCACCAACGGCTTCATCCTCTCGTCCAGCGACATGGGCAACACCTTCACGTCTTACGCACTCCCCTTCAAAAATGGCTCGAATGACAACGGCCGCTTCGCCGCCGAGCGTCTCTCGGTTGATCCCGCCAACGGCCGTCACATCTACTTCGGCACGCGTCTCAACGGACTGTACGAATCGAATGATCAGGCTGCTAGCTTTCACGCTGTCACCGCTTTTCCCGTCACCGGTGCCACCGGCACCAGCATCGATCCAGGTGTGGGCGTCATCTTCGAAGACTTCCTGAGCACAAGCGGTATGGCGAACGGCAACACGAAGACGGTCTACGTCGGCGTATCCGATCCCACGACCGGGCTCTATGTCTCGAACGACGGTGGACAGACCTTCTCTGCGGTAGCCGGACAACCCACCGGCTACTATCCCAACGCGAGCAGCTTTGACCCATCTAACCGCTATCTCTACATCAGCTACGGCGTGCAGACCAACTGCACCTCAGGCTGTAACAGCGTAGGGCCAACCGGTGTGAACGCGGGCCAGATCTGGCGTTACTCGCTGCCCACCACGCAAACGGCCGCCGGCACCTGGACCAACATCACGCCACCGACCACCGGTAATGGAGGGTATGGCTACAGCAGCATCGCAGTCGATGCGCAGCATCCCGACACCGTCATGACGACCACGCTGAACAAGTACTATCCGCCGCCTCTTGACGATGTCTTCCGCTCGCTCGATGATGGCGCAACATGGGTCAACTACGGCACCAACATCCAGCGCGATCCTTCGCTCTCGCCTTGGATCACATTTGGCGCAGCAACGGCCGGTCCCGGCAACTGGCTCAACCATCTAGCCATCGATCCGTTCAACTCTAACCACGTCATGTATGGCGATGGCCAGACCGTGTGGCAGACCACCAACGCCACTGCAGTGGATGGTGTCACCATCAGCACGACGGCGGTCAACCCAGGCAACGCTACCAACTGGTCTATCGGCGCGGTCGGCATCGAGGAGACCGTGGTCACCGCACTCGCGAGCCCGCAGTCCGGACCGGCGAACCTGATCAGCGAGGTAGGTGATATCGGCGGCTTCACGCATACGACGCTGACGCAATCACTCAACTCGCAGCAGAACCCGCTCTTCACTTCAGGCCAGGCGGTTGACGTTGCTGGACAGGCGCCGCTGAACATTGCACGCGTTGGCGACATCAGCGATCCTGTGCAGAAGGAGGCCTTCTCGTCTGACGGCGGACAGACCTGGACTCCCTCTTCGTCACTGCCCATCAACCCGGCCACCAGCGCCGCCATCACCACGGGCGATGGTACGATCGCGGTCGCCGCGGATGGCTCCAACCTGGTCTGGACACCGAACGATACAGGCACCCCGGCCAACTACTCTACCGATCACGGCGCTACGTGGCACACGTCTACGGGAGCGCCGGCGCAGACATCGTCCAACCGCACCACGGTTGCAGCTGACCGCGTGAACCCGATGAAGTTTTATCTCTTCAATTCAGTCAACGGTACAGCGACCGTGTATGTCTCGGTCGACGGCGGCATGAGCTTCGCCATGCAGTCACAGCTTGCGAGCCAGAATGATAATGGCTTCTTCGTCTCGCCTGCAGCCGAGGGCGATCTGTGGACCACGTCCTCAAATGGCCTGAGTCACTCGACCGACTCAGGCAAGACGTTCACACCTGTGCTCGGCACTGGCAATGTGACCTACGCGATGGGCTTCGGCGCGGCTGCAATGGGCCAGACCTACCCGGCGATCTACATGATCGGCACGCTGTCGAGCGATAGCAACTGCGTCGCAAGCAGCAACGTCAGCGAAGGCTTCTCGCAGGCAACCGAATGCATCTACCGTTCCACCGACGGCGGCAAAACCTTCCTAAGGATCAATGACTATAAACACCAGTATGGCAACGCGAACATCATCACGGGCGATCCACGTATCTTCGGGCGGTTCTACCTCGGCACGGCAGGAAGGGGGATCATATATGGCGACTCGCCCAACTGACTGCAACGAAGGCCTCGTAAGCGACGCTTCGTTCGGCTCTTCCTCGGTTCGCGCAAGCAGTAAGAGCACCTTAGGATTGTGTGCGGCCGGTATAGCCCTGGCGCTGGCGGCTGTATGCGTCAGCGCGGTCCACGCGCAGTCGGCCCCACTCTATGCAGACCCGCATGCGGACGCTGAACAACGCATCACGGACCTACTGTCGCATATGACGCTTGAGGAGAAGATCCATGCGTTGAGCACGGATCCTTCGGTGCCCCGGCTCGGCGTCGCCGGTACCAACCACGTTGAGGGGCTGCATGGCCTGGCGCTCGGCGGTCCCGGCCATTGGGAAGGCAAGAACCTGTCCGTCATACCGACCACACAATTCCCACAGTCACGGGGCCTGGGTCAGACCTGGGACCCGGCCTTGCTCGAGCAGGCCGCAGCCCAAGAGGCGTACGAAACTCGCTACGCCTTTGGCAAATATCATCGCGGCGGACTCGTGGTGCGAGCGCCCAACGCCGATCTGAGCCGCGATCCGCGCTGGGGACGCAGTGAAGAGAGCTACGGCGAAGACCCATTGCTGACCGGCACACTCGCCACAGCATTCGCCCGTGGACTCCAGGGCAAGGATTCGCACATCTGGGAGACGGCCTCGCTGCTCAAGCATTTTCTCGCCAACAGCAACGAGGACAACCGTGGCGGGTCGTCCTCCAACTTCGACGTGCGGCTCTTCCTTGAGTACTACTCGGTGCCCTTTCGCATGGCCATCGAAGACGGCCACGCCAACGCCATGATGACCTCTTATAACGCTTGGAACGGTGTGCCGATGACGGCGAATCCGGTACTGCGCGCGGTGGTCATGAAGGACTGGGGTTTTAACGGTATCCTCTGCACCGACGCTGGCGCTCTGACCAACATGGTCACGCATCATCACATCTACAAGACGCTGCCTGAGGCAGCAGCGGCGGCGATTCATGCGGGCATCAACCAGTTTCTGGACGACTACCAGAAGCCGGTGCACGAAGCCTTGGCACAAGGATTGATCACCGAGGCTGACATCACGGGCAATCTCCGCGGGGTATACCGCGTGATGTTGCGGCTTGGCATGCTCGACCCACAGGAAGACTCCACCTACGCATCCATCGGCGAGACGAAACAGGCCACGGGCGATCCGTGGGATCAGGCGGCTCCGCGCCAGCTCGCACGCCAGGTGACCGCTGAGTCCATCGTGCTTCTGAAAAACGAGGGCGGCACGTTGCCGCTAGATTCTGCGAAGACAGGGTCGATCGCAGTCATAGGTCCCTGGGCCGATACTGTCGCGCTCGACTGGTATAGCGGTACACCTCCGCTAGCCGTCACGCCGTTCCAGGGCATCCGCCAACGCGCTGCCCACGATATCGTCTCCTTCTCCGATGGGAAAGATATGAGCGCCGCTGCGGCACTGGCTGCGAAGTCCCAGGTGGCCGTCGTCATTGTGGGCAATCATCCCACCTGCAACGCCGGCTGGAACGTCTGTGCTCTACCGAGCGAAGGCAAGGAAGCGATCGATCGAAAGAGCCTTACGCTGGAAGACGAAGAGCTCGTAAAGCAGGTCGTCGCAGCCAATCCCCATACGATCGTCGTGCTGCAAACCAGCTTTCCTTACGCGACCGTATGGACCCAGGAGCATGCGCCCGCGATTCTCGAAATGACGCACAACAGCGAAGAGCAAGGCAGCGCACTGGCCGGTGTCCTCTTCGGCGACTACAACCCGGCGGGTCGCCTGACGCAGACCTGGCCTGCGTCAATCGATCAACTGCCACCCATGATGGACTACGATCTGCGCCACGGCCGCACCTACCTCTATAGCGCAGCGAAGCCCCTCTATCCATTCGGGTTCGGCCTCAGCTACACGGCCTTCACCTACAGTGACCTGTCCGCGAGCCAGTCTGCCGGCAAGCTCAACATCAAGCTCAAAGTCGCGAACAGCGGCAATCGCGACGGCGCTGAGGTGGTCCAGATCTACCTGAAACACCTTGATTCCAAGGTATCGCGACCACTGGAACAGTTGATCGCCTTTGAGCGCGTGCAGATACCCGTAGGACAAAGCCGCGACGTCTCCTTTGCCGTGCCACTGTCACGGTTGGCATATTGGAGTGACGCGACCGGCAGCTTTATCGTGGAGCGCGATCACGTGGAGCTTCGCGCGGGTGCGTCATCAGCCGACATCCGGCTTCAATCTACCCTTCAAGTCCAACCGGCGGCACAACCCAGGGAGTCGCAGCATGCAGGCAAGTGAACGCGTACGCAGAATGACCTGTCTTCGTGGGTTGGCTTTCGGGCTCCTGTTCGGTATGGGCGCGTTCTCCTCCTTGGCGCAGCAGGCGGTGCTGAGCCGAGGAGATGCAACTGTGGTCGTGGAAGGCTATGCGCCCGGCATTGTGCGTGTCACGTTGAGCCTCGATAAGGCATCTGCCCTCAAGGCACCAGGTGTCGGCATCTCAGCAAAAGCGCCATCCTCCGGATGGACGGACACGGCATCACCCGGCGGCGACGTGTATCGGTCGAGCCAGATGAGTGTGCATATCTCAGCCTTTCATCAGGGCAAGCCCTCCGGGACCGGCGGCGATATCGCCAGATACTTCAACGGGTCCACTCCCGGAGTCGGCGTCGAGATTGATCGCGCGGACGGCAAGCCTCTGGTGCATATGCAAGGCTGGGAAATGGCCGTTCCCAATCACAAAGATGGCAGCGCCGGTATCCTCAACGACCGCCGCTCAAGTGATGATCCTTTTTTCGAGGTGGGCGCCACGTTTGCCGCGCTCGATGATGAACACTACTACGGACTGGGGCAGAATCAGCAGGGCCAACTCGATCTGCGCGGACGCTCGCTCGAGTGTGCGCACGATTACGCTGCCGCCGCCGGTCCGAGTGTATGTGTGCCATTCGTGGTCACAAATAAAGGCTACGCTCTACTGTGGGATAATCCGTCCAGGACGCGAGTCGACTTCGCCTTCAACGAGCAGACGCGCTGGACCTCGCAGGTCGGGCAGCGTGTCTCCTTCTTCGTCATCGCGGGCGACACATACGACCAGCTCTACGAGGGCTACCGCCTGCTGACCGGCAGCGTGCCCATGCTGCCCAAATCCGCATATGGCTACATTCAGTGCAAACAGCGTTACACCACCCAGAAGGAGTTGCTTGACGTAGCGCACGGCTATCGGGACCGCAATCTGCCCGCAGACGTGATGGTGGTGGACTGGTTCTACTTCACGAAGATGGGCGAGCTGGATATGGACCCACGCTTCTGGCCTGATCCTACGGCCATGAATGCAGAGCTGCACGAGCTTGGCTTCCATTCCATGATCAGCGTCTGGCCGCGCTTCGTGCCGGATGATCGCTACTATGCTGAGCTGTTGAAGAACGGCTGGTTTGAGCATCTCGCCGATGGCACACCGACAAATGGTCTGCCCTACGATCGCGCTGGCTCCGACATCGACACAACCAATCCGGACGCGGCGAAGTGGTACTGGAAGACGATCCGCGAGAACTTTGTCAAGAAGGGCTTCGACGCCTTCTGGGCCGATGAGACCGAGCCGGACCTGCCTCCCAACGGAAGTTATCTCTCCGTGGGCCCAGGCACGGAGTTCTACAACGTATATCCATACTTCCACACCAAGTCCCTCTACGATGGCTTCCGCGCCGACCTGCCAGACCGCCGCGCACTGATTCTCTCTCGCGATGCGTACACGGGTGCGCAGCATAACGGCGCCATCTTCTGGTCATCCGACATCCATCCCACGTGGGACACACTCAAGCGCCAGGTGCCGACAGGCATCAACTTCGTCGCCTCCGGCATGCCGTACTGGAGCACCGACATTGGGGGCTGGCAATATCTCCCCTACGCACACAAGCCGGAGCGCACCCCATTGATTGATCCGTCGGACACACGTAACAACGTCGGCCACGACGACGATTACCCGGAGCTCTACGTGCGTTGGTTTGAGTACGCGACCTTCCAGCCAACCATGCGCGCACACGGCAGCCGCAACTTCAACGAGGTCTGGAGCTACGGCAAGCAGGCTGAGCCAATCCTTGAAAAATATCTGCGTCTGCGGTATCAGCTCATGCCGTACCTCTACTCGCTTGGCTATTTCTCACACCAGACGGGAGCGCCCTTCATGCGAGGGCTGTTCATGGACTTTGATAACGACCCCAAGGTCGCGAACATTGGCGATGAGTACATGTTCGGGCCCGCGCTGCTGATCGCGCCCGTGACGGAACAAGGCCGCACCAGCCGCGAGGTCTATCTGCCGGCAGGCACTGATTGGTACAACTTCTGGACGAACGAGCGCGTGCACGGCGGTCAGAGCATCACGGTCCCCGCGCCCATCGATACCTTGCCTATCTTCGTGCGTGCCGGAGCGGTATTGCCGCTGGGCACTCCGGTGCTCAGCACCAATGAGAAGCAAGCCATCGCAGAGGTCAGAATATATCCCGGTGCCGACGGCAGCTTCAGGCTGTATAGCGACGACGGCCAGACCTACGCCTACGAACAGGGCAAAAGCAAGATCACCGAACTGCAGTGGTCCGAGGCCACACAAAAGCTCGAACACAGCGGTGCTAGGGCTTGGACCGCCAGTGACGACAGCATCGTAAAGATTATGGGAGGTACGCGTTGAGCGCTTTCAGCGTCTGGTTTCAAAGAGCTCAAGAACCCTAACGATGAAGCGACCGTATTCACCCCAGCCGTTGCAGGTTGCCTCACCGCAGTGCTCGCAGGTGCGACACTCTGCGCACGGCCGCCCGCGCAGCAGAGTATGCAGCATCCGTGGAGTAACAGTCTCACGTCGGACCAGCGCGCCGACATGGTGCTGCACGAGATGAAGTTGGCCGAGAAGATCTAGATGGTCCACGGCATCGGCTAGGGACCGCTCCGCAAAGGCGCGCCTGTGCATCCAGGCAACAACGGAGGTGCTGGCGAGGCGCTCGCCATTCCCTCGGCTGGGTATCCCTGACCTCAACCAAGCCGACTCCGCAGTGGGTATCCGCATGGCTGCACCCGCTGCTGCCTGCGGTGATTGGCTCGGCGGCGTCCTGGGACGCATAGGGCGCATACCTTTACGGTGAGGTCATCGGGCGCGAGCTTCTTCCAGCGTGCAGCGCATCCGGCAATCATTGAGGTGTGCCATAGCGAACGTGACGGGGCACGTGCCAAGTAATCGCTTCAGCTTCGATGATGCATCCAACTAATGAGACTTACCGGCGACCTCGTCGGCCAAATGAGGAGGCGTGACATGGTTCATGAATTCAGGGACGGAACATACCGGGAGACAAACCTAACAAATGAGTCCGCAGAGTATCTCGCGAAGCGCGAGGAGTTGCGCCTGGCAGAGATCGAATTAATGAAACATGGAGAGCGAGTAGCTGCGCTCCGTCGCGAGTTGCCGCAGGGGGCAGCGCTAAAGGACTACGAATTCCTCCAAGGTCCGGCGGATCTAGACGCAGGTGATGAACCCACCAACAGGGTGAAATTGAGTGAGCTTTTTACGGACAGGGGACGTTCGCTAGTGATCTATCACCTAATGTACGGCAAGAAACAGACCAAGCCGTGTCCCATGTGCACAATGTGGATCGACGGATTCAACGGCGTGGCGCAACACATCGCGCAGAACATCGATTTTGCAATCGTCGCTGCGGCGCAGCCGAAGGAGTTGCGCGATCATGCGCGTGCGCGGGGTTGGAACAACCTTCGCTTGTTGAGCGCGGGGTCAAATACGTTTAAATTCGATCTGGGCGGCGAGGACGCTGACGGCGCCCAGGATTCAAGCATTTCGGTTTTCACGAAGGATGCGGACAACACGGTTCGGCACTTCTATACTGCCCATCCGAGAATGGCGCAGGAGATCAAAGAACGCGGCATCGACGCTCTTGCGCCAGTATGGCATTTGATGGATCTAACGCCCCAAGGACGAGGGGAATGGTACGCGTCGCTCGCCTATGGGACGAAAGGTTCGAGCGTACCGCTGTAAGCGGTGCTTACCAACCTAGGCTGACCTGGTCGTGGTCGATCACCACCGCATCCAGGAGCAGGCAGAGACCACAGCAGGTTGGTCCGTTGGATTTTGCGTGGGCGATCGTGATGAAGGCGGCCTGGAACGATTCGAAGGTTGAGCGTCTGTAGTCCGGGTGTAGTCAATATGCAGGGATCGCTTCGATCGCCGATTGCGTAACGCTGCACGGCACTCGAACTTTTTCCAGGCTGGGCCTCGCCGAGCTCTGTCCATCGCGCGCCGCCTGCGTTGCGGGAGACCATTTTTTTTTGCTCAAATCCTTCAACACATCGATCTCCATCGTCTGCTCAGCCACGTTCTACTTCAGCTGCGCGTTCTCCCGCCCCAACTCCTTCAGCCGCGCGACTTCGGGACCCTTCATGCCGCCGTCCTGGTTGCGCCAATGATGCAGTGTTTGCTCGCTCACCTCCAGCTTGCGCCTGATCTCGGCGAACGTACGCCCCTAGCTCAACTCCACATCCACGGCCCGCAACTTCTCCAAGATCTGCTGCGGAGTACGCTTCTTACGCTTCACCGAAAGTCCTTCCCGCCCGTTAGGGCCGGTTAGACTCTCATATCAAATGGTCCAGTTTCAGTGTGTCAGGTCACATTGCGGCAAAAGGATTAGATAGCCACTGACTGTTGGTCAGACTCGGAACGCCATTGGAAGACGGTGACCGGAAGCATTCCGGTTGAGGCGTAATTCTGTTGACCTTCGCACCTAAGCATGGAGGAATTCAACGACTAGGAGGGTTCGCTTGTCCGTTGTGTAAGCGGTCAAGTGTTAGGGGAATCGCCACTCGAATATTTACGAAAGCTTTTCTTTCTTCAACGACTTCGTGCCAGTATCTTCATGGAGTTTCGTACTAGTACGACGGGGGCAGTATTACGGGTCGACTATTAGAGTCATCCATTAGACAAGCCTCAGTGACACCAAATTCCGAAATGATGATACCTCTGATACATATAACAAACCTACCTCACACCTTCGCGCTCTCTAAGTCAGCTCTTAGCGTCCCTCTTGTTCGGCGTTTGCGCATAGCCTCCAAAATGAAGTAGATGTTTTAGGTCAAGTAATATGCTAAGCTGTCTGCATCATCGTAACGGCTGTCATTCAATGAAGAGCAAAATTGGAGTCTTCGATGATCACGGAAGCAGCGGATGTGCATGGCGCACAAGCCAGTGCAATTACTAGAACGGAAGGTTTCTACCGCCCAGAGGTGGATGAACTCTTCTTTGGTGCTTTCATTTCTGTTTTATTAACTCATATCTCTCAGTCTATCGAAGGACCTAATCGGAAGCTTCATATATTGCGTTACGTCGGTAGTCTCGGAGTTCTAGCACTTTTTTGCTTAGCGGGTGTTCGATCACGGAACTCCTCCTTCCGCAGACGGTCCATAGTGCACATTCCACCTCTCCATTCTCCAATGCGCTCTGGCACTCCGTCAGTGAACTGGGACGACTCTACAGCGGGGAACCCTTCCACTACTACGCCTTGCTGTCAGATAAATAGGGCGCGCTTTTCACCATCAATGCGGCCGATGTCAGCTTTCCTATTAGGAAACACCTACGGGGAAAAGCAGCAGTTTCATTCTTTTCGTCCTACATTCGTGCGGCGCGTACACAGATACTCATCATTCGACGTTCTTGCATTGTTGAGCCCGTTCGGCCAAAGAGCCTTGAGGATATGTGCTCGAATGGTGTCAATGTATCGCCTGCCGTGCGGATCAGCTTGTTTACAAACCGTCTTATAATCCGCGGCTGGTTGGGACCGAATTCCTAATAAATTTCGAATGACTATCAACAAATCTGCATTTTTGTCTCTCCTTTTCCTTCCTGGGTCTTGTGCAGCAGTTTTCGAACTGCTTGCCTAGTTCTGAGATATGGAGAGATTAATTATGAGAAGCGAGGGAAGGATAGTAATCTTTATTTTAGTATGTGCGGCTCTTCTGTCTATGCTTGGATATTTGATAATTGTAGCTAATTCAATGGAGACGCGCGCGAAAGTATTATTCGCCGCCTCTCTGCTAGGATTCACCGTGTCAAAGCTCAACAAATGACAAGTTTCGCAAAGCTTGCTCGCAAAAAATAAGCTTCAAATAACCTCAGAATGACTGGTGCGCATCTAGGAGCATCCGGCCTCGTTGTGTGGACAGGCGGACGTGTCTCTATGTCCAAATCAGTGATTTCGGCATAATAGTGATTAAATAACTTGGCCATTGTTTAATTAGAAATGTGCGAGTTAGAAGAGTTCTACGGTTGGGAGTAGGGATGGAGCTTCTGTCTCAGAATAGAGGAGAGGATAGGGGAGGCACTAAAACAAACTCTTGACATTGTCATAAACGAGGAAGACCATGCCACCTGACAGAGAAGACTCTGTTGTCTGGCTATGGATAACACCGCTTATGCACCTTCTAGGCATGGGCTGTCTGCACCCGAATTACATAAGAACCTAGGCAGGGAATTCCTGAATGCGCTCCGAAGACCATTTCGCGAAGCGCAGAAGGAAGCTCACATACGCTCACTACTCAACTCTCCCGCTTTCTCAGTCCTTGGCCCTCGGCACCACGTAACCAATCTGTTCTTTCTGAGCCTGCTCTCAAGAATGACGTTTATCCCTATGCGTTTGCGTGCCATATCGAGATGCGCTTCGATTTATCTACGAAACACATTTTAAAGGAGACTCAGATGGGAACGACTCTGGAAACGACTCTGGAAACGACTCCGCATGCTGGAGACAAACAATTCGCCGGCTCTATAAAGACTAGCGACCCGGCACCTCAAGGTGTGGGTACGTTTAAATATCGACTATCGTTGAATGGAACTCCAATCGGCTGGCTCGGGAAGGGGGGATCGCAGAGCATGTGGGCCTTTGTGGTCCCAGATGTAAACGACGCCGTGATCTTACAATGGTACGCCTACGGTGGGGCCAATTATCTTACCATTCCGGGTGTTGGCTATATGACGTGGAGCGGTGGCCTCAGCGGGAATCCGGTTGCATTTAATACCTGGGCTTATGCTAACGGATGGAAAGAGGAGGGAAGTCTCTTGATCGCTGTTGATTCGGGGGCGCCGCTGTCTGTGTATCGCAGCGATGTGCCGTGGTTGTATGCGAACCCGAGTTATAGTGTCGTCGGAGTCACCAGGAATAACGTTTAGCCCTCCCTGGGCGGTCTAACGAACCGCGCAATCGGCGCCTAGGATCTGTTGCGCTGGAACGTAATCAACACGCTCCAGCCCCCACCAACCTCAAGTGTTCCCCTAAAAATCAGCGAACACCTATCTTCTTCTCCTAGGTGATGAGCTCAAGGCTTCTTCACTAATCTGATGGGCGCGGTGTCCAGCCGACGATGGGGATAATCAATTCCGGCTTGTCGCGGTATTTCCCGATCGACTGGCGGGATCTCCCGGGGGCTCGTAGTGGGAGGCTTGTATGTGCCGGGTGCGTCATCATAAAGCGCTCGCTCCTTACCGGCTCTCAAGCTGAACGATTCTTCCGGATGGAGAATCTTTCAACCGTTGGCTCGGCTCGGCCCCACAACCACCACTCAACTGAACAATTAACCATCCGAACATCATCACGACCAAAACGAGTCGATGTTCGCGCTGCCAGAACAGGACGCTTACGTACATCCATCGGTCATCAATGATTGTCTGTGATGACAGCAAATCAAGAGATTGACCCATTGATTCTCAGCAAATTATCGCCTGAACCAACGTCTGCAATTACGTCTGGCACGATGATGAAAGCTGGCTTGCCTAGTCGTATTAGCTCGCCGCAGTCCGATGCCGGCAAAGCCGGGCTGTAGAGGAAGCCCTGAATCTCGGCACACTTCTTGATTTCCAAATAGTCGAGTTGTTCCGTCGTCTCGACTCCCTCCGCGATACAAGTGAGACCGAGGTTGCGCGCCAGGTCGATGATGCTCGTTACAACCGCCTCGGCTGCGGGCTGTGAAGGAATGTCGCGCATAAAAGATCTATCGATCTTGATACGGTCCAGCGGGAACCGTCTCAGATAAGAGAGTGACGACCAACCTGTACCAAAGTCGTCAAGTGAAAGGCTTACACCAAGCTGCTTTAGCTTAAGCATGATGTTGATGGTAGTGTCGGAGTCGTCGAGGGTGAGAGTCTCAGTCAGTTCTAGCTCTAGCCATTTGGGATCGATTTGGCTCTCACGGAGCACTTCTTCAACCGTACGTGCGAGATCGCCTCGATAGAATTGCTGGGCCGAGACGTTTGCGGCCATGCGCACCTGCGGCAATCCTTCGTTCTTCCAGGCGACGCTTTGCAGGCATGCCGTTTTCAAAACCCACCTTCCGACTTCGATAATCAGTCCCAGCTCTTCCAATAGAGGAATGAACTCGATAGGGGAGATAAATCCGAGATGCGGGTGTTTCCAGCGGAGCAACGCCTCGACCCCGGTGATGACGCTCGTCTTTGTTGAAATCTGCGGCTGGTAATAAAGGAGAAACTCTCCTCGTGCAGACGCGTGGTGTAGATCGTTCACCAGCATCAGTCGTCGCTGTGTGGCCAGGTTAAGTTCGGGCGTAAAGAATTTGTAGCTCCCGCGTACTTTCGCCTTAGCGGCATACATCGCTGTGTCCGCAGCTCGCAGCAACACTCCCGGGTTTTCTCCGTCGAGTGGGTATTGGGCAATACCAATGCTTCCGCTTATCTGTAGCTTATGGCCGTCAATCTCGAAGGGGTCGAGCAACGATGTGAGCACCTTCTGAACGACCTCTTCACTGTCCTGGTTGGTCGCGACCTCCGGAAGTGCGATAACAAATTCATCCCCGCCTAATCGCGCCACGATGTCGCTGTCACGGAGACAGGCTCGCAGTCGCATCGACACCGCTTCCAGAAGGCTGTCACCGATGTGATGGCCGAGAGAATCGTTGATGTGCTTGAAGTGATCCAAGTCGAGCATGAGTACCGCGACTCGTTCCTTGTTACGACAGGCTAACGTAATTGCCTGACTCAAGCGATCTTGCAGTAGGATGCGGTTCGGCAATCCGGTAAGCGTATCGTGGAGCGCCATATAGCGAATGCGTGCCTGATCTTGTATGCGGCTGGTAATGTCGCGGATGTTGCATTGCGCGACCCGTGCGCCATCGACGTTATAAACGTTTCCAATAAACTCGACGTCGACCAACGAGTGGTCGTGAGCAGCCAGTGGCCAATGCTCAAGAGAAACATGCTCCCTCGTCTTCAGCTCATTGAAGGTAATCCGACAGGCTGGAATATCTTTAAATGGCGCAACTTCCCAGAGTGTCTGGTTGAGGAAATGATTGCGGCTATAGCCCAGCATATCCACGACCGACGCATTGACGTCGGTAATTCGTCCAGTCTCGAAATCCAGTAGCAGGATACCGTCTTTGGCGGTCTCAAAGAGCCTGCGGTAGCGAACTTCGGAGGTGTGCAGCTGTGCGTTCTGCGTCACCAGCTGTTTTTGCGCGGCCCGCAGCGTCAGATGAGTCGTGATGCGAGCCAGAAGTTCTTCAACCTGGAACGGCTTGGTGACATAGTCGACCCCGCCTGCTGCGAACGCCGCAACCTTGTCTTTCGTGTCGGCCAGCGCAGTCATGAAGATGACCGGGATGTCGCGGGTGCTCTCGATCTTCTTCAGGCGACGGCAGGTTTCAAAGCCGTCAATCCCCGGCATCATTACGTCGAGCAGGATGAGATCGGGACGTACTAGTTGTGCTCGCTCCACGCCCTCTTCGCCGTCCTGCGCGACCATGACGTTGAAGCCGCTGTCCTCCAGATAATCCACTGCGACCGCGAGATTGGCCGGGATGTCGTCCACAATTAGGATCGTGCGTCCGTGTAAGTGAGATGAGAGTCGATTCATGATTTGTCCGCCATTTCCAGCTGTTTTTGAAGAGCATGCTTCTCCACTAGGCGGAGAAGAGCTTTGGATTGATATCCCAGCGCCAACTGCGTGATCTTGTCGGCAAACGGGCGATATTGTGGATCGAGTGCTGCGAGATGATCTACTTTCTCCCTAATGGCGCGCATGTTTCCTGCCTTCGCCAACCCGCGCAGAGACTCCATCTCCGCGGACTCGGGTATTGCGAATGGCTCCGCCCCATTGTTTGGGGGAGATCGCACCGGTTGCGGGCTATCACGGATCCAGGTCAACTCGAGCAGCCTGCCGATCTCCTGCAACATGAACGCGTTCTCGATAGGTTTGGTCAGAAATGCTTTGGCCCCTGCCGCCATGCAGTCGTCCTGCTCGTCCTGGGTTACACCAGCCGAAACGGCGATAACCGGAACCATGCGCAGATCAGCCATCTGCTGCATCTGGCGCATCGCTTCCAGTCCATCCATCACCGGCATTCTTACGTCCATCAGGATCAGATCGGGCGGCGAGGCCTGGGCGAAGGTCACCGCCTCCAGGCCGTTGACCGCCTCGCTTACGTCAAAGCCCAGACTGCCCAGCGTATCTGTCAGCACAGCCCTGTTCGCATCGGTGTCATCGACCACCATCACCCTTTTGCGAGGACCGCTGTAACCGGAAGCCTGCCCACTTGTTGGCGACACGCTTCGTTCGGACCCAACAATTCTCGCTGACATCTCGAACGAAAAACAGCTCCCCTGGTTCGGAACGCTCTTCACCTGTATTTCGCTTCCCATCAACCGAACCAGCTGTCGGCTGATGCTCAACCCAAGCCCGGTCCCACCAGATCGGCGTTGCTCATCCCCTACCTGCTCGAACGGCCGAAAGATCTTTTCCAATTCCTCCCTAGCGATGCCGATACCGCTATCCTCCACTTCAAAGTGGAGCTGCACCTGCTCCTTTGACCGGGACAGCACTTTGACACGCAGGTCCACCCGCCCCCGATCAGTGAACTTGACCGCGTTCGAGAGCAGGTTCAACAGCACCTGGCGCAAGCGCTTCTGATCAATTTGGACGAATGCCGGAAGATCCGGGGCGATATCGCACCCAAAGTCGAGAGCTTTTTCTTCGGTCTTGATACGGATGATATTGGCAATGCCGCGAAGAAAAGCAGACGTATCCAAAGGGCTGAGCTGCAGTTCGATCTTGCCGGCTTCAATCTTGGACAGATCCAGAATGTCGGTGATCAGCATCAGAAGATGCTCGCCGCTCTGCTGAATGGTTTCCGAGGCGCTGGCCTGACGCGAGGTTAGATTTGGATCTCGCTTCAGCAGTTGCGCATACCCCAGAATCGCGTTCAACGGCGTACGCAGTTCATGGCTCATGTTTGCAAGAAACATCGACTTCGCACGGTTCGCACCCTCCGCAACATCGCGCGCCACAGCCAGTTCCTTAGCTTGACCAGCAAGACTCGCCTCACTCTGACGCAGTTCGCGCTCAGTTTCGGAACGACGCTTTTCGTGTAGTAGGAGAGTGCCAAGGATGACGGCTGAGAAAATGTTAGACGTCATGGCTGGAATGATCGAAGATGTTACTTCCTGTACCCCCTGGAATAGCGCAAGAACAGACAAGCCGCCCGCCGCTGACAGCATTCCAAGGAGCGGCAAGTGAAAATATTGAAGTTGCTTGTTTTCAGTACCCGAACGATATGTCAACGCCCAGTGGAACAACAACCCCGAGGCAGCGGAGACCAGCAGTGAGATAACCGCAACATTATTGGATTGCACCTTCGCCGGCCATGGCAGGAGCTCAATTGCAACCGAGAATACGAGACCTCCCAAAATCGCTACAGATCCATCTAGAGGTCCGACAAGTGCCAGCAAGATGGTACTGCATCCGACGGCCGCGCCCCCTTCCAGATGCACTGGCAAAACGAGTGCCCCGGCCGTGGCAATGCCGAATAGAACACCGGAGGCCGATCTCTCTATGAACTTACGGCCCCGTGAAAGGCGCGCTGCAACAATTCTTATCGGGCCATAGAAGATGATCGCGCCTGCGAAGACTGCCACGTTCAGCAGAAACTCGATCATCGTGATTTGCCAGAATGGATTCATGTTTGCATCACTCAGAAGTTGATCGACATCGTACCGAGCACACGTCGCTCTACTGCGGGGCCGGAGGTTTGAACTTGGCTTGCGTGGGTCAGGTTTTGACCTGAGACAGACCATGTCATCCGACTAGTTAAGTTGTAGGCGACTCGACCATCCAGCGAGACGAAGCCAGCAACCGGTATGAGCCCACCAATCGGACCGTCCTTCTGAATGCCAAAATCTCCCGACTGGTAGTGAAGATAGCCGTCTAGCTCCCATCTTCGATTTGTCCAGCCGAGGTTTGCCTGGACCAGATGGACAGGCGTCGTATCGTCATAATCAGTGAAGTTAGCGCCACCCTGCGCCTCAGGTACGAAATGGTCTTTGATCCACTCCGGACGATAATCAACACTCCAGCGGTAATTTCTCAGAAGGATGCCCTTGAGCCCTAGTTCGAGGCCGTTTGCATCGGAGCTACCAATATTCAGTGGCAGCGAGTACGGACCATTTGATCCCATAATGGTTCCACCAAAAATCGCCCGAAGATCTTCGCTGTGCTGATGAAACGCACCTCCGCGGAACAGAATGTGCGGACCATCCATTACGTGGTCCCAGCCGATCTCGTAGTTGGTCACGATGGCCGGATTGAGAAAAGGTGAACCCGTGGTCTTGAAATACGGAGTGATCAAAATTAACGCGCCGCTGTCGACCAGACTGGGAAGCTGAGCGCCGCGGCTGGCCATCAGGCGGAGGGAGTCTCTCTCGCTCGGCTTCCAGAGGAAGCCACTGTTGAAGCTGGGATATGTGATCGAACGATTCCAGTCGGAGTTCGTGAAGGGGTAGCCAGGGGGGACAAAACCATTGCGGCCAAATGTAAGGTGGTCGACTCGCAGCGCATTGGTCAGCGTAACGGCGGGGGTGATCGTCCAATTCCACATACCGCTGGCAGCCAACACATTAGCGTTGACGTTAGCTCCGGGCGTTGAAGTGGTGTTTTCGGTGGTGAATCGATACTCCGTTGCAGCTCGCAGTATGTGATGCGAACCAAGGTTGAAGATGTCATCGAGTTGGGCCACGGTCACGCGGTTATTGAAATGGAAAGTCTGATCTGCAAATCCCGGAGCAGCTGTCACGTCCGACCAATTGGTGTATACGGTGCCGTGAATGAGGCCAAAGTCACTCTCTGCAGCAAATTGAGCCTTCACCGAATCAGTCAGATGATGTTCGTTATCGATCTGATAGCTCGGCTGCATGGTGTTCAGTTTCGAGAGTGAGTAGGTAGCTTCGATACCTAACTGCATCTTCTCGTTAATACGAAAGACGGTATCGAGGTTGATCGCACCGCGATATTCATGTTCCCGTGGAGTAATCGCCATCGCGACCGGAATCGGCGTAGAGAAGTCGTTGTCTGAATAGCCCCCCATAGAAAGACGCACCCCCGCATTGCTGCCAAACTTATGGGTTGTAACGATAGATCCTGCCGCCAATCCTTGCGTCCCCCCAGTGGACGATATCGTGTCGACCTTGTCATAGAGAGGGTTGTAGGTAATGATGTTAATGACGCCACCGGCAGCGTTGAAGCCAAACAACGCGCTGCTTGGACCCTTAATGATTTCGATCTGGCGAATCATGGCCAACTCAACTGGCACAGAACTCCACGGTGTGTAGCCATAGTCATCTGAATACACTTGGCGGCCATCCACCAATACAAGCAACCGCGGAGAGAGTGCTTGATCGTATCCACGAACACTAACGTCAATATCATCATTGCCCCATTCCAAGGTGTCGACTCCGCCGGCATGGCGTAGTACGCCTGGAATATCCTTAGCGCCCGAACGACGGATATCCTCCGCCGTGATGATTTCCATCGTGGCCGCCACCTCGCTTACTCGCTGTGGCGAACCGTTTACACTAGTCGTTACTGGCTCTCTAAATAGTTGCTCAAGCGCACCATAGTCCACTGACTGGCCATGAGCCGAGAAGGTCAGCAACAGTACGAACATGGCTGCGACACACCGCAGCCAGCCGTTCGATCTATTGTTGCGAAGCGTAGATTGAGAAATTGAATTCATTCGCGTTTTACCACCATCATGAACACGAGTGAGAAGTGCGCTCCCACGGCGTCTGCCAAAGCGGTATTCAGGGATATTTCAACCCGCTGACCGGAATGCACCATCAGAACGCAGCATTTTGCATCTACGCAAGCAGGATCACCAGAAATACTCACAAGATGATTACGGTGCATGGCATTCAGAATTACGTCGGAATGTTTTGAGGCACCCGGCATGAGAAAGATCACATCCAGATGCCCTTGAAACTTCTCCAAGTCAATGGTGGACAAAACTACTGATCGAAGTATTCGAAAGTTCGGCCCCCGCATATCACCGATACTTTTGGCCGTCTCCACAGCTAATACTTGAGCATTAGGGATGTCGGATGGATACACAACTCCTACTGCGATGACTCCTTCTCTTGGGAGCGATTCGAGAAAGCTAAGCGTTCGAATGGCTGCCTGGAGACTATCGGCTGATCCCTTGTCCATAGCATGCGTTGGAGGCACGAACCCAAACAGCATCACGATAACTACAGTTATCAAGACGGGAACCGCCGTAGCGTATCTCTGACATTTCATAACGGAAGTCTGAGTCTCCAAGACGAAAACGTCTATTTACAGATTCGTGCGACATGGGACGCCCTTTCCCCAATAACGGTATAAGCAATAGTGGTACTTGTAAGTACCACTACTGGGTGCCGAATTTATTACAGAGTCGGTCGCTACCGCTGGAGCGAATGTAGGTTGTAAGTTCTGGTCCGTGTTCAGGTCTTACAATCCAACCTTTACGGCGTAAACAACGGGCGCAAACCACGAGTTGTAACTAAACCTGTCGGTCCGGTTATCGAATCCGTTAATTGGGGTTTGAAAGAGTACCGCAAAAAGAAACTGAGTCGACCGCTGGTGTAGTCGTAGGAGTTGTTCACGCTGAAGGCACCTCCGACATGCCAATGCTCCGTGATCAGGTACGATGCCTCTCCTCCCACGTTGTAATTTGCACCTATGCTGATTCGTTCCACGGTAAATGGGTTTTTGGCTGCAGCCTGCAATGCGCTATCAATCGGGAAATAAGGGCTCGCGTCTTCTTGGAATGCTTGAAGTCCCAAGGATCCCGCCACTTTGTAATGAAATCTAGAACCGTAGACCCCATCGAATGTAATTGGCACACTGCTCAACAGATATGCTCCAGGGCTGAAATAACCGCCGTTGCCATAGGTGAATAAGCGTTGATTGTTCGCATAGTGCATTCCGAAAAAGTTCATACCAAGGGTTAGCTTTCCGTACTCGGGGTGATTCCAGATTGACCAGTAAGCGCCCGCAAATCCGTCAATACGATGGTTTGACTCAACGTGCTGGCCCGTCATGTACTGACCACCACCCTGGATATACCATCCCGATGCAGCTTCACTCCGGCTGATTTGCAACGAGGCAGCGTTGCTGATAACGCCGCCCCATATATTGCCAGGGAACGAAGGCGTGGCCGAACCTAAATCCCTTAACCCGGCGTAAGACAGTTGAGTGTCCTCGATGGGTTGACGCTCAAGGGTCAAAGTCACCGGGCCGTTGTCTGGCTGAATCAGTAGTCGACCCGTTACGTTCTCCACGAGGAATCCCCTCGGGGTGTAACCGACCGCGGCGCCGAAGCTCCTGGTTCGAAGTTGCAACTCTCCACCTACCCCTGCGGCGGTCTGGACAGGGGAGAGAGCGCCTAGTGGGAGTGTTCCCATTTGAAACGCAGCATCGGCACCAGCTGTCCCACTCTCTAGAAGGATGGGATGTACTACTACCGTAGCTCGTGCTCCCCTGCTCAGCATCATAGATTCTTCGGAGTTGGCGCTGTAGGCGGTAAGGCTGTCAAATCCGGGCTGGCCACTATGAAAAACTACGGACGAGTCTCCTCCAAAATACGAACTTGAGCTACTTTCGATAGCGTCTAAGTTTTGCTGTGTCTGCTGACGGGCAGATAGGACTTTTATCGAGGGACTGACCATGCCTGTAAGGGGAGGCAATGACTCGACCGGCTCCAAAGGAATGGGTTTGAGAGTCGCCGCTGGGGAAATATCGCTCGTAAGAATCTGCTCAACCCCGCCAGGGGGCCGAATTTTTCCGAGAACGGCATTTTGATAGATGACTCCGGTCGATTCATTCAATGCTGACCCATCTTCGGGCGATGGAAGGAGTGCGCGAGCTTCGTAGCTTGGAATGTCGGGAGTTGCTGAATCCGAAAAGATTCGCGTATTCGGGCGCTGGTGGTAAGAGGTCGAAGGAGCGGACGGAGATGGAGATGCTACATGGTTTCCTGGCGAATCTTCGACAGTTCCGCTCGTAGGGGCCAAGGTTACATCTCTCTCGGATATAAGATGATGCTTCCGTGGAGGCTGAGCCAGTGTATTTGCGGGGTGTGTCTTATAGTTTGGCGAGTATGCCCATTCTTCGTCATGAGGATCGCCCAGCGTTGCGGAGTCTGAGCCTGAGTCATCTTTACTTCGCCGATGAGGACCCTTCGCGCTAAACGAAGGTTGAGCTATGTCGTAGTCGGACCTGTCATTCTCTGAACCCGCAATGACGCGACTGTTGAGGCTCTGGTTTGAGTGAAGGGGTTCGAGAGATCCCTGGGTTCGGTCCTGTTCTGAATCTCCTAACGAGCGAGATTGGAGGCGAGTTTTAGATTGCGGAATCGATTGCGACAACAAGTTGTACAGCTGCTGCCGGGCCGACGGCTCTGCATCATATGTCGCGCCGCCAGTGGGAAGTGATGATGTGAGGTCAGCAATGGAGGGTGGCCCGGCCGCCCGCAACGCTGCGCGATCATAGGCTGCCGCTCGTTGCTGGTCACCTCGTTGCTGCTCGAATCGGGCGGCGAGCTCCAGCACTCTTTCGTTCTGTCCAAAGCGGTCCAGCGAGATCTCCAACCATGCCTTTACCTGTTTACGATCATTTGCAACCAGCGCTGCGTTAATGGCCGCAGTACAAACACTCAAGTCTGCCTCGGTCATATCCTGTCGCGCATAAAGAGCTACTGATCGCTTCGCGTCGCCGTTTGTCAGGTATGCGTTCGCCAGTGCGGCATTCACAGAGATATCGTCCGGAAAGGCTTTGAGCGCAACAGACAACACCGCGACAGCGGCTGCACGGTTGCCTTGTTGAGACAGTTGCGAAGCTCGCTGAATAGACCAGCTCGCCCACAGATGCGCCACCTGCGTCTGCTGATCCTCTGTTAGATCGTCAAAACGATTCAGTTGCTGGATCACACTAGAAAGCCGCGCATTCTCGCCGGCTTGGAGCGATAGCCAACCTTGTTGAAGTTGGACGGCAGGTGGGGGATCGACGCCCTGTTGCGCATAGAACGAATCTACTTGTGCAATTGTCTCGGATGCTTTCCGCTTGTCTCCAAGTGCACTATAAATCGATGCGAGGGTTTGTAGATACTCGGGATTTCCTTCAAGGGTCTGATTCACGGGCTCTGGCATTTCGTCGTTCTGACGAAGAGCATCGCGATCGTGACCTATGGCGTGGAGAGCCTGCACCCATCCGAGCCATGCGTTTGTCGACTCGGGATGTTCGTCAGCGATCTGTGCAAAAAGCTCGGCCGAGTATTGCTTATCGCCGTTGGACATCTCCAGAGAAGCCAGTTGCAGTTGCAGAGCGGTTGAAGATGAGAACTTGAGCGCTCGCTTGAGCGTGGCTCGAGCCGCCTCGATTTGACCCGCCGACTGGTAGATACCTGCAAGCATGGATAAGAATCCGGCGTCCTTCTCCATAGCTGCAGAGATTGCAGACGGTGTCTGACGGTATGCACGCAGCGCCTCCGCGTCCCGGTCTGCCAGATGATTTGCGGTCACCATACCTCGCCAGGCATCCATATTGTCCGGGGCAGCAGTTAGTATCTGCCGATAGCTACGTATGGCAGTGTTGTAGCGTTTTGCCGTCATCAGAAGCGAAGCGTACTGTAACTGCATTACGATTGACGGCTCGCCACCGCCATCACCCTGCGACAAAGCCAGAGCACGCTTCAGAATGCTGTCTGCCCGAGCTTGCTCCCCGATGGCTGCATAGTCGCCGGCCAGGTATCCCATGAACTCCGGATCGACTTCAAAGAGAGTTCGTAGACTAGACGGGATGCGCTCGGCCGTTTTGACAGCATCCGCTTGTTCCAAGGCCTGGGATTGCCCAAAGAAGAGAGCGCGCCACGCTGCCTGCGATTCAGCATTGGCTCGTACCGCTTTTTGTAGATAAGGAATGGCCTCTTTGGGCCGGCCTGCGCTTAGAAGCGTCCCGCCGAGAGCGATCATGGCATCGGTATTCTCTGGCTTGAGTACCAGGGCGTTGCGGTAGTCAGTGATGGCTGATTCCAGGTCTT
Organism: Tunturiibacter lichenicola; assembly: GCF_051013355.1. Classification (GTDB taxonomy): domain Bacteria; phylum Acidobacteriota; class Terriglobia; order Terriglobales; family Acidobacteriaceae; genus Edaphobacter; species Edaphobacter lichenicola_F. The sequence continues at coordinate 430,422 of NZ_CP132945.1, read as the reverse complement.
GTCTCTCTGCAGCGCTTCTCGCTGCACTCATCGAGTTCCAGAATCTTGAGTTCGTCAATGCTTGAGCAAGATTTGCGTCTCGATCGCCATCCTCTTTTGCTTTTTCAAATTCTCGCACCGCACCGGCGAAGTCTTGCTGCTTCATGAATACGTAGCCCAAACCGGCATGCGCTTGGCCATGTGTTGTTTCGTGTATAAGTGCCGCACGAAAGTGCTCGTCGGCCTCCGACAGGTTATTGGCAGTCAAGGCTCGATATCCAGCTCCCAGCTCTGACGTCGATTTAATCGGAACCGTTGAGGAAGAAGTATGAGAAGCGGAAAGTAAAGCCGAAACATCTTGTGGTGTTTGAGTTCGCTCACTCCAACTCATTGCCTTTCTAAGTGCATCATCAGCATCGCGATCGGCTGGAAAGCGCCGCAGGAGCGTAATACCTTCCGCTCGTGTGTCGGAGTCGTAAGTAAGAACCCGCCCCAATGCAATGGAGTATTTTTCGTTCGCAGGGAACTGACGAGCAAGTTTTCGTAGACCTTGAACGGCATGCTTTCGTTCTGCGGGAAGAGCGGCTAACGTATCGTAGAAAACAAGCGCAGAGTCACCTGCTGGTGGATCGTTGCCATAAACCTTTCGATAGATCTCTATCGCTTCGCCGTATTGACCTGATTTAGCCAGAGCCGCGGCCTGCCCCAATAGTGCTGTGTCAGAAGGACGCGAGTGCATTACTTGCAACTCTCCGACTATTGCTGGACTCGCCCCCGCTTTCTGCAGGCGCTGAATATAGGCGTCCGCCTCGGCTTTATTCCCAAGCTGAATTTCAGCTGCAGCGATGCTCCGTAAGGCTTCGATATTGACCGGATCCGATGCAAGAACCTGTTGCCACGTCGAAATTGCAATGTTAAGATGACCGCTTTGAGCCTGAGTTTGGGCGCGGGTCAGCAGAATTTTGAGTGCAGGCGAATCGGCCGCTACAACCCGAACCGGATCTATCGCTATCATGCAGACTGCTATAAAAACGGCCTTATGAAGCTTTGAAGAATTTATCTTTGCCATGAGACTTCCAATTCTCCGGTATCACGAATCCGGTACCGGTGCTCCATAAAACCGAGCGCGAACATCGAAAGATTCTGGTCGTAGTAACGGGGCGGGTCGCCGTACAAACCCGACTGCGAGGACCACGCAAGGTTCAAGCGTCTCTCCTGCTGTGCAGCTGCCTCAGGCGCTTGTGATGCTTGCAGAAATGGAATGAGCGCTGCAGAGTAAGAGATAGGTCCAGTGCCGGTGGGTGTAGGACGGCCTTCGGTGATAACCTCCGGCGGGATGGCGTGTCCCCTCATATAGGTCGCCATACTTGAGATCTCTTTCAGAACAGCAGCACGGCCCGGAGTCCCTGAAGAGGTGATGCCACTCCACAGGTAGACCCGAATCGCGTCGTAGCTCCCAGTGGCACGGGCCGAGCCGCTATCCGGTGCGGGGATTGGGCGGATTATTCCCTCGGGCGTGAGTTCAAGCCAGTCTGACGCAAATCCTGCTATCGATCCTTCTCGAAGAAGCCAAGGCAGGGAAGCGGCTAAAGCAGACCACGGACCTGAAGGCTGCGCCTGCGCAGCGGCCTGAAAAAGAAAGAGCGGCATGTAGCTCGGGTTGAGCGCGACCGTCCCGTCTCGTTCAAATCCTGTCTGCCCGGGCAAGAGTACAGGAGAGCCATGAACTTGGAACACTTCCTTGCTCGCGATAAGCTTGAGCAGAATTTCCCCGGCGCTGGTGTAATCGGGGCGCTTCCACAGACGTCCCGCCTGGATCAGATCATAGGCCATCCAGATATCTGCATCACTGGCCGAATTGCTGTCCTTTACGCCCCATGTACCATCTGGTCTGCGTCCCCAGCTCCAGGCTGGAAGGTTGCGCGCTACGCTGCCGTTTGCCAAATGAGACGCGCTCCACTGGTATACAAGGTCGAAGCTCGCGGGATCATTGGCGACAAGAGCGAAGAACATCGCGTAACTCTGTCCCTCTGACGTCGTCACCTCGTCGCGATCATGGTCGACGACACGGCCATCCCTTTGCACGAAGTGTTCCACATAACGCGTCCACAGAGGCCACGAGGATTGAGTGGCCGGACCTGATCCCAGAACGAACGATATGACGGCGAGCACAGCGATCATGTCAGATCTCCATGCAGGCGCTCGGCAGCTCGTTGCTTCAGGCGCCCGTGCAACCAAGGCGCCAAGAGTAAGCCGATAAGGAATGGAAGAAGAACTCCAACCCAAGGCTCCTGATGCATCCATGCGCGGATTCTTGGGATCGCCGCTATGTGCCCTACGTAATACGGAGAAAGTCCAATTGAAAAGGAATCAAAGTGCGCGCCATGCTGAAGGACAGCGTTGCCGTGTATCTGCCCAGAGGAGGAAATATTCAGAAAAGCGGGGAAAAGACCTTGTGTCTCTTTACCAAGCATCACAACAATGATGGATCGGTGAGGCACGATGGGTGACTCAACCCCTTCTATCACCGAGTCAACCGCCTGACCCAAACTGCGATCGAGACGCCCTTCTTCATCGCCCCCTCGTATGTCGGAAAAGGACGCCGCATCAAGATGAGAGATTTTTGTCCAGAGGCGCTGAGCGAGAGAAAACGTGGTGTTAAGGCGTCGCGCTGTGGCTCCTTCTTCGAAGCTCAAAGGAAGGCTGGCGTTGAGAGCGGCAGTAGTAGGTATATCGGCCTCGCTCCCAATCACCAGAAGATCACGATCTTCTCCGAAGCTTTGGGCATTGCCCACCTGCACGCGGAGTGCGGGATATCCAGTTTGTGCAGAGAAGTAGGCAAGCAAAGTGAGCATCGTTTCGATCTCACGTTCTGAGGGCTGGTCCGGGAGAACGATTGTGGTCTGTGAAAGGTCAGCGAAGCGGGTGAAAGGGAACCCGGCATTTGCAAACAATTCGAGATTCGGCAGTGCTGTCCAGTGGGGGAGTCGGCTCAAGTCCAGATTCGAGGTGCGGAGAAGAGTCCCGGATGAGCTGGACGGCGGTGGAGGAATACAGAAATCTCGACTCGTGGGTTGAAAGAGAAACTCGAAGAGCAGCGTGTTCGCAAAGGGCCGAAGATTGCCGACAGGAATAGGAATGGCAGCGCTCTGAGAAGTATCTTTCCCACCACCTTTAGGTGACAGAGACAAATAACTTATCTGAGATCCATTTGCTGTTACCCGCAGGTTAGCTGCCTGAGACGGGGGTGAACTGTTATAGACATATTGCAGACGAAGCTTGATTGCCTCGCTGTCACTCAAAAAGAGATCGGGCGGTATGCGGACGTAGGAGGCAACGGGTTGGGACCCGTCGGTGCGCAGCTCATTGACGTCGGCGTAGCTCCACAAGGACGATTGCGTTGTGGTCTGTACCCATCTTGGCGCATCGTCCAGGCGGCGCAACGCCGGTAGGGTTTCGGGTTCAACGGTGGCAGACTCACCCCTGAATGTTTTTCCTGCAGCAAGGGCGTAAGCCGCCGCCAGCACCTGATTATCGTCGTCTCCGCTGACAACGAGCAGTTTGCTCACGCCATCTGCTGGATTGACCTTCATTGACAGGCGAGGACCATGAGAAGGCTGCCCAAGACCGGACAAGAGCGACGAATCGTTACGCGCGACGACAACAGAGTTACCCGCAAGCAGACGCCCAATAGAAACGGGGAATAACATCTTATGGGAGTTGGCCCTCAATCCAAACCACGAGGAAACTGCGCCTGCGGCCAGCAGCAACGTGGGAGATGGTGAAGACCCAAACACAATGACGATGCTGGTGGAAGGTACGCTTTGCTCCTTCTCATAAAAAGGGCCGGGCAGCACCGCAAGGTCATCTGCAATCGGCAGCAAAACACCTGTCATTTCAAAGGTCGATGTAGGTTCCACTTGCGCCCAGAGACGAGAATCTCTTGGATTCTCACACCGTGCGGTGTAGTGGGCTTGCAAGTGGAGCGTTAAAGTGTTCCGCGTTGTGAGCAGTTCTCCCGGGATGGGGATGTCAGCACTGAGCGGCGATGAATCCGCTCCTGCAACCACAGCCGGCATCGGTAAGTCTACGAGCGCCGTATCGTTAAACGACACGGTTATCACACTCCGTTCTGAAAGCATATCCGGCGAAAAGCGATATCTAAGATGTAGCGTGCCGTTTTGTGCGACCTGAGATCCACTCAGAACAAGAGGTGCATTCGCGAACGTATCCCCACCACGCAACATAATGCCATCCTCGGACCCCATGTCAGCGAGCGAAATCGTCGTATGGAATGGGTGCCCAAGAGAGACAGGAGACCGGGATTGAGCAAGCAAAGCTGAGTGTAGGACGAGTAGACAAAGCAATAGGCTCGCCACTTTTTCGGTGCTCTCTTTCAGAGCATTAGCGCCTCGACTCGGAAAGAAGCTGGTAATGGAATACCGAATGCCACGCAATGAGAGTCGCATGATGGTGGCAAGGCTCTTGAGCATGCGATCAGGAGGAGGCTCACCCGCGGGGAGCCAGGCATCCGCGCGCGAGTAGAGTACCAAAGTCAGCGACTCCTCTTCTCCAAGAGACAGAGGCCGATACTGAAAGCGCACCGTCGCTCCCTGGTGACCGACAATACGGGCTGGAAGAGCAACTTCGCTGTCATCAAGAACGTAGATAATCTCAATGGCTTCGCCGTCTTCAAGGGCTGTGGGGATTCCCAAAGTTGCTGCACCGCCGCCAAGCGATAGATCGTTAGATATGGCAGCGACCATGGCGCCATTTTTGAGACGAATTGAAAACGTCAGTCCGCGAATGAGACGTACATTGCTGCGTAATTGCTGAGCTTCAACGGCAACGGCATTCGCTGTACCAAGGATCATGCAGTTGAAGAGAATCCAAAAGACGTTCATCACCACGGCGCCCTTATGGTCCGCGTTATGAACATAAAATCTCCATGGGGCCACCGCTAGGCCAATGTAGTTAAGAAGTAGTAGAAATCGATAAGGCCGAGCTATCGATTTGTCAAAGTAGCGTTTCCTTACAATTCCCCCCTTGGCGGTGACATTGAACTTACCGAGCTTCGGGTTAATCAGTGCAAGCAGAGTAGGGCCAAGAATGTAGGGAGCCAGCACCGTCTCGTATACCTCATTCCAGAAGGAGTGTCGGTATTTCCCTTGAAGGCGAGAATTTGTCATGTTGGACACAAACAGGTGAGGCAATGCGTAGGCAGCAATTGAGAGCCACAGTCCCGGGATATTGCGCAGCCCAAGCAACATGTACACCAGGGGAGCAGTGAGAAAGATCAGACGTGGAAGCGCATACAAAAAATGCACCATCGCATTGAAGTAGCAAAGTCGTTGTGGAAGTGTAAGTCCACGCGCAAAGAGAGGATTGTTGGTGCGGAGGATCTGTATCATGCCCCGAGCCCAACGAATTCGCTGTCCGACATGAGCCGAGAGGCTTTCGGTTGCTAGCCCCGCAGCCTGCGCGGTATTGATGTACGCTGTGTTCCAACCATGGGTTTGCATTCGGAGCGAGGTATGCGCGTCCTCCGTCACGGTTTCAACGGCGATGCCGCCGATTTCATCGAGTGCGGTGCGACGCAGAACGGCGCAAGATCCGCAGAAGAAAGTAGCGTTCCACAAATCATTGCCATCCTGCAGCAGACCGTAGAAGAGTTCTCCTTCGTCCGGCACCAGCCCATAGGTCCCAAGGTTCCGCTCAAATGGGTCGGGGGAGTAGAAGTGATGAGGGGTCTGCAGCATAGCGAGCTTTCGGTCTTTCAGAAACCAGCCCACAGTGATTTGCAGAAAACTACGCGTCGGCAAATGATCGCAATCGAAGATCGCCACGAAAGGAGATTTCAGTTTCGAAAGTGCATGATTGATGTTTCCTGCCTTTGCGTGCAAGTTGTTGGGCCGAGTCATGTAGCCAATACCGATCTGCTCGCAGAATCCGCGAAACTCTTCCCGCTTTCCGTCGTCGAGGAGGTAAACATGCATTTTGCCGTTTGGATAGTCGATATTGACCGCAGCCAGCGCAGTGGACCGCACTACCGAGAGGGGCTCATTGTAGGTAGGAATCAGTACATCTATTTCTGGCCAGGTATCGGAATTCGGAGGCAAGGGAACCGGAGGTCTTCGGAGAGGATAGATCGTCTGTATAAAGCCCAACACCAGAATCGAAAAGGCATACACCTCCGCTGCCAGAAGTAGAAACATGAAGAAGAGTTCTATCCAACTCAAATCGCTGCTTGGATCCGTCACCGCCTGATACACCTGAGTCACACGCCACACGGCGTAACGACAGGTGGTGAGCAGGGAAGCAACAATGAGCATCACCGTGGTCACATAAGCTTGAGAAAAACTGTAAAGTGCAAACACAATCGCCAGTGTTAGAAAACCAACGATAGCCTGTTGCTGCCAGTCGAAGCGCAACGTAACGCACAGGTAAATCAGCACGCCAAAGACCACGTACAGCGTGGCGCGGCTAAGGGCGCCCGCGACGCTTCTGCTTGAGCCGACTACCCCCCACAACGACGCCAGACGCTTCACTCTTCACACCAGCGAAGTTCTGTCTTCTCAGTGTTCATCTCTGGCACCTGCAGCCACCGAACGATCTCGTGGCAGACAACTGTCGCCTGAGCCTCGGGCGCATAGTACGGCAGGACAACACCATTTGCGACCGCGTTGTGAACCTCAGGTTGGCGATTGATCGCCGTTGGAAACAAATTTTCTCCCAGAGATTTTTCGAGAAGTACCCGAACTTCTTGAGCGGCGCGGGATCCATCCATCTGGTTAATGACGAATTGAACGCGTGCAGCGGGGATTCCGAGCTTAGTGAGTAGCAGTTTGACAGCTTTCGAATACCATACTGCCGAAGGTTCGGGCAGTAACGTCACTAGGAGAATGTCGCATTCGCGAAGGCAGGCGCTCGACGTGTCACTGAATCCGTTTCCGAGATCGAACAAGACACAGTCCACCGGCGTTGTGGCAAAAAAACTTTCTAAATCAGGGAAGCAGGCGCTCCCACTGCAAGCCAAAATATGGATTTTTGAGTCGCGAGATCCGGGAGTGGAGAATGTGCGTTTACCTGGGCGTGCCTCCATTGCACCGAAATGGAAAGCCAGACCTTGCCAAGGTGAAGTGTCTACGAGTAAAACACGTCGTCCTAATTGACATAGGATACTGCCGAGGCTTGCAGTCAGGGTACTCGTGCCAGATCCGCCCATTGGAGAGAATATGCCAATTTGGACTCGATCTTCATAAACCGGCGGCGTGGCTTGGGGGGCTATCACTTCGACAACTGCGTCGGGTGTCCTAAAGATTCGGCGGCGAGGAAACGGTTGATAGTGTGTGTCGTTCAAATGCAGATTCAAGAACAAGGCGGCGACATCCTTGTTGGGCCGCACCTCTTCAAGCCGTTCGCCATCCGCAGGTATTACAACTTGTTCTCGATCAGACATTTGTTACTCCGCGATGCCCAATGAAAAAACTTTGGTTCCACGAGTAACATGGTACCAGATAGTACCAAACATCGACAGACTTTAGCGACAATCTGAAGTGGTATTACCGTACCCATAGGTGCAGACATTCTGTTGGTACTTAGAAGAGGCGCCTCCCTTCGGGCCCGCCTAGCCTATCTTTTTAGGTGGCCTATAACCGCAATGGTTACAACATCTAACCGGTCCCGTTGGTCCGCGGTACTGCCACTTTATCGTTACTCCGAATCGATGACTATCCGTCCGCACGTCGTCCGGGAAGGTGGCTATTCCGTTTTGCAACCGCGCCAGCATCTCGTGGTTGCTGCCGCGTTACTCAAGTCCACCGCTGCCTCGGGTATTTGAACGCGCCACAGAGCAGATCGCCAAATCACAACAGCTCGATCACGTCCTCCTCCAGTATGTCTCCTCTCGGCTGGGGCACATCAACCTGACCGACGACTACATCTGGCACATCAATAAGCGGGTTAGTAAAGGCGGCGTCAGACCTGTCCGAGGCCCCCGGCGCACCTTATCGCACATAAATTTCCCTAATAAGGTGCTCCTTCTTTTGGATACGCATGCTCACCAGTACAATTGTGCAAACCACGATTGAAAAAATATGGTATCTGATAAAACGTTTGGAGAGTCCACCCTCCGACCACCTTTTTCCTGATCTTATATCTGACAATAGAAATCACATAATTCAGGAACGCTTTGGTATTGATTTGCGTGCCGACGCAGAACAAATAGTGAGAGAAGCTGCAGGAGGATTCGTGGCACTACTGTACAGAAGCGAAGGGACGGTAACCTACGTGACTCCGCAAAATCGACGTAAGTTTACCCTGAAGGAACTGCAGGAATTCGTCGGCGGATATATTGAATATGTTCATGCCAAGGATGCAAGCCAACTGATGATTGTGTGCATCGACCGTGATTCCAAGCCCGTCAATATCCAGGCCACGAATCTCAGTCTGTTCGGAAAAACAGTAGAAATTCGTGGGGACGTCATAGTCGGCAATAGCTCCGAATTGAACTAAGATGTGCCAGCAATCCTGCAAACAACGCGAAGCACCACGATGTTAGGAGATGTTGCGAATGGAGCCAGGCACGCTTCCTGGCAAACGTTCACGGAACGCGTACAGAACATTTCCGAGAGCACACCCGAGGCGCAAGTCAAAACTCTCAGCATAGTAGGATACGAAGCAGAATCCTCTCTCGCTCAAAAAGTTATGGAGATCGAAGAAGCTGGTGTGTGGCATCTCAGCATTAGGGGCGAGCACGCATTCCGCATAGATATAGCGAACCTTCCCAGCGCTAAGTCGCCGACTCGCACCTCGCAATACCGGCAGTTCAAAGCCCTCAACGTCAATTTTTAAGAGATCGACTACGTCGATCCGATTGGAGTCACAAATGTTATCGAGCGTCTGAATTGACACATCGACGCTATTTAAGGTGGCCTTAATCGATCTAATGCTACAGCTTCCGGCACTGGCGGCGATGTTAATCTGAACTGTGCCTACGGCCTCGCCCAACGCGCAATTAAAGGTGCGAACCTTGGGAAGAGATTTCACCTTCTCAACGAGGCGCGAATATGAAGTGGGAACTGGTTCAAACGAACAGATCGCCGCTGAAGGGAACGCCTTTGCAAAGCGACACGCCGTTTGCCCGAAGTTAGCTCCCACATCAAAAATTGTCTGTAACGGGGAGTCGGATGACAGCCGCGCAAGGTCGAGTTCGACGTCGATTCCTAGGCGACAACTGTTGGCGATGTAGAGTCCCGACTCCAGAGCGAGATACTTGAGTGCGTTTTTCATGATCCTGAATCCTAACATTTCCAGACAGCAAGGCCATAAAGCAAACGTGGCGGAAGTATTCGCGTGGAATGGGCGAGCGGCCTTTGGGTTAATATAGCTATGGCGCAGAGAAGGTAAGGTATCTTCGTGTGACCCATCTACTTCAGATCATGCTTCGAGGACTAGAGACCTCAACTACTTCGAGCCAAGCCACATGACTCCTCTCGAATTAGCGTTGATGGTCCAACTAACTACGAGTAATTCTGAACTATTTCCTACTGTGAACAAAATAGTATTTAACAAACTCTCAAAAGAGCAGGATATTCAGCTCTTCCTGTCAATGCTCGTAAGAGAGGGCCAGGGCTCTTTAACCCTGCTAGCGTCTAAAACATAACGATCGCACCTTATGTCTCGAGAAGAGACATTCTATAAATATGAGCTATGGTTAAGAGGCGCATCGCGTAAATGAATCCCTTCCAGGGGTGGTTCGGTATTTTTGATACCACAACCAGCCACGTCAAACAATCATCTTCATCAACTGTCCTATTATTTCTTACGCAATTTTAACCTGGTCAGAACGGTTACCCGAACATTTGCCGCGCGCAATTGTTTCGCTCGTTTGTGTGATTCGACGCTTATAACATTTTGACGGCTATCGATAAGTGACATGTGATAGCGTATAGGCAAGCAGTTGCTAGCATAGGTATTCACACCCATACCCTTTGGCATTTTTTCAAACGGGAGATCGCCGAGAGAATATCTATGTCGCAAAACGGGGCTGTCCGGATATTTGTCGTTGGCGATGAACCTGTCATCGTGCTAACACTCGCCGCCATGTTGAAGCAAAGCAGCTTTTCGGTCGAACCATTTACGAATTGCTCTGATGCCCTGCATCGCGCGATAAAAGCTTCTCCCGATCTACTCATAACGGATGTTGCATTATCCCATTTGTCCGGCGTTGACCTTGCAATCCAAATGAAAAGGCACTGTCCGGATTGCAAAATTCTACTTTTTTCGGGACGTGCTTCGACGGCTGGCTTGCTCGACACTTATCGCGCTTATGGCAATGAATTCAACCTACTTTCAAAACCGATCCACCCTCTGGATCGCCTCCAAGGAATTCGCGGTCTTGCCACGATCTAGGAAGGCCCGCGTCGATAAAGGACCTGGGGTTGAGGTAAAGAGTTAGCTTTTTTGCATAGGTCGTAGTGCTGTTGCATATAATACCAGTGTTCAGGTCTATCTTCCCCCAAAGCGGAACTGATCGCAGCTGATAGTGAAATGTCGATATCTCGATTGCCTGCGAGAATATTTGAGAGAAAAGGCTCGTCTATACCGACTTCTTTGGCAAACACTGCCGAGCTGGAGGATCGCTTCCTGAGCATATCTCGTAAGATGGTTCCCGGATGTGGCGGATTCTGCATTTTTACACCTCGCGTTTTTATTTCTCTGGATCAAGGTGAGTGCAAGCCTAACATGTGGCCTTTACACATTCATCCTCATCACGCATCATGCTGGAAAACATTATCGGATTGCTCGCGTCTACTGATGCCATTGTCCTGAACGTTTTCACACAGCTTCTTTGAGCACTGAACGAAGAAGAACTGATTCCATCTCCCCACTGGAAAGCACGCCGGAAAGCAACGGGCCTTGGAAGACGTCACATCCCGCTTCGCGAAGTTCCGCTCGGTGTCTCCGTGATTGGATGTCCTTCGCCGCGATTCGTAACCCAAACCGATGTCCTCGCGAAATGATCGCCCCGATTACGTCGTGGGAGTCAGTGTATCCCTGGACGCCGGATGTGCAGCTCACTTGTAGTGTCTCGATTGGGAGACGTTGAAGATAAGAAGTAGGGAAAGGGCTTAGACCGTATCCGCTCAGAGCAAATCGAACTCCTATATTCGCAAGTTTCTTCATCGTTTCCGTGGCTGCCGCCAAATTGGTCGTGATCGTAGATTCCGACACCGTAAGTTCAATGAGACCTCCTGGAACCCCTGTTTTGCTGCTGAGGTCGTCAAGAGCAGCGCCAAAATCCTTATCGAGCAATTGCGATGTCGTCACATTCAAGGAAAGCGATGCAATCGGGACACCTCTCTCGAGCCAGTCGCGAGCTTGTACGAATACCTTATTGAGTATCCTTCTACCCATCTTTCGAACAAGTTCACGCTCTTCTATCCATGGCACGAAGTCTCGTTCTTCTAGCCATCCACCGTTAGGAGTTTGCAATCGCATCAGAGTTTCCGCACCGATCAGAGAGCCGTCTTTTTGATACTGCGGTTGGAACTCTAGGTCCAGGAGATCGTTTTCTAGTGCGTCGCTAAGATAGTGCTCCATCTCAGCCGGATCAGAGTACTTTCCAATGAGATCAGGAGTAAATAATTCGAACCCGTCTTCCCCCGAGCAGATGGGACGATACATAGCTGCTGCTGCATTGCGTCGTAGAGTGGCAGCGTCGAGACTTTCGATGGAGCCAAGGGCAGCACCCACGATGAATCCACTGTAAATCTCGGTGCCAACGACTTGAAAAGGTCTCTTTCCCGCTCTGATGATTCGTTCACAGATCGTTTCCAAGTCTTCTTCGCCATTGAGATCTCTAAGAAGAATCAACACAGTACCTGGCTTCTCTTTCGCAACCATATCGCTAGTGCGAAGACATTGACGAAGACGGTCGACAGATAGGAGCAATAGTCTATCTTCCGCGCTGTCCTCAGGTATCAGATTGCCAATTGCCATATGCGAGTTTATCCGTATTCGCAGGACAGCAAAAACACCTGCGCTGCGGGTTCGATTGAACAATTCGATGGTAACGGCTTCCATGAATTCTGATTCTGAGGAAACACCGTATGGCACGGAACTTTGATTGGTCATGGGGCTGCAGCTCTCTGGGTCAACGTTGAGAAGTCCATCGAGTCGGCCGTCGACCCACTAGCATGGTTTTGCTTTGCATGAATTTGTTGAAGCGGTCGGAGTGACCCTCGCGACTGCTTGATAGTGACGGCGACCCAGATCGTTAGACAGACAGGTAACACACCGTGTGTCGCTGGGTAAATCCCACGCCCTAGTTTTTTGTGAGAAGAAAGATGGTTCGAACGAGGCACAAGAGATGCTTGGTGTCGAGAAGTCCGCTTATAAGGAAAATGACCTGCAGCCTGAGATTGCATATTTCATCCTATGCTCAGTTCGCAAGTTGCAGCCTTTTCCCAAACGGCTGCGCATCTCGTCTCTGACTAGATTGGGCCGTCACTTACACTCGTTACCCGACCCAAGTATAGACTTAGTATGGGCTTTATAGGAGCATCAGTAGATAATTATCAAAAAATAGACCAGTCCTACTGCCCTGATCGCTGCGGTAGGGCTTAGCTAACCAATAACTTATTGCGAACTCGGATATAGGCTAGCTCAGCCTAGTATTAGCCGTGAATATTGCCTGAAACAGGGTGCCTATAGTCTCAATGTTATCCTGATCCGCACCTTCAACTCCCGATCTCACGGCCTTGCTTGGCTAGCTGACCTTCAGCGCGAAAGACTTTCCTCGCAAATATTGGATGAGCCCTAAGGAAACAATCAACTGCCGCCTCGGCATGTGCTTGAATAGCTCCTGGATCCCACATATCGCGCATGCCCACCAAAGCAGTGAGGCGAGGTCTGTGGGTGACTAAAGCAATAAAATGCTCTGCGGCTTGGAAAATAGCGACGGCCATAGTATCCGGGGTCGCTATGTAGGTGGAAAGAACTTCCGAAACAAGTTTGATGCGTCGGGAAATACCGTTCTCAAAAAAAACAGTTCCTATAAGCGGCTGCCTAATACTCTCTGAGGCGGCCAGCCGTGTCATAACACTCATTGCAATTGATAGCACCTCGTCGATCAGCCTCAATCCAATCGCTACCAGCCTATCCCGCAGCGAGGGCAACCCCGAAGAACGCTCAATTATCTGGATAATCTTCACATTCTCGGTTTGCAAAACATCATTCATCGTTCCGATCAGAAGGGCATGTTTGTTGGGAAAATACGCATAAATATCACGCTTGGATACGCGTGCACGTCGGGCTATTTCTCCTGTCGTTGCATCTTCAAACGAGAAGTCGGCGAATACCTCCAGCGATGCGGCAACAATTCGGCTAAGGCGCTCGTCCTTGCTAATGTCTTGCAAATCATCATTCATTTCGTCCGCCTAGTTTTATAAATGCGCTTTCAGCTGCAAAGGTTATTAGTCTCGCCAGCCACCGGGGGGCTCTGCTTGGGGGCACTTAGGAAATTCAGATCCTACATGTAAAACTCTAATTCTACGTAGATCCTGGACAGCGGTCGATATGCACGGATCAAACTCGCGGTCGCTCTACAAGAGGTGATTGCTAAGTTCCGTCTTTATCATGGTCTTTTGTCTCTCAGGTATGAAGTCAAGAAGGGGATTATCCTCGCTGTATCGATCGACATGTACCGAAAACTCATCCGAGGGTAAGTCACAGAATTGGCGCGAACTGAAGAATGAAAAGCCGCAACCATAGCGAAATCCAAAAAAAGGGGCGCGGGTAATTCTCGTGAACCGGTTGTTTATTACGACAATATTAATATAGGAGCTCACATAAGCTTGCTGCCTCGACTCTTTATGTTGGAATATGTATAGTTCACGTTTTTTTGCAAGCCAGATTTTCATTAGTTTTGATAAAAATAAAAACGTTGGGGGTTATGTCGGCTAGCCAACAAATGAGGTAGGCTATACACATAGGCAGCAGAGCATTACGCCACAGAAAACCCCTCGAAGGACTAGAGGGTTTTTCTGTGGCCAGACCCCGCGAATGGCACCGCAGTAAACGGGCAATTGGCACCTCATGCCGCGAATCCTTATCGAACTTCTGCAATGCAGCGACTGCAAGATTGGCCGGAAGCGGATTGTGCGTCCGTGTAAGTGAGATGAGAGTCGTTGACCCCCTCGCTTACGTCAAAGCCCAGACTGCCCAGCGTATCTGTCAGCGCAGCCCTGTTCGCATCGGTGTCATCGACCACCATCACCCTTTTGCGAGGACCGCTGTAACCGGCCGCCTGCCCACTTATTGGCGACACGCTTCGTTCGGACCCAACAATCCGCGCTGACATCTCGAACGAAAAACAGCTCCCCCGGTTCGGCACACTCTTCACCCGTATTTCGCTTCCCATCTACCGGACCAGCTGTCGGCTGATGCTCAACCCAAGCCCGGTACCGCCAGACCGGCGTTGCTCGTCCCCTACCTGCTCGAACGGCCGAAAGATCTTCTCCAACTCCTCCCCAGCGATGCCGATGCCGCTATCCTCCACTTCAAAGCGGAGCTGCACCTGCTGCTCCTTTGACTGGGACAGCACCTTGACACGCAGGTCCACCCGCCCCCGATCAGTGAACTTGACCGCGTCCGAGAGCACGTTCAACAGCACCTGGCGCAAGCGCTTCTGATCAACTTGGACGAATGCCGGAAGATCCGGGGCGATATCGCCCCAAAGTCGAGAGCTTTTTCTTCGGTCTTGATACGGATGATATTGGCAACGCCGTGAAGAAAAGCAGACGTATCCAAAGGGTTGAGCGACAATATCCGTCACGAGTCCGCCAACCTGCGGGCTGCGCGACCGGAAGGTTGGCGTCGCTGGTCTTCATCCCGTCCTCCATTCCATAGACGGATGTCCGTACTGTGGAAAGAAGTCCATTCGCAAAGCCGTCCGCACGCTTCCATCAGAAAGGACGCAATCATTCCCCATGCCGCCAATGCTCTTGGGATGAAGCCGGGCTTGAACCACAGATAGTAGAAGGGAGTACTTCGAAGCCCGGCGAGCACCAGGCCGATGTTATACGCATCGGCATGCGCACTGACCGACACCCTCGCCAGGGCCTGCAACCGGTTCGCTTCGAATGGAATGCAAGTAGTCCGCACAACTGAGTATCCGCAAAACGTCGAAGTCACCGAGCAGACGACCAGGGTTGCGGTCTCGATGAGCTCCAGCCCGTGGCCAGCAACGCGAGGCTTCGATTGACTGGCATGAGGATTACGTAAAGAACAATGATCAGGACGACATCAAGCGCGAAGAGAGTGAGATTACTGCTGGCGCCAGCGCAGACAGATAAGAGAATCCCACAACTGTCGCTGCTTGCGTTGCGATTCGTCGATGGTGCCGATTGTCATTCCGCGTCTCCACCGTCTCGGTGCCGCCTCACTAGTAGTAGTAGGCTGACCGGAATATCTCGGCCAACCCTGTGAGACTCGCTGTATAAAGCCTAACCCGCCAACGAAGGACGTCTGCAATTTTATTCGGTCTCAGGCACTTGGCGGATGCGACGGATCCGGCGAAGGTTGATTACACCGCCCTGATGATTCTTTGTCAACGCGGGGCGCATATCGCGTCGAGCCAGATAGGTCCCGACTAGTCGCGCACTGTGTTGACCTATCCGCCCGAGCACACGCTCGAATCGCGCTGTCCAGGGGGGCGAATCGCTGCCGCGCTCGTGCCTGAGGGTTTTGTTACAGGCTCTTAGGTCGCTCAGAAGGTATAGCGAATGCTCACAAGCCCTGATCTCGGTCCGAAAAAGTAGCCTCGAGTGCTGGTGATCTTGCCGACCGCGGTGTCAGTGATCGTCACATCTGGATTTCCCATGTTTGGATGATTCAAGACGTTTGAGAAGCTGCCTGAGATCTCAAGCTTTTGACTATCCTTCAGCAATGGGAAGCTCTTGAACAGAGCAGAATTCAGTACCTGGGAGTCGGGGCCCTTAAGAATGCCATATCCAGCGTTTCCGAACTGGCCCGCTTGTGGAATCGCGTACGCAGCTGGATTGAACCAATTATTCACGCTTCGCTTGCCAATAGGCGCTGACGAAGTGCCCGTACGGCTTACGCTACCGCCAAACGCATTGATATTTGTTGGATCAACCCCACTGAATAGCGGCGTCAGGTAATTACCACTGTTAGCCATGTATGCGGCGCTCAATTGCCATCCGCCGAATATCTTGGACCCAACGTTATTTTTAGTCAGCAGCAATTGTCCGGGTCCAATAGGCAGAATGTATAGAAGATTGGAAACGAATTGTACTCGTGGAGTGTATGGTTCATTCCCTCGTTGGCGGCCAAAGTCGTAGCTATCTTCTGCGACTACGCCCTGTGCGCCACTGGTACTAGGATCGTCGGTCAGGTTCTTCGCCCATGTCAATGCCGCTTCGAATGAAAGATTGCTTTTCATATGGCGACTAAGTTCGCCTGTGAAGGCATTGTAGGACTGGGTGCCCCCGTTAGACACCTGTGTCACTGTTTGATAGAGCGGGTAAGCGGTATTGGCTTGAGACCAAGGTATGGTTGCGCTAGCATGAACTTGATTGAGGTCTCGTCCATATAGCAAGTCGGAGGCTCTTGAACGGATATAAGAGAGCCGGAATCCCGTGTTAAATCCTATGTCTCGCTCCACGGTGAGGTTCCATTGCTGCACGAAGGGATTCCGTACATCTTTATCTACGCCAGTTATGACGATTGCCCCAAGAGTCCCTATGCTAGCGTTTGTCGGCTTGGTAAAGGTGATAGCAGGCGCACCACCTGTAAAGCTGTTGGTATATCCCACCGTTCCCCCATACGGAGCTTGATACAGATCGTTGAATAGATTGATGGTGAGATCGTTGTTATAGATTCCGTATCCACCCCGAATCACAGTTTTACCGCCGACATTATATGCAAAGCCAAGACGTGGATAGAAACCGCCCCTGAACGCACTCCTAAGGCTGCGGGTAGGAAATCCTGCCTGTGCAGCAGATATGATCGGGATTTGAGTCGGAAATCCTGAGACGATGTATTGCTGCCCATTTGCGAGCGAGGGGATAACAATTGCACCGGTCACGGGATCGAACGATGAGATCGTGTTGTATTTATCTACCGGGGCGCTGTCGAATTCGTAGCGCAGGCCGTAAGAAATCATCAGGTTTGGAACAGCATGCCAGTCGTCTTGAAGGAAAGAACTCACAAAATACTGGCGCGCATATTCCGACGGACGATTATAGGTATAGACGGTCGATTGAGGTAAGCCAAGCAAGAAGTCGGCATAGGAATAGCCAGTCTGGCTGCCGTCGAACTCAAAGCTGCCAAAGCTCGGAAAGTAGTGTGCGGTGCCATACTGCGGCCTATATTCTATTCCTGCTGTCAGCGTGTGCTTTTGGCGCTGATAGGTCAACTGATCTGTCACCTGGGTGTTCTGTTCAGTACCATCAGAGGGGCCTACTTGATCTGGAGACGTGAAGTTATCAATAGAAAGTTCGGGAAATCCAGTCGCATTGGCGGGACTGGACGGAAATCCAACGATTCCAAGATCGTCGAGTATAGGTTGGCCTTCTAAGACTGGATGGAAATTATTGTTGCTCCACATCGCGCCAATTTTAATGATGTTGAATATATTTGGAGTGATCATCCATGTATCTGAAAAGACGCCTGAATACGTTTTTCTGACCTGGACCCTGTATCCAGTTGTTGATGGAGGCAATCCACTGTCCAGCACCTCTGGAGAAGCCCTGTTATAGCTAAACCGCACAAATGCAGTGTTCGTTGGTAAGAGGATAAATGCAGTGTCAGATGGCAAGCGATTAGCGTCTAGGCGTAGATCGAATCGATTGCTATATATACTTTGTGGATAGGTATCCCTGAAGTTACCTACAGACTGGTTCGCGGGTCCAAAATTCGGTGACGGGTAGAACATCGTCTGCCACTTTTGAGCGGCCTGACTCTGAGACGATTGCAAGAGGCCCTGCGGAATCGTGTTGTTCGCAAACGGCCGCCCCGTATACGGATTTCTGACGATGATCGGGACTGCATTTGACAGCAACGAAGAGAAATTACCGGAACGAAAATCGAGGGTCGGCACATTGGGAGCGATGGCAACCGGCTGATTGTTCCGTAAGCCCTCATAGGATCCAAAGAAGAACGCCCTCCTCTCTAGAATCGGTCCGCCGACGCCGCCACCAAAGTCATTATCTGTGTAGGAATGGGTCGTTTTCGCAAAATAGTTATTTGCCTGAAGGGCTTGATTTCCAAAGTGCTCAAATACGCTACCGTGAAACTGGTCCGTTCCGCTCTTTGTGACCACCGTTATATTTACTAGTTGACCCATGGCCGCTTTATTATTAGCGGCATCGTATTTCACCTCTTCAACGATATCGAAGGATGGAAATGCTGGGCCCACTGCATTTCCGTATAGGGGTGAATTCGAACTGATTCCATCGACATTATAGTAATCTTGCGCTGCCGTTGAGCCAGCCATCGACCATTCAGATCCAGAAGATCCTTGATGCCCAGTAGGCAAGAGGGCGATGTACTCCTCCAGGCCGCTATTTCCCGTAGAGTCCTTGGTGCCAAGAAGATTGGATGAGGTCTGGCTTAGCTCCAGCCCTGTCACGGTAGTAGAGATAGAAGGCATTTCGTTCTCGATAACCGGCGCACCTGCTGTGACTACGACCTGGATCGGAACGTCATATTTACTTAGTGGGAGATCGGCACGAACTGTCTCCTGCGATCGAACCACGATCCCCTTGCTCTGAAGAGTTCTAAAACCATGAGTGCTCCCAGTGACGGTGTAAGTTCCGGGATTAAGCGCTGAAGCAGCGTACTCTCCATGTGAACCAGTAATGAGCCTTTGGGCGGCATGGGTGCCCTCGTTAGCAACAATCACAGTGACACCCGGAATAGCGGCCCCGTCTGAAGTGATCGCGGTTCCTATGATAACTCCTACTGTGCTTTGCCCATAAGAGTTGTTCCCAATAAGAAGTAGAAGTAAGAGAGTGAATGCAGCCCATTTTGCTTTAGGCACAAATGGCGGTGCGCGAGGATAATTGTCCGCCAGCCAAGATTCGTTGAGCCTCGATTGCTCACTGATTACCAATGGAGACGGTTCGTGCCTTGTTCGCATGAGAGTATCGCGAGTTGCGTATTCTTGCATGTCGACTCCCGTAGAGCGTGTTTCTAACGATCGTTCGGTTCTCCTGTGCCTTGGATAAAGGCGAGCATTGATTGCAACCACTAGTTTGGTAACTAACTCCAGCGAAAGCTGAAATTTCGGAATCCAATTGCACCTCGTTTATGGTGCCCATCCTTTTGGTGCTCCGAAAGGTGCGGATTTAGTCAGCATCGCTGAGTTGCAGATCAATCTTTCACTGGCCGGTATAGTCGATACCCTGTTATCAACAAAGAGATCGCAGTCGCACCACCAAAGTAATAGATGCATCGTAGTAATTGTTTGGGATTCGTTGATTGAAACCTAATATTTCCCCGGTCTACCAGAACGCCGAGATTCCTGGCCCGAGTCGAGGACAGCTATTTATTAGAGCTGTGCACGGTGATGAGATAAAAACATCATCGGATAATACGCAATCGGGGACAATACCCAAGCTGCAGCAGGTCATACAACTTTTTGTGACGAGAGCCGGAATAGATTCCGTATATAAAAATCACCTACAGAGCAAAATCGGTACGAACGATAAAATGAGCTCATCTCGATCCGCGCGATAGATATTTTCCGAATTGCTAAAGATCATTGACTAGAAGGTACGGATAGTTGAATTGTTTTGAAAGCCGACGTTAGGGGTATCGAGGTCGAGATCTTCCTGAATCGTACGGTCGATCGTGTAAACGATCCTTGTTCCACAAGAGGGGCATTCCGCATTTTGCAGCCCCTCAGCCGTTGAGTTTTGTTTTTCTGTAGGAAACGACCGCAGACATTCGGTGCAAGTCAACATCAGATGTTTGGTGCTGCGGCTTATCAAGATTGGAGCGTCCTTCTGCTTAGGCAGGGGCGGCCGCAGTGGACACTGGCGGTAAAGGTCATGGATAGTCAAAACCAATTGATCCGGCGTGTATTCGCCCTTGGTGAAGAAAGCATTCGTCAGCAGACCAGTAGTGTGAACGTTTGCAACAAACTCTCCACTGATCACAATGACTGCAATCTGTGGGAAGCGTCGCCGAACGATGGCGAGAAGCTCGAATCCTGACATGTTAGGCATTCTCAAATCAGAGATGATGATGTCTGGCGGCGTCTCACGAAGTTTCCTCAAGGCGTCGATACCATCGCTCGCCGTACGATAGACAAAACCACTTGCCTCCAGGATTGCACCTACAATCTCGAGCATGATGAGTTCATCGTCTACGAGCAGAACACGCGGGGCAAAATCATTTGACATAATCACACTTCCATAAATGCTTTACCAATTCGCAATTCTCGGAAGTTCGGAGCGAGTAAAAAGGTATTCGTAGAGGTGACAGATGCGCGTTAGGAAATAAGTAAATTTTCGCGCGAAGGACGTTCCAGACATATTCTCTGGTAGTTTCGAAATAACTCTCACTCGTTTAAAAACTTCGAACAATCGAGGCCCCAAGCCAGCCAATTGAGTGGTGAGGAATGCCGACGGCACGACTATCGTGGTAGCGACGATGACGGCCAGAATGTCAGAGACGACCGACGCTCGACTGCCAACCCCGTGACAACTGCTAAGTGCCTCAGAATCTGTAGAGCAATACCTGTCAAAGCCCATGGTCGGTCCGCTGAAACACGACCGCAATTACATTCGACTGAATCACAATGAATTACCTGTTACTGAACATGTCGTTACGAATTGTCTCATTGCCACCAGGACGAAGAAGAGTATGCGAATGGGAAGCAACGCACCCAATTTCAAGATGAGGCTCTCGGGAACACGGGTTCGAAACATGCGTTGAACTTTGCTAGCGACTTTTTCATCTGTCGACAAGAGTCGCATTGGTACCTGTTAGTACCAATACCTCCTTTGGGTTAGTTGATTTGCTATTTGACTCGCTCGCGGACCAAGCCATTCGAGGCGAGGAACGGAGAAGGTCGAGACAAATGAACTTACAAGCCGACTTGTCCCCGGGCATCGCTTTCGACACAAGACTTAGAAAATTTCAAGCCTAGATGTCCCCGCGGAAAGTTCGTCCCCGACGGTCATTCGCCCGATTCGCCAGAGGTCTCTACTTTTCGACCTTTGACTTATGTGAAGATGATTCTACTTGAACGGCTCGGTTCAATTGCGCTGGAACGCCAGTGATTAAGCCTTGATATCCCCGCAGGCGATGGTCTTTCAAGACAATTCCATTGGAGGTAATTTCATATTCACGTATGTCTACGCTGTGATTGCCGCCACGCATCTTGACGACGAACATTATCTTCCTCAACTGGCCGTCGATCTCGACGTAGCGAAAGCGAACGATGTCGTCAGCCAAGAACGAGATGGAGTATGTGCTGAAAGGTAGTTCCGTGAAGGACTCCTCCAGCTCTACAGTGCTAAGGATAGTGACGCCGATGCCTGTCAGCGCACTGATCAGCCGGTAGAGCGATTCGCGAAAATCAGTGCGGAAGCCCGGCGCCAGCACCATCTCAAAACCCGCCAGCGAATCGATCACCAGTCGCTTCGCGCCCATCTTTTGTACCGCATCGAGGATCTCTTGCATGGTTTCGTCCACGGAAAGATCCAGCGGACGAAGGTAAAGAATCTCAAGTTTGCCGTCGACCTGCGGCATTTCCAAGTTAAGACCAAGACTGGCAGCCCGCTGGGTATACTCTCTTGGACGTTCTTCAAAGACCGCCGCGATTCCCGCTTCGCCTTGCCGTATACCTTCGGCTAGAAACTGTATAGCCAAAACTGATTTACCCGTTCCTGACGCCCCTGCCACGAGAACACTGTCGCCCTCTGGAATGCCTCCTCCGAGCATCTTGTCCAGCTCTGTAATCCCGGTGGAGAGCCGCCTCTGAGTGACATTCTTGCTTCTCACCCTGGTGAGGCCACGGGTTCGCGAAAAGGCTTGCAAGCCGTCACCGGTAATACGAAATGTATGCAGTCCTGGCACCGACGCTTGCCCTCGCAACTTCATGATCTGGAACTTTCGAACAATGGAGTTTCTCTCCGCAGATTGGTAGAGCCAGAAAAGGCCATCCGCAACCGTAAACACCGGATTGTCACGCATCTCTGCCTCGTCATACTCCCCAATCAGAAAGGTCGTCGCCTGCCAGCTCGTCAGGTGGAGCGCCAGTCGCTGCACGAAACCTTGCAATTCCATCTCGGTAGTTGCGCCGGCCGCTTTGCGCACTACCGTGCGAAACGAGTCCACCACCACTACTCCGGGGTTGATTTCTTCGACCAGTTTGGTTATTTCTTTCAAAACCGCGTCGAGATCCTCCTCCAGAATCACTTGGCTAAGATTGACGAATTTAATGGACCCGGGTACCTTTTCTTGATCGAAGAACGAGTACTGCTGCTGATATCGCAGCATCTTGAGGGCAGGTTCGCCTAGAACGGTGAAATAGAGGGCCGGCTTTTCAGGGGTCGCATTCGCGAATATAAATTGATGCGCCAAAGTCGTCTTTCCACATCCCGGAGCGCCCGCGACGATATTGAAAGAGTACTCGGGTAGACCACCGCCCATAATCTCATCCAGACCCGGTACTCCCGTTGGGAGTTTGTTGAGAATCACCTTATCCTTGCGGCTCATGCTTTTCTGTCCCTTCGGAGGCCAATGGTATAAACAATGCATTCGGCCAGACATCATGCATCAAGCGCAGCGTGAGCGTCTCCCCAATGAACGTGAAAAGCAGGCCGACCAGGTGTGCCACAAGGAGTGCTTGGCCCTCGGCATCATCGTTGTATCGATTAGGTTTGACCTCTTCTAACATTCCGGTCGCATTAACCTGCAGCGCGCCAAGGACCGGAGCTTCCCGTACCGCTAACCTCAAGGCGCGCGATAGGAGCGAGTGAAAGCCGGCGGCTCCCGCGAGTGTTGTCAGAGGACGACGGAATTTCTCGCAGATGCGAAATGCTACGGGGACATCTGCCTCCGAAGGAATAGCCGCAGCCGCTTCATCGGCAAGAAGTCGTTCGGCGATTTCTCGCATCTGTGGGCTGGCTAAGTTAGGCATTCCTATATTGTGTGGAGTACACCGCTAGGCTAAATGTTAGTCCTGCACTTGCCGATGTTTTGGCGCTGCTCTGAATTTTGTTGGAAGAATAACCTAGGGTGTAAGCTCTTGATTGAGATTGGAAGGAATTTCTGAATCATCACCCGCAAAGGTGGCGGCGACTAGCCGGGAATTTGGAACCGGCTGTCTGCAGTTCAAGGGCGCTCCGTGGCCTTGCAAGCGATGACAGATCCTCCACAGCCCCTGGTTGCCCGAAAAGATAACCTTGGTAGGCGTGACAATCATGGCGGCCAAGAAATTGCCGTTGTTCCTCGGTTTCGACCCCTTCGGCGATGACGCTCAGCCCCAGGCTTCGTCCCAAGGCTATGATGGCACTGGCAATGATCGCATCGCTGGAATTGGTCAGTATATCGCGGACGAACGACCGATCAATTTTCAGCTGGTCTAAGGGGAGGCTCTTCAGAGACGCGAGTGACGAAAATCCAATGCCAAAGTCGTCTAACGCAAACTGCACACCGCGAGCTTTCAAAGCGGACATCTTGACGAGCGTTTCCTCTACTGGGCCGAACATCGCTCTTTCTGTAAATTCCAACATCAACTTTCGAGGATCCGCGCCAATCTCATCAATAATTGTCAAGATACGCGTGACAAAGTTGGGATGGCCAAATTCACGAGCACTTATGTTTACTGAGAGTGTGAGGTGTGCCGTGTGGGGCGTCATGCTCCAAGCCATCAACTGGATGCACGCTGCTTCCACGACCCATTGCCCGATGGACTCGATCAGTCCGTGTCCCTCCGCAAAGGCGATAAACTCCATAGGTAAGAGCAATCCGCGGCGAGGATGTTGCCAGCGCAGTAGTGCTTCGGCGCCGATTAGGGATCCCTTGTAGTCAACCTGAGGTTGATAATGAAGAATAAATTGCCTTTCTTGCAGAGCTCGGCGGAGGTCGGCTTCCAGTTCGGCCCGTGCTGTTACTGCGCGTTGCATCTCTAAATCAAAAAATTGAATTGTGCTGCCGCCGGCCGCTTTTGCCCGATATTGGGCCATGTCCGCACGTTTCAGTAAATCTTCCACGGACTCCCGATTCTTGCTAAACAAGGTAATGCCAATGCTTCCAGTGCTCCGATGTTCGTATCCGGCCAGATGGTAGGGCATATTGAGCGCATCAAGGACCTTCATCCCTATTTTTTTTGCTTGGCCATTCGCCACGGTAGGATCTTCGCTCAATTCTTCAATCATTATTACGAACTCGTCGCCACCCAGCCGCGCTACGGTATCGCACTCTCTCATACATGTATTGAGCCGGTGTGCAACCTCTTGAAGAAGCAGGTCACCAAGATGATGACCTCGGGTGTCATTGAGATCTTTAAAGTTATCAAGATCAATTAATAGGATTGCCCCGTGGTGCATCGTGCGGCAACAAGTTACCAACGCACGATGCAACCGGTCCATCAGAAGCCTCCGATTCGGCAAGTCTGTGAGGGGATCATAAAACGCCAACTGTTCTACTGCCGCCTCCGCCCGTTGGCGCTCCTGAATCTCTTCCTGCAGTTTAATATTGAGCATTTCCACTCCCTCCATGAGTTCGTGCTGGCGCACCGCGGAGACTAGCAAAGCCTCGTTCATCACAGTAGCCCGGCGATGAAAGGGGGCGGTCTCTGTCACCTGAAGGAGCGTGCCCACTGGAGTATCAACATCCTGTCGTTCCCCAAAAACTGGTGAAATCTCGTAGGACCAGTAGATGGCGTGTGGTTTAGCGTGGTCCCCCTGCGTATGAGACTCGGTATTTCCGGTGCGATAAACGCGATCAATCAAAAGGAGACATTTGTCCTCTTTGGGCAATAATTCGGCGCATGCCTTACCTATAATTTCTTCTCTGTTCTTGCCTACTAAGCGACAAAAGGACGGGTTGGCGTAGCAGATTATCTGGTCTACGCCACCAGTAACAGCCATGGGCAGGCGCGCAAAGTCGAGGATCGCGTATGTGCTCGGTTGTACGCAGGCGAGATTCACTTATCTACCCCGCGAAGGGCGATTGAGCGAGTGAACCGCGGGATCTATGAGCACGGTCGGAGGCAGACTCAGCCTAACGAAAGCATAAAGGGATCCATACCCATTTAGCTTCGGGCCCATGGGCACATCTGCTTCTTCCAAAGAAAGCCATCCAGTAAAAGTGCTCATCAAGGGATTACCAGATTTGGCGTTAGTGAGTCTTACTGCATCTTATACGCTTCCTAAGATTGTGCGGTTGCTTTTCGTCATTGAGAAACTTCCGGTTTAGCCTTGAAGCGTATGCAAATTGCTTTGAGACTACTTATAAGTTCTTTTAGCGCCCACAATAATAAATCTTTGTTGATCCAAGAACATTACAAAGAGGACTGTGGGCGCCACGTGAAACAGGGAACAAACCTATTCAAAATAAGCATTAAACCTGAGTGTTGACATACAAAATAGGGCGAAGCGCATGGCCAGTAAACTGCACTACTGACGAATCTTCCGATCGGTTGATAACAACATAAACTACCTCAAAATCCTTGTTTCAATCTGAATCGCAAAATTAAACGGTGTTATTGAGGACTTCTCGTACTTTGCCTGCCAGTTCTTGTTGAGTAAACGGCTTTTGAAGGAAGGGAACTCCTTCTTTCACGCCGGAGACCGCCATTGCATCCGTAGTATAGCCAGACATGAGGAGCACCTTAATTTCTGGACGAATCTTGAGGACCTGTTCCACGAGATCTCGGCCGTCCATTTTTCCAGGCATGAGCAGATCCGTCAGTATCAAATCGATGCGGGAGGAATATGATTCGCACATCGCTAAAGCCTGGTCGGCTTGTCCCACGTCGAGAACCGTGTAGCCCTGCCGTTGCAGTAAAATAAGCACAAGTTCGCGAACTAGTTCATCATCTTCCACCACCATGATTGTTTCGGTACCCGTAAGCATCTCAGCACGTTCGCGCGGGGCTGGAACGGAGCTGCTTCCTTCAACGCGAGGAAAATCTATCCAGAAGGTGGTCCCGCAGTTTAATTCACTCGTAAATTGGATGTGTCCGCCGCTTTGGTTCACAACGCCGAATACAGTGGCTAACCCCAGACCTGTCCCCGAGCCCTGAGGCTTCGTGGTGTAGAAGGGTTCAAAGATATGCTGTTGGGTTTCGAGATCCATCCCAGTACCAGAATCGGTGACCGTCAGGCTGACATATCTGCCGGGTGCCAAGCCACGAATCCGTTCACCCATCTCATCCACCTGGACGTTCTCAGTCCGAATCGAGAGCATACCCCCTTTGGTCATTGCATCCCGAGCATTGAGTGCAAGATTCAGAATCACCTGGCCTATCTGCCCCGGATCTGCGCACAATGCTCCTAGCTTTTCATCGAGTGTATTGTTCAATCGGATGTTGTCGCCGATAAGTCTGCGCAGCATTTCGCTCAGGCCAAGAATCACGGTGTTCAAGTTGACTACCTGAGGACGGAGTACTTGACGTCGGCTGAACGCGAGCAACTGTTGGGTCAACGCAGCGGCTCGTTCACTTGCTTTCTTGATCTCCGCCGCCTGGTGATAAGCTTCAGTCCCCACCCCCAAATCGTTCATCAATATCTCACTAAATCCGAGGATTCCAGTCAAGATGTTGTTGAAGTCATGGGCCACTCCACCAGCCAACCGGCCAATGACCTCCATTTTTTGCCCTTGACGAAGTTCATCCTGAACGCGACTCAGTTCAACCTCGGTACGTCTGCGAGGCGTGACGTCCCTAATGGCCATAAGAATCATTTCTCCGCCGCTGAGCCGTCGCACATTCAGACGCAGGGTTTTGCGGCCGACCTGGGGAAATTCAGTCTCAACCTCAATCTCTTCGTAAGCTCGACTGTCCAAAACTACTTTTTCAAGCAGACTCTTTAGGGATGGAATATTCCAGGCGCCTTGTGCCAGCTCATAAATGGAGACTGTCTCTGTATCCTTCTCGGATTGCCTGAATATTCGATGAAACGCACGATTGGCCTTTTTTACACATAAGTTGTTATCCAAAATGACCAGCGGCTCCCGTACGACTTCTAAAATAGAGATGACAAGATCGAGCGCGTGACTGGAATCGAACATGTCGACCGTCGGCTCTCCGTTGATTTGGCCCCACTTATCGTTGATAGCCTGCGCTTCTTCCTTAGCCAACTCCAATTCTTCGTTGAAACGCTGAACCTCCTTGACATTAGAAAGAACCTCTTCGTTGGCGGATTGAATGTCGTAGCTGTATTGAACTCGGTCATTCTCGGGACTGCAATTCACCTGTTTTGGGGTTGGGTGCTTCCCGTCAAGGAGAACCCGAGACCTGGATTCGGGAATCTCTAAATCTTCGTTTGGCAATTTCCATTTTGCATTGATATTCCGCGCCTCTTCCTCGGCAACTTCCAACGTCTGCTGAAAATCTTCTCTAGACTTAAACAAAGCTGAGCGCTCCCTGGCTGCATTCATAGACAACTGAGTGTCAACAGTTGGCCTATCTCCCGGGCAAGATGCTGCCGCGTCGGAGGTGCGAGGGTTTAATAAAAGAAGTCGCTTCAATGATGACCTCCTCTCTCAGTAACCTATTGACTGGAGAGAACGTCATTTTGACGTTGGTAACCTGGAGTGAAGCTCCTCCGCAGGCCAGTTTGTTCACTTCGGCGTTGACATCATCACTAAATCTGATCCGTAGGTCCGCCCCTTGAGATTGCTGATTCTAACAGAATATTTGTGGTTGTTATATAAAAGACACATTTGGATCTCGGCTAAGCGCTAACTGGGTTCGCCAGGCATTGCCCGGCCAAGTTCATACCGCCAGCCCATTCCCCTTCTCCACCAACCGCCTCAATAGCTGGATCGGGGGAGCCTCAAGGAATTACCGCGCGGACGCTTGCGTTATTTTTCCGGATTAGCTCTTAATACTCTAGACAGCCCAAGCATACTTCAGTCTCAGGTTATCCTGTCGCAAAGAATATACTTCGTGAGTTGCATGCGATTTAAACTTTTCTCTCGGGTATAAGTAACTTCGTCCATGAGATTACGAATAATTTGTAGGCCTCTTCCGCCTTCTTTAAGTAAAGCTCTGTCAGTTCTGTCAACCTCGACTATCTCTGCGCCATGAATAAGTCTGTCGATTTGTTCGGCAGGCATAGGCGTTCCCCAGTCACAGACCTCGATCTGTAGCCTATCTACGTCCGTTGAAACTGCGATCGAGACCGTTTGACCCCGCTCGCCGTGGTATGCGTGACGGATGACATTCGTTGCCGCTTCGGCGATGCACAGCTCGACCTGACTTGCCTGTATCTCGTTCATGCCGATATGGACGCATATTTGATTAATAGCGACAGCGACGAGAGACACGTCGCTAAGATTGCTATCGATAGTTAAGCGGAGAGCACTCATGGCCGTACCCCGGCTGAACTAAGATAGTGCAGACACGGCGTCTTCCACACTGTGAAACATTCGGAACACCTTATTCATCCGTGTCAGCTTGAACATGCCTGCAACACTCTCACGAGCTCCACATAAAACCAACTCGCCGTCGTCACTCATAACCTTCAAACTTCCTATAAGTGCACCCAGCCCGCTCGAATCTATGAAAGTTACATCACTTAAATCGAGAATGACCGGTCGCTTGACCTTGGTCACAAATCCGATGAGGTCTTGTTTGAAACGTGGAGCTACATCAGCGGTTATACGGCTCTCAAGTACTTTTGCAATGAACAAATTGCCTACTTTGCTTTCTTCGAATCTCATCCACTTCTCCTTTTTCGTATTCGCGCTAAAACATAACCCGACCCTGGAACCAGTGCCTCATGTCATGTCTCAGATCATCTCGATTGCTAGTAAAGACAGGTCGTCATCAAAGTCGGCATTGCCGTGCCACATCCTGATTTCGGCAATAAGTCCTCCTAGCAATTCGTCCAGTGGTTGCGCCGCGCATCGCTCCAGATATGCAACAAGACGTTCCTTACCTAGTTCTTCGTCTCGAACGCTCTTGCATTCCGTAACGCCATCTGAATAAAGCAGTAGCCGATCCCCATGAAAAATTGGTGTTTCAACGCAGTCAAATTCAATTTCGGGCCAGAGTCCAACCGGCATGCCGCCGGTCCCGAGGATTTCTAAACCTCCTTTTTTTCTGATCAGGATTGGCCCTGGGTGTCCGGCTTGCGCCACTCGTAAAATCGATGATTGACTATCGATTACGCCGTAGATCATCGTGAAGTATCGGTCGTCTTTCAACTGAAAGCGCCGATTTAGTTCACGAATGGCATCAAATGGCGATAATACTTCGAACGTGCCGGTGGCCGAGTCGTAACGCTTTAAGGGGCTGCCGTGGGTTGCCTCTGGAGTGAGTATCATGCTGAGCGTGACTGACAGCATCGCCGCTGGAACTCCGTGACCGGAAACGTCTAGTAGATAGAACCCTACCTGCTTTTCGTTCATAGAGAAAAAGTTGAAGATATCGCCAGCGACATATCCAGAAGACTGGAGGCGCCACTCACACCTTATTCCATGTGCCTGGAGAGCCGGCGCCGGTAACAATCTTTCCTGCATCCACGCGGCGGCTCTGAGATCATCTTCGATGAGATTATGGGCGGATTGCAGCCGGTGGTTAATTCCGGCGAGTTCGCGGTTCTTGTCGGCAAGTCCTTGCTGAAGGTTCAAGACACGCTCACCGGCCCTTACCTTGACCCGAAGCTCTTCAGGGCTTATCGGTTTGACGAGGAAGTCATCAGCTCCTGCATCCATACCTTCGATAAGATCGGCCTTCGCTCCTCTGGAAGTGCATAGGATGACATATACATAACGCTCGAAGTTCGCAGCGCGAATTTTCCGACAAAGGTCAACGCCGGCTAGGTTCGGCATCA
The DNA here is from genome assembly GCF_051013355.1 of Tunturiibacter lichenicola. GTDB lineage: Bacteria > Acidobacteriota > Terriglobia > Terriglobales > Acidobacteriaceae > Edaphobacter > Edaphobacter lichenicola_F. Next base: position 400,393 of record NZ_CP132945.1, on the reverse strand, counting down.
TCCAGTCGCTAACTACAAAACTGACTGAATTTCCTTTTATTAGCTGCCAGGCGAGTTCGCCGTCATTTGCTTCCAGAACCTCATGGCCCTGCCGATGCAACAACATGGAGTGTATACTGCGCACAACGGGATCATCGTCAACTAGCAGGATCTTCATCCCGTGTTACCGTTCGCCAGTTGGGAGAATAGGTCGGACGTTCCAGATATCATGCGCATACTCTTTTATCGTCCTGTCACTTGAAAACTTGCTCATCCGCGCCACGTTAAGAATGGCTTTGGAGTTCCATTTGGCAGGATCAAGGAAGGTTTCCGATATTACTTCCTGCGTGGCAAGATACGAACAGAAATCTGCCAGATGAAGGTAGTGGTCACCCTCGTCGAGAAGGGAGCTTCGGATAGGGATGAAGATGCCGGGTTCACCAGGAGAAAAGGTATTCGCAGCAAGACTGTCCAGAACGCGCTTTATTCGCCTGTCTTGGTGATACCAGTGCCAAGGATCATAACCATTCGACCAAGCGCAGCGCACTTCCTCTGCGTGCAGGCCGAAGATGAAAATATTGTCTTCTCCCAATTCTCGCAACATTTCAACATTGGCTCCATCGAGGGTCCCGACTGTCAGTGCTCCGTTAAGTGCGAACTTCATATTGCTGGTACCGGAGGCTTCCATTCCTGCGGTTGAGATCTGCTCACTTAGATCGGCGCCCGGAATGATAATTTCGGCCAGGGAAACCTTGTAGTCAGGGAGAAAAACGACCTTCAAAAGATCCCCAACTCTCGGATCGCTGTTGACCACTGAAGCAACGTTGTTTATCAGATTGATGATCAGTTTTGCTCTGAAGTATCCCGGCGCCGCCTTGCCGGCAAACACATGCACGCGCGGAACTTCCGGGAACTTATCATCCTCAATAATGCGGAAGTACTCGTCGATTATGGCAAGGGTATGCAATAACTGGCGCTTATATTCGTGAATTCGTTTCACTTGGACGTCGAACATCGCCAGCGGATCAACACGCACACCTGTGCAGTCAAGAATCGTTCGGGCCAACTTCTCCTTATTGGCATATTTGACGGCGAGGAATCCCCGTTGCGAGACCGGATCGTCGCTAAAGCGTTCCAGGCCGAGCAGGTGATCCAGGTCTTTACGCCACTGCTCGCCGATCCTCTCGTCAATCCACATGCACAGCGCGGGATTTGAATGCATCAGCCAACGACGCGGCGTGACGCCATTCGTCTTATTGTTGAACCGGCCCGGGTAGAATTCATTGAAGTCGGGCACCAACTGTGATCTAACCAAGTCTGAATGTAACTCCGCAACTCCATTAACAGAGTGGCTCCCAACAATCGCAAGATTGGCCATCCGGACCAGTTGCGGACTCCCTTCTTCTATTAGCGACATACGCTCAAGCCGATGGTGCTCGCCTGGCCACCGGGTGGCTACCTGACCGAGAAACCGATGGTTAATCTCATGAAGAATCTGAAGATGGCGCGGCAGGACCCGCTCGAACATGTCAATGGACCAACGTTCGAGCGCTTCGGGCATCAGGGTATGATTGGTATAACCGCAGCTTGCCTGCGTAATCTCCCATGCCTCGTCCCAACCCATCTCGTGCTCATCGATCAGCGTTCGCATCAATTCTGTGACGGCGAGCGCCGGATGCGTGTCGTTCATCTGGATGGCGACCTGATCTGCAAACTCCCGCGGGTGTGAATACCGTGACATAAAGCGGCGGAAGATATCACGTACAGCGCACGCAACGAGAAAATATTCTTGTGTAAAGCGAAGATAGCGTCCGGTGTCCACTGCATCCGATGGATACAGCACTTTGCTCACGGTCTCGGACTGTATCTTCTGCTCTACAGCCTTGAAATAATCGCCTTCATTGAAAATGTGGATATCAAATTCGTCCGATGCGCGTGCTGAGAACAGCCTCAGAGTATTCACTGTGCGCGCGTCCTGACCTACAATCGGGAAATCGTGAGGAATACCAATCAGGACCTTCCAGTCCATCCACATTGGATTGTATTGTCCTAGCCGGTCGACACCGTGCTCAATGCGTCCGTAGATCGGAACGATAAAAGCCTGATCCTGATGCTCGATGAGCCAAGGTGACTGCTCGCTGGCCCAGTAATCCGGCTTTTCTTTCTGGCGGCCGTCCTCTATCTCCTGCCGAAATAGTCCGAATTCGTAATTGATGCCGTATCCAAAGCCGGGCATGTGTAGAGAAGCGAGCGAATCTAGGAAACAGGCAGCCAAACGTCCCAGGCCGCCATTACCCAATGCCGCATCTGGCTCAACTTCAAGCACATCCGAAAGACGAAGGCCAAGCACCGCCAAAGCATCTTCAATCACATCATACAAGCCAAGGTTTTGAAGATTATTCCTGAGTGATCGACCTAGGAGGAACTCCATTGATAGGTAATAGACGGACTTGGCGTTTGCCGAGCGAAATCGTGCGGCGGTCTCCAGCAGGCCATCAACGATGCCCGGACGCAAAACCAATGCGGTAGCTCGAAATAGTTCATCTGGTGTGGCATTACTTATGCCTTTGGCAAATTGATTCCGAAGAACTTGTTCAATGGCAGTCGCCCAGTCATTTGAGATAGTAGGGGGAAGGGGAGCAACTGTCGGACTCTGTAGCTTCATGTGATTGCCCTCATCATGGTTCTGTAGACTGGCCGTCAGAAATTCCTTCAATGTGCATGGCCGGATCGAACGACAAAGCACTCGGTGTTTTTTGCTTATGCGAGGTCGCTTTTCCCAAGGCTATTCGGCGATCCGTCCCTCCAAATGATCAGCTACTTGCCGTACTGATGCGTAGGCATACCACGCCCGCTCTAAAGAACTGATCCAAGTTAAATCGCAAGGAATACGAGGATCTATCACTATTTTTTGCAACATGAACCGCAGACCAAATCGGCCGGTCGGAGTTACCCGAACGATTCTTAGAGTTTCTTGCCGCTTTTCAGTGATATCGGGAGGAGGTTTGATTGTTGATCACTACAGCAAATCAGAGGATAGGCTATCCGAAAACAATTGCTTCCACTGAACTTACTTGTCAGTTAGCGAGAGTATACTCCACGTACTTGCGGCTCGCGCTATTTATGATTCTTATTTAGTTGAGGTAAGTGTCTAACCAATACGCCTATAAGCTTCCCATTCACTGTCCGATTATGGTTCGGCGTTGGAGAAATGACCGAAACCCGATTGCACGCCATGAGTATGATCAACTAGTGCGAACATAATAGAAACCTAACCTAAAGCTTCTCATCTATCCTACCGAAGGAACCTAGAAAGAATTGGTTATCCATGAGTAAAGCCGAACAGCCATTGTGGAAGTTACTAGGCGTACTTTTTAAGCCACACCCTTGGCATGGAATATCGCCGGGAGAGGATGCACCGGCGATTGTGCAGTGCTTTATAGAAGTTGTTCCTTCGGACACGCTTAAATACGAGATCGATAAAATTTCCGGGTACCTGAAAGTCGATCGTCCTCAAAAATACTCAAACTTATGTCCAGCGCTGTATGGGTTCGTCCCTCAAACGTTTTGCGGAGAAAGCGTGGCTGCTTTCTCTTCTGAGAAGATTGGTCGCGTTTTAGAGGGAGACGGTGATCCGCTTGACATCTGTGTCTTGACAGATCGTCCGATCCAACATGGCAACGTCTTAGTCGAATGTATTCCCATCGGAGGATTCCGCATGCTAGATCAAGATGAAGCGGACGACAAGATTATTGGAGTGCTCAAGGACGATGCCACCTACGGTACATGGACAGACATCACGCTAGTACCTGAGCCAGTGCTCGATCGACTACGTCACTATTTTCTTACTTATAAGCAAGCGCCAGGTTCAACTTCAGGTGGCTGTGAGATCACTCACACGTACGGATATAGCGAGGCGCAAGAGGTAATTCGTCGTAGCCTGAGCGATTATCAAACGAGATTTGGCGACCTGGAAGAGATTTTGGGCGCTGCGTTGAGCGTGATGAAATGAACGAGAGACAACAAATCGGCGCCTAATATCGAGATTTACTTCGAAGAGCCGGTTGACTCAAAACGAACGTTACAAGATATGGTTTCAGACCAGGGGCTCCAATTGCTGATTTAGATCGAGCAATCATCATGGCTGGATCCAGACAATTGATGCCACAGTGCTCGGTCCAATTGCAATCGACCTAGTTCTGGACGGAAATAGCGACAGTATCGTTTATTACTGGCCATATTGACACTGGCCCAGCTGCTAACTATACGGCTTTCACCCATGGCAGGTGACATATGGCTGGATCAGCATCGAGGAATCGTTATAATCTCTGACTTCACTCCGAGAATCGAAATAATTGTGACCTAATGGCTTATTCCAGTCAACGAAGATACCTCGGGTAACTAGTGTAGATCATTCTAGACAGGTAATGCAAAGATACCGTTGAAAGGCGCCCAGCGGTCTGTTGCCGTCTACTTGCTCGAGAGGAATTCCATTCTGCTTACTTTCCACTTACTATACCAAATACCCCTACAATTAAAAGTGGTTTCTTACGAAAAGACGAACGATCTTATGCACAGGATAGTTATTGCGTCAGTGCTGAAATTCACTATTTATCGGGGATGAGTGGAATTCGATTTACTCGAAAATAGGAGCCCAGGAGGGGATCGCTACTTATAAAAATAAGGTCGTGGCCCAAAGGTGCTACATCGAGGGAGGTTGGGGAGGGGTAAGCTCCTGCATAACAACAGAGTCCTTTATAGGTGTCGCATGGATGCTTTCAGTTCTACGTTGGGCGGATATTATGACCTTCGCCTAGTTACTGCCTCCGTTCTTATCGCAATATTTTCAGCATACGCGGCGCTTGATCTCGCAGGGAGAGTGACGGCGGCAAAAGGGATGCTACGCTTCGTCTGGCTGGTGGGTGGTGCCTTAGCCATGGGGGTCGGTATCTGGTCAATGCATTACGTAGGCATGGAGGCCCTCCGCCTGCCGGTGCCGGTGCTGTACGACTGGCCGACCGTTCTGCTTTCAATGGTAGCGGCGGTATTTGCGTCTGCGATAGCTCTTTTAGTGGTGAGCCGAAGGACAATGACGATTCCTGCCGCGATCCTTGGGAGTCTGCTGATGGGCGGTGGGATTGCTGCCATGCATTACATCGGCATGGAGGCTATGCGGCTACCCGCGATGTGTAGTTATTCCCGCGGCTTGGTCGCGCTTTCCTTAGCCCTCGCAATTCTCATCTCCTTTGTAGCGTTATGGTTGACATTCGCAATGAGAGGGCAGACATCGACGTGGAGTTGGGGGAAATCCGGCTGCGCACTGATAATGGGGCTTGCAATACCCATCATGCACTACGTGGGAATGGCCGCCGTCAGCTTCATGCCGACTCCGCTATTAGCTTCCACTCTCAAACATACGATCGACATCTCTCAACTTGGAGTAGTTGGGATAGCGCTTGTGACCGTAATGGTATTGGGACTAGTAATCCTAATGTCTTTGTTGGACCGCCGCTTTTCCGTTCAGGCTATGGAGCTCGAATTGAGTAAACAGCACTACACAATGATGGCCGCAATGGACACTGAACGGGAACGAGTGAAGATTGCCGAAGCAGGAAGCCAGGCGAAGAGCGAATTCCTCGCGAATATGAGCCATGAGATTCGCACTCCGTTGAACGGCATAATCGGTATGACCGATCTCACACTGGAGACCGAACTAAATCGAGAGCAACGAGACTATCTGGAAACTGTCAAACTGTCCGCCGACGCGTTGCTTAATGTGATCAACGACATCCTTGATTTTTCAAAAATCGAAGCAGGCAAGGTGGACCTCGAAGTAATCGAGTTTAATCTGTGCGAATGCATTGAAGGGGCTCTCAAGACACTGGCACTACGCGCTGATGAGAAGGGGCTTGAACTGTTGTGTGAAGTCTCCCATGAACTGTCGGACGCAATGATGGGTGATCCCGGACGCCTCCGACAGATCTTGATCAACTTGGTAGGAAATGCTCTAAAATTTACCGCAGAGGGCGAGGTCAGCCTAAAGGTCCGAGCCGATTTAATAGAGGAGAAGGCCACGACTCTTCACTTCATCGTTTCCGATACTGGCGTGGGTATCGCACCGGAAAAGCTAAAGGTAATCTTCGACTCCTTCAATCAGGCCGATACTTCAACGACGCGCGAATTTGGAGGGACCGGCCTTGGCTTGACGATCTCCAAGCGTCTAATTGAAATGATGGGTGGACGCATTTGGGTGGAGAGCGAGCCAGGAGTAGGATCCCACTTTCACTTCACAGTTCGCTTGGGAAGCGCAACAAAGCATGAGACTGTGATCGAAAACAATGTTGGCCCCGTGATCTTGCGCGGAATTAAGGTTTTGATAGTCGATGACAACCGGACGAATCGTCGAATCCTCGAGGGTCTTGTCAAGCGCTGGGGGATGATTCCAACTACGGCATCCGACGGAGAAAAGGCGCTGAATGCGCTGTCGGAGGCACGAAATAACAATGAGCCATATGGTCTCATCCTGACCGACATGCACATGCCCAGGATGGACGGATTTGGCCTGGTGCAACACATCAAAGAGAATCCCGAGTTATCAACGTCGACAATCATGATGCTGACTTCGGGTGGCCAACGGGGCGATGCAGCACGTTGCGAAGAGCTCGGGATCGCTGCCTACCTTCTGAAGCCTGTTCGTCAAACCGAACTGCGAGAGGCCATCGCACGAGTCCTCAGCATAAGGGAGCAAGTTGGAATTGTGCCTATGATCACACAATATTCACTGCACGAAAGCCGCGGCTCAGCAAGGAGCTTGGACATTCTTCTTGCGGAAGACAATGCGGTTAATCAAAAACTGGCGATACGCCTTCTCGAGAAGCGGGGCCACCACGTAAGCCTCGCCGCCAATGGCAGAGAGGCTCTGGCGGCCTTAGAGAAGAGATCCTACGATCTGGTGCTGATGGATGTGCAGATGCCCGAGATGGATGGATTGGAAGCTACTATTCAACTTCGTAAGCGAGAGAAAGGACTCGGAACGCGTCAAGCAGTAGTGGCCATGACGGCACTCGTGATGAAAGGTGACCGCGAACGTTGCTTAGAGGCTGGCATGGACGGATATCTATCTAAACCGATCCGTCCGCAGGAACTCGACGACTTGCTGGACATTTATATTGCGAGGGATCGCGAAGTGCCTTCTGTCTTGGAATCAAGCAATTCACCGGAAAATCCCATCTGCACAGAAGAGCTTCTTGAACGAATAGATGGCGATCGAGTCTTTCTTTCTGAGTTACTCGAACTACTGCGGCTTGATTATCCGGAGCAGCTAAAAGCGGCACGAGCTGCGATCGCGAACGGGGATCCTTTGGCCCTGCAGCGAGTTGGACACGCTTTAAAAGGCGCATTTGGTAATCTGTCGGCTCCCATTGCATCCGGGATCGCGGGTGAGCTGGAGCTGCTGGGAACAGCCGGCGAAATTGCCTTAGCAGAACCCAAAGTAATTGAGCTTGAGAAAGAAGTAGCGCGTGCGATCGAGGCATTAGAAGGCTTGTGCCTGGAGGCAGTAAAGTGAAGATTCTCATTGCAGACGATGATCCAATCTCGCGTCGACTGCTGGAGCGAACGCTCCAGCACAGCGGCTATGAGGTCATCACCGCTGAAGATGGTCGGCAGGCTGCATCTGAATTGTCGAAGGCCGATGGACCCCGACTTGCATTAGTCGACTGGATGATGCCTGAGCTGGACGGTCTAGGCGTCTGCCGTGAGGTACGGGCCAAACATGACGATTCTTATGTCTACATTCTCCTACTCACATCGAAGGAATCAAGTGAAGATGTTGTGAAAGGATTGGAGGCGGGAGCGGATGACTATCTCACTAAGCCATTCCACCCCGCAGAGTTAAAGGCAAGATTACACACTGGGCGCCGCATTCTTCAGCTTGAGGATAAATTGATAGAGGCCCGTGAGGATATGCGCTTTAAGGCTACTCATGACGCTCTGACGTCATTGTGGGATAGAGGTGCCGTTCTCGCCCTCTTGAGAAATGAACTGTGCCGGTCGGCTAGGGAACTCACGTCGGTCTCATTATTGCTTTGCGACATCGACCATTTCAAACAGATCAATGACATACATGGTCATCCGATTGGCGACGAGGTTTTGGAAGAGGTGTCCACACGTCTTCTCGATGCGGTTAGGTCGTATGATGCAGTGGGTCGCTATGGCGGAGAAGAGTTTCTGATTGTCCTGAGCGGCTGCGATGCAGAACACTTGGAAGCGCGCGCTGAACAGGTGCGGAAGGCAATCAGTGATGTTCTATTCTCTACGGCACAGGGGCCAATCTTCGTATCTTTGAGTATAGGGGCCATCACAATTCAAAACTGGGACAAATCTAACCCCATTGAACCGCTTCTAAAGCAGGCGGATATCGCCCTCTATCGTGCGAAAGAATCGGGCCGCAACCGGGTGGTCTACGCAGAGGCGTTCGCCGCTGTGTGATTGTTTGGTATGTAATTGATGTTTTGTGAAATCTTATTAGAGACTAAATACGACTTTAGCCATATCGCAGCCTTTGACTGGAATTGTTGCCACACCCCTTATCCCAAGGTCATCCGCCGGCTTCAGTGCGAGGAAAAGTTGCACAGTCTCCCAAGCGAAATATCCTGCATAACCTCGTCGAGGTTTTAGACGACGAAGACCTCCTATGGCCCGTCATGGGCTTTTGCTCACCCGAGACGGCCTGTCCCCCCTGCAAGCGCTATCTGATGATTCTTAGCAAATCTGCGGATGCTAAGAGTCCAGCGACCGCACGTAGTTCGATCTCCAGAAGTTACGTCGCCCGTATCATAGGAGTCGATTGACCTGCCTGCTTTTCCTCAGAACACGTTCAGCAAACTAATGAACGGGATGTGACCGATACTTCGAAAGATGCCGTCAAAGTCCTTCATGGATATAGTTACAAACTTAGTATCCAATCAAGAGGTAATCGAAGGGGCTATTTTGAGGGTGTGCGTATGACTCGGGTCCGTAAGGTAACCATTGCGATCTTATTGGTTGTACTGAGCACCGCGTTGGCAGGCACCTTTCTGACTCGCGGGATAATGGAATATCTTCCGTTTTTGCAGACTAAAAAAGGAAATTGGACCGGAGAGTATGTAGCGTATGGGATCGTCGACCAGCGGCCGTGGCAGACTGCTGCCACTCTGGCAAGCATGGCACAGTCCGCGGAGGAGCGGGAGTTCGCGCGCGAGGCTGAGAGGCTTGCCGATCACGAGGTAGACCAGGCCTTTTCGCAGTCTCTAAGGCAGGCGAGCCTAGAGAAGCCGAAGCTGAATGGCAAGGCTTTGGCGCTGCAGCAACGAGTGACGGAGCTTCAGGCGATCGTGAAGAGCGATCAGTCTCGAATCGCGGCGTTGACGGGAGGTGCGGGAACCACGGCGGATGCGGCGAAAAGTAGCGACCTTGACGTTGCAAAGGCCCAGCTCGGTCTCGACCAGAATGAGCTGGATGACTCCATCTTGGATCTTTCGCGCGAGAGCGGCGATCAGCGAGTCAAGATTCAACAGGAATTGGCGGCGCGCGCGGCCGCGATGAAGAAGTACGACGACAACGTTTCGAAGGACGAAGGGCAGACGGCCGTTACCTCTTCAGAGCAGTACAGGACTCTGGCGCAACAGATCTCGGCGTGGTGGTCTCACCGCAACAGAAGACAGTTGATTGCTCAAGCTGAGCGGCTGGCTGCGGCGGATGTGGCTGCGCTGACTGGCGATCAGGAAAGAATGAAGGCCGAGGCCGTTGCCAATGCTTCTGCAGCAACGGTGTCCTTATCGAGCTCCGAACGGGTAGAGCGTCTGCAGCGGTTGGCGGCGCAGCAAAATATCCAAAGCATCCTGAACGATCGCCTGGGAGCGCAGCAACAGCTCGTCGCCTTGTACGAACGATGGGGAAAGCAAGTCGAGATACAGAACAAGATTGTCATTCACCTGATCCTGCAATCGCTCGCCGTGATCGCGGCAATCTGTTTGCTGATGATACTCGCGGCGTGGGGACTTCAAGTGGCGCTCGAGCGGGTGTTCAGCGATCGTCGTCAGAAACAGACACTGAAGACGGTTCTGAACCTGGGTACACAGCTAGTCGGCTTGTTGCTGGTCCTACTTGTCATTTTCGGCGTGCCGCATCAGACGCCGACGATTCTCGGCTTGGCGACTGCAGGATTGACGTTGGTCTTCCAGGACTTCATCTTGGCGTTCTGCGGCTGGTTTGTGCTGATGGGACCCAACGGTATCAGGGTACACGACTGGGTAGAGATTGATGGCGTCGGGGGAGAAGTGGTGGAACTCGGGTTGTTCCGCACCTGGTTGTTGGAGACAGGAAACTGGACGGCCAATGGTCATCCCACGGGAAGAAGAGTCTCTTTTCTGAATGGTTACGCCATCCGGGGAAAGTACTTCAATTTCTCTACCGTGGGACAGTGGATGTGGGACGAGATCAAGGTCAACATACCGCAGGGCACGAGCATTCATCCGCTCATTGAAAAGATATATGAAGCTTCTGTGAAGGCGACGGAGGCCGACGCGAAGCTGGCGCAAGAGGAATGGAAGAGGGTGACACACGAAGAGGGATCGCCTCAGTTCAGTGCGATGCCCTCGGTCAACCTGCGGCCGGCAGGCGCGGGTGTCGATCTCGTCGTACGATACATTACGCGGGCTGGGGTGAGGTTGGGAACCAGAAACTATCTGTTCGAGACGATGGTCGACCTGATGCAGGGCGAATCGAAAGACAGCGAGGACAGCGATCGACTACCACTCCAAAAAGCAGAGTAAATATGCCCCGGCTTTAGAGAGGTTACGATGGGAACGCACGCAATAGTACGTATGTGCGGTGGGGAACGCGCGATCGGCGACGCGGCTACCATCCTTACAGTTGTCTCCGCGCTGAGACATACCGAGTCCCTTCCCAACATAGCGATGGCACGCCCGCCGGCAACTCAGCTAGGTTCTTTGTCTCCGCGAAGAGTGGGTCCATCTAAGCGATCGCTCTCTCATCTTGATGATCCTAGACTCACCGCTCGTGGCCTTGGGAGCCGCTCCCGCTACAACTCCAATAGAAGAAGCGACATTTTGTGAGAGCTGCTTCGGTGTGGTGGATCTTCGCATGGCATAGCGAGTCGTGAGTTACTAATACGCGGCTCTAAGTCGAGCCCTCGTGATGTGGAGCGTCTATCTTTCCATCGCGTTGCCCTGTGTGCTCCTAGCGTAGTGGCGGCTGTCTACATCAAGACGGACATAGCACTTTACTCTTGATATCGACAGCTGACCACTATTCATAAGAACAGGCACAGGGCGATGCGGCCAAGCGTTATGGTTCGACAGCTCCGATGGATGGGGGATTCGGACGCGTGACTCCATTGTAGTCAAGCGCCGGAACCCCAGTGTAGGTTACTCCCGTACCGTCTGCGGGGCTTCCCGAAGCCAAGTTGAAGTTGAAGTTATCGAGCTCTGCTTGACTAAACGATGTGCCACTCCCAGTAGGTAGATTGACGAAGTCAGGGTTGACGCACTTCTCGCTGCTGTATCCGGTGGGGCAGGTGAAGCCGTGTCCGATGCCGTAGTAGATGTTGTTGGCGCGATTGATGGTGCCGATGACCTGGCCGGAGGTGCTACCGCTGGGTGCTGGTTCCTGGAAGTACCAGAGTCCAGGGCCACCTTGTAGTCCTCCCAGGTTGTATGTTGCCGGGTTGTCGTAGCCGATGACGATGTTGTCGTAGAAGTTCAACACGGCCGATCCGCATCCGTTATTGTTGCCACCTTGACCTGGGGAGTCCCAGCAGGAGATGTCGAAGACGGTGGGTGAGTATGTGACGATTGTGTTGTTTGCGATTGTGAACTTACTGTTTTGCCTGAAGTCGAAGGGCAGCGTATCGTCGGCGCGGCAGAAGTCGGCCAAGTTTGCATTGTAGGTGCTTGGTGCGCCGGTGATGGGCGACGCCATGCGGTCGCAGTCACCGATGGCGACGTTGTTTGTGATGACAGCGGTGCCGAAGTTGCCTCCGATCTTGAAGGTTCCTCCGCCGTTGGAGTAGGCAATGGAGTTTGTGATGCTGAGGGTGTAGGGGCCACCGGTGTCGATGTGACCGAAGTCGAGTCCATCCTGGGTGTTGTAGATGAACTTGGAGTGGTCGATTGTGGCGGAGAGACCTGTGCCGTGCGGTGTGCCGACGCCATCGCCGTAGCCGCCAGTGCTCTGGCCATAGCAAGAGACAACCGGGATGGCGTGAACAGCGGGATACTCCTGATTGCATCCGCTCCACTCGATAGTGGAGTAGAGGAACTTCCAGTTGCCGTTGACGATCGGCGTCGCGTTGCCGTCGTCGAAGTCCCAGCCTGCGCCGCCGTTGAAGGCTATGTCGCATCTTAGGCAAGTAACCAGACCGCCGATTGGTCCTTTGATGCCGCGGCCGATGTGGCCGTGGATCCAGAGGTCCTGCATGAGCAGGTCGTGGGTGGTGTTGTCGGTGTGGACGCCGTCGGAGTCGTAGTCGTCGGTGGGCGAGCCGCTGGAGCAGGTGGCAGGGATTGCCGGACTGCCGAAGGCGATGCACTGCGAGTGGCGGGTGACCTCAAGGCACTCCACGTCGACAAATTTTGCGCCGGTAAGGTTGAGAGCTTCGGTGACACCATATCCGCCGAAGATCTGAGTGAGCTGCGAGCGGCTGGTGACGCCACCGCTACTGCAGGCGGCGTAGTTCTCGCCGAGGATACGAGTGTGCTGGGTGGCTGTGCCTGCGGGAATCGGGGGGTTGTAGCAGCCGAAGTTGCCGCCGCCGCCGAAGCACCAGGTGTAGCCTGCGCCACAGCCTGCTCCGCTGCAACTGCCGGGCTGTGCGTCGAAGCCGATGCGCCATGGGCCGCCGCGGATGATGACGGTGTCGCCGCCGGCGATGACCCAGGCGTCGCTGCCATAGCTCTGGTCGTCCCAGAGATAACGGGGATCCTTGAAGGCGCAGTGCTGGTTAGTGCCAGAGCCGGAGTAGGCGGTGTCCGCCTTACCGTCGCACTGGCCTGCTGTCTGCTGGCCGGAATAGCGTGTGCCTCCGTCGGAACGGATATACCACGTCGTTCCGGGACCAGTCTGTGCTGCAGCGGAAACTGTAATTGACGCTGCGGCCGATCTGGTCTGGACTGGACTTCCGTTGTCGCTTACGGTCGCGGTAAAGGTTGAGGTACCGGATGCGGTGGGATTGCCGGAGATTGTCCCGCTGGTCGCCGCAAGGGTTAGTCCGGCAGGAAGGCTACCGGCGCTGATCGACCAGGTGTAGGCCGGTGTGCCACCGGTTGCCGACATCGGAGCCGAATAAGCTGTGCCATCGGCACCAGCGGGCAACGTTCCACTTGTGATGGTGAGCGGTTGGGCTGCAGTAGGTGCTATGGTAAACGAGACCACAGCAGATTTATTAAGCACTGGACTCGACGAATCCTTTATCGCCGTGGTGATGGGAAAGCTGCCGCTGGTTGTTGGTGTGCCCGAGATTAATCCGGTGCTGGCCGCAAGACTCAGCCCCATTGGCAGGCTGCCAGTGACGATCGACCAAGTGTAGGGTTTGCTGCCTCCTGTTGCGGTTAGAGACTTCGAGTACTTTGTACCCTTGGTGCCAGTGGGTAGGGCCACAGTGCTAATCGATAGTGCTGACTCCTGGATAAGTAGGGAGAATGCAACAGAGTCGCTCAGAACTGGGCTTGAGGAGTCCGTAACCGTTATAGTGACGGGCATAACGCCGCCAATTGTTGACACCCCGGAGATGGTTCCGGTGCTTGCAGCGAGGCTGAGTCCGGCGGGTAAACCGCCGGAAGTGATCGACCAGTTATATGGGGTGGTACCTCCGGTCGCCGCCAGGATCTTTGTGTAACGTGCGCCCTTGACGGCGGTGGGTAGGGACTTATTGGTGATCGATAGTGGTAATACTGACGCTGCTAGAGACGAGATCGAACCTAGGCAAAAAATAACGAGCGCGAATGTGATGCTTACTGCTAGGGTTCTATATGTTTTTCCCAAAATATACCTCGACATTAAGATCGGAAATGGCTGCTAAGTTCATGCGACTTAGCCATAGATAAAGCGAGGCTGAGGTGCTCGGATGAACGTTGAAGGTTTGAAAGATGGTCCGGTCGGGGAGCCGAGTCCGCCACTTTCGTATGAACCATGCAAACTCGCATCTGCAGGCACAATGCACTCGTGCAGAGAATTCGCAATTGAACAGGGGACCAGGGTGTAGATCGGAGAAAGCGAAGTTACTCGAGGCAACTTCCAATTGAAGTAAGTATGGATCTACCTCAAGGTGAGGGATATCCCACTTCCGTTACACGCAGGTATTCAAAGACTAACGAAACTCCCTGAGAGATTTGCATGGACCGTCATCCTTGCAACGCATATTGGCAAATCCGGCATGGAATCGACCGCAATAAGCTGAACAGTTAGAGAACTATAAATGCCAACTCGTATATTCAGCGGATATCCACCCTGGATAACGGCATGTAAGAGGACATTGAAGTCCGGACAAGCAATATCCTCAAAAGGGGACTTTATTTCAGAAAAGAAATAATTTGCTGATCAAGGGATCCGACTATTGCTTATTACTCTCTGTATCGATCGATAGACGCGTAAATTCGGCTATCTTACATGTGTCCATTTCCCGGTTACATTTTTTCTGATTGGCACTGAGGGTGAGCAGAATAAGAGTTCGCACATATGAGTAGGGAACAGACCGAAACCACTTCACACACGAGATCAGGCTTGCCCCCCGCGGCACGGGCGGAGACAACCCAACGATTTCCGTTTGCGATGCAGGATGATCGCAGGCGGCTAGATTTTAAACAAATTATTTATTTAGAAGGAGCCCTGATAAGCCAACGGCGAGCACCTTGGTTATAATCTGCCGATGGATGCCAGAGTTTTAATTGTCCGTGTGGATGAGGGATATAAGGTTAGAGTCTTTCTACTGGATACACCGACACGTAGTTGGCTGAAGGTTTATTACAGCAAAGCATTTTGCATGACGGAACTCAAGGCTGCCGAGGTAATCATGCCTGCTGAAGCAAAGGATGCGCTCACCGACTACTTCGACACTGCGGGGGAATTGTTCATATTTCAGACCGACGTTGAACCTAATTGGCTGAGAGTAATGGGATTTACCGAACTTAAGAAAGTACTCATTAACTAGCTTGATAGAAATGGGCCCTCGGGGCAGAATTGACCAGTTAGTGGGGACTAATTGGAAAGACAAGCAACTTCGGAAGCAACGTCGTGCTAGTTACCGAAAAGTCTTACTTCGGCTCCCACTTGTAGTGGTTGCTTGCTGCTTTCAAGTTGAAAGATACGTTCTTCATTGCACTTGACGATAATTCAAAAAGGCGTGGCACCTAATAGGCTATGGACTCTGCAACCGTCGGTAGATTGTCGACCTTCGACTAAGCCACGTAACTATCCAATGTCTGAGCTAGCTGCGAGCCACTTCAACCGCAATCGCCATCATTCCTTCTAGGGCTCTCGTCAAAAATTCGCTCGTACAGATTGTTTTGCAGTGTCCGAAAGATGCTAACTTGTGAGCATTCGTGACTCTTATACCAAATCGCGGCGGTATAGCCATTCTTGTGGCGATTTGCGCCGTGCTCGACTGCTGAAAGCGACGTCAACGTGTGACTGCCCAAAGGCAGCGGCCGGACTTCATGCGATACGTCATGTAACAATCGTAAAAAACATGACATTTGATCAAAAATAGTATCGGCGCGTGTGAACACCGACGGTAGTAGTACAACGACAAGTGTTGCGGCGTGCATCAAATTAAATACGCTATATTGAGCAACAGAGCGAAATTATGGAATGTATTGCTTATCTCTGGAATTCCAGCGATCGTGAAGGAAACAACTTTATTTTGTGTCTTAGTCAGCTTGAATCAGTCGAAGGCGGAGCTCCCACGGAAGCATTCCCCGACGAAACTAAGCTTTCCGAGAGACTAACTGATATAGGGACTCGCGCGGATGCTATAGTCACCCACCTACAGGGTCTACGGAATGCCCGACACTCCACCTATTTCCACCTAGAAGTTTCCCAGAGAGCTTTTGAAAGTTTCGGGCGTCGCAATAATTAGCATATCGGACACTGGAAAAAGTTTAGCCCCCGACGCGGCCTTTCTTTGGGTTTATTTCTCTAGGGGCACTATCCAACTTCTTTAGGTGTCTGTACCATTTGTCTTTTCCGCGCCTCTACTTCGACCAAAGATCAGAGTGCCCCCGGAAAAAGCCTGCTTTCGCCACGTACAATCCCCCCAACGTTCAACAAGTTCCCCATCATCTGTATCCGCGGCCTACGCCGGAAACCAAGCCGACGTCGAAGAAACTGTTAACAACCCTTTCTACGGCTTCAATCTCGGCTCAACTCATATCCGCCAGGCCCAGGCCCGATAACGCCACCTTCTTCGCCTTCCAGAGTCTTTCGTCCGCCTCGCCCGCAACCACCGCTACACCGATGGCGTCTGCGCTTGCGACACGTGGCCTGAATCGACTGCAACGGCTCCATCAGTGCAACAGCCGTCATCATGACTCTGATGGTCCGACCTGCCTGCGTCGTTTTGATAATCAATAACCTCCCATCTCGCTGATGAAACATTGCGCAGAGCGGGTCGGAATTCATCTTTTCACGTTCAGTGGATGAGGCGGGGTGGCCATCCGGCTGTCGACGTCACTTCATAGCAGGGAAGTGGCCCGCATACCAAAAATGAACCACTTCTCGATCTCGGAACAACCCGCTTCCCTTGAAAGCAAGGATAATAGTATGAGCGCTCAATAATCGTATGGGGATATCTGGCTTCATATACCTTCATTTAAATGTGCTTTGTAATCATTACATTTACAAAAATGGTTGACGAAATCATATCTGTTCCCCTATCTTTGTCGTTCTGTGAGCGCTCAAACAACCTTCACTGTAGCGATTCTCGAGGAGACCAGATGAACACGCAAACGAAAAGGGGTTGGTCGGCAAGAAGATTCTGTGCAGCCAGAAATTACCTGTTGCTCTGCATTCTGTCCCTTGTCCCAGCCCTCTCTATGGCCCAGCAATTTACCGGACGAGTCACAGATGCGTCTGGGGCGGTCGTGCCCAAGGCAACGATTACGGTCCTCAACCAGAAGACGAACGTCTCGATCACTTCGAAGACCACCGGTGCCGGCGTGTATACCATCCCTTACTTGACTCCGGGCCTGTACACCGTCATGGCTGAATCAGCAGGCTTCAACCGCGTATCCAAAACCGAGATAACGCTGGCTGTGGGACAAACAGCCACGATCGACTTTGCTCTCACTGTCGGTGCAGTCAGCGAGACCGTGACGGTCAGAGACGATCAGGCACTATTGAACTTCAACAGTGGAGATGTCGGCGAAGTCGTAGAGAACACCCGCGTTACAGAACTGCCCCTCAACGGCGGCGACCCGAGTACTCTCGCGCAGTTAAGCGCAGGCGCAAACTGGTACGGCGCGAAGCAGTACCAAGAACCGTTCGATGACACGGAGGCTGTGCTCTCAATCAACGGTGGTGGTGCCGCAAACAATGAACTGATGCTCGATGGCACATCGAACGAGGCTGCAAAGGGCGACGAGTACAACGGAACGAACGGCCAGGTTGGTTACATTCCGCCGGTGTCTGCGGTACAGGAATTCAAGATCATCACGAATCCGTACGATGCGCAGTACGGACGTGCATCTGGTGGCGTCATCGACATGACTCTCAAGTCGGGGACCAACAAGATCCACGGAACCGTCTATGAATTCGCCCGCAGAGCGTACCTCGACGCCAACACCTGGCAGAACAACTTCTACAAGAATCCTCGCAGCAATCAGAAGCGCGATCAGTATGGCTTTGAGTTGGATGGGCCTGTGGTTCTGCCGAAGTTGTACAACGGAAGTAATAAGACCTTCTTCCTCCTGCAGGGCGAGAACTGGAATGGCATTGAGCCGGCCGCCGCGGTCAGCAGCGTTCCGCAGCCTGAATGGTTGACCGGTGACTTCAGCAACACTACCTACTTCGATGGTCCGTCGCAGAGCTACAAGCCTCTTACGATCTATGATCCGCTCACGCTTCACGACAACGGGAGCGGTGTTCTGGTCCGCGATCCATTTCCTGGGAATAAGATCCCAGTGGGCCGACTCAATCCTGTCGCTCAGAAAATTCTGTCCTACTATGCAAAGCCAAACGCCACGCCGACCGCTGGTTTGAATACCTGGCAGAACAACTTCCAAGCTCCTGCGCCACAGCAGAACATCTACAGAAATGCCCTCGCCAAGATCGATCACAACTTTACGAGCAAGGACCGATTCTCTTTGCGATATGGCTTTTGGGAGCGGTTCCTGACCGCGAATACAACCGGTATGCCGGGTGTTGCGGGACAGGGTTACTACCCCCACGCAGAGCGTAGCCACTCTTTTGCTGAGGACTGGACGCACACCTTCTCTCCCAACCTGCTACTCGATTTCCGTTCGAGCGTAATCGTCCGCGCCGGCTTCAACAATTACAGCCAGTTGGGCTTCGATCAGTCGACGCTCGGTTGGCCGTCGTCGATGATTGACGGACTTGGCATATTCAACAAAACGCTTCCCAATATGCAGATCAGTGAATTTACCGGGATCGGCAGCACCGGGGGCCAGATGGCACTTGGAAACTCGCTGGCCATGTTGCCGACGATGACATACGTCAAGGGCAAGCACACGATGCACTTTGGTCTCGACTGGAGAATCCTTCAGGCGAGCTGGCGTTATGTTCCCGGAGGCGTTTCACTCAGCGCCGACCGCACCTGGACACAGGCAAACTATGCCCAGGGAGATCCCGCAAGCGGTAACTCCATCGCTTCTTTACTGCTTGGAACGGCCAGCGGCGGCAACGTCAGCATCAATCCAGTGAACTTCTACTCGCAGCACTACTACGCACCATTTTTTCAGGACGACTGGAAAGTTTCATCTCGCCTCACACTCAATTTGGGGATGCGGTATGACCTTAATGGCCCCCCGGTTGACCGGCATAACCGAATCGATTACGCGTTCGACACTACCTCCGTCAACCCTGTAGATGCTCAGGTAGATCACTCGCTCGTCCCCGGACCCGTGATTGGTGGTCCGCGTTTCGCAGGCGTGAACGGCGCTCCGCGTCCGTTTTATTCCCTGACGAAAATTAACTTCGGCCCTCGTGTGGGCTTCGCGTTCCAAGCTGATCCTAAGACCGTGTTCCGTGGCGGCTTTGGGCTCATGTATCGCAATGTGAACCCAGGACCAGCGCAGTACGGATTCTCGGCGACCACGCCTTATGTTGGCTCGCTGGACGGAAACAAGACGCCTATAAACAATCTCTCTAACCCGTTCCCAACCGTGTTGCAGCCACAGGGTGCGTCACAGGGACTTGAGAGTTACCTTGGACAAGGTGTGTTCTGGATCAACCCCCACTATCGGACGCCGCAATTCTGGACATTCTCTGCAGGTATGCAAAAGCAGCTTTGGAAGCAGGACGTGCTCGAAATCAATTACGTCGGGACTCGTACTCGCTTCAATGACAGTAGCGATAATCCAAATCACGTCAGCAAAGCGTCATACGCGCAATGCAACATTTTGCTGGGTGGCGATCCGTACTATTGCAACAACGCTCCCGGAGCGTTTGTGAAGAATCCGTTCCAGGGACTGACGCCGTTTCAGGGAACAGGCTACTACAGCGCGCCGACGATACAGGCCGTCAATCTGACACGTCCGTTCCTCGGCTTCACGGACCTCGGGGAGTATCAGCTAAACGATGGAAAGTCCTGGTATGACTCGCTGCAGGTGACGGCTCTGCATAAGTGGAGCAATGACCTCACGATGCATGCCACCTGGACATGGTCGAAGATGATGGACTCCGGCGGCTACAACGACGCAGTGTACCGAATCCCAGTCCGCACGATCGATCAGAACGACATCACCCACCGCATTACCGTCTCCGGTGTCTATTTGTTGCCTGTCGGCCGCGGTAGACAGTTCCTGGGTGCCACTAATCGAGTGGTTGACGGTTTCCTCGGCGGATGGGAGCTCGGGGGAATCTATATCTACGAGACTGGAAAGCCCTGGTTCCTGAACGGACAGACCATGTACACGGGCGGCGGCCGGGTTGATCGCAAGGCTGATCCAACGATCCCCAATTCCATACGGGGAGCGAGGGCCTGTACTGAACAGTATGTCCAGGGCAGCCAGGCATTTCAATGGAACCTGACCCCGGTCGATAGCGCTGGATGCGGTGGCACCTATAACTTCATTGCGAATCCGCAATACGCAGCTCAGCCAAACATCATCTACACCGGAATTCGTACGCCGAACTATTGGAACATCGACACCAATTTGTCCAAGAACTTCAAGGTTCACGATCGGCTGACCCTACAGACTCGTTTGGATACCTTCAACGTTCCCAATCACCCAATCTTTCAATCGAACTATGACTACACGCCGACCAGTCCTACTTTCGGTGTCTTCCTAAAAACCAGCGGACAGACCAACCTTCAACGCCAGGTTCAGCTTGCAGTCAAGGTTATCTGGTGACCTTTCAGGCGCTTCGAAAATCCTACCCACGCCTAGCGGCCAAATCTTGGCCGTTAGGCGCTGCTCCCACGTCACTCTCAAGCTTGCTCATTCGCCGAGGTGTCACTAGGCGGACCGAGCCTGACCCCCGAAGCAGGCAAGAGGAACACCTCAGAGCCCAGGTCCCTGCTCACGGCGTCTGCTAACTGCCCTTCTGCAGCAAGCAGAATTGATCTCCGGTTCCCCAGGTAGCTGTCCCAATCATTCAACCTGAAAGGTGCCTGACCATGTCCAATTCATACTCCTCAACAATCCGATCGTTTCATCCGACAACTTTGGAAGAAGCCAATAAGTCGAGATTTCTCGTTCGTCGTTGCAGTCTGTTCAGCCTGATTGCTGTTTGTCTCACGCTGTTGAACTACAGCGCGTCCGCTTCCGCTCAATTCAATGATGTCGGGAGGCACCCATACCGAGGTTGGAGTACGTTCAGCGAGCAGACGTTGAACTCCAGCTTCATGAACCAACAGAACGTCACCGCACAATCGGACGCGATGAAGGCCAGTGGGCTTGGCGCCCATGGATACGAATACATCAATCTGGATGCTGGATGGACTGGTCCGTCAGATCAGTATGGGCGGCCGCAATTCAATGCGACCGAGTTCCCGGAATTTCTGGACATGGTTCGCCATATCCACGCCAACGGTCAGAAGGTCGGCATCTATCTCAATCCCGGTGTCGGGGCTGGCGACGTTGCTGCGAACTACCAGATTTTCGGGACGAACTATCATCTCAAGGACATCATGGTGATGCCGCTGACGTGCGCTAACGCGTTCTGCGACGCTCAGAAGATAGATTTCACGAAGCCTGGCTCACAGGAGTACATCGATTCGCTCATCGACCTGTACGCTTCATGGGGAATCGACTTCATCAAACTGGATGCGGTCACGCCAGGCTCCTATAACGACAATCTTGACATCAACAACATTCCCGATGTGAAGGCCATGCATCAGGCCATCGTCCGGAGTCGTCGTCCGATTTGGCTCACGCTATCTTGGGCGCTCGACGAGGACTACCTCGCAGATTGGCAGCAGAATTCAAATGCTCGCCGCGTTGGGGGGGATGTGGAATGCGAAGGCGACTGTCCTTTTCTGACCGAATGGGAGCGAGTGCTCTTGCGGTTCTACGACCTCATCGGATGGGAACGTGCAGCGGGTCCAAGATTAGGGTGGAACGATCTCGACTCGCTGGAGGTTGGCAATGGCGCGACTGATGGCATCACCGACACAGAGCAACAGACAGCGATGACATTGTGGTCGATCGCGAACGCGCCGATCTACGTTGGTGGTGATCTCACGAAGCTCACCCCGCTCTGGAAAAAGATGCTGACCAATGACGAAGTTCTGGCTGTGGACAGGTCCGGTCACCCCGGTGTCCAAGTCCGTGGCGGCTACACGCCGATCTGGGTGTCTGATCTTGGTGACGGCAGTTACGACGTCGCGTTGTTTAATCTCAACGCATTTCCTTCTCGCGTGTCGGTAGACTGGTCGAGCCTAGGCTTCGCCGGAGCATTCAGCGTCAGGGATCTGTGGGAGCACACCGAGTTGGGGCCAACGCTCAAAGGCTTTGCTAGAGAACTCCCTGGACACGGTGCCTTACTGCTAAGGGTCACCGGGACAGTCGGGCGTCCTGCCGCACAGCCTATTCGGGTGTTTGGTGCGGAAACGGCATCTCGCTACGGCAATGCGCAACTATCAGATTGCTCCACATGCGCGAGTGGCCACAAGCTCACATTCCTTGGAATCGGCGCGGCTAATTTTGCTGTCTTCAATGTTCCGGTCGACAAAGACGGGGTCTACGACCTTGAAGTCGATTCGATGACCTCAGGAACACGTTCCTTCATCATCAACGTCAATGACGAACCGGCGATCACATTGAATCTGAGCGGAGGCAGCACCAACCTGCCGTTTCCGACAACCATTCCGGTCCGCTTGAAAAAAGGTATGAACACGATTCAATTCGGCAACCCAGCAAGCTATCCGCCGGATGTCGATCGTATCCTCGTGAGCGGCAGGGGCAATGCGATTCCTTCACGCGAGACGGTTTATGAGGCGGAGCTTGCGACGATGGGGGGTACGGCGATACCGGTGTTCTGCGGATATTGCTCAGGAGTCTCGAGTGCCGGCAACATCGGGGGAGCCGCACAGAGCAGCGTGACGTTCACCGATGTCAGGGTGCCAGTCGCGGGAACGTACCTAATGGAGATCGATTACATGACGGCGGGGACCCGCTCTTTCTTCATTACCGTCAATGATGGTTCTCCGCAGGAGCTGGACCTCAGCGGCTATAACTTCGGCACACCGACAAGCACTGTAGTGCCGGTGCAACTCCAGAAGGGCAGCAATCGGATCGAATTTGGGAACCCCTACAATTACGCCCCCAACCTCGATTCGATCACCATCCAGTCGCGGATTTTCTAAACCGTGCTGTCCTGTTCCATTCTGCGCGAACAACGCAGAATGGAACAGGATGGTTGTAAACAGGGAATCGCGGTTAGGGCTCGTGAAATCTTGACCGCCCGACCGTAGATCTAAGAAAAGACGGCCCCGCCGGGGCGCAGTCGCTCCTCTGAAACTCCCGTTGGATCGTTCGGAATGGGCATCCAGTTCTTGTGGGCTGTCTGCGCGAACCGTTCCATACTCCTTCGAACGTAATGCTCAGCCAAATCCGCTTCGCCGTCGGCGATTAAGTCCACGATTTTCTTGTGGGCCTCTACATCTTTGTGCCAGGTGGAGAGACCACCATCGCTCGCGGTAAGCCTGAGCCGAAAGAACGCAAAGAACGGGCGCAGAATCCGGACCGCATGTTCCTGAAGATGGCGGTTGCCGGCAAGTCGGCAGAGCTCCACATGAAAGTTGAGATCACACTCCACCAACCGATCTGCATCGTCGCTGGCTACCGCATTCTGCATTCCAGAGACGAGCGACATAAGTGTGGTGACATCCGGTCGGGCAGATGCGGCCAATCGAGCTGCCATCCCTTCCAGGGCCGCACGAACCTCGTAAAGCTGCGCAATGTCCACATCGGAAAGGCTAATGACTTGCGCGGTCTGGCCTGGCCGCTTGGTAACGAAACCGTCCTTCTCCAGGATGTTGATCGCCTCCCGGATCGAGGCTTGGGCTACCCCGTATTTCTGAGCCCAGGCTCTTTCTACGATTCGTTCGCCGGGCACGAGGGATCCACTTACGATTTCAGCTCTCAGTTGGTCTGCCAGTCCTTGCTTGAGTAGATCATCCGAACGGGTTGGGGTAGGGTTATGAGCGCTCACAATAGATATGAGGGGATGATAGTTCAGCCATTTGTCAAGGTCAAAGATAAGATAGTTTTTCTGTTGAGGGATTTTCCCAGAAACCGAGCTAACTGACAGCAAAGGCGTCGAGAGCGAGCTTTGAGCCGATCTCAGAATGCATTTGGACCCAACTGCACTCTGAACGCGCGAACTCAAGCCCGGTCTCGTAGGACTGCGCGGATAAGACGAAGACGATCTCAAAGATGAGCGCTTACATGCTCGGCGAAGTTAAACGTCCCCTGCGAGCACCTGGAACAGATGGACAGCGCGGCGTGAGCCGTTCTGTGCGACAGCTTATCGGCAGGAGAAATCGTTAGCGACAATAGCGTCCTGCGCCCGGGCGGAGCGGACAGCCGGCAGGAGCCTACGCTCGGCGAGGGCCCGTGAGACGTCGTAGTGCTCCGCTTCGAAACCGAATGGTCCCGCCATGCCGCAGCATCCGGAGTCAATAAGATCAACTTCAGCCCCGGTGGCTCGCATGAGGGCGACGTCATCGTTCATCGTCATCAGGGACTTCTGGTGGCAGTGTCCTTGCACGATCAGTCGGCGTCCGGTGTGGTCCGGAGCCGTCCAGCCTTCGCGGTGCTCTGCGACGTATTCGCTGAGCATCATCGTCTGCTTTGCCAAGCGCTGAGCGCACGGGTCCTTCGGGAAGAAGTTAACCAGTTCATGACATCCTGCATCTCCTCCGGTCACCAAGGGTGATCCGACTCGGTGTTTCACTCTGTTGCGATAAAGGTCTGCCGCTGACTGCCAAGCTTCTCGATCTCAAGCTCGACGACGTCGCCGGCCTTGAGGTACGTCGGCGGCTTGAGCCCGAGGCCCACTCCTGGTGGGGTGCCCGTCGAGATTAGATCGCCGGGCTCGAGCGTCATGAATTGCGAAAGGTAATGGACCAGGCTGGAGCAGTTGAAGATCATCTTGGCCGTGGTGCCACGCTGTCTCTCCAGACCGTTGACACTTAGCCGCATCCCCAATGATTGGGGATCACCCACCTCATCAGGCGTCACAAGGAACGGGCCTAGGGGATTGAACGTGTCGCAACTCTTGCCCTTCGTCCACTGGCCGCCACGCTCCAGTTGGAACTCTCGCTCAGAGACATCGTGCGAGACGGTAAACCCGGCGATATGGGATAGCGACTCTTCGGCACTCGTCAGGTAGCGGGTTTCTCTGGCGATCACGACGCCAAGCTCCACCTCCCAGTCGGTCTTCTGACTTCCGCGCGGAATCAGAACGTCGTCGTAAGGCCCGACCACTGTGTTTGAAGCCTTTAGAAACACGATCGGTTCGGCGGGGATCGGCATTCCGGACTCTTCAGCATGGTCCGAATAGTTCAGTCCAATACAGATGACCTTGCCAGGGCGCGCGATCGGCGCCCCGATGCGCATGGATGAGTCGACACGAGGCAGGTAGGAGATTTGCTCCGACACGACCTGGTTCACGCGCTCGATGCCTTCGCTCGCAAAGAATGCGGCGTTCCAGTCTTGAAAATATTCGGATAGGTCGAGCCGATCGTTGCTGTCGGTCACTACCCCGGGTCTCTCGCGTCCAATTGGGCCAAAACGTGCAAGTTTCATCGTCTTTCTCCTTCAAGTCTGTAAGCGATTATGACGCTGTCCACCCACCGTCAAGGTTCAATACTGCTCCGTGCATGAAGTCCGCTTCTGGACCGCAAAGATAGCGGACCAGAGCAGCAACTTCGACCGGTCGTCCAAGACGGCCAACCGGTTGGCGTTCGCTCAACTCCGCACGAATTTTCTCCTCTTCGCCGACGTGGTATTTCGCGATGTATCCGGCGACGAAGGGACTATCGATGGTTCCGGGGCACACGCAGTTCACTCGCAGCTCCCGCGGGTATTCGACTGCCAACTGCCGAGTCATCGCGACGACAGCGCCCTTGCTAGCGCAGTACGCGAAACGACGCTTGATCCCAACAACTCCTGCAACCGAAGCGATATTGATGATCGAACCTCGAACTGCGAGGAGCTGGGGAAGGAAGTTGCGCGTAACGTAGAAGACCGAGTTCACATTGACGCGCATGATGCGCTCAAAGTCGGCAGCTTGTGTCTCCGCGATCGTTCCAACCAAGCCGATTCCCGCATTGTTGATCAGGACGTTCAGGTCCGAAATGCCAGTCGCTGCTTGCGCCACGCTCTCTTCTGAACCCACGTCCATGTGAAGGGGAGTGCCGTTCGGAAGACTTGCAGCGACTCTCTCAGCAGCAGCGACGTCAAGATCAGCCACAATTACCTGGTAGCCATCCTCTCCAAGTTTTCTGCAGATCGCTTCACCTATGCCGCTGCCGCCGCCTGTTACCAGGGCCGTTCGGGGTTTGCTCGGCGGGACGGATATCTTCGGAACTGTCGTCGACACGTTTGCCTCCTGATGGTGTGAGTTTGTGGGTTAGTCGATACGGGTACCGGGCGGTGAGAGCAGAGTTGAACCCGGACATCGATCATGCGGTCCTATTCCTGGTGATGAGCTACGGAATGACGCAAGCCGTAAGCCTCAGTGGCCGATCGCCACAGGATTGCCTCCTGTTCGGAGGCTGAGAGTGGAGCAATCGCCGCACTGACGGTACTGACCCACCGGCCATAGGTCGAAGCCAACGTCACGATAGGCCAGTCTGAACCAAACATCACACGCCGCGGGCCGAATGCTTCAAGCACAGTGTCGATATAGGGGGCGATTATTTGCGGCGTCCAGAGATCCCAATTTGCTTCTGTGACGATGCCTGAAAGTTTGCAATAGACATTGGGCCGCCGTGCGAGCTCGATAAGACTTCGGAGCCAACCATTGATCGAACCATCACGGATACGCGGCTTTGCGATGTGATCCAGAATGAAGATCTGGTCGGGATGAAGGTCAACAAACTTAACTGTCTGTGGAAGGTGGTCTTCGAAGATGAGCAGATCGTAGGTCAGTCCAAGTCCATGGAGTGCCGCAATGCCTCGATTGAAGTCGTCCCGGAGAATGAAGTTCGGGTCGGGCTCGTCGTGAATGGGATGACGGACTCCTCTGAGCTTCGGCAGTTCCGCGAGTTGCTCCATTTCCGCAAACACAGAGGGATCGGTCAGATCTACCCAGCCGACGACTCCAAGGATCAAGTCATCGCTCCCCGCCGTTGAGGCGAGCCACCGCGTTTCCTCGGAGGTGCGCTCCACCTCGACGACAACGGTTCCAGTAATTCCGGAAGGAGTGGTGACTTCGTGCAGCTCATCCAAGCCGATGTCGCGGCGGAATTGGCTCAACTCGTCCGTCATCCAGGCGGGTCCGGGATGACGGTAACGCCAGAGGTGATGATGCGCGTCGATGAAGTGCTCTTGCGGCAGGGAACTATCCATTTCATTCCTCGAAGGCCTAGGCTGTGGCGTTAACCTTCAGGTCCGTCGAAGCTCCCGGCTCCTGTGGCGTACAGTAAACTCCGGCGGAGACCTCGGCCGGATGGACGAAGTGTTTCCGCAGATGAGGAATGTGTTCGAGGAACACCACTTCGTGATCGAGCGCAATATGGTTGAAGAACATCAGATGCTGATGCATCTGACCCATATCACCGACATGAGGAACGATGGGGCGATTGAATATCTTCGCCATGAAGCTCACTGTCAGAAACTCGCTAATGCCGGCCACGCGGGTGCAATCAACCTGAAAAAAGTGCAACGCTTTTGCCTTCAGAAAGTTTTTGAATAGGACCCGATTCGAGATATGCTCGCCTGCAGCGACTCTGACCGGAGCGATCGCATCCGATATCTCAACATGCGCGAGGAGATCGTCCGGATGCGTTGGCTCCTCAATCCACAGAGGCTTGAACTTTGACAGCTCACGGCACATGCGCAACGCATCGGGAAGATTCCAATGCTGGTTTGCGTCGAACATGATCGTCTTGTCGTCTCCGGCAAGCTCGCGGAGCATTGCAGCTCGGCGCAGGTCCCGGCTTTCTTTCCTCGACCCTACCTTGAGTTTGAATGCGGAGAAGCCCTGATCGAGCGCAGCTTTCGTGAGCTCGCGCACCTTGTCATCGCTGTAATCCATCCAGCCGACAGAGGTATCGTATCCAGGGTAGCCGGTCGCGAGAATTCGCTCCCGCGATGCACGCGTAGCGTGGTGCTCGCGGAGCATCTCGAGCGCTCGTTTCTCATCGACCACATCCTCTACATAGGACAGGTCAAGGACACGTACAAGTTCTTCGGGAGAGAGGTCGAGGAGGAGCTTCCACAGGGGAACGCCGCGGCTCTTTGCCCAAAGATCGAAGCAGGCGTTCGTGATCGACGCCAGCGCCAGGTGTACGACGCCCTTGTGCGGTCCAAGCCAGCGCAGGGCAGCATGATCGGCGATGCTGCGAGATAACCTGCCGAAGTCGGCCATGATCTCGTCGATGCTCTTTCCTTGTAATGGCGTCGCGAGCATTTCGATCGCTTTGCCGACAAGTTCGTTGCCCGCTCCAAGTGTAAGAACAAACCCCGAGCCGGTCAGGCCGCTATCAGTCGCAAGCAGAGTTACTGCGAGGCAATACTCTGAGGTCGCGTGGATCGAGTCGGTGCCTGCTCCTGCTGGTAAGGGAAAGCGGGCGTCGTAAGTAGCGATTGAGCGAATAATGTTATTTGCCATTGGTCCTCGGTTGCTTGGCGTTTGTAGCCAATCTCTGCTCCACCACTGACGGGCAGGATGCACCCGGTGATGAAGCGAGTCTGAATATGTGAAAGCAAGAAGACGGCGGCGTTTGCAACAACGTCGCAGTGAGGCGTATGCCCGAGCTGGCTCATTTCATCGAAGAGCTCTCTCGTCTTGCTGGCACCTTCGACATCGCGGTCAACGACTCCAACTGCCGCTCCCTCCCGGGCGTAGGCGAGAGCACATTCGCGACCGACGCCGGGCACCCCTCCCATCAGGAGAATCACCTGATTACTTAGCGCTTTTTTCATGCGGTAACCAGTTCTTCCGTGCAGTCGATGCAAAGCGGATCATGGACTTCTTGACGTAGTGCTCAGTGAGTTCGGCTTCTCGATCCCGTATCAGATCCACGATGCGTTGATGCGGCTCCACATCTTGTCCCCAGGCCGAGGTTCCTTGACCGGTAGCGCTCACCCGCATCAGCAGAAAGGCGAAAAAGGGGCGGAGCAGTTTCTGTGTGAAGTTCAGGAGATGGGGATTTCCTGACATGCGTGAGAGCTCAAGATGAAAGCGCAGATCGCAATCCGTCAGGGTTTTACTTTCGTGAGCGTCGGAAGCGTCACGCATCTCGCTGACGATCTTCTGGAGTTCAGAAACATCGGCACCATTGCACGCTGCCAGGTAGCCAGCAGTCCCTTCAAGCCCGGCACGCACCTGATACAGCTGAGAGACATCCTCATCGGTCAGCTTGACGACACGCGCGCTCCGTCCCGATTCCTTCGTAACGAACCCATCGCGCTCGAGGATATTGATCGCTTCTCGAATTGATGCCTGGGCAACTCCGAATTGATTCGCCCAGATGCGCTCCGAGATCTGCTCACCGGGTGCCAGCTTTCCCGCGACAATCTCGGAAAGAAGCTGTTCGGCAATCTCGTGCTTGCGAAGATCTTTCGGCTTGTTTTGCTGGGTGTGAGCGCTCATCGTCTCAATCGGGATCGTAATAGCCCTAGGGGAGCTCCGTCAACTCCAAATATACGCGCGCTCAAAAGTATGGCCTTTAAACTAACTGTAGAAAGCGGATAAACCAATTTATTTCTGTATTTAACGGCAAATTAAATAGTTTGCTCATCTCAGCCCTTTTCTGGCAAAATTCAACTGCGGGGCGCTCTATAAAATGAACCAATTCTGGGTGTTACGAGGAATTATCCGTTTATTTTCAGCTAGTTGAACATGTCAAGTGACTTGGTTACTCTGCTGGCCTATTATTTCCTTCGAGTGAGCGCTCATTGTTGGTGATGGGAGCTTATATTTGTGAGATGGACAACCAAAGAATCTCAGTCAAGAGATTGATTTAATGAAGACGACACGACGCGCATTTCTTCAAACTTCCGCCATGGCATCTTTGGTTGCCGTGGGATCTGCTTCGGCTGCGGGCTCTCCCAATGATGATGCCGATCTCGCGAGTGGCAAGACTCTTGATGGGTTCTCTCTGGCAGGCCGGCACCCTTTGCTCAGGACTAAACCAGGCCCCACCTACTTTGAAGGAATGTTGCTTGGCAACGGAGATCTCGGAGTCTGCGCGGTTGTTCGACCTGACGCTTTGGCTTTGCACATGTCAAAAAGTGATAGCTGGGACATACGTGTCACTGAAGACAGCGACAAAGAAGTACGTCCGTTCTCCGAGATTATGGAGCTGTGGAAGCGCGCCAGTGCCGAACTTCATCGCCGCGGCGACCATGATTCGCTTTCCGTCGAAAGCGTGGACTTTTTTCGAGAATACGGAGGCAGAGTTGGTGGCTCCTACTCGAAGAGGTGGCCGAGACCGTGGCCCTGCGGTACAGTGTGTTTGAAGTGGGATCCGCGGTGGGTTGAGCTTGTTTCTTACTCGCTCAATCCTGCAAATGGCCTCTTCACTCTCCAACTCAAAGTCAGCACGATCACCTCCTCATCGCCGCGGAACGTCAAACTGGCTGCTTTTGTTGACCGCGAATCAGGGAAAATTCATCTGGAATCAGAAGCTATCCCGGAGCTGTCTATCATTTATTCCCCGGCGATCGATGGATTCTGTCCGGGCGTATTTGATCCCGGCCATATTGAAACGCATCCGGATCAACTTCCGCGCCCCGTCCTGAAGCACCAGGCCGTCCCGCAAGGGATGCAGTTCTCCTGCTTTCAATACTTCCCGGCGATTGGACCGTCGAAAGAGGATCCAAATCCGCCACGCTCGGACAAGGATCGCAACGTCAGCATCTTGGGACAGCTTTCCGGAGACTGGACTGTAAGCAATATCGAGTCGAGCGGCAGTCTGCAGTTTTCCGCCAGGTCCGCGACCTCCTTACGCCTGGACATCGCGATCGCCACTCCCCGTGATCTGCTCTTGAAGCGGCTTGAGGCTGAGCAGCCTCGAGAGAAGCCAGCCTCTTGGATCACGATCCCACAGACCCGCACTTACACCGAACAAGAGCTGGACACTGCCTCATTTGTCGAGAGTGTAGTCTCAAAGGCTTCGACCATTCCTTTTGATCAACTGCAGCAGGGATCCGAGCATCAATGGCGCGAGTTTTGGTCGGCCTCCGCAGTAAGCTTCGCCGACAAGGTACTGGAACGTATCTGGTATCACAACCAGTATTTTCTGGCATGCTGTCTTCGCAAACATGGAACCGCCCCTGGTCTGTTCGCGAACTGGTCCTATGGTGACATCGGCGGTGCGTGGCATAGCGACTACCATCTCGACTACAACTGCCAACAGGTGTACTGGGGCGTCTTCTCCAGCAATCACGTCGACATGCATCAGCCTTTTCTTGAACTAGTGGAGAATCTTTTGCCGATGGCCGAAAAGACGGCACGAGAGGGATTCAATCTGCCGGGTGCGTTTTTTCCGCTGTCGGCCTACCCGGTTCCGAGTCAGATCGTCCCCTATCCGGTGCCACCATGGGGTTATCAAATCTGCATGACACCGTGGGCAGTGCAGAGCCTCTGGTGGCAGTACCTCTACACGCAAGACGTCGATTACCTCAAACGAGCTTATCCGACCATCCGTGCAGCGGCCCGATTCCTCGCTGCCTTTGTCACCAAAGAGGACGACGGTCGTTATCACATCTTTCCGTCAATCTCTTCGGAGAACTGGGGATGCACCGTTGACTTCAAGATGAACAAGGACTGCATCCTCGATCTGGCGCTGACGCGCTTTGTACTCGATGCGATGGTGAACGCCTCGACCATCCTCGGACAAGACGACGAGGAGCGTCGCCACTGGAAAGAGATCAGCAACAACCTCGCCTCTTATCCACAGTCGCAGGGACCGCATGGAGAGGTATGGCTCGATATCGTGAATGCACCACCGGAACACGTCTATAACGTCCCGATCACGCTCGCCCCCGTATTCCCAGGAGAGCAGGTCGGAGTAGCCAGAGGCTCGGAGTTTCTCGAGATTGCGACACGGACCGCGAAGACGATCCGGCTTGAGGGCGGAAACGATCTTGTCTCCCAGCCACTCATCAGGGCTCGGCTAGGGATTTTGGACCTCGCGTGGTTCAAAGGGCAGATCGAATATTGCATGCTTCAGGACGGAGTCTCGAACGACCGCGTTCGTCAATCGGGCGGCCGCTACGGGATGTCGACCGATTTTGACTTCATGATGCGTATGGGGCTATGGTGCGAGAACTTTGCTGTGCCCGTTGTCCTCAACGAGTGCATGATGCAGAGCTACGCCGGTACCATACGACTGTTTCCAAATGTGACCAATCTCGGTGCCGCGCGCTTTGACAATCTTCGTGCCGTCGGAGCTTTCCTTGTGAGCGCAGCGTTCGACGGCAAGTCGGTTACGCGGTTCGAGATCCTCAGCGAACGCGGCGCTTCGCTGAAGTTCGTCTCGCCATGGAAACAAAAAACAATACGGGTGGTAAGCTCCAGCGATGGTAAGCACGTGACCGCGGCAGCGGACGGAGAGACATGGACCGTTGCTACACGAGCGGGCGAACGATATTCAATCAGCGTTCGATAGTGCAGCGATCAGGGCGAGAAGTGAGTCGATACGAATGAATAAAGTGATCTCAAGAGCATTGCTCACGATGGCATTCGCCGCACTCGCTGCGGGCGGAGATTCGGGCTGGGCTCAAGCAGGCAGGGCGAGCAGGAACTTATCGACCCGCAAACAGGACATCTCCATTGGAAACGCGGGGGTTCAGATCAGCTATCGCGTACGCACAGGAACGATGGATGTTCTGTGGCCTGACGGACACCAGCTTCTCGGGATCGTCAGCGCGGCTTCGTTAGCAGATGGCCGCACGATCTCAACGGATATGTACGCAACACACACCGTCGATAGGGACGAGCCATCCTCCTCCGGTGCACAGACTCGCGTGTACACGATCCGAAGTGCGGGCAACGGATTACCGTCTATGTTGCAACGGATCTGGTTCAGTGCAGGGAAGTCTTCGTTCTCTATCGAAGCGGAGCTCGATATGGATGCCAGTTATGTGGGGACGCGGCACTTCGACACTCTTGTCATCCGACAGGAGGACCCCGTGCGAATCCCATCCGCGAAAGAGTTAAGAGTCTTACATGTCCCCTTCGACAACGACATGTGGTTTCGCTTCGCGAGCGAACCTGTTTCGTCGATCAAAGAGGGGGAGCTTTTTTCTGGCCAGGAGGTCACCGCCATCTACGACGATACGATTCGACAAGGGATCGTTATCGGGTCTGTCACGCATGACACTTGGAAGACGGCGATAGATATTCGCACGTCCCACGGCCACCTCGCCAATATCGACGTCTATGGTGGCATATCGGCACCGTCCGGTGTCCGCTCCGATACTCACGATGTTATTCCCCATGGTCTCGTCCACGGAGACAGGGTCATCTCTCCGCGGATCTTCGTAGGATCCTTCTCGGATTGGCGTGATGGTCTTGATGCCTATGCCGAAACCAATGCAGAGATCCAGCCTCCTCTTCAGTGGGTGGGCAAATTGCCGGCAGGTTGGAATAGTTGGGCCGCCTATGGAGACAAGATCGACTATCAGCGCTATCTCGGCGCCGCGCAGTACGTTCACGACACCCTGATTCCTAAAGGCTTCGGAAAGAACAGAACCGTCTATATCAATCTGGATGCCTTTTGGTCGCGACTCGACGCAGTGCAGCTTCAGGACGCTGTTGCCTCCATCAGAGCCATGCAGGCAAGTGACGGCACTCACTTTGAACCCGGTATCTATTGGACTCCCTTCGCCTACTGGTCCGAAAATCTCGATGCCTTTGTCGAAGGCACTGACAGGCGGTACCACTATCGTGATATTTTGCTCAAGGGATCGGATGGAGCCCCTCTTCCTAAAGTGGATGGAGGACGACCGATTGATCCCTCCCATCCCGGTACAAAGCTTCGAACAGAGCTCTACCTTTCCGAGCTGCGTCGGCTTGGATTTACGTACCTGAAGATCGATTTTCTGACGCACGGTGCTCTTGAAGGAGCCCACTATGATCCTGCCGTTCAGACCGGCATCCAAGCCTACAACATGGGAATGAAGCAGATCGTCGATGGGGCCGGAGGAAAGATGTTCCTCAGTTTGTCGATCGCGCCGCTCTTTCCGTCAGGCTACGGCCATGCTCGCCGGCTTGCCTGTGATACCAAGGGGCACATCAATGGAAACGAACAGTCTACCGAGTACATGCTGAATGCACTCACCTACGGCTGGTGGACGAACAAGCGGCTTTATATTCTCGATCCGGATCACGTAGTGCTTGGGGAGCATGGAGACCTCGGCGCTCGGAACGTTGAAGAAGGCAAGAGCCGCCTCTTGTCCGCTGTGATCAGCGGCGGAATGGTGCTGGATAGCAGCCCTCTCGCTGACGACCCCCAGGCGCGCACTCTCGCGCAAGCCGTCTACAACGAACCAAAGTGGTTCGAGGTTGCTTCGGCAGGTGAGGCATTCCGCCCAGTGGACGGCGCCACCGGCAGCTCGGCCTCGAATGCGTTCGTGCGCACTTCGGAAACGGGAGGAAACCTGGCGGTCTTCAACTATGACGATAAGAATGCAACAACGGTCCGAGTCCCGGTCAATCGGATCTTACCGGCCCATCCTGCTCGCGAATTAACTCAGGTAGTGAATACCGAGACTGGTCGCGCGGTCCCCGTCACTGACGGCATGATTTCCGTCGTTCTTGGGCCAGCCGAGTCCAGGATCATGACGCTGACATTTCAGACTCAACCTTGACCTGGGCAGCGCGAGAGCGCGGCCGCAGACAGTACATAACGGAACTAATATGGCTCTTCTTCGACTTCATCCGCATGACAGCATTGCCATCTCCACTGAAGCGATCGTCGCAGGTTCGATCATCGATGGTTTAGAAGTCTTAAACGATGTTCCCAGCGGACATAAGATCGCTACTCGCGACATTGATTCCGGGGAACAGGTGTTGAAGTATGGACGGATTATAGGTGTCGCGACGCGAAAGATCACGCAAGGCGAACACGTTCACACCCACAATCTATCGATGGCAAGCAGGGAAGAGTACGCTGACGCTAGACCTCTTGAAGAGAACGCTTCTCCCGTGGCTGCTCCAAAAAAAACGCCCATCCTTGAGAAGAGGGATACATTTCTCGGTTACGCGCGCCCCAATGGCGCAGTCGGCACGCGAAATTACCTGGGCATTCTGACGAGCGTTAATTGCTCCGCCACAGTAGCCAAACGAATCGCATCGCATTTCACCGAGGAGCGATTGTCGGCCTTCCCCAACGTGGATGGTGTTGTTGCGCTCACCCACTATGGCGGCTGTGCGATGAGCACCAGTGATGAAGGCGCAGATGTCCTGCGCCGAACGATCGCTGGATACGCGAATCATCCCAACTTTGCAGCCACCTTACTGTTGGGTCTCGGCTGCGAAGCCAACCAGATCAGCCGCATTCTGCCGCTGACCACTGGCAACGTCACCGCCACGACCATACAAGAGGAGGGTGGTACGAAGGCAGCCATCGCGCGCGGCATAGCAGAGATTGAACGGCTCTTGCCTGAAGCGAACCAAGCCCAGCGGACATTGCAGCCTGTGAGCAAACTCATTGTGGGGCTGCAGTGCGGCGGTTCAGATGGCTGGTCTGGAATCACCGCTAATCCTGCGCTGGGCTTAACGATGGATGCGCTGGTCGCAAATGGCGGAACAGCTGTTTTATCCGAAACCCCGGAGATCTTCGGCGCCGAACACCTTCTGACATCACGCGCTGAAGCATCTGTTGCCGCTCAGTTGATGGAGCGAATCGCATGGTGGCAGCAATACGCTCAACGACAGAACAATACGTTGGACAACAACCCTTCACATGGCAATAAAGTCGGCGGGATAACAACCATTCTCGAAAAGAGCCTTGGAGCGGTGGCCAAAGGTGGGAGTTCTCCACTGCGCGCCGTGGTGCACTATGCAGACCCAATTCCATGCACAGGTCTCGTCTTCATGGATTCCCCCGGGTATGATCCCGTCTCCGCGACAGGTCAGATTGCGTCCGGAGCCAATCTGCTCTGCTTTACCACTGGACGGGGATCAGTGTTTGGCGCCAAGCCTGTGCCCAGTCTCAAGCTTTCTACGACCACTGGGCTTTATCAACGCATGCGGGACGACATGGACATAAACTGCGGGACAGTCCTCGATGGCGCGGAGTCGCTCAGCGAGGTCGCATCGCGTATCTATGCTGCGATCCTCGACACGGCATCCGGGAGACGGACGAAGAGTGAGGAATTGGGATTCGGCGAAGAGGAGTATCAACCGTGGATGCTGAACTCGGTTTTATGAGTGTGCTTGAATCTTTTTGAGCTTTATGGGGATTGCAGAGCAGCAGGATTGTGACCCGGAATTTGGACAGCCGGTGGGATGGGAGGGGTAATCGTGAAATACAGTGCATTAGGGAAGACGGGAGTGAACGTCTCTACCATCGGGTTTGGTACAGTCGCGTTTGGCGATGAGTACGGTACGGTGTCTCTCGAAGACTGCAGACAGGGTTTGATGTACGCGATCGACGCCGGGATCAACCTGGTCGACACGTCGCCATACTATGGCCGAACGCTTTCAGAAGAGCGCCTTGGTGCGGTTCTGGACGGACGGCGCCACGAAGTGGTGCTCGGTACGAAATGTGGCCGATACGGATTTGACCAGTTTGATTTCTCCGAAGCGGCTGTGGTGCGAGGGCTTGAAGGCTCTCTGCGTCGACTGCGCACCGAGTACGTGGACGTTCTGCAGGCCCACGACGTAGAGTTCGGTTCGATCGAGCAGATTATCCACGAGACCATCCCTGCCATGCATCGGCTCAAGGAACAGGGCAAGGTTCGCTTCATTGGCGTCACCGGCTATTGGCCGCGGATACTCGCGTATATAGCAGAGTCTGCATCCATAGATGTGACCCTGAACTACTGTCATTGGAATCTGATGATGGACGATATGGACGTTGCATTGACGCCGGTTGCGAATCGTCAGCAGATCGGA
This sequence comes from Tunturiibacter lichenicola, assembly GCF_051013355.1. Classification (GTDB taxonomy): domain Bacteria; phylum Acidobacteriota; class Terriglobia; order Terriglobales; family Acidobacteriaceae; genus Edaphobacter; species Edaphobacter lichenicola_F. The sequence goes on along the minus strand of NZ_CP132945.1, from coordinate 363,433 downwards.
TTGATGAACGGGTCACCCCTTCACATGGGTTTACTTGGTGGCAACGGCGGACCGCCCTGGCATCCTGCGCCCGCCGGCATCAAGGCTGTCGCAGCTCAATTCGCTGCTCTGTGCGGAGAATACGGAACCGATCCGGCGCTCCTGGCTCTCCATGCCTGCTTTCAGCATCCATCCGTGGCAACCACCGTTGTGGGCCCGCGGAACGTCGACGAAGTCAACGATGCTCTCGAAGCAATGACGTTCCGACCATCGGCCGAACTGATGCAAAAGGTCAGCGAATTGATGACACCAACATTCAACACTTCATGGCCCTCTGGACTTCCGGAGAATCAGCCCACTCTGGATTGAAATGGCTTTCGGCCACGCGGATTGACATCGAATCAGGGAGAAGCAGGATGTATGTATCAGCAGAAAGGGCCAAAGATACCGATAGACGCGTAACGACGTTGTCGATATTTCCTGTAGGGCAGATGTTGATATTTGTGCTGGTAACGACCCTGTTTTTCCTTTGGGGAATGTCGAACAATCTGGCCGATATCCTGGTTCAACAATTCAAGAAGTCGTTCGAGCTCTCCCAGTTCAGTGCGCAGCTGGTTCAGACGGCAAACTTCCTCGGGTACTTCTGCATGGCTATTCCGGCGGCTCTGTTGATGCGCCGTTGGGGATATAAGGCCGGAATGGTGACGGGATTAATCCTCTTTGGAGGAGGAATGATCTTGTTCTGGCCGGCAGCGGTCAGCGGGCAGTACGTTTTATTCTTGCTCGCGCTGTTCGCCGTTGGGTGTGGAGCTTCCATGCTCGAGACGGCTGCGAACCCATTCATGGCGCAATTCGGCTCGCATCAAACATCGGAACCCCGTATTCCGATGGCATTACGTCTTCATTTACTTGCATATGTGCAGTCCTCCTTGAATACGGCACATCGGCAGATGGCCTTCCGGGTGACGTGAAACCGTAAGGGGCCCGATGGATTGCCGAATGTCCCACATCACAGGAGCCTGCCCATGGAAGTCTCCCGCAAGTTCGACTCAGGTTTCGAGCAATTGCCGATAGCGCGGTTTTGCGAATAACGAGGTCATTGCTTCCTACAGGCCGACAGATCGATACCAATCCGTGTCGAAGAGTAACTTGGCGATTTGCCGTCAACTGAGAATGGTAGGCTACGGATCATTTGTCCGCACTGACGACAATTCGGATGCGGGATGCTGCAGTGGTAATAGAACTGACGCTGTCTAATTCACTCGGGCGTAGGCGCCCCCATTGCCCTCAAAACCCATATCGCAACATTTTCGGCGTTCATCAATCCGATCAGCGAGTCGCTTCCGCCGGGCTGCACTTTCGCTTATCTGTGCTGTTATCGCATCGGTGATTATCTGCGCGGTCGTAATCGCCTTCAACTTCGGGTCAATTTAGAGTGGCCTTGGAAGAGAGGAAGCAAGGACGGCGTCGAAGCGCGTCCCATCGCTGCCGCTGGACAGTCGACTCAAAGTTACGCTATTTTTGTCAGATCCTACCTGATGACAACCAGCGCTCAAGTCGATCCGCGTAGGTGCGGCTCGAGCGATGCTCCGAGCCGTCCGAAAGCTTCACCGTGAACTCGCGGTTCTCGATGGATCGCAGCTCCAGTATGCCTTTGGACTGCACAATTCGGGAGCGGTGTATGCGGATAAACTTTGCCGAGTCGAGCCTCTGTTCGAGAGACGCCATCGTCTCGCGTAACAGGTAAGAACGACCGTTGACGTGGAGTTCAGCATAGTCACCAGCAGCCCCAATCCACTCAACATCCTCCGCAATGACGATTTGAATGCGGGATCCAGCTTGCACCGTAAACCGGGACGCGAATCCATCTGAGGTGCGGTCCAACATTTTCATGACCCGCTGTGCCATGTCGGCCTTTGATGCGGAGTCGACCAGATCACGAGCTCGACTAACCGCTGCCGCGAAGCGTGTGTCGTCCACCGGTTTCAACAAGTAATGCAGCGCATGAACATCGAATGCCCGCAAAACGTGTTGCTCATACGCTGTCAGAAAAATGACTGCGGGCAGGCTTTCTCGAGGCAACGCCCGCAGCACCTCAAAACCGTCTATTCCGGGCATCTGGATGTCGAGGAATACAACATCGGGAGATCGTTCCAGAATTCTTTCCACTGCGGAATGTCCATCTGCGCATTCCCCAACAATCTCGACATCCCTGAATTTGCGTAGCCTGAGAACGACGCCACGACGCGCCAAGGGCTCGTCGTCGACGATTAGAGCGCGCACGGTGAAGCCTCCACCAGGATCCGAGTCCTGCGTAACGGCAATTCCAGGACGACCTCGCAACCGCCCGCTTCAGGCCACCCAAGCGAGAACTCAAAATTCACCCCGTAGAGTGTTTTCAGGCGCTCCGCCGTATTTCCGAGACCGATTCCATTTCCATTCTTCTTCTGCTCGCCCTCACCACGCCGTCCGGAGTTCCCGATGACAATTCGCAACCTGTCGGCATCGAGCGCGCTCTTGATCGCAATCCACCCACCTTCGATCAATGGCGCCACTCCGTAGCGCACTGCGTTCTCAACGAGCGGTTGCAGCAACATGCTCGGCACCAGGGCATCCCGGGTTTCCAATGGAACAGCCATATCGATTTTTAGCCGCTCCCCCAACCTTGTTTGCTCGATCGCCAGGTACCCTTCGGTAAAGGCCAGTTCCTGAGAAAGCGTCACCTCTGCTGTGACTTCGGAATCCAGGCTTGTACGTAGAAGATCTCCGATCTGTGCCAGCATCCGTGTCGCCGCAGGCGCATTTCCATCCAGGACAAGAGTGGACACGGCATTGAGCGAATTGAATAGGAAGTGTGGATTCAACTGATAGCGAAGTGCAAGCAGGCGCGCTTCTCTGAGCTCAGACTCGGCGCGAAGTAGCCTCTCCCTCTCCATGCTCGATTGCTGCCATTGCTTAATGCTGAAGTACAGACTGCACCACATGAAGAGCATAAAAAAAGACCACGCCCAAACTGTAACCAAAGCGTGCCAAGGCACATGATTGAAATTCTGCAAAATGAGACCTGCTGCGGAGGCTACAGGAATGGATACCACCATGGCCGCCGCGGCTGCTTTCAATTCAAAAGAGATCCAGGACCGCGATTGTCTCAGCAGCCAACGGCAAAAAGGGCGCAGGACAAAACTTCCCAGGAACATGAAGACGACAGGCACGGTCTCTTCACGGAAGAACACACGCTTAGTCAAGAACGCATGAATGGATTCCAGAAGGTGGAAAAAATAAAAGCAGCACCATCCAATGATCTGGATTTGCCAGAAAGACCGCACGTTCAGGACATTCTGTCGATTCATGCATAGCATTTTAGCTAAAAGTGTGAATCGGCATTCCACGGCCTGACGCACGAAACCCTCGGCTCATCGCATTTCTCAATCGCCGGGCAGATTAGGCCTGGCTTATCAACTTCATTGAGCTAGGCTCTGAACACGATTTGAACGAGGTTGTTAGTTCGCCAGTCGTTTTCGGACTCTGAAGAGCTGGGCCTGTAGTCTCACGTAATCGTTGCGAACGTGGAACACCACATGCACTTCTCACTCAACAGGAATCCGTGAAGTTGTGAGCCAATTCTGCTGTCAATTGCACGCTAACTGTCAGAGCGCCGACTGGTACCTGACGTAATACGCCAATCATCTCGGCAACACAACTTTACTGGAGGAATAAGGAGATATGAACATGCTTATACAGTTGCGGAATTACCGGACACTGTGGGTGACAACGATTGCTTTGGCTTGCTTCAGCAATGCGTTCGCTCAACAGAGCTACAGAATCACCGACTTGGGCAATAACAAGAACACGAACAACTTCGCCATGGTCATGGGTCTCAACAATCTAGGTTGGGCGGAGAACATGGATGGAATCGTGAACCCTCCTGAGACAAGTACGTCTACGACAATTGCAAGTGGCCGCGCCGTGATCAGCATCTACGGATTCAACATCGATCTGGGCACGCTTGGAAAACCCGACGCCAACAGTTGGACTGACTATGGCGGGATCAACGACCTCGGGGAAGCCGTTGGTCTCTCCGAAACAGCGGTGCCGGATCCGAACGGCGAAGACATTTGCGGCTTTGGCACACATCTTCAGTGCCTTCCGTTTCTTTGGCGAGACGGCCACATGAGTGCGCTTCCCACGCTCGGCGGAATTAATGGGTGGGCTAACGCCATCAATAACCGCGAACAAATCGTCGGATTTGCCGAAGACGGTGCCCTGGACCCTACATGCGGAGACACCGTGAAGAACAATCGAATTACGTTGCCGGCGTTGTGGGAAAGAGGCAACGTCAAAGCTCTTCCTCTGGCAAGTAAAAGCGATGTCGACGGTTTTGCGAACGGGATTAACGAACGAGGCCACGCCGTAGGCTATTCAGGAAACTGCAGCGAGGCTCACGCCGTAGTTTGGAAAGACAAGACTGTCTTCCCGCTTAAGGATTACGGAGTTTTCAGTTCCGCATACGCCATTAACAACAGCGGTCAGATCGTCGGGCAAATCGGCAGTGCTGCGGGCTACTTTGCCGCATTTTGGCCGCAGGGCGCAGATGGGGAAGTCGTAAGCCTCAAACTTCTGCCGGGAGATTCTGCCGCCTTTGCCACCGGCATCAACAACCGGGGTCAGGTGGTGGGAAGCACCTTTGACTCGAAAGGAGACTGGTCCCACGGCTTCGTCTGGCAGGACGATGTGATCACCGACCTTAATACGGTAATTCCCGACGATTCCAACCTCCTCATAATCGCGGCTAGCAATATCAATGAGCTCGGACAAATCTCAGGCATGGCAACGGTGCAAAACGGTCCCCATAAGGGCGAAGTCCATGCCTTCCTTTTGACCCCGACAGGCATACACTTCGGCGCCTCGATGGCAGATTACGCACGTACACACCCGCATTCCGCTTTACCAGCGAATGCTTGCAATCACTCCTCGCAGAGATTCGGACCTGCCCGACTCCAGCGATAAAGGCATTCTTTCCCTTGCGTATGTGTCTGAACTCTCCCAGGTTTACCCCCAGACGCGACGGCACGCATGGGTGGGAACACGAGCCCGTGAGACGTGTCAAACGGCACGCCTCACGGCTTTTCAATGACCGCACCGACGATGCCCGCGAATGCTCGCCCGCAGCTGTTGTCGAGGAACGTCAGACTCCGCCAACCGCGGCGCTAAAGACACCTTCGGACTTTGCGTTTCAACTGTATGCGGCGCGAAGGCGCAAGGCCGGAGAATGTGCGGGACAAGATGGGTCACGTCGAATATCGACCTAACCCTGAATCGCCAACAACCGAACGTCGGGTCATGGGTGGTGCAGTATGGGGTGCAAATCCGATATACGACTAAATCCACGTCTCGTTTAAGTTCCCGCCCCCCTATATTTCGGCTCCGCAGCTCCTAGGTAAACCGGAACCGATTGATCTGTTCGTCATTCTCATCGGCGTGCGGTCGGATGGAACGCCGGATCAGATGTAAGGAGGGCCATTTGAGAGCAACCTCGAAATCATTGAGTGAAGCAAGAGCATGATGAAAACTGGATTCGAGAAAGCGAAAAGGACAGGCTGGCAGTGTGAGAGGTTACTGCTGGTCGCGTCGCTTTTGCACTCCGCAATTGCACCCGGACAAATTCAAGCGACTAAGAAGCTTGAACCTGCTCCAATCCGGCCGTTTAAAATGCATGTTCCCGACCGCGTTCTAATCGATCTTCGCCGCCGTTTGGCGGGAGCCAAATGGCCCGATCAACTCCCGGGCACCACCTGGGAGTACGGCGTCGACATCAAGAAGGTTCGGGAACTCGCGGACTATTGGCAGAACGGCTACGACTGGCGTGCGCAAGAAGCGAAGATCAATCAGTTTGACCAGTTCACAACGGAAATCGATGGACAGCAGATTTATTTTATCCATCAGCGCTCTCCCCGGACGGACGCCATACCGTTGATGCTGATTCACGGATGGCCCGGCTCGATTTTGGAATTTGAGAAGCTCATCGCGCCGCTCACCCATCCCAAGGACATAAATAGTCCGGCATTTGACGTCATTATTCCTTCGCTTCCTGGCTTTGGATATTCCGGACCCACCACAACCCGTGGCTGGGGCCCACAGCGTATGGCGAAGGCTTTAGTTGTTCTGATGGATCGTTTGGGCTATACCAAGTACGGCATACAGGGTGGTGACTGGGGCTCGGCAATAGCCCAAGACATGGCTTACCAGGCGCCCACGCACGTGATCGGGTTGCACCTGAACCTGATTTACGTGCCACCGCCGAATCAGGAAGCCGTTGCGAAAATGAGCGATGCTGAGCGGAAACGGTATTCCTACTTTGACCGGGAAGAGAGCAGCTTCTTTTTCCTCCAAGCCAGTGAACCGCAAACTCTTGCCTACGCCCTTACTGACTCCGCAGTGGGGTGGCTGGCCTGGATGATTGGCAAATTTCAGCTGCTTACGGACAACAACGGTGATTTTCTTACGGCCGTGGATCGCGACACATTTTTAACCGATGTTACGCTCTATTGGGCGACCGGCACGATCGGCTCCGCCATGCGAATTTATCGTGAAAACCGGCTCACCATTGAGGAAATGGTGCCAACGCCACACCTGGAGACGCCTATGGCGTACGCGGATTTTCCGAGGGAGGTGGCTGTCCCGCCGCTTAGCTGGATAACCCAAACATACAACATCGTACAAAAAACTAGCATGCCGAAAGGCGGACACTTCGCGGCTCTGGAGCAACCCGACCTTATGGTTGCCGATATACGGAAGTTTTTTGCAAAGATTGATCAGAAGTAAGCCGAATTGCACCCTGATACGGAATGCATGGAAGTTGGGAAGCTATATCCCTTGTTTAGGTAATGGTAATTGTCCACCAGGGTGGCGATATGACTGTTCCTGCTGCCTGCGAGCAGATCGCCCTCCCAATGACCGGGAAGCAAATGGGTCTCATCAAGAGAGAAGCGGATCGGGATTCTTCTCGGTATCTGACCCTGTTACAACTTGTTTTCCATCGATAAACAGAGTCCCGGTTGCTCCTTTGCATATCCCACCATTGTCGCGAAACTCGCGGCGGCGTCCGAGTTTGAAGCGGACGGACCGTGTTGCGGAGACGTCACTGGAGGTCATGAAGTACCTCGAGCAAATGGAAGTCTATGTCCGGGCAACCCTTGCGACAGTCGCAGTTATTCTCGCTACTGGGCGATGAGAAGCACGCCGCCGGAGTAATTCGGCAGGATGATCTCGCCTCCGTCGATGACGGGTGGCATGAATTTATTGAACAGGTTGTACTTTGTCCCAGGCTGCGTACCGGACCATCCCCAGGTGTCGGAGTCCCAGAGCTTGGGAAGGAAGCCGTCGGTGCCGGGATGCACGGGATCGTAAATGACGATGTGTCCCTGAACCCTTGAACCATTGGCGTCGCCGCGCGGCACCGTGCATACCAACAAATAGGACAATGGATCTTTCTTGTTGCTGGAACCCGCGCAGAAGCCGCCGGGCATTCCGCCGGGCGAATTCCCGCGGACATCGGACGATGCGAAGTCGGCTCCCTGACCCACCAGCCTGGGCGCGGCGGTGGCACTGAGCTGCCACTTGCGGAGACGCTGGTTTTCCCCCCAGACAAACAGGGTCCACGCATTCAGCACCGGATCGAACATCACGACCGGCGTGGAATGGATGTGGGCACTGTCTCCAAAGGGCAAGAAATTCAACTTCCTCGGATCCTGCGGACAGGGGTCGAACCCCTCCTGGATCGTGCCCGGAGTCACGGTTCCCCAGACCGGGGTTCCGCCGATGAGTTTGGCGCAGTTCGCGTGAGCGTTGACAAAGTCGGTGAGCTTAGTTCCGCCCATCTTGGCGGCATTCATGCAGTAGATTAGGCCGTCCTTCCCGCCGCCGCAGACGATGTTGAGGGCGGAGATGTAGACGACGCCGCCGCTGCCAAGATCCTGATCGGTTCGGGCCTGCGGGCTGAGCGGGGGAAAGACGGAAAACACGGCCTGACCGCGCTCATCGTGCCCCACCTTCGCTGGTGCGTTGGTCAAGGGCATATTCATCCCGCCGCCCACAGGCCTTACCTCTTCGCTCTCCAGCGACTCACCGGCCAGCTTATCCAACGGCTTGGCCTTGGCCGCGGCGGTGGTAAGGTTGGCGCCCGACCGCGCTGCGTCCGTCCAGGGGGTCCAGTGGTCCACGACCTGAAGTGTGGCGACGTTACCCGCGTTGGCAGGGGTATAGCGCAGCTTGATGAAGCTTTCCCCCCATTGGCTCACTCCGTCGAAGTCGCCATTGCCGGTCATCGCGTAGCAATCCTGATCCGTGTCGCAGGCCAGCCCGGCCCCGGCCATCCAGATGCCGGCACCGTTGCCTTTAGTCGTAGCCATCATCGCGGTGACTTTGTTGCTCGCGAGATCGAAGGCGAAGCAGTAGCCCGAGGAGCCCGCTGCCGTCTCATTCACCGATCCTGTGCACTGGAGCAAGGTCTTTACGCCCTGGGGGCTGATGAGGACGGCCGAGCTTCGCGCCTTGCGCATCCCGGCGTTGAAGTCCAGCCCATCGATTAGGACCTTCGGGACGACCGCAGACCCGTCGGCGACGCTCAACACATGCATGAAGTAACGTGCGGTGCGCGGATCTCCGCTGTTATCCGGCGATTCCCAGCAAACCTGGTAGAACCGTGCGGTCTCGGGGTCGATGACGCCGGTACTCAGGCAGCCCCAATGATCGTTGATCGCGTGGAAGTCGATGGTTGCGTTATTCGGGAGCGGGAAATTGCCCTGGATCGGCCGGCCGAGCGTGACCTGCCAGATGGCGGAACCATCGTGCGCATCGACTCCACGAACGACATTGGCCATGCTGGGCAGGACCATGACATCGCGCTGGCCGGCCGAGGTCTGGACGTTGGGCAGGATGAGCGGCTGGGCCTCCATGCCGCGCGCGTCGCCGATCCCGGTGAGTGGGTCGGCCGTCAGCGGGACAATGGTCTTAAACGTCACGCCACTGGTGATGACGCTTTTCTGGGTCAAGATGGTTTCGTTGCTGTTCCAGCCGCTGCGCGAACTATCCGCGGAGCGGGTCAGCCACGGTTGCATCTGCTGACCGAAGGCAGGGACGGCGGTGAAGAAAACAGCCAAGGCAGCAAGCACAGTTCGCATTCGAAAACTCCATAATAAGCTCAGATGAGATAAGGGCCCGGCCGACGGGAGCCGCATTGAGGCGGCGTAACGATGCTTACGGAAGGTGAACGGTGATGGAGCTGAAATCCTTGAACTGGCCTGTGCCCTTGCGACCTCGCGGGGTCACAGGGATCTGGAAGTCCGTTCCGGCCGGGGAGTAGGCGACGTAATTCTGCGCAGAGCCGAAGACGTTGGGACCAAACGTGAAAAAAGCCCAGCCATCGGCGTTGGTGAAGACATCCGGACCGTGGCCGGCGTAGTCGTGGAGGTGGCGATTGGGGCCAAACGGCGTGTGCACCCACTCGCTGCGAGCGTTGATCGGGTCGGAGCTAAACCCGCAGAACAGGCCGCCGCTGAAGGTGGAGCCGCCGTCGCCATCGCGGCTCCAGCAGAGGAGGGTGGGGTCGACAAACTCCCAGACGAGTTTGCCGATGGCAAACGTGGTCCCGATCCACATGAGGTTGTGAATCTGCTGACCCAGGCCGTAGACCTCAACATCCTTGGCGAAAATGAGCGCCGCTTTGCAAGGCATCGTGAGGGCATCGAGATAGAACCAGAGCTTGTTGTTTATAACTCCGCCGGGACCGTCGGTGTCTGTCGATTCGACGTAGACGATAGCGTTATCTGAGTCTTGCAGGCAAAAACCGGTGCTGGCGAGCGCAGCCAGTGAACCGCCTCCGGAGACGCTCACGTAAGCGAAATGGCGTGTGAAGTCCAACACCGGCACCCCGGTCTGCGCGACGAAGCTGGCGAGCATAGACGGATCGCCGCTAAAAACCTCTGCGTAGTTCAGCCCGGGACGTGCGTTGTTCCAAGCCCTCACGGCTTCGACCGGCAGCCCCTTGGCCTCGTCGAGACGAAAGCCGTCGATTCCCAGAACCGACTCCTGCCATTTACCCGCCTTGATTTTGCCATTCAACATGTAGCCCGAAGAGTGCTGGTAACTGGCCAGGATTCCATCAGGCTCTCCATCGTCGCCCTGGAAGGGTGTATCCGGCGGTGCGGGCGGGGAAAAGACCGACTGAGGCTTGGGGAAGAGCGTTTCATCCGTCTGTCCATCGGCACCGCGCTCGAAGAGGGGCGCATTCCCGCCGTACTGGCGATTGACCCAGTCCTGGATCGTGAGAATGCCGTTGTCATGCAGGGTGTCGATGGCGTCCTTCAGGTCCGCGGCACTTCCGGTGATGCGCAATGGCTCCCACTGGCCCACGTCGAGATCGGTACGTGGGTCGTAGCCCAGGCTGAAGGAATTTTTCGTGTTCAGGAAGGGGCTAAACTTAAACGCATTGCAGCCGAAGCGCGCTAGCTCGTTTGCTATCGCCTTCGCCCGGTCACTTAACCCGGTGGCCATGCCATTGTATGTGCTGTCCCAGATAATCAAAGCACGACCTCGATCCGGTCCTGTGGAACCGCCTCATACCTGTGGCTTGCTTGTTATGTTTCGCAATTAATACGTCGTCCCTGCAATTTCGTCAAGGGGACAGCTCAAGAAAGGGAATTTACGTACTCTAAGCACCTAAGTTTGCCCGTCCTGGCGTTTCGGAACCCCACCGTTAGCCGGACATTATTTCCGAGACGAGTATTGGGTCAAGTTTTCACGTCCGAAAGCCCCTTTTCAAGCCCGCTCGCGCTCGTCCGACAGACGGTCGTCTTCGCGACGGCGGCCTTATCCTCGCGAGCTAAGGCTTTTTGCCCTTAACATCATCACCGCGTCAACGTACGTGTATTCCCTTTCTTGAGGTGACGCCCACCCCTCGGCGACTGAATAGATTTGCGGAAGGGGACCACAGCTTGCTTGGGGGCAGGAGTCCGCACTTCGTGGAGGCGCGAAGCGGATTTTGGGAAGGAGAGCGTGCGTCCGAAGGGCGGGGGTGTCTTGAGCGTGGCACGCTGAACGCAGAGAGAAAGGCAAACCGGAAGGGAGCCCTCCTTAGTCAACGGCCTTCCCTCATGGCGCGAATTGCAAAAGCCAGCTGAGAAAGAGTCACTCACTAAGGCTGGAGGAAGAATGCGAAGTCGAATCGCGGCAGCAACGCTATCACTCGGCTCATCTCCTCGCCTTCTCCATAATTCTACAGATGTAGGCAGCTCGCTTTGAAGTGCTGGGATAACGGGTGAGATAGTCGTTTTCAAGGGCACGTTCTATCCGGTCCTCGGTCATGCCATAGGAAAAAGCTGCGACACAGAAGGCGATGTCTGTGGCGGCGGAGCGGTCCTGATACCGGAATTGCTCTGTGGTTGTTACGCTGCACTCAAATGCCGGAAGCTGCGCTCTCGGGTCCATCGTGACTGTGAGCCACCCTCATGCGGGAGCCGGACAAAAGAATGCCCACCTATACGAGGTGGGCAAATCTGAAATTGGAAACCAACGTTGATTCTTGACGCTCATTGAGTCGGAGTCGACAGTTTTTTTCCCAGTGATGCCTTCTAGGGTCATGAGAATGATGCGCTTGACGTGTTCGAGCTCTGAGGAAGTCGGGGAAGAATTCGGCACCGCGGGGCCATGCGAGGTGTCAACAACCTGACGGAAATTTCCCTCACTTTGCTAGCCGAATCTTTGCGCGTCATCTTGGGGTGCTAGCTGTTGGTCGAAAACGCATAGAGGAGCTCACCACCTTTATTTTGGAGATGATGGGCTTCGTTGTTGACAAGTTCCGAGAGCTAAGTATCCTCCGAGTAGTCAAATCTGACTATCTTTCACCGCAGCGACCGTCATGAGTATCAATATTTCCACTTTTCGACCACTCGAGTTGGTGGCATCCATAAATGAAAGTCGCCTCACTCTTTGCCGATTCTGCGTTGACAATGATTCTAGTGGGACCCTGGGAGATAACCACTTCTCCACTGCGTGGCTTTGGGCTGCCTGACGTATGTCGGCGCAGCATTCGTAGGAGGATGCGCATAAGATCAACTTCAATAAGGAAATCTGGAGAGTCAGGCTGTGGACCACACACTTATCGGGTGTACCGCACGACGTTGTCGCATATTAGATTGATCACTCGTAGACGTTACTTGGTCTAACAACTTATAGTTGCCCTAGGAATGCGGGCCTGGTGCATAGCGACGAGCGAATACTTGTTGCGGAGGCAAACCGTATGAGCTTCGATTGCGACGCTTTCATCAGCTATAGCCATATTGACAATGTGGGTCTTGTGGATGGAAGCAAAGGGTGGATTACCAATCTTCACCGTGCTCTCGAGATTCGAGTCGCACAACTGCTAGGTGAGAAACCTGCAATTTGGCGCGATCCAAAACTGGCCGGAAACGACGTCTTTGAAAATACTTTGGTAGACCAGTTAAAGCGGGTTGCTGTATTGATTACCATTGTTTCACCACGGTATGTGAAGTCGAAGTGGACCCGTCGAGAATTGGTGGAGTTTTGGAATGCGGCCCAGGCTCAAGGCGGAGTCAGCTTTCACGATAAAACGCGTATTTTCAAAGTCCTGAAAACTCCTATTCCAAGAGAAATGGATCCACCTGAGCTGCGACCTTTGTTGGGGTATGAATTCTTTCATATCGATGCGGAGACAGGGCGAGTTCACGAACTTGATGAGGCGTTTGGTCCTCAGGCGCAAACAGACTTTTGGATGAAGCTGGATGATTTGGCTCAGGACATTGCCTCATTGCTGGAGATGTTGAAAGGAGAATCACTTGCGACTCAGCCTGTAATTCAGGGCACGAAGAGAGAAGCAATATTTCTAGCTGAAACAACTGACGATCTCAAAGACCAGCGAGAATCAATTCGAAGGGACTTACAGCAGCATGGTTATACCGTGCTCCCGGCACGCGGCCTGCCGTTGCTGGACCCCGAGTTGAAAGCATCTCTAGAGCAAGACCTAGAGCAGTGCAGAATGTCCGTCCATCTTATCGGCAGAAATTATGGGTGGATTCCTGAGGGGAGTAGCGTATCGCTGTTAGAAATCCAAAACGAGCTGGCGATCGCAAGGGCCAAGGAGGGCGGATTCATCCGTCTTCTGTGGATTCCCGCAGGTCTTCAGGTCGAAGACGAGAGGCAGGCAAAAGTGATTAACCAGTTTCGAATGGATCCGAGATTGCAGGTTGGAGCAGATCTGCTAGAGACGATATTTGAAGACCTCAGAACAGTGATCCATGATCGACTACGAGAAACTGTTCAGAGTGCGCAGCCCACCAACTCAACGGATGTCACCGGTGGATGCTGCGGGCAAATCTACCTTATTTATGACCAGCGGGACGCAGTAAGCGTATCGCCTTTTGCGAATGCCCTATTCGATCAAGGGTTTGATGTTCTCCATCCCACATTCGAAGGAGATGAAGGGGAGGTGCGGCAGTGTCACGAAGAGAACCTACGTGTTTGCAACGGGGTGTTGATCTTTTTTGGCTCTGCCAATGAAGGATGGGTTCGTCGAAAGTTAAGAGAGGTGCAGAAGAGTGTCGGTTATGGTCGCACAGGGCCCTTACCTCCAGTTGCAATCTCATGTGTTGGAGCGAAGACCGCCGAAAAAGAGCGCTTTCGGACCCATGAAGCACCCGTAATCTTTCAGACAGATTGCTTTTCTCCCGACATGCTGGTGTCTTTTGTCTCACGCGTAAAGTCCTGAGGAAGGATCTTGAAACCCATGTTCAATCCCTTTCCGGGGTTGCGTCCTTTTGAGGCGGATGAAGACCACCTTTTCTTCGGACGGGAGAAGGAGATCGACGAGCTGCTGCGTCGGCTTCGTCTATGTCATTTCCTGTCTATCATCGGCACATCGGGGAGCGGCAAATCGTCGTTGGTGCGTTCTGGCCTGATCCCTTCACTTTACGGCGGGTTTATGGTCAACACGAGCCCCGGTTGGCGGGTCGCGATCATGCGCCCCGGGGAAGATCCTGTGCGTAATCTGGCAATAGCCTTGAATTCGCCTGACGTGCTGGGAGCTACTGGAGAGCTGGAGACAACAAACATCGTCCTATTAGAGGCGACGCTGCAGCGCGGTACAAGGGGGCTGATTGAAGCCGTTCGTCAAGCGAGAGTTCTGCCAAAGGACAATCTATTGATCGTGGTAGACCAGTTCGAAGAGTTGTTTCGATTCCGACGAAACTCACAGGTGGAGAACTCCGGAAATGCAGCAAGGGCCTTTGTCAAGCTTCTTCTCGAGGCCGCTCAGCAGGAAGAGCTTCCCATCTTTATCGTCATCACAATGCGTTCCGACTTCATCGGAGACTGCATGGACTTCGCTGGTCTGCCCGAAGCGGTGAACAACGGCCTGTACCTCGTGCCCCGTATGACTCGATATGAGTTGCGCTCGGCGATTGTAGGACCTGTGGCTGTCGGAGGCGGGACCATCACACAAAGACTGGTGCTTCGCCTACTCAATGACTTTGTCGATGACTACGATCAACTTCCCATTCTCCAGCACGCTCTCATGCGCACGTGGGACTATTGGGCTAAAAGATTACCACCGGCAGATGCGATTGATATCGAAGACTACGAAGCAATCGGAACCTTCCGGCGTGCATTATCGATACACGCGGAGGAAGCTTACGAAGAGACCGGTTCGGATGATGCGAAGAAGTTAGCCGAGCGATTGTTCAAGGCCCTCACGGATACTTTTTCGGACTATCGAGGAATCCGCAGGCCAACCTCCGTTGGAGATCTCACTTCTATCTCAGAAGCGCCTGAAGCGGACGTAGTTCGAATCATCGAGATCTTCCGGCGACCGGGGCGCTCCTTCTTGATGCCGGCCGCTGATGTTCCTCTGAGACAGGAATCGATCATCGATCTGTCGCATGAAAGTCTTATGCGATGCTGGCTCCGACTGGTCGGCTGGGCCGAGGAGGAGAGGGTCTCCGCCGATATCTACAGTCGTCTCTCCGATGCGACGATGTGGTTCGGCCAAGGTAGCGCGGGCCTTTGGCGCAATCCAGAACTTGAGGTTGGACAGAAGTGGAAACTCGAGAATCGACCTACTGCGTCCTGGGCTAAACGATACAATTCATCGTTCGCTCAGGTAATTGATTTTCTTGATCGCAGCGAAGAAGAACGAGAACGTCTAAGTGCCGAGAAAAAAAAGGAACGTCAGAAGCAGCTTAGGCAGACTCAGTGGGCTGCCGGTATATTGGGTTCTTTGTTTTTGATTTCACTCTTTCTAGTTTACTTTGCTTTGAAACAGACTCGTCGTGCGGAAACCAACTTGCAACTAGCGAAAAAGGCAGTGGATGAAAGCCTGTCTTCGGTTGGACGAGAGCAGGGTCGTGAGGCAGGGGATCTGCCCCAAGTCGAACAATTCCGCATGGAGCTGTTGAGTAAAGCGCAAGCTTTCTATACCTTGTTTGCCATACAAAACTCTACAAACCGAACTTTGCGCGGCGAGGAGGCGCGGGCGCATTCCCGATTGGGAGATATCAATCGTTTGATGGGTAGACATGAAGAAGCTTCGCTGGAATACAACGAGTCCATAGTTCGGTTTGAAGCTCTCGCAAAGCAGTATCCCTCACAAAGTGAGTTTCGACAGGCACTCGGATATTCCCATAACTGGCTGGGAGAGACGATCCGGAACGCGATTGATGTGAAATCGGGTTCTTTATCGAATAGCCCTACCGATGCGGAAAAGGAGTACAGTGAAGCCATTCGCTTCCAGACGGAGTTGCACAAGCAGCAACCCACAAACGTTCTTTATCAGCAGGAGCTTGCACGGACCTTCTACAATCGCGGAATTGTTCGGTTTCGCATGCATGATGAAAAAGGAACGAACGCTGATTTTAATGAAGCAATCCAATTACTTGAGCCTGTAGTGCTCGGGACTCAGGCTGCTGAAGATCAAACTGCAAACCCCGATCCTGCTCAGGATCTTGCACGGGTCTACAATAACGTTGCGATCGTGGTAGGTACCACAGGTCAAACTGTAGAAGCCAAAAAATTTTATGAGAAGGCGATCTCTCTTGCCGAGCAACTGGTCAGGAAAAAACCAGAAAATCGGGAGTACAAGTTGGAACTTGCGCAATATTGCAACAACGAAGCAAGAATGTTGGCCGACGACGAGCCACTCGTTGCTGAGGCGCGGAGCCAACAAGCCCTGGCACTTGTAGAAGCTTTAGTAGAGCCAACAGCGTCATTGTCCATCAAGATGGTGCAGGTGCTTCAGCTGCGGGGACAGTTGCTGCGGGCTCAAGACTCAAACAGAGCGAGGCTGCTTACGGATCGGGCATTTGAGCTACTGAAGAGGGAAGATGCAAAGACCGCCCACGACTTCGTTTCGTTCAGTGCACTCTACATGAATATTGGAGCGAATTATCTGGAACTAGCCCAGGATGATCTTCAACGAGGTGACAGAGCAAACGGAAGAGCAGCTCTTGCAAATCTGACGGAGATCTTGCCTCACTTATCATCAGACGACAAACAAACCTTAATAGAGCCTTATAAAACGATAAAGAGAAAGTTAGTTACAGGGCCGACCAGACACTAGTACGGGATTCCATCTTTCTGAGGAGTTTCGAATGCGACTATTTGGTTCCGTGTTAGGTCTTCTTGCAGCCACAGTCACCTTTTCCAGCGCGAAAGGTGTGGCCCAGCAACTTCCTCAAGTCGTCCAGGGGAGCGTCAGTTCACCTGCCTTTTTTGTGTACTCTGAGATAGCGAAGTATCCGCTTTCTTCCATATTCGATAACGACGGTCCATTAAATTACAACCGCAACTTATTTCTAAACCAAGTCCAGACTACTAACACTCCGCCCAAACGTGTCAAGACTGTTGCTGCCGCCGAGAAGGTCAAAAGAGCAAGCATTGACCCGAGCATGGTTGGCTATATCGACGACGCGGTCATCCACTCGGAATTCCGTATCCGTTTTGATGCTGCCCTTGACAACAAAACACCGGACCGCGGCGAGTTTTTCTATGCAAAATGCGGCTGTTATGCCTTTATTCAGCCTCACACCAATTTAGCCTATGATCCCAACACCCCTGGCCCGGGGCCCAATATCCCCAAGGACGTAGACTTCCAGCAGCTCTACTTCTATGGTGAATACGCTCCTTATTCTCATCTCTCTCTATTTACCCAGATCCCCTTTCGCTGGCTTCAGGCGAACTCGTTCCCGGGTACCGGTCAGGCTTTTCCCAACAGCGGTGGATTCGGAGATATGCAGTTTGGATTGAGATTTGCGCCGCTTGCCTCTAGCCGCCGCTACCTCACGCTGCAATTTAAGGCTTACACGCCAACAGGGGACGCAAGCGAAGGCCTGGGTACCAATCACGCTAGTGTTGAGCCTTCACTCTTGTATTACCAGAGGCTTTCAGAGCGATTTACATTGGAGGCGGAGACTGGAGATACGCACCCGCTCAGTTCGTCGGCGGGAGTACCGACCGCTGGCTCCAAGGGATTTGCGGGGGACGTATTCTTCTATGGAGTCGGACCAAGCTATCGACTAGTCAGTAAAGAGCAGTTCCGACTTGCGGGCATCGTTGAACTCGTAGGGTGGAATGTCCGCAGCGGATTCGTCACTGGGCCGGCCAATCCAAGCACAGCGGGAGTGAATATCGTGAACATCAAGGTGGGTTCCCGGATGACTTTCGCATCCCATCAATCCTTATATGTCGGATACGGTATCGCTCTAACCTCGCAAAATTGGTATAGAGAGATCTTTAGAGCAGAGTATCGGTACGCATTTTGATCTCTTGTTAAGAGTGCTTGGTTGTGACCCAGGAAGTGATCCTCTCAATACCCCTGCCTTGCTCGATAGCATTCCGAAGACGTAAGATCTCACTTCATAGCTTCTGATTGAAGCCTCTTACTTAAGCAGTCATGATCTTGTCTGACATAATCGAATATTCCCGATTCTTTCAGCTATGCGGTGGGCTTATCATCGCTTTTGTCTGAGTTTCCGGGATGTCGAAGATCTTCTCGCCGAGCGCGGCATCATCGTACCCTATGAAACGATCCGGCAGTGGTGTGAGAAGTTCGGTCTCGACTATGCTCGGCGATTGAAGCGACGAGAGGGACGCCTGGGCGACCAGTGGTATTTGGATGAAGTCTTCATTCGCATCAACGGCCAACAGCGGTATTTGTGGCGCGCCGTGGATCAGGACGGCGACGTGACCGACATTCTGGTCCAGCCGCATCGTGATCAGCGCGCCGCAGAGCGATTCTTTCGAAAACTCCTGCGTGGCCAGGGTGCGGAACCACTGCAGATCATTACCGACAAATTGAGAAGCTACTCCGCTGCCATGCGAAGCATCTTCAGCAACGTGAGTCACAGGGTGGAGCGGTACGCCAACAATCGCGTCGAAGCCTCGCATCAGCCGACGCGCCAACGGGAACGACAAATGCGCCAATTCAAATCTGCCAGGCACGCACAACGTTTTCTCTTCCTCCATGATGCCGTTCGAAATCTGTTCCGTGTGGGCCGACACTTATTGAGGTCTAGCAATTACCGGCTCCTGCGATCGCGGTCATTCGCGGTCTGGCGGGAAGTGACCGCGGCCTAAGCGAGCGCAAGACCCGCAGCGTTCCCAGCTCAGATGTCCCTCAATGTCTAAAGTTGACAATGTTATTGACCAAAATGAGCGAGGTTCCGGTGCTCCTAAAGGAGGAGTTTGGTTAGTGTCCGCTCAACGGAGCGTGGCAAGGAACGCATTTATTTCGGCAACGACCCGAGCTTCGTTGGTGATATACACATAGTGATCGGCATTCGGAATCATGACAATATGGGCAGATGGAACGCCACGGCGGAAGGCTTCTGCCCAGCCGGTGCAGCGAGCTTTATCGTCGACGATCAGGGCGGCTTTGCGATCGCTGTCCGGCAAGCGCTCCCAGTTGTGTGGGCAGGCATAGATGGCGAGAACGGGAACCGGAATACTCGTGTACTTCTGGGCTCCGAAGTTGAGCGCGGCGTTGATGGGCGAGCGTGGCGGTAATGGGGGTAGATTTGCGATCTCTGCATTGCTCTGATGAAGAACAGTCTCGAACTTTGCGATGGCAGTTTCCAACTCCAGTAGCTTCTTTTGCTCATTGACTCCACCGGCTTCGATCTCGTCGATACGCCTCTTGATCTCGTTCATCTCGATCTCAAGCGACGGGCGTGCCGGGTCATAGAATGCAAAGGTAGTCGCGGCATCGAGATAAATGAGCCCCGAAACTTTCTCCGGAAAGCGGCTGCCGATGGAACTGAGTTCCTGGCCCGCCAGGGAGTGGCCTACCAGCACTGGCCGCTCGATGTGAAGCGCCTTCATCACGGCTAGAACGTCATCCCCTAGGTGGTCTGCCGAGTAGTTACCGTTGGCCGGAATGGGTTTGCTCGACGTGCCGAAGCCTCTTCGCGTGATGCCGTAGACGTGATGCTGTGCGGTAAATTGCGGGGCGAAGCCGTCAAAGCGATGGGCCGTATCTCCAGATCCCGCCAGAAAGATGAGCGGTGTGCCGGAACCGCCCCAATCCAAAACTTCAAGCTGAACTCCCTGTTCGACAGTGACGAGTTGGACCCGATGAGGAGAGGAGTCAGTCTGAGCGTTTGCATGTACCAAAAGCAGGAGTGAAGCGCCTAATACGAAGAAGAACTTCCATCGGTTCCGCACGAAAAACCTCCGACAAATCAGTCGCAACTACTATCCCACGGCCAACGTGTACTAGTGCCGACAAACGCATTACACGTGATCGGTCTGGCTCTCTCATCCTGTTTGGCACGGCTAGGAGGCCGTGCTATGACAAAGAGAGCCAAGAAACGAAACCCTAAGACAATCCTAAAGCTGCCCGACCTTGAGCATTCCGAGACTGCCGTCCTGAACAGCCTACCTTCGGTGAGCTCCCGGCATTCCTACGATCACGCCATCCGGGACTTCATAGACTGGTACTACTCCGAGCCACGTCTGGCTTCAACAGAACTGTCGTGACCCGCTATCGGATCGCATTGGAGCAGCGAAGATATGCGCCGTCGACGATCAATCTTCAGCTCGCTACGATTCGCCAGCTGGCCTACGAAGCATCTGATTGCGGCCTCCGCAGCCCGGATCTGGCTGCTGGTATTCGCCGGGTGAAGGGAGCAAAAAGGTTGGCGTCCGCGTAGGTAACTGGCTGTCGGCTGAACAGGCCAGAAGCTCGTTGCCGTACCGTCCGGCCCGCGGCTTCGCTACGTGCGCAACCGGGCGGTGTTGGCCATGCTGCTGGGATGTGGTTGGCCTAAACCGGCTTACACTTAACTAGGCACTTCATCTGTTTGTTGCACGACAAATTCAGAAGTCAACTTCGTAGCTTTACAAGAAGATCAGCCGGATGGACGGGCTTGGACAGGAGTTCGAAGTCGTAGCCCTGCTCCCGCGCCTTTTTCAGCAGATCTGCAGTTGCGGCTTGTCCAGAAAAGAGCAGCACTTTACACTTTGGCTGCGTTCGACGGAAGTGGATAGCCAATTCCACTCCGGTCATGCCTGGCATTACAACATCGCTGATGAGAAGATCTGGCGCTAAGTCGACACAAGCAGCAATGGCCTTGTTCGGGTGATCAAAAGCGCTCGCCCTAAAACCAGCTTGATTTAAAATGACGACAAGGGTGTGGGCAATCACTGCTTCATCGTCTACTACGAAAACCACACGATTCTGATCCGACACTTTGTCTCCTGACTCCCCGTGTAGGACACCTCAATGTTTATGGACCTGCTGCTTGCCATGGATTGTCAGGAGTTTCTCGCCCTCATACAAATAGCAGGGGCGATTGAACATCCCATAAGCGAGATATGGGCATAACCTATTGCCGGAAGCTATGGTAACTGGATCGGACATCCACTCGGAGGGGGACAACATATGGATAGAAAACCTATTGAGGTGCAAGTGAGAACCACAAACGACTGGTTCGGGCAGTTCGCAGCTTCCGCCTCCGGCTGGCTGGGCTCGAAGTGGGCGTTCGCTGGCGCCGGGTTAGTCATTGTGCTCTGGGCCGCTATGGGTCCCGTCTTTCACTTTTCCGATACTTGGCAATTGGTGATCAATACCGGCACTACGATTGTGACATTTCTTATGGTTTTTCTCATCCAGAACACGCAAAATCGGGACGCACGCGCTATCAATTTAAAGCTCAACGAGCTTATCCGCGCCATCGATAAGGCTCGTGACCAGATGATAGACATCGAGAATCTTAGCGATTTAGAGCTAGATGAGCTTCAGGCCAAATACGAAAAGATAAAAGCAGAGTGCGAAGCGCGTCCGCGGAAAGCGAGCTCCGGGGAACTCGCAGATGTCAACGATTAGGGAGCAGGAGCGGCGCGCGATGAGCTTTTAGGACTCTGTGTTTTGGTTACCGGATTAGGTGGCCCAAGCATTCCAGGTCTCGCTCTCCATGGGACTGGCGCATGTAGAGACCCGCTTCCTGATATCGACTCGATGTCTCTTCATTCATCGATAGCGGATAAGGCCCATACGCCCGAGCAAATCGTTGAAGTGTCGCCGTACCCATCTCATCAATCAAATGGCGGACACTTAAGGCACGAATCTGTGCAGCCTTCGAATCTAAAGGTGCTGCATCAATCTCATCGCCAGCATGCTTTGATAAGGCGTACATACCCCAAACGCTAGCTTGCATTGCGCCAAGATGCGCTAGGGTATGAGGGTCGTCAC
The DNA here is from genome assembly GCF_051013355.1 of Tunturiibacter lichenicola. Classification (GTDB taxonomy): domain Bacteria; phylum Acidobacteriota; class Terriglobia; order Terriglobales; family Acidobacteriaceae; genus Edaphobacter; species Edaphobacter lichenicola_F. Next base: position 341,700 of record NZ_CP132945.1, on the reverse strand, counting down.
GTTTGCTAGCGAGGGCAAAGTCTAATAGACCGGCGACGCCCCCAGCCCAACAGGCAGCCGGTCCGCAGGCACCATGCCAGAAACCCGCCCTCTGAAGGTACCAATCTGGCTCGCCGATCAGGGAGTCCGATGCCAGCTGCAAATCATGGAACGTGATCGCACCGGTCTGAGTATTACGAAAAGCTTCTGTCTTCCAGACCTCGAGATCCAATGTGATCTGCTCCAGGTTTTTCCTTACGTCTACTTCGACGAGGCGCTGGTCGGGAAGCCCGACTGTGAGGAGGGCTCGATCAACTATTCCAAGCCCGGTACAAAACGGTTTTCTGCCACTGATCTGGAGACCATTTGCGACTCGCTCCAGCCGTATTACGTGGCCCGGGGTCTCAGAAGCCCAAACCGCGTACAGCATATTAGGTTCAGCACTGCGTCCAGCCTCGGCGAGGATCGCTACTGCATCCCAATGAGCTTCTGCAAGCTTCGCCAAGCTGAGATCCTCTCGCCCTATCTCGGCCAGCAGGTGATGGCGCTCGGCTGTACGACCCCCTCCCGGAAGTGGCAGCTTCTGCCTAACAACGTCGGCCAGTCGGGACTTCAGTTCGTCCGCTGTCATCCCGTAACCCCGTTGTGTGCTCCGAGAGCATCTGCGAAGCCGAGCGGCGCACGCCCGATCCGTCTTCCGCTCGTTAAGACACATAAGCTAGCGTCTGATATGCGTTGATGTATTCCTATTTTCAGACGCCGCCAGAGATCATGATCTTCTGCGCTTGAAAGATCTTGCCAGCCCCCGGCTTGAAGATACACATCCGCTCTCACTCCAAAGTTCGCTCCATGCACGTGGGGGTGAGTACCGTCCGAATGGATCAAATACGAAAGACGGAATCTCTCTGCGACGGAGGAGTTGTGATCGATGAAGGAATCCACGTCGACAATGCCCGCAACGGCGGCGACTCCTGTCTTCGCATACTCCATTTGATCCTCGAGCCAGGTGACAGGGACTTCACAGTCGGCATCGGTATTCGCAAGCCAGCAAAGTTTCCTTGATCCCTCATAGCGTTCTAACGCGAGCTGCACACCTAGTGCCCGTGCAGTACCCACACAGCCCGCTTCAATCTCGATGACTGCTCCGCTCTCTTGGACTATCTCCTGGGCGATGCCGAAGGAATCATCTGTTGATTGATCGGTCACGACGATCAAGTCGCTTGAAACGTGCGACGGCAGCATCAGACGGGCCTTCTGTATGGACCGAAGGCATCTGGGAAGAAGGTCTTGTTCGTCCCGAGCCGGAATGACGATCGCAATATGCCAAGGAGCTTTCACAAACGCACCAGCCGATCAAGCCTCATATTTTGGTTACGTTCTGAGTGTTCGACCTGGAGTTTCGGGTTGGCGAACAGAATCTTGTGGACCTCATCGCCTGAGATGCAATGATCCTGGGAATGACCTAACCAATGCGCAGCCAGAACGGTAGCGCCTCGAGGAATCGAGTCGACCAATATGGAGGAGATCTGTTGCCAAGTTTGAGGGGTGAAGTAATAGCCTATTTCGCTCAAAAGGAGGAGATCGAAATCCTTCACTGGCACTCCGTCTGGCAGCGCTGCGCAATGTACTTCAACATTACGCAAATGAGCACATCGTCTCTGAGCCTGCGCAACCGCAGTCGGCGAAAAATCAATGGCATCAACGGTGCCACAGTATGCTGCAAGACGTTCTGTGAGCACACCGATGGAACAACCAGGTTCAAATGCCCGGCGATAAGTTCGATGAGAGATCGCATCGATGATTGCGTCGTAACGCCCCAGTTCGTAAGCACTGTGCGAAAAGTCCCAGGGGTCAGTATTCTCCTGATATTTGGCCTCAAAGAAAGCGGGAGACGATTCGAATTTGGTTTCTATACTCACCGGATGTAGACCTCGTAGCCTCGTTGATTAGGCATCAGCAGTTCGGGTGAAAGAATAGGCTGGCCGTCAGCGTGCTCGAATTGAGATGCATGAGCTTCCAAGGCGTAACGTTTTGTGTGGAGTTCAGCATCGGTAAGTAGGACCTTTTCGACCGATAGTCCTTCAAGCATCTCAGGTACACCCCGATGCCACGTCCAAAAGAGGTAAGAAGTGAGGATGACACCCCTGATTTGGGCCACTCGCACAGCAACTCGTCCTGCCGCCTCATGGTCGGGATGAAAGTCGCGTTTCCACGGTGCAACAAGATGCATTCCGCCTTTTACCATCGGCAAGAGTGAGTCAACGAGCCGATCTTCGCAGGCGGATACATCCCGATCTGGCAGGCGCAGGCGGCGAACCATAGATTCCGGTACGCCAAGCCGATAAAGGGCTTCAACTTGTTCCTGCACTCGAATCTCACTCATATTTTGTGTGTCGGCATAGGCGTTTTCTCCATCCGTAATAGCCACCACGACTACCGGAACACCTTGCCCGCAAAGTCTCGCGATAAGACCACCCGCTCCGAGAGTTTCGTCATCAGGATGCGGAGCCAGAACGAGCGTCGGGATGAGTGGGGGCTCCCAATTTGGTAGGTGACGTAATTTGGGGATCCATTCCGTTTCTGGAGTGAGAGGAACGATTGTCGTCATTTTCTATGAACCACTCTTATGGGAGAAATGAGAGGCAGTCAGCATTGTTACCTAACATTTGATGCCGTCCTTTATGGGTCGAGGCTTCGTGTGATTCGAGATTTGTATATAGGCCAGGTACAAAGGCTCTCTGAACGTTCATAATGTCAAAAATTTCACGGGTGTCATATTTTGCATCCCATGCTGTGACCGCCGCCGGGGCGAACCTGAAGATCGTCGCTCTGAAGATCGGAGGCGCTGTCGCGTCGGACGGAACTATACAGTTCCTGATAAGGACATGCTAGAGGAGGATGGTCGGCAAACAGAAAGATCAGTTGAAGTTTTATGGACAGAGTTTTTCGAGCCGTCTGCTTCTCGGGACTGCCCGGTACGATTCTCACTCACTGTTGGCCGATGCGATCTCAGCGGCAAACCCTGCGATGCTTGCAGACGCACAATCTCGCCACGAACACCTCGCAAGTCGCCTTGGCACCTGCACCACGGCAATCCACAAAAATAGCCGCGTCGGGAAGATTAATCGTTGCACGAGCTAGGCTAAGGCGCGGCGTATGACGTGGGTTGAAGGCCTCGAATATTCAATCGCTCGCTCGATAGTTCGAACTAGCGAAGTCTGGGCTAAGCGCGAAGGCTACGACAGTCTGCTGTAGCAACCCAACGAGACCGCCGTTTCGCCCGCGCCGTCGGTGGCACCTCTTTTTACTGCTTCCTGAGCGCTTTTTCGACTTTCTTCACTGCCTTCTTCTTCTTTTTCTTTTGTCACAATCCCTCACAGTTATTACTGACGGCGAGCCGCTTTCTTGGTGGCCTTCTTTACGTTTTTTTTCGAGGCCTTCTTAGCTGGTGTTTTTTTGGATGCAGCTTTCTTGGATGTCTTCTTATCGGGTACCTTCTTGACGGCTTTCTTGATCGCTGTCTTTTTAGTGGTCTTCTTCACAGTTGCCTTTTTGGTCACGGTTTTCTGGGGAGCCTTCGCAGCGGGCGCTTTCCTGACAGCTTTCTTTGTCGCAACCGCTTTGGGAGGTTCCTTCTTCAGCACGTCTGTCACCGTGGTTACAGCCGCGCCAGCCGCCGTTTTGACCTTGCCAGCAGCATCTTCCGCCATTGCTATCCCAAACCCAACTGCTTCTGCAACTTTTTCAACTATTGTTTTCTCAGCCACTTTCAATCCCCTCAATCTGTGTGTTCTACGCAGCTACGGATTGTAGAGGTATATGGGCATATCCGCATATAATTTTTGATTTTAACCACGAATTCTTTAATGTCTTGACTGCCCGTATCCGCCACGCTTTGACGAAGACCGCTGCATGACCGACATCGCCAACACCCCTTGCCTTCGCCAAGCAATGCGTCAAGTGACAAGATCATTGGAGCGGCGTCCGTAACTTCTGAGACTAAAGAGAGGTTCTAGCCGCCGGGTACACAAGATTGCCAGCTTGCGTCAGCGGCCTTTTGGGCAAGTGCTTCTTCATACCAAATCAACCGTGGCACCAGTTCTCTTTCAGTGGAGCGTCTGGGTAGGACCTCTGAACCGCATGAACGAGCGGCCCATCTATTGGGGCCAAAAGCTTAGGTTTCCCGTCTCAGCGAAAGGAGATAAGTAAAGAAGAATGCGCTTTGCATGCTAGCTCTCATCAACATTGGTGTCGCCCCCATGCGCAGGCGTGTTTCTGGTCAGGCCCACATGTAGGCATATCGCTTCGCCTTCGCTCTCCTATCAGTTTAAGGACATGACTATGCCAAACCTTTCCATTTCCACCGATTCACCGATTAACACCGACGAAGCTGCGGCGATGCTTGGGTACATCCGAAGACATTACAGCGACTAGCAAGATCGGGACGCATCACCGCTTACCGAGTGGCAAGCTTTGGAGATTTCAGGCTTGCGACTTGTGGGGAGATTTAGCCGTTCGCACGGCACCTTTGAGCGGACCGTAGACGCATGTCGCTGCGGTTCAAACTACTTGATTCGAGGGGCCGCTTGCGAAGTTGGCTTTGTCAGATTTGTGGGTAGAGCCTCGGGAACAATTCTTCCAGGGCGCTGTCGGGGAAGCGGAGTGATACAGGTCCTTTTGGCGTCGCCGACGCGAGCAATCCCAATTCAGTCACCTCGGTAAGCACGCGACGGGCAGTTCGTTCTGGGAGGCCTGTGATGCGAGCACCCTCCCCTCTCTCGAACTCGCCTCGCATGAGCGCTTCTTCCAGAAGTGCAGCCGCTTGAGGTTTGAGAGCGCTGCTCCTCTCAACGAGAGTTCGGAGCCTCTGCTTCAGCTCATTCAAATCGAAAAGGCCAGACATGAACTGCACTTGATCCAAACAAACTTTAAGGAACCAGAGCACAAACTCTTTCAGTGCTTTTAAGAGAGGTTTCCTCGACCGTCCAAGTCTCCCTGTCTTGGCATGTCGGTCAAGTCCATCATCCGCTTGTACTCGCCTCGACTCTCAAGTCCTCGCGCAAGACCGCGTGAAATTGACCATAGACCGTGCGCCCCAATGCCGGTTTGATGCGCCATCGCATGGCTCATCAAACGACTCACCCGGCCGTTTCCATCAGGGAACGGGTGGATGTAATTTAGGCGATGATGAGCTGGTGGGATGGCCATGATCCGGCCTGCCGTTCCGAAATGTGAGAGGTTATAGCGTTGCTCGAAATATCGCATGAAGTCTGTCACGCGCTCGCTGGATGGCGGAAGGTGGCGACCGACCGCGTTATCGTGTTCGGGCTTTGATCGCCATTGTCTTGGGACCATGACAATTTTGCGAGATTCATTCTTGAGAGCGAGCATTGCCGGGGCAGCGTCTCGATAAAACTCACTGTGAATCCACTGAATGAAATCAGCAGAGGTCGCGGGAGGCAATGTCCCATCTTGAGACATTTGATCGATTGCTGTTTGCACTCGGACATGAGTCGCCGCTTCGATCTGCAGGTTACGGCGTTCTTCATTCTGATCCAGATCGCGCGACAGCGCGCGCTGAATGTCGCGTGCCCGTGTGTTGTGGCCTTCGATCAGATTGCTGTAATAGGTATTCATGATTCGCACAGCGTCGGCCAAATTCGCGGCTGTGAGTGGATGCAGAAACTTGCCGAGGATGGATACCGCTGCCGTTAGATCTGCAGCCACATCCGCGATAGCCGATGTGGGCTCGCTCTTGAAAGCAAGAGCCCCCGGAAGACGCACCTTCAAAGATGTATAGTGAATTTAGCAAGTTTATGAAAAATTTGTAAAATGGATAAAGAGGTTATATATTCATGGATCCGATTGAAAATCCCTACTCTCCGGGTGCTGGCTCCCCGCCACCCGAATTGGCTGGGCGTGATCGAATACGTGAGCAGGTGCGAATTTCCATTGCACGGATCAGGGTTGGAAATTCAGCAAAAAGCGTTCTAATGGTTGGACTTCGGGGGGTCGGCAAGACAGTGCTGCTCGACCAAATGCGCACCGATGCAGAGCGGAGCGGTGTCCATACGATCCGTATTGAAGCTCCAGAGAATAAATCTCTTCCCGCGCTTTTGGCTCCGCAACTTCGACTTGCGCTTCTCAGATTGAGCCACGTGGAGGCTGCCAAGAGCTTGGCCACAAGGGGGCTGCGAGCACTTGCGGGGTTTGCCAAAGCCCTCAAAGTTAAGTATGAAGATATTGAAGTAGGTCTGGATTACGAGCCTGAAGCAGGCCTCGCCGACAACGGGGATTTAGAGGGAGATCTGACATCTCTCCTCGAGCAGGTCGGGGCTGCTGCAAAGAGTGCAGGAACAGCCGCCGTCCTGTTTATCGATGAATTGCAATACATTAAGGAAGATCAGTTCGCTGCACTGATTTCCGCATTACATCGCTGCGCACAGGGTCGATTGCCGGTAACGGTCGTCGGGGCTGGTCTTCCTCAGCTGTTAGCTCTTGCTGGAAACGCTAAATCATACGCCGAAAGACTATTCGATTTTCCTCAGATAGGCGCATTAGATCCCCACGAAGCGGAGTTAGCGATCGTCAAACCCGCACGTGAAAAGGGGGCTGACTACAATCGTGACGCGACTGATGAGATCGTCGAGCAAACCCGAGGCTATCCCTATTTTCTTCAAGAATGGGGTAAACACTCTTGGGACATTGCAAAAATCAGTCCGATCACTCTCAAGGATGTTAAGGCGGCTTCGACCGAAGCAATCGCCGCGCTGGACGAAAGTTTCTTCCGTGTCCGCTTTGATCGGCTGACGCCGAAGGAAAAACACTATTTGCGGGCGATGGCGGAGCTTGGACCTGGGCCTCATCGTTCAGGTGATATTGCTACCCTTCTCGCGAAACCAACAAACTCATTGGGACCCCTTCGTGCGAGCTTGATTATCAAAGGCATGATCTGGAGTCCGAACCACGGCGATACGGCCTTCACGGTGCCCTTATTCGACGAATTTATGAAGAGAATCATGCCGGGAGATGACTGGTAGGGGAGACCTCAATAAACGGAATCTTATGTACGTTTAGCAGAGAGCCGATGTAATGTTGTCAATAGATAAGAAAGAGGCAGTCGGAAGAGAGCGGAAGGAAAAATCCTACCTAGGCACAAAGACCAGGCGAGGCTATCGACCAGACAACTTAAGACAGGAATGGCACGTGGTAGCGAGGTACTACTACGTCGCACCATGTTGCCGACGCCTGAGGTGTTCGACCACGGGGGCACGACCGAAGCTGAGGCAAACTTCAGGCCAGAGCTGCTGCCACAAGGACGAATGGAAAGCACTGCCTGACTAATAAGGAGTACAGCGTGACGAATTTGAAGACGGTAGTGAGCGTGGCAGACATACTGGAACGGGAAATGGAACCTACGATCAAAGACTGGCTGCGGCGAGTGAATCTGGTTTCAGCAATAACCGTCATTCCCCTTAGCGATGAAGAGCGCACCGGCCATTTGCCCAAGTTGTACTCCGACCTGATTTCCCGCCTGCGCCTTCCTGAGGATGTCCAGCCGTCCGTTTCCGTTGCCGCTAACGCGCACGGACAACTACGGCGTTTGCAGGGCTACTCTGCCGCAATGCTCATTGAGGAGTCGCGGATGTTCCAAGTCGCCACATTCGGCGCGTTACATCTCCATCAGAGCGAACTCGATCAGGAGTTGGTGCTCTCAGACGTAATGGTCATCGCGGATGAGGTGGATGCGCAACTCGGGGAAACCGTGCGCAGCTTGACGGCAGAACCCGCAGTCTAGAACGGCGTTCAGAAAATGCTCCATGCCCCACAATTCTCCTGAGCTGGTTGGCGTTGAAGGAGAATGCGGGGCCGTGGAGTTGTCCGGCACCGGGCCGCTATCCTACGTTACTCTAGCGCGTGTTCCCCGCTTGGATGGGAGCACATCAATCTCACCGGCAATTACATCTGGCACGCTAATGAGCGGGTAGCCAAGGGTGGCTTCAGACCTCTCCGGAGCCCACTGAAACCCCTCAGTGGTCCCTTAGCGTACATAAATTTCCCTTTCTTGAGGTGCCCCCTGGTAGATTCTTGGACGCGACACGCACTGATGCAGGCCCACGCGCGCGTTTGGTGATTTCCGTCATGCGCATTACCGAAGTCTGGGGCAGGGAACCGAGCGAAGTCTTACGTACAACCCTGCGGTCATGAGTTGATACTAAAGTCGCGCTCAAGAGAGTGTCTGGTTGTTCGGCTAGGTTGTTCATCAACTCGCGTTTGTGACTCTCGCCCCCCAACCTGTCATTCGCCGCAGCTGCCAGACAGGAGAGCGCGAGCTAGCGATGGTGCGGTGAGTGCATCTTCGTACTCACGCCGTGTCAGCTGATAGCGTTGCGTGACCTTGAAATAATTGATGTTTTGAATATTTTTCCTCTATATGCGCCAGAAGACATTGAACCATTTCATATATGGCTCAAGTTGAGGGTTATGGATATTTCCCAAGATTCCTAGAACCCGTCTGGTTTTCGTTTCAGACCCTGAATGGTAATGGAAATCTGCATTACAATGAATTGGAATACGTCGGCAGAGGGCTATTACCATGAAGACACTGACAGTCACGACGCGGGGACAAGTTACATTTCGAAAAGAAGTCCTGCAGCACCTCGGTATTGAACCCGGAGAAAAAATTGAACTCGAGTTGCTGCCTGGAGGTCGGGGAGTTCTCAAAGCGGCTCGGCCATCAAAGAAGATAGACGGCTTCCTGGGTCTTCTCGCAGGTCGGACGAAGGAGACCGCCACAATCGATCAGATAAACGAAGCAGTGGAAGAGGGCTGGGCCGGCAAGAAATGAAGATCACGGTAGATACCAACGTGCTCATTCGAGCCGCCGTACGTGACGATGAAAAACAGGCGATGGCTGCAGACAAGATTCTGAAGAGTGCTGAGATCATCGCGGTAACCCTTCCTTGCTTGTGCGAGTTCGTCTGGGTCCTACGCCGGTTATACAAATTCGACCGCTCAGATATCGCAGGAGCTATCCGAGCGCTCGCCGATACGGCGAATGTTACCCTCAACCGGCCAGCGGTCGAGGCCGGGCTTGCTGTTCTAAATGCCGGGGGCGATTTTGCAGATGGACTCATTGCCTATGAGGGGAGCTGGCTCGGAGCAGAGACGTTCGTCTCCTTCGATAAGAAGGCTGCTACTCTCCTTGCCAAACAGAGATACGCAACAAGGGTTCTGTATTAGAGCCGTAAATTGTCGTTCACAGGTGCGATTGCCATCGAGCTAACTGAAGATGTCCTTGCAGGCGTCCACTGGCTTACGCACAAGGTCGCCGCGCATTTTTAGATTGTCACGAATATCCACCACAGTATTAGTCAGTTCACGGTGACTCCGCGGCCGGCACAGAGCGGTGTTAGCAAGCTTCCGCCGGTCGTCAACATGGATAGCGTAGAGCGAACTTACCAAGTGCCAATTAGGCTTCCGCGACAAAAGCTCTGGCAGCTCCTAGAACCTCAGGTGCGATTTCGTTCAAGTCACCTTCTTTTATGAGACGCAGCGGAACTCTATCTCCCAACTCTGGATTGACTCCTGTCAACCATGCCTGAACGACTGTAGGTGAATCGTGATCGCTCAATGTCTTCACCAGTTGGTAAGCGAAGCGAAGGCGAGCTTCTACATCGCGATACGGTTCGATCCCACCTATCCAACGATCGAGCGCCCGCCCATCTTTCACACTAGCCAAATAACACGTGAGCTTGCGTCCGACTATATCAATGAGACGTTTCACAATCTCCCCGAACTGTAGCGTTATGGCTTCACGATGAGCAGCATGGTCGGGTCTAAGATCACCAGCGGTAGCCATAAACAATCACCTCGCTAAGTCGACATTTCAATACCGGAACAATCACAAGTGAATTACTCATGAATGACTACAATTTTACATCAGATTAAGGACACGGGCCGGAAGGCCTTTCCAACCCAAAATATACGGTGAAGAAACAGTTCTAATGCTTCATGGACCGGTGTATGAATGTAAGCCGTTTGGCATTCACCATCGAGACCTTGTCGTCATCCTGGAAGAGGAGCTGCATCCGAGTTGCGGCGAGGCGGTTGAGTTGCTCTTTGAAGCGCCCGATACTCCCGGTCTTCCCTCCGGTGACTGCCAAGCCGAGATCCAACATGAAGGCGCTCATACTGTGAGCGATTTCGATCTCGGGGCTCTTTTGAAGCTTGGCAGCCGTGCACAAGTGGATCATGAGCAGACGAGGCTTGGCGCCGTAAGGGATGCCCTGCATCGTTGGCCTTCGTGTTTGGGGGCTCAGCAACACGCCTGGGGTAAGAATGAGCGAGGTCGGAAGGCTTGGCCCCGTATATTTCCACCGCCGCATCGTCGATGACCTCAAATGGCAAGACCTGGCGGAGCCATTCTTGGCCCGTTTGCATGGCGTCAGCGTAGGCGTCCCTCTCGTCTTCACCGGGTTCGACTGGAAAAGACGCCACCGCCAGGCTCGGTCTCGCCACCTGTTTCAAATCGCGACCAATGTGCACATGATGATCCAGCGGCGGGCGCGAGCTGCAGGTCTGCGCACCAGGATCAGCCCCCATAGCTTCCGCGCCACCGGCATCACCACCTACCTGCAGAACGGCGGCAAGCTCGAGATCGCCCAGCAGATGGCCGGCCATGAATCCGACCGCACCACTGGGCTCTATGACCGGCGCAACGATCAGATCGCCCTCGATGAGGTGGAGCGGATTGCCTTTTAGTGCGTGTTATGTTCGTCGACGAATTGGCTAATCGTCTTAGCCGCGAATAGTGATCTCAATAGCATCAGGCGGCACGTTGAAGAGTGCAAGCCCCCTCTTCGCTTTTGCCATCGTGAAAGCCCCGGTCGCCGGCTTCTTCGGGGCTCAATCTCCTGTACGCCTCCCCTTTCCTCGTCGACCAGCCTTGGCGAAGATCGCCGATCCCTTAGATGTCATAATTTAGGTATTATTTGTAAGTTATTGATTCTATTTATTATAATGGCCCATTATGTACAGCGATCTTGATAGCAATATTGAAAACCGCTTGTCGGTTGCACTTCTTACAAGTGGCCAGATAAACGAATCGTTGCCAACTATTGCCAATGGCTTCTATCATAAAGCGACGGAGGAATTTCGCTATGCCAACGCGTAACATCAATCTCACCCCGGAAATGGACAAGTTTGTCGATACGAAGATCCAGAGCGGTCAATATGCGAATGCGAGCGAGGTACTTCGTGCCGGACTGCGAGCTTTGGAGGAGCACGATCAGGAAAACCAAGCTAAGCTTGAAGCCCTTCGTTCGGCGGTTCGGGCTGGAATCGATAGTGGCGTCGCGGAGGGGGACGTTATTGGGAGAATCCGCGAACGAATTCAAAGGCGAGCTGAAGTAACTGGAAGGCTGAATGCGTGAGCAAGTACCAGCTCTCGAACCTCGCAGAACTCGATCTCGCCGATATTGCTGACTACACAACAGACGTATGGGGCGCTCAACAAGCCAAACTTTACATCGAGAGCCTTGTTGAATGCTTCACACAGCTTGCGAATATTCCAGGTTTAGGCCGGTTGTGCCATTCCGTCCATGCTGACTTTCGACGGATAGAACATAAGCAGCACGTCATCTTTTATGGGCTCACTGAGAACGGAATCTTTATTAGCAGAATTCTTCATCAGAGGATGCTCCCGTCCAGACATGCGCTGATGGAAGGCGAGGACTTAATCCCTCGAAACTGAAAAACACCAATCGCCTTCAGGATCAGTAGGTCGAGCGTGCCTTGCAGCAGGATTGTCTTGTTTTCTCCCAACTCTTGACTCCTGACTCCTATCGAATGACGATAGGGACATGTTATGTTGCCTGAATTGGGATGAATGCTATACTTTTAGTATTTATTATAAGTAATTGATTACATGTCTGATAATAACCGTTACGTATAGTCGAGCTGTAGCGGCTCGATAGAAATGTCATGGTCTGGCTCGTTAGAACTGTCAGGTTCTAAGGATGGCATGGATTTCTATGAGCGAGCGAGATCTGAGACGTATTGAAGTGTTGAGCGACGTGCGGGCTGGACGTCGGACGGTGGCTGCAGCGGCAGCCGTGCTTGCGGTCAGCGAGCGCCAGGCGTATCGGCTGCTGGCTCGGTATGAAGCCGATGGCGGCAGCGGGCTGATCCACAAGGCGCGTGGCCGCGTGTCGAACCGGAGCCGTAACGAAGGCATCCGGAAGTATGCAGTCGAGCTGGTCAAGACCAGGTACGCCGACTTCGGGCCGACGCTGGCGATCGAAGTGCTGCTGGAGAAGCATCAGCTCCGGATCGGTAAGGAGACGCTGCGGCGATGGATGATGGCCGAAGGTTTGTGGTTGTCACGCACCCAACGCAGGACCTTCCACCAACCTCGAATGCGGCGCGAGAGCTACGGTGAGTTGATCCAGATCGACGGTAGCGATCACCGCTGGTTCGAGCAGCGCGGTGACCCCTGCACGCTGCTGGTCTTCATCGACGATGCGACCAGCAAGCTGATGCAACTGCGCTTCGTGCCGAGCGAGAGCACAGACTCCTACTTCGAAGCGCTGAACGGATATCTCACGACACACGGCTGCCCTACCGCCTTCTACTCTGACAAGCACACCGTCTTCCGAGTGAACCGTCCGGATGCGAAGGGCGGTTCGGGCATGACGCAGTTCGGGCGAGCTCTCGCAGAGCTCAACATCGAGATCCTGTGTGCGAACTCGAGCCAGGCAAAAGGCCGCGTGGAGCGGGCGAATCGCACGCTGCAAGACCGTCTGGTCAAGGAGCTGCGCATGGCCGGCATCTCTGATAGGAACGCCGGGAACTTGTTCCTGCCGGAGTTCATGAAGCAGTTCAACGAGAAGTTCTCGGTACCCGCAGCGAAGACCGAGAACATGCATCGCAGACTCAACGTCCAAGCCTCTCGGCTTGCTGACATCCTGTGTCATCGCGAACAGCGCCACGTGAGCCAACAGCTCAGCTTGGCATACGACCGTAGGCAGATCATCCTGGAGCGAAGTGAGATGGCAGACAAGCTGGCAGGCCAGTATGTCGAGATTTATGACTTCAGCGATCGACCGCTCGAGGTTCGCTGGAAAGGCTATTCGCTTCCCTATCGCGTCTTCAGCAAAGACCAGCGTGTCAGTCACACCGCCATCATCGAGAACAAACGGCTCAGCCACGCACTCGCTACCGTGAAGGCACAGCAGGATCTTAAGCATGAACCAAAGATCCAGACGAACAGCGACAAGGGCGGATACAAGAAGAACCCGCGTCGAGTCTATGGGCCGGATTACGTCCCGAAATCCAACGGCGCCCCCGCGGTGGAAATGACGGCCTGATGGAAAGCGAGGAAAACATGAAGCCGTTTCCCTCTCTTCCCACAGTCCTTGGAAATCACCAAAGAACGTCGATTCCCACATTACGCACCGCACGACGACTACTAATGATTATTAAACAAATACTTCAACAGATAGACTTATACTGACACTTCTAATGGGCTAGCCACCCTGTCATTTCTAAAGAGCTACAACACGAGCTATCAGCGCCGGCATGGTTAGCCCCATGGATTGCCGCAACCGAGAATACCAATACATACAAGGTGGCGCCCATTGCCAGCGAAAGACTGGCGTTGATGATCCGCACCGCACGTAGGGTTCGTGGATCAAACTGCATCGAAACAGCAAGCAGGAAGCAAACTCCGTTAAGGGTAGAAAGAAGCATTTGCAGCCTAGGGGCAACATCCGTCCCTGTTGTTCCCATCACCTCCGCGCGAAGATCCGCTGTCATCCCGGCGGCCGAAAGCGCACTCGCGAATGCCAATAGCCACCACAATGAGCGCCAGGGGTAACTCGCATGCCGTGCGGTATAAAGACATGCAGAGATAACCGCGAATTGCGCTAAAACAATTCCAAGAGTAGAGATAGGCGTGAGCCGCTCTGGAAGCAGAAGGGCAAATGCTACGTGCAGCGCGAGGCACCCGGCCGCAAGCCACGGAACAAGCCTTCGAGCTTTCGTTCCAGAAAGGCTTCGCACAGACTAATCCTCTACATCGTTGCATTCCGAAGCACATGATTGTGATGCCACAACAAAGGTGCGCGGCGTTTTCGTTTCTGAATCAGTAAATGGGGGGAGAAGGATGCCTTTTTTCTGCCAAGATAACGCAAAGTCAGCTTTCGGCTGTTCGCTGTCAAATAAACCGGGAGTTCATGGGGGAGCATCGCCTTCCTCTTTTCTTTCGTTCCGCCTAAGTTCCGACTTGATGCCATAAACCACGAGCAAAGACTACAGAATAAAAAACAAAGTTAACATTTCGTAACTCCCTGCCAGTAGTCCAATGCTACGGGACTACCTACGGCTTAGCCATCACACTTAGGTGTGTGAGCAATTGTGAGCCGTGTACGTTGCGTGTACCTCAGGACCATCCGTTGCGTGAGGTCCGCAGGCTTACGGATGTGGTTCTGGTCTCTCTGAGCGGGGCGTTCGATGAGATGTATTCGGTCTCTGGCCGTCCGTCGATCGCGCCTGAGTATGTGCTTCGGGCACTGTTGCTTCAGGCGTTTTACTCGGTCCGTTCGGAGCGGCAGCTGGTCGAACAACTCGACTACAACCTGTTGTTTCGCTGGTTCGTCGGCCTCGGCATGGACGACGCGGTATGGAACCATGCGGTGTTCTCGAAGAACCGTGACCGGTTGCTCACCAGCGAGGTGGCACGGCGGTTCTTCGCCGAGGTCAACAAGCAGGCCAAACGCTTCATGAGCGATGAGCACTTCACCGTTCGACGGAACGCTGATCCAGGCATGGGCGTCGCAGAAGAGCTTCCGCAAGAAGGACGGTTCGGACGATGATGGCACGAACTTCCACGGCCAGAAGCGCAAGAACGAAACGCACGAGTCGACGACCGATCCCGATGCCAGGCTCTACAAGAAGAGCTATGGCAAGGAGTCGCACCTGGCCTATCTTGGCCATGCGCTGGTGGAGAACCGCAACGGCCTGATCGCCGCCGCGATGGCGACCCAGGCCGATGGCTATGCCGAACGCGAAGCTGCGCTGCTGCTGCTTGAAGCGAAGCAAAAGGGCAGCTCACGGCGCATCACCGTGGGTGCCGACAAGGCCTACGACACGAAGGATTTCGTGGTGGCCGCCCGGGCGCTCAACGTGACCGCGCATGTAACCAAGAACGAGAAGGACGTCGCTCGAACATGGATCGCAGGACCACCCGGCATCCCAGTTATGCGATCAGTCTGAGCCGGCGATGGCTGATCGAGAAGAGCTTCGGGTGGCTCAAGCAGACCGGCCCTATTCGGCAAGTGAAGCTCCGCGGTCTGCACAAGATCGACTGGATATTCGTCTTCAGTTGCGCAGCTCACAATCTTATCCGCCTGCCCAGGCTGATCGCGCAACAGGCCCGGCAAGGCCTTCGGCAGAAGTGCGCCTGAAAACACCCTGTCGAGTGTTCAACCAAGCACCGCAGCCCAAAATGTCCCGAAACCACTACGCCCAAAAAGCCTCGCAGGAGACAACTACCGAGTGATGGCGCACCAACGAACCCTATTTCAACAAGCTCCTAGATTGAAACGGTGACTCAGACTCTTCACCCATCGCATTAGCAATCACTCTGATAGCGCCAAGTTCAAACTATACCGCTCCATCTCAACTCGCTACGACAAAACAGCAAGGAACTCCTCGCTGCCATCCACCTCGCCGCTACAATCATTTGGCTCATTTGATGACACGCCCTATTAAATGAGTTATTTATTTGAGCATTAGGCTAGACAGTTACGCACCAAGTCGGGCAGTATGGTGGACGTCTTTTCGACCTCCCCATATGACACAGATGCCGACATGCAACTTGCCTGCGAAGACGCATGGGGAGTCGATCGAGATCAAGATCCGCGGCGACCAAGCCGATCGATTTACCTCAGGAGAGTGCCAGGCCCATGCCAGACCAAATGTTCCAAACTTCATTGCAGAACAACCAATGCCGAGCACTACTAACCGTCGACTGCTTTGAGAGGACATGGCGCAGGCTCGCTGCGCACACGCTTGTGCTGGGTCTCGTGGCCGGGATTTGTTTCTCGGGTGGCCGTCGAGCGATGGCCCAGGAAAGACCCAACTTTGGCCCCAACGTCTTTATCTTCGACCCGAGCATGTCGAACTCGGCGATACAGAGCAAGCTGACTTCGCTTTCTCAAGAAGCGCAGTTCAGCACCAACCGCTATGCGGCGATGTTTATGCCTGGAACTTACGATGTTCAGTCCCAGGTGGGATACTACGAATCGGTTACGGGCCTTGGCGAGTCTCCGAGTTCCGTGACCATCAACGGCTCGGTTACCTCGAGCAATATCGATGAGTTCGGTGGGCTGACAACGATCTTTTGGCGCTCGATGGAGAACCTCACCGAGAATTCTCCATCGACGCTGTTCTGGGGAGTTTCCCAAGGGACATCGTTGCGGCGAATGCAAATAAACAGTGCGCTGCAATTGACGAATTCGGCCTGCAACTTTTCGAGCGGCGGCTTCATCTCAGATTCAATTGTTACGGGCAATGTCAACTCCTGCTCCCAGCAACAATGGTTTACGCGAAACAGCAAGATTGGGAGTTGGAGCGGCAGTAACTGGAATATGGTCTTTTCTGGAGTTGAGGGCGCGCCCTTTCCGAATTATCCATCCAATGCATATACGGTGCTTCCCACCACACCTGTGAGCCGTGAAAAGCCATTCCTGTATGTAGACGAAAGACGCAGGTTTCGTGTCTTTGTACCGACGATGCAGGAAAATTCGTCGGGCGTTACCTGGTCGCGCGGACTTGGACGTGGGTACTCGCTTTCGATCGACGATTTCTTGATCGCGCTTCCGACTACTCCCCTGACGGAGATCAACCAGGCACTGGCACAAGGCAAGAACCTGATTCTTACCCCTGGCGTTTACAAGCTCACGGGATCTATCAACGTAACCAATCCGAATACCGTCGTGCTCGGCATGGGATACGCAACACTCGTCCCGCAAACTGGCACAGCGGCAATTAAAGTGTCTGACGTCGATGGAGTTAGAATCGCATCGGTCTTAATCGATGCTGGGCCGGTGAACTCGCCGGTTCTTGTACAAATCGGCAACGCTGATGGCTCGAGGCGACCCCACCGTTCGAATCCGACTTCGTTGAACGACGTCTTCTTTCGCGTTGGCGGCGGAACACCAGGAACAGCGACTACAACTCTTGAAATCGATAGCAATGATGTGATCCTTGACAATATCTGGGCCTGGCGCGCAGATCACGGGAACGGGGTGGGCTTTACCGTCAACGTTGCAGATCATGGAGTTGTGGTGAACGGGGACGATGTGACCGCGCTTGGCCTGTTCGTGGAACATTACGAGAAGGAACAGGTGTTATGGAACGGAGAGCGGGGGGCGACGATCTTCTACCAGAGCGAATTGCCGTACGATCCGCCAAATCAGAGCGCGTGGATGGATAACGGCGCGAATGGTTATCCTTCGTATGTTGTCTCACCAACGGTTGCGCACCACGCTGCGTACGGGTTTGGGGTGTACTCATTCTTCAACCAGAATGTAAACATCATCGAGGACAGCGCGATCATGGTTCCGAACACACCTGATGTAACGGTGACGCATGCGGTCTCCGTCTTCATTACGGGAAGCGGCTCCATTACACACACGGTTGATGATGCGGGCGGATCGGTAATGAATGGAAACCAGACAAACTTCCTGCCGTTTTACCAGGGGGTACCATGCACCTTCGATTGCCCGATCGCTCCGAACTCACCGAGAAATCTGAAGGCGTTTGTGGCGTCTCCGAACCAGGTGAATTTATTCTGGTCACCGAGTTTTCGGCCCGGTGTTCGCTACAGCGTGTTTCGGAGTCTGGCGTCCGGTTTTGTTCCGTCCAGTAGCAACCTCGTTTATTCCGGCATTATCGGCACCAGCTTCGAAGACAATCAGGTGAATCCCGGCGCGAACTACTTCTACGTCGTGGAAGCGGTCAGCGATATGGGTATATCAGACGTTTCCAACGAGGCTAGTGTCTCCATTCCGAGTACGGGAGGTGTGGTCAGCCAAAGCGTATTGCAGATTAGCGCAGGCGGAGGCGCCTCCGGTAGTTGGGTCGCGGATGAGGACTTCACTGGCGGGACTGCAACCAGCACGGGAGATACGATCAATACGTCTCTGGTGCCGAATCCGGCCCCGCAGAGCGTTTATCAGGCTAACCGGTTCGGGCCGATGACGTATACGATTCCAGGTCTCATACCCAATGGGAAGTACATCGTGAACCTGCACTTTGCAGAGACCTTTTGGACTGCTCCAGGTCAGAGGCAGTTCAATGTTCTGATCAACGGCAAAGAAGTTTTGAGGAACTTCGATATCTTTGCCTATGCCGGAGCAAAGGATGTTGCGTTTGTCGAATCGCTTGCCGCCATAGCCGACAAGAGTGGGATAATCACCATCCAATTCACGGTCGGTGCAGCCGACAATCCACAGATCAATGGGATTGAGATCGGACTTCCGTGCAAGAGAAACTGCCCGGTGGCGCCAACCGCTCCGAAGGGATTAAGTGCTGCCGAGACGTCGATGAACCAGATCAATCTGTCATGGACGGCGAGCGCGACCTCTGGTGTTGTGTATAACGTATTTCGTAGCCAGGAGGCAGGGTTTGCGGCCACGGCAGCAAACGAGCTTGCTTCGGGCATCGCTGGAACGAGGTATTCACCGATGCGCTTGTATTGGCTTTTCGGACACCAGTGCGAATCCTGCCACGACCTACAATAGCTGGGTTGCCGATGAGGACTTCTCGGGTGGCACCGCAACCTACTACTACGCAGTGGCGGCTTTGAATGACGTAGGCCTGTCGCCGGCTACGAACGAGATCAAAGTTTGCAACGACGAGTGCCGGAGGCACGATCGACAAGGATGTCCTAGAGATCAATGCCGGCGGCGACGCAGTCACTTCGCATGTTGCAAATCCCGCTCCACTATCCGTCTATCAGACCAATCGGTTCGGTCCGATGACGTATACGATTCCAGGATTTGCGGCTGGAGGAAAGTACGTTGTGGAGCTGCACTTTGCGGAGACGTTCTGGACCGCACCAGGCCAGCGTCAATTCAATGTATTGATCAACGGCGTTCAAGTGCTGAAGAATTACGACATATATGCATCAGCTGGCGGCGAGTTTATTGCCACCGTTCAATCGTTCTCCGTTACCGCAGACAACACGGGGAGTATCACGATCCAGTTCGTTCCGGGCGCCGCGGACCAACCACAAATCAATGGAATAGAGATTGGGACGGGTTCAACGACCGGCGCAGTCGTTGTTGGCTCCAACTCAGCCGGCAGATAGTCCTCAACCAATAGGTTCGGCGGGCCGGTTGATCCGGCCCGCCGAAGCCAAAGACAAATGCCGGGGCAAAAGCGGGCCTGACAGCTCCGAATTTCTCACCACACTTCTAAAGCTGCGGCGTGATGGTGGAGTCCTTGAAGTAAAGTCGATCTGCTGGCCAGCAACCCTAGACGACTTGCCAGCCGTGCTCCAGCCCGACCGCCCAGGGCTAAAGTAAGCCACTGTAGAGCCTCGCTGGAACGGCAACTCCTGCGTGCGGAGGCCGCCAGAGCTACCTCTCTTCCGCGTGAACCGACCGGACGCGATGGGAGGAGCCGGGATGACCCAGTTCGGTCGTGCGCTGGCAGAACTCAACATCGAGATCCTGTGCGCAAACTCCAGTCAGGCCAAGGGAACGGGTCGAGCGAGTCAATCGCACTCTCCAGGACCGCCTGGTCAAGGAGCTGCGACTAGCCGGCATCTGCGATATGGCAGCCGGCAACGTCTTCCTGCCAGCGTTCCTGGAGCACTTCAAAGTGTCTGGTTTCTGCAAAGTTGAAATGTCCAAACTACCCTTCCGAGGGATGACGGAGGCGGAGATTGGATCTTTTAAGCATGAGTGGACACGAACTACGACGCATAGAAATTCTCTCCGAGGTTCGAGCAAAGCGACGCACCGAGATCTCGGGGGCGGTGATTCTAGGGATCAGCACGAGGCAGACGCGCCGGCTGGTTGTAGCGTGTGGCGGTGGTGGAGCCATGATCCACAAGGCCCGCGGCCGCAGCTCGAACAACCAACTCATTGTCGGGATTCGCGAGTATGTGATCGAGCTGGTCCGATCGCTCTACGCGGACTTTGGTCCGAGCCTGGCGGCGGAGGTTTTGCTCGCGAAGGACGGAGTCAAGGTTTCACGCGAGACGCTGCGCAAGTGGATGGTCGAGGATGCGGTCGCCTTGATCCGCCGCGGTTCTGAGGGTTGAAGCGCAGGTGACAGGGCGGCAGCACCAGAGCAAATTTGTAATTGTGAATTGTTAAAGTTTTCCTTGCTAAGTACAGTCAATCCAATAACAATCCACAAGGCGTAGCAAAATCGATTTATTGGCTTATCCTCCATGACAAAACACATTCTTAAGAGCCTTCCCGTACTGCTTGCCCTAGCTCAGACTAACGCGCTGTTTGCTCAAGTGCCCGGCCAACCAGCAGTCCACGCGCCCGCTCAAATTCGCCATATGTCGACGCCTGATGTGCCTCCTTATCCCTTTCTTGACGCGACTTTGCCTATGGACGAACGCATTTCAAATCTTCTATCGCTCATGACTATCGATGAGAAGATCGACTGCCTGTCCACACGAACAGGCGTTCCCCGCCTTGGTGTACCCAACTTTGGCTCATCTGAAGGCATCCACGGTGTAGTACAGCGCGGCAACGACAGTGGCCCGTATCGGCGGACAGCGATTACCACTACTCAGTTCCCTCAACCTCCCGGAATGGGCGAGTCCTGGGATCCCGCGCTGGTCCAACAAGCAGGCGGAGTCGAGGGATACGAAGCCCGCTTTATTAGCCAGACCGCCAAATACAACCGCCAGATTCTCCAACTCTGGGGCCCCCAAGCCGACCTTGCTCGTGATCCACGGTGGGGTCGCTCGGAAGAGGTCTACGGAGAAGATCCCTTCTTCAACGGAACCATGGTCACTGCTTTCATTAAAGGTCTCCAAGGCGACGATCCGAAATACTGGCTCTCCGCGGCACTCCTCAAGCATTTCCTTGCCAATAGCAATGAGAATTTTCGCACGAGCAGTTCGTCAAACTTCGACGAGCGTCTCTTCTGGGAGTACTACTCCGTTCCTTTCCGCATGGGATTCGTCGATGGCGGCGCTAAGGGCGTTATGGCATCCTACAACGCGTGGAACGACATCCCCATGGCGGTAAACCCAGTTCTTAAGAATGTTCTTGAAAAGCAGTGGGGCGTGGAAATTCTGTCCGGCGACGGCGGCGCAATTAAGCTTCTGTCGACGGCTCATCACCGTTACCCCGACATGCAAACCGCTGTCGCGGCCGCTGCGCACGCCGGTGTCAATCAGTTCCTCGATAACGTGAAGGTTGAGGCAACGGCAGACTTCAAGAGCGGTTCCATTACCGAAAAAGAGATCGACGATCTGCTCCGCCTTAAATTTCGCACAACCATCCGACTAGGTCTTCTCGATCCGCCGGACGTCGTGCCATATAGCAAAATCAAAGACTTTCCCGAGCCATGGAATACCTCCAGGGATATGGATATCTCCGAAAAGATGGCCGCTGAGTCAATCGTGCTACTCAAGAATGCGCCATTGCAATCCTCAATCCCCCTACTTCCGCTTAGGAAGGAGTCGATCAAGTCGATCGCTGTGGTCGGGCCTCTCGCCGACGTCATCCACTGGGATTGGTACGGCGGCACCCCCCCTCACCTCGTTACGCCGCTCGAGGGCATTCGTAACGCTGTCGGGCCCAACGTGAGGGTAAATTATGCCGCTGACGAATCCGGGCAGGCGGCCTATACAGCGGCTCATAGCTCAGATGTCGCCATCGTGGTCGTTGGCAATGACCCCACCTGCGGTCCCGACATGGGCCGCGACTGGAAAAACACAGGCGACGGAGGCGGCACGCTTCCCTGCTCTGATCCCGGAGACGGACGAGAAGGTCGCGACCGTGAGTCCATCTCGCTCACGCAAGAGCAGCTGATCAAACAGGTTTATGCTGCCAATCCAAAGACTATCGTCGTACTCATCTCGAGCTTTCCCTATGCCATCAACTGGACCCAGGCAAACATTCCCGCCATCCTTCATATGGCGCAATCATCGGAGGATGAAGGCACGGCTATCGCCAAGGTTATCTTTGGCGACTTCAACCCAGCGGGTCGAACTGTGATTACATGGCCGCGTTCTATTGAGCAGCTTCCCCCCATGATGGACTACAACATCCGCCACGGCCGCACTTATATGTATTTTAAGGGGGACCCTCTCTACCCATTTGGCTTCGGCCTCAGCTATAGCACCTTCGCTTACGCAAATCTCAAAATCAGTTCTCCAATCCTCACGAAAGATGGTACGCTCACCGTTTCGGTGGATGTCACGAACACCGGAACAATGGTCGGTGACGAGGTCGTGCAGCTCTACGTTAAGCATCCGAGATCCAAAGTCGATCGTCCCAATCAAGAGCTCAAGGGCTTCCAGCGTGTCACTATCAATCCAGGCGAAAGAAAAACTGTTCTAATCCCTCTCAAAGCCTCAGCTCTCGCCATTTGGAACGAAAAGCATGCAGAACTCGAAGTGGAATCCGAACCACTCGACGTTCTGATCGGCAGCTCCTCCAAAGACATAAAGCTATCCTCAAAAATCGAGGTCCGCTAGTTCTTCTATTGCCTCCGGGTGCCAGTCATTCTACGCACATATACAAGCATTGAGGTTGCATGAGGGCCCCACATCCAAGAAGCGTCATTCACTGTAGCGATCGCGTGACATCCGGAGTCGCATTCTCCGGCCCGTTCTAAACGAAATGATGGTAAGAACACTTCACAGTTGGGCGTGCACAAGGTCCGTTTGTAAACGCGACCTTGAGAAATTGCAGTGCCGGAGGTTTCAACGTCGAAGCTTTTTGGGCTTATGCGGCTTGGCTGTAGACTCGCGAACAACAAGCTCAGGTTCGAATATGAGAAGGTTCCGGCCACCATCGTGGGATTTCTGGATCCGTTTGAGCAGAACCTGAACGGCAGTTTCTCCCATACTGACCAGTGGCTGACGAATGGTCGTCAGGCTGGGCGTGCCAAACGCAGCCGATGCAATGTCATCGAAACCCATAACGGAGATATCATCCGGACAACGCAATCCTGCGTCGACGATGGCACGGATTGCTCCAATCGCCGAAACATCGTTGAAGCAAAAGATCGCGGTGAGCGCTGGTTTCTTTGCGAGTAGGTCGCGAACCAGAGGATAACCGAGTTCTGGTGTCCAAGAGTTGTTCCGGATTTGCAAACAGAATTCAGGTCGCATCCGAATGCCGATCGCCTTGGCTTGTTTGCGGATACTATCCCAACGCCACCGTGAGTCCGGAATGTGCGGAGGGCCTTTCATAAACGCAATTTCTCGATGTCCCAAATTATGGAGGTGACGGAGAGCGAGAGAGGTGGCCTTCTGATGGTTGAGCACAATGTTCACCACCCCCGGCATTTCGCTCAGCCCTGAGATAGACACGACTGGTACTGCCAACGGCTTCTTCAGAAGCGTGTTGATCAAAATGAAGCCGTCTACCCCTCGTTCGGTCAGCAGTTGGGGATAGTCCGCAAGGAGCTCGGCTTTGCCCTCATGGCTGACAACGAAATGAAGGTAGCCGGCGTTCCGCAAATTGTGTTCAACCCCGCTCATGACCATCGGAAAGTAGCCTTCGCTGACCTCCGGCGCAATTACTCCGATCGTAAAGCTCTGGCTGGTTCTGAGAGACCGTGCGAGAAAGTTTGCCTTATAGTTGAGCTCCTTCGCCGCCGCGAGCACGCGTTCCTGAGTCTTTGGTGAGATGCTTTCGTAGCCCGGAGCGTGGTTGACTACCAGAGAAACAGTTGACGGCGATAGGTGCAGGTGTTGGGCCAATGCTTTCAGAGTAATGGAGCGCCCGTTGCTTCTATCTTTTGCCTGCTTCATTCGGAGACCTTTTAGCTCCTGTGGGGCGCTTGCGATACGCAATTCCCGCTTCTTCAGGAGGGGAGAGAAATGAAATGCAGTAAGTCTGTTTACTCTGATGGTGAAAGCGTATTACTCACCGGGGTCTGTTAGATATCATCTCCAGCTCTTTCAATCGGAAGAATACTCCTCGATGGCAGGAAAGCTGAAAGTTTTTGAGAGATGATCTGGTGACGCGAGTCGCACTCAGGTCGAGAGCGAACTGCGCGCTGATGCCAAGCCGCAGTAGTGGTTTTACCCACGTTGCAGATAAATGTTGACATCTGTTGCGACGTTCCTGTAAACGCTAAAAGCTTTACAAAATCGATTTTTCCGCCTATTGGGGAACTCTCGAGCTCGGTAGGTACCCCTCGGACCCTAGCGCGGATCTGGCTTACAAAAGCTAAGGGACACTCTTTTACAAGAACGCTCTGGAAAAAGAGCGAACACTCACCTGGAGGCTGTATGCAGCAAGCAAAATTTTCAGTAGAGATGTCTTTGTGGATGCGCCAGCGAGTATTTTTGCATGTTGCCCTTTGTTTCATGCTAGTCGGCATGACGGCCTATAAGGCCTATGCTCAGGTGTCAGCGACCGTGAATGGAACGGTCACGGACACCACAGGGGCACTCGTCAGTGGGGCAAGAGTGAGCTTGACGAACGCGGCCACTAATGAGCAGCGCGAGACGGTGAGCAATGGTGCAGGCTACTTTGCCTTTCCTGCACTCCTTAGTGGTAGTTACGCGCTTCACGTCGAGGCGAAGGGATTTCAGGGCTATGAACAACATGGCATTGCGCTGAGCGCGGGTGATGTGCGAAAGCTGTCTGATGTGATGCTGAAGATTGGAAGTGAGACGCAGACAGTCGAAGTTGCCGTCAGCACGCAGATCATTCCAGTCGAGAATGGACAACGTGCGGCGTTGCTCGACGCTAAGGATATTCAACAGTTGGCGATTCAGGGACGCAATCTTTCTGAACTTTTGAAGGTGCTGCCAGGCGTCACGAGTGTGGCGAATGGTCTCAGTAACGGTGCCTTGTATGATCCTACGGTGGTCAGCGTTGGTTCGAGCGCGGTAGGAAACGGATTAAATGCCAACGGTGCTCCAAACCGCGGCGGCACCAGTCAACTGTCGGATGGTGTCGATATTGACGATCCGGGCTGCAATTGCAATTCGATTGCGATTTTGAATCCTGATATGACCCAGGAAGTCAGCGTACAGACCTCAAATTTTGGTGCGGACGCTCCACGTGGCCCTGTCGTCATCAATTCAGTCAGCAAGTCCGGCGGTTCGAGCTACCACGGAGAAGGGTACTTTTACGTTCGGAACGACATCTTCAACGCCAACGATTGGCAGAGCGATCACGCAGGCACTCCGAAGGGGAGTGCTCACTACTACTATCCCGGCGGCAACGTCGGCGGACCCATTCCATTCACACACAAGAAGGTCCTCGGCTGGTTCGGCTACGAGAGAATTCTTCAGAACACTGGCAACTCGAATCGGCTGCAGTCCTTCATTCCAACACCGGATATGATGGCCGGCAACTTCACAAACACGAATGCGAACACAGCGTTCTGCGGTGGCAATCTGACACCGACTGCAACCAACGGCTGCAACGATCTCACTGGCACGGTTTTGCCTGACGGATCTGTGATCGGGGTAGGAAATCGGCCCGCCGGTATCATTCCCACGGAGTTTCTGAGTCCTGGTGCCAAATCACTTGCAAGCTTCTGGCCTGCCGCAAATGCAAACCCCCTCACCACGCCTGGAGGATTTAACTACAACCAGGTCATTCCTGGTACGCACGACGGCTATCTCTTCCGTGCCCGGGTGGACTATAACCTCAGCGACCGGACGAACTTTTTCATCTCGTATCAGTACGGTCAGGACTCGGCTCCCTCCCAGGGAAATGGTGCACACATCTACTGGACGCCAGGCAATGCAATCCCCTATCCCGGTGGCGGCCTGATCAGCAGTTCTTTCTCAAAGGCGGTTGCCGGCCACTTTGTTCATGTCTTCAGCGCGACCTTCACCAATGAGTTCATCGCGAGCTGGGGTTACGGCAACTTCCCGGTAGGCCCACCCAATGCGTCGGCTGCCTATAAGACGACGCTTGCTTATCCGACGAACTACGGTACCGTTTTCAAGACGGGATCGCCTTTGATCCCGTCTTACACCAGCGCCGGCAACCTGACCTTTCCGGACTTCTCGCAACAGGACATCTTCGAGACTGGCGGAAAATACTTAGTACGCAAGGAGATGCCAGCGTTCTCTGATGGTGCGACCAAGGTGGCCGCAACTCATACCATAAAGGCGGGAATCTATGCAGAGAACGTTGGCAATATTCAAGGTGGCTCGTTCTCTCCCAATGGCTCGCTCAACAGTTTTAGCAGCGGCGGGAAGGTCTACAGCAACATCCTCACTGGCCAGCCCATTGGATCCCCGAATAACCCCACCGCCAACTTCCTCCTCGGGAACGTAACCAACTACGCCGAGAACAATGCTGCGCCCGTAAGCGATATGGCATACCAAACCCTCTCGTTCTATGGGGATGACACCTGGAAGATCACTAAGCGACTCACCCTGGAGTATGGTATCCGCTTCGAACACATTGGCCACTGGTACGATCGTCAGGATAACGGCCTTGCCGTCTTCGTTTCCTCACTGGTGCAGAGCGATCTGACTGCCGGGAAGCTAAATCCCGGCATCTATTCGCATGCGACAAGCCCGGGAATTTCCAAGGCGGGGTCGCCGGATCGCTTCCTGTTCGTCTCTCCACGCTTCGGAATTTCTTACGACCTGTTAGGAACGGGCAAGACGATTCTCAGAGGTGGATGGGGAGTCTACAGGTTCGCCGATCAATATAACGACTATACGGGTGCACTTTCGACGGCGCAGAATATTCAGAGCTACGGCCTGCCCGGCCAGAGTAGTGTCCTGCTGTCGCAGATTGGGTCGATTCCAGTTCCGGCGCCGGGAGGAATCAATGGAACGGTCAACGCCGTGGGTGCCACCGACTATGGCATTCCGAAGACGACCAGCTACAACTTCACTATCTCGCAGCAGGGCCCGTGGAACTCTCTGGTTGAAGTTGCCTACGTCGGCAACAACAGCCAGCAGCTCCTTATTGGAGGGGAGTCAATCTCAGGGAGTGGTTTTACCGAGTTCATCAACATGAATAAAGTGCCGCTGGGTGCACTCTATCAACCTGACCCAGTCACGGGCGTCATCTCGCCGAATCCTGAGAACCTGTCGCAGGGTGCTCCGAACAACAAGGAAGCTGACTACCGAACCTATGGGAAGGCGTATGGCACGAACCAGGTCAACGTCAACCAGCATATTGGCTACTCCAACTACAACGGACTGCAGCTTAGCTGGGTGAAGCGTTCTGATCACCTTACCTACAACTTCAACTACACCTGGTCGAAGAGCCTGGGGACTGGACTGTTGGAAGATCCTTTTATTCTGCGAAACAACTACGGTGTAACGGCGGTTGATCGTTCTCAAGTATTCAACTCGTCGTATTCCTACAACTTCGGAAGGGTCTATAACGGGCAGTCTCGCATGCTCGGCGGGGTATCGAACGACTGGACCCTTTCCGGTATTACGACCCTGCAATCAGGCGGCAATCTTCCGGCTCAGGATAGTCCAAACTTCGGGTTGAATATTACTGGTCTCAGCCAGGCGACATACTTTGGCACAACTGCGCCGAAGCTGATTCAGCCAGTTGTGACATGTAACCCGCTCGCGAATCTGAAGCCGAACCAGAAGCTGAATGAGAGTTGTTTCGCTGCACCTCAGGTCGGGAATAACGGACCGAGCAGCTATCCATATTACAAGGGCGCTGCCTTCTTCGATACCGACCTGGCGGCTTACAAGACGTTCAAAATTCACGAGAGCCAGGGACTTCAGTTCCGCTTATCTGCGTTCAACTTCGTCAACCATCCACTCGGTGAATTCAGCGGAAGCAATCAGCTCCAGCTCAATTACAACACTGACCTGACTCCGAATACGGCAAGCAACTCAAAAACTCAGGGCTTTCTCGATACCAAGGCAGGTGGTCATGCAGCACGTATCCTGGAACTCGCGCTGAAGTACAACTTCTAACTCAATCAGCAACCGGGGCGGATGAATGTCAACCGTCCCGGTTTCAAATTAAGAGGCTTCATTGGTGAGACCCCGTGGGTCTGACTTTTTCTGCAGGCACAAGTCCCTGAGCTTCTAGCAGGAAGTAGAACTTATCAGCCGCTAGGTTTGTTATTTTATCGGTCTTACCGGAAGGCCAGTGAACCTCTAATAGGTCGATCAAGGTAGCGTTACCGATTCCAAAGTGGACCCGAGTGTCGTTCTGCGACAGGTAGCTGCCTCCGCTGTGAATCTCTTCCACCTGGGAGACTCCGCCAGCCACGATATGAACGCGTGCGTTGAGCGCCATGCGATTGCTTGCAACTCCCGCCAATTCGAAGCTCACCCAATGGCGCCCCGCAACACCTGTGTTCTTTAGGATCGCAGGTTTGCCATCCAGATTCTCAACGACTACGTCGAGATTGCCATTGTTAAACAAATCTCCTACGGCAAGGCCGCGGGAGACCCGTTCATCGGTGAGTGCGGCCCCGGCCAATCTACTAGCATCACAAAACGTGCCGTCTCGCTGGTTGAGATGAAAGAGAGCAGGCTCTTTGTACTTCGCTCCCGTAGGAAGATCGTCGACCTGTGGGTAGACATGTCCGCTCACTGCGATGAGGTCGAGCCAACCATCGTTGTCGAAGTCTGCGAAGGCGGTTCCCCATTTTACAAACGGGAGAGACGGTACGGCGACACCTGCCGGATAGGAGTTCTCGGTGAAGTTCCAATCGCCATCATTTCGGTACAAGACGTCATTTTCATCGGAGAAGTTAGTGACGTAGATGGATTGTCGACCTGTGTTGAGATAGTCTCCGACAGCTAGTCCCATGGAAGCTTGCTCGGCGCCATCGGCGTTGAGGGCTGTGCCTGATTCTAGGCCTATCTCTTCAAATTGTCCGTGACCTTTGTTCTTGTAGAGGAACTTCGGAGTCGAGTCGTTGGCCACGTAGATGTCGGGGTGGCCTGAGTTGTTGAAGTCCGACCATAGAACGCCTAGCCCATAGAAGCCGCCGGGATCGCTGACTCCGGAGGTCGTTGAAACATCAGTGAAAGTTCCGTCGCCATTGTTGTGAAAGAGCGAATCGCCCGCGCCTTTCAAACCTCGTGGGCCACACTGTACGTCAACGCCGCGGTATCTGCAGTTGGGCGCACTACCGAACTTAGGTAGATCGTTGAGGTTCAAATCTACGTAGTTTGTGACTATCAGGTCAGCAAACCCATCGCCATCGTAGTCTCCAAACGCAGCGCCTGTGGACCATCGGCCATCTCGAACGCCGGCTTTTGCGGTGACGTCGGTGAATGTGCCATTTCCATTGTTCTTGTAGAGTATGTTGCCGCCAAGGCAGGTGAGATAGAGGTCGGGCCATCCATCGTTGTCGTAGTCGCCAACGGCTCCTCCCATCGCGAAGCACGAGTTAAGCAGACCAGATGTGCGGGTGACGTCGGTGAAGGTTCCGTCGTGGTTGTTGTGGTAGAGCGCGCCTGGGCTTTTCTTTTTTTCGAGAGACATGGCGACCGTAGGGGCATTAGTGAAGTAGATGTCAGGCCAGCCGTCGCGATCGTAGTCGAAGAGGACGACGCCGCCACTCATGGACTCGACGATGTATCTCTTTGTGGGATCGGAGATGTGACTGAACGTGATGCCAGCCTTTGCGGTCACGTCGATGAATTGAGGTATTGGGCGGTCCATACAGTCTTTTGAGCTTGCTTCAGGTGGCAGCGGGGATGGTTGTGGATGGCCGCCTTGGGCGCGAGCAGAAACAACCGTTCCGCAAACAAAGAGCATGGACGCAACGAGTCTGCTATGCCACCGCGATTTCAATCGCGGTAAAGTCTTTGAAAGACTGATAATGTCACCAACCAATAGCCCCTCATTGAGGGGAACAATCACTTCCGTCGCTTGTGCATCGCTCGCGTAATGTCATCGGGACATGCGCTGCATCACCTTTACCTAGCGTATCGAAGATAGCCTGTTCTCGCTCAGCATCGGGGGCGCGGTGGCCTTTGCGATAGGCAGACGCTAGCAGTCGGTGACTCTCCTTGTCGTTTGTGTCTAGTTTCGTAGCCATCTCGAGGTTTTGGATGGCTCGATGAAGCTCGCCAAGGTCGAGTTCGATTGAGCCCAGAAGAGAATGGGCCATCGCATTGTCAGGATTCAGTTTAATGGATGTCTGAAGTTGCGCAACTGCTTGAGCATAGTCTTTATGAAGCGCATAACCTTCACCGAGTGTAGTGTGTACGTTGGCCAACTGAGGATTTACCCGCTCGATAGCGAGAAGGCGCTTCATTCCTGCGTTAATGTTCCCTGTTTTTACTAGCGACGCCGCATAGATATAAGCGAGTTGCGCGGATTCTGCGGTCTGGTCCGGTGCGGAACCAAGAACCGTAAGCACTCCAGAGAAGTCTTTGGTGTTGAACAGGCTTACCGCCAACCCAGACAGAAGTTCGAAGTTTGTCGGGTTCGATCGCAAAGCACGCGAAAGAGGTGAAATGGATTGCTCGTAGCGTCCAGAGCGGGAGGCGGCCAGGCCCAAGTTGACATCAAGGCCGGTGAGTCCAGGATTCCATTCGTAGGCGTGCTCAAATGAAGTAAGAGCCTCTTCCGTGGAACGATTATTGGCGTCGATTACACCTAGGTTGTTGTAGCTGTCAGCGATGGCAGGGGCGATGCGCCTCTCAAAATCTGCGAGAGAAGCAGCTGCCTCAGCTTGGCGCAAGGAAAGTTGACCAGGGCTCGTATTGAGTGGCATTGTATCGCCGGCATCCGAAGGTTCAGCCCACCCTAGCTCGGCGGCAAGCCGCCCACGATCCCTTCCAAGACTACGCTTAAGCAATTCGGACGAGAGTTGCATCTCCTTCTTTGCAGCCTCCGCCTGACCGCACTGAATCAACAGACGACCCAACAGATAGTGGGACTTCTGTACCTGATAACGATTGTTCGAAGGATCTTTTGTCAGGGCTATCGACTGGCTGAAGGCGGCAATCGCTGCGTCTCTTCGGTTTGTTTCTGAGTAAAGTTGTCCAAGATAGAAGAATGGGCCCGGGTCGGAGGCATTGAGAGAGGTCGCTTGCTTTAGCTCTCGCTCCGCATCAGAGTATCGGTGCTGGCGCAGAGCGATGTTGCCCAGCTGTGAGTGCGTAGAAGCATCGCTAGGAGACAGCTTAAGCTCCGCTTCCAGCTCGCTATTGGCCTCTGCGAGCTTAGCGTCGCCACCAATGGTCAGGTAGTCAACGGCCAGAGCGTAATGCGCGCCGGGAAATTCATCGTCAATCGCAATCGCTTTCTTGAATTCAGCACTCGCTTCCTGCTGGAAGTCGGAGTTGAGATAGGCGCGGCCGATTTCGATGTGCAGGGCTGCCGTGTCTCCCAGTCCGGCGACCATCTCCGCGAATATCTTTGCGGCACTCGCACCATCGTCGCGGTCAAGACATGCGATCGCAAGAGCATAGCCGTTCTCGAAGTTTGGATCGAGCGCGACGGCTGCCTCGAAACTGCTACGCGCCGCCGCTTCGTTATTCAACTTGAGCAGCGCCCGACCGAGGAGTAGGTTAGCTTTCGCAAGCGCCTTTGTGTTGCCAGGATAATCACGGATTATGCCTTCTGTAAGGGTCCGGGTCCGTAAGAGATCGCCTGCAGCCAGGGCTGCCTGTGCATACCTGACCCTTAGACCCGGTGACTGGGGTGCAAGCCGCAGCGCTTCGTCAAAGAGAGGAGCCGCCTTACGATAGTTCTCGGCACTTGCGGACTGAATCGCGAGTTCGGCCAATGCGTCCGCTATGAAGATGTGGTATTCTCTGGCGGCTTCTCCAAAATCTCCGGACGTCTGAAAGTTTTGTGCGAGGTCGTAGTGCTTCTTCAAAACTGAATCGTTGTCGGAAGAACTTTGAGCTACCGTAGTAATCGACAAACTCAGAAGCAGCCCCCCAAAGATATCCCAAATAGACGGACGCCTTACGCGAACTGGAAACCCGCAGAATAGACTGGTGACCACACAAGCTCCTGAGACCACATCTACTATATAAGGCAGGAAAAGTCACTGCATCTGCCAACCGCCGCTAAAAAAGACAGAAAGCCAGATTGACGGTCACCTCGCTGCCCGCAAGAAGACCGCCTCTGATGGGATATGGGACGAAGGCTCCGCGAGATTCCGTAGACTTTGGTTAGTTTGGAGACTA
The DNA here is from genome assembly GCF_051013355.1 of Tunturiibacter lichenicola. Lineage (GTDB taxonomy): Bacteria > Acidobacteriota > Terriglobia > Terriglobales > Acidobacteriaceae > Edaphobacter > Edaphobacter lichenicola_F. Next base: position 309,377 of record NZ_CP132945.1, on the reverse strand, counting down.
AGGTGAGCAGGAGCAAGTAGCCCAAGATGATCATAATCGGTTGTGATTTTCATTCGAGTTTTCAACAGATAGCCGTTCTCGATACGAAGAGCGGCGAGTATGAGGAGCGGAAGCTAATGCATACGACAGGGAGAAGCGGAGCAGTTCTATCGTGGGCTGGATGCGTCATCCCTCGTTGGCATGGAATCGGTGGGCAATAGCCAGTGGTTTGTGCAACTGCTGGAACGGTTGGGCCACGAGGTAAGAATCGGCGACGCCGCCCAAATTCGTGCCAGCTATGTACGCAGGCAGAAGACTGAAAAACAGCGCCACATACCAATCAAAGCTACAGCCTTATTTATCATCGAGGTCCGCCTTGCCGAACAGGCGGACAAGTAACAGTGAGAGTCTGATCGATCGTGCAAGTCTTGTTTCCTGTCTTAGCAAGTACAGTCCGTCTGGACTGTGCCTTGAAAGCTGTACGCGAGGAAGAAAGAATCGAGAATCGCAAGCGCTAAGGCGGAGGCGGACGGGCACACCCTTGCAGGCAAGTCTGGAAGAGCACTTAAAGAATCGGTGTATGTGCCATTTGCAGCGTGAAACGTAATTTCCGCTTTCCCAATCAGAGTGAGATCGTCCAGCGCGGCAGCATTTTGCGCCGCCTCCCGCGCGCTTTCTGGACTGCTGACGGAATCAAAAGTGTGAGCAGCACATCTTCGCCGACACGATACGTCCGAATGGCAAGGAAAGCCTAGGCGTGGGAACAGTCCACATATTGCCGAGCCGCCGATACGGCTTAGTCATTAAGGCAAGCTGAAGATGGATCTCTATTGCGTGAGGACGACGGTTACTTCAGACTGTGGCGCCATGGTGATGCCTTGTGAGCTGTAGGCTCCGAGGTTGTTCCAGCGTTCGGCACTTGTGCTGGTGATCGGAGTCGCGAAGGAGCTGCGGTACACCGTGGAGTTGGTGTAGGGGATCGAGGAAAGATCCAGGCCAACGGTGTCCGTCGCGGAGGTAGAGGTGTTCAGAATGACGAGAACCGTGGTCTTCAAATCTGGGCTCTGGTAGACGGAGATGTCCTCGTCTGGATTGTTTACCGTCGCGTCATAGCGAACATATCCCGGCCGAATAAAGTAGCTGTAGTGTTTGAGGGTGTAATAGGCGTCGTTATAGGTCCAGCCGTTCGGGAACGCCCAAGTGGATTGAGGGTTGAAGGGATTATCGATGTAAAGGAGACCTGCCTGGTCGGAAGAGACTCCATTGGTGAGCACGCTGGGCCAAGCCAGTCCCCAGTAGAGGTATACATTATCGTTGGCTACGGTCAGAGCGTTGTGGATGTCGATGGCGTTATAGAAACCGGGAGTCTGGTAGTACTCCGTCTCGAACTTGATCTCAGGATTGGGATAGTCGGCATCCAGCGTAGTCATTGGAGTGACCTGGGTTTCCGGGTTGCCGCCGTAGGAGCTCACGTTGTAGAGGTGATGGGCAACAACGGCGAGCTCATTGGTGGGCACCTCCGTGAGTAGAGCTTGCACATTGAACGCAGAGAAGGATTCAGGACCGATCATCTGCGGTATAGAGGTAAGAGCACCGCTGGCGTTGATCGCCTGGTACGTTGCATCGAAGGCTTTACCGTAGCTGGCATAGTTTGTAGGCGTGGGGCCATAGAGGGTAGCGGGAGCTTCAGTCGGGTTGAAGAGGCAGGCAACGTAAGTTGCGGGGAAATCAGGCTCGTTCTGGATGGAGATGTAGTTTGGAGTAACACCAAGAGCGGCGTATGCCTGGAGGGAACTTAACCAGAACTGTCCGAAGCCGGAATAGTTATAGGCGCCGCTGACCTGCGCCAGAGTACCGAAACCGCTGGTACAGTTGCCATTGGTCACACCTGTGCAGCCGTTGACGGAGTTATTGCTCTTGAGGCTGGCCGGCGGCGTCCAGGAACTCATCAGGATCTTGGGAGCCGAGCCGAGAGCGGCGGTTGTGGCGGTGACGATCTTCGTGTTGTCAGGATCGAAGGTAGTGGCATTGCTGCCGTTGAATTCGTAATAGTTGTTCTCGAGCCGAAGGAAGGTAATGCCAAGCCCGTTGACAGGATCGAACAATGCCGTCATGATCTGCGATCCGTTGGGATGACTATCGAGATAGTTGGCGTAGAACGCCTCCGCTCCGCCGAAGCCGAGGATGGTCTGGTGTGGTGTGGCAAAGCTGAAGGTGGCATTGGCGTTGATCGCCGAATTGACGACTAGGGCTACCGCGGCCGAGGTGCTGGCGGCGAAGCTGGCTGTACCGGCGAAACTGGCGGTAAGGCTATGGGTTATTCCCGCGGAGAGCGTACTTGTGGTGAACGATGCGACGCCGTTCGAGAGGGCAGCTGTACCAACGGTTGTAGTGCCGTCAAGGAAAGTAATGTTGCCGGAGGGGACGCCCGCTGCCGAAGAAGTAGTGGCCGTGAGCATGACGGCCGCCCCTGCGGCAGCGGGGTTCGGGGTAGCCATGAGAACAAGGCTGGTGGGAGTGGGCGACGGAGCGGCGACGACGAGGGGTACCGCGGCCGAGCTGCTGGCGGCGAAGCTAGCTGTACCGGCGAAACTGGCGGTGAGGCTATGGGTTGTTCCCGCGGAGAGCGTACTTGTGGTGAACGATGCGACGCCGTTCGAGAGGGCAGCTGTTCCAATGGTTGTAGTGCCGTCGAGGAAAGTAATGTTGCCGGACGGGACGCCCGCTGCCGAAGAAGTAGTGGCCGTGAGCATGACGGCCGCCCCTGCGGCAGCGGGGTTCGGGGTAACCATGAGAACAAGGCTGGTGGGGGTGGGCGACGGAGCGGCGACAACGAGGGGTACCGCGGCCGAGGTGCTGGCATCGGCGCCGGTACTTCCTGCATAGCTGGCGGTGAGGCTGTGGGTGGCGCTGGCCAGCGTGCTCGTGGTGAAGGTTGCGATGCCGTTGGCTAGGGCAACAGTTCCAAGTTTGGTCGTGCCGTCGAGAAAAGTAACGCTGCCGGTAGGTGGGGTAGGAGGCATGGTCGCGCTGTAGCCGACGTCCGCGGAGAGGGTCACGGTCCCGCCCGCGACTGCGGGGTTCGGACTCACGGTCAGAATGGTGCTGGTGTTCACGGGGCCGCTGCTGGCGGGACTCCCGCTGCAACCTGAAAGCACACAAAGACTGATGAGGACTAGCAACGATAGCACAGCACGCATGGGGCACCTATGGTTATTTATATGGCACCCGAACTATATATAACGCTAACTGCAATCGTCAATTGAACTGATGCCCCCGCACGAGCAGTCTATCTCGACTGGCTTCCTTCCTTTAAATCGGCGTAGGGTGGCATCGCGGAGCTTCGGCTCGGCAGAGAGTTTTGCGGTTCGGAATATGCTGCGAGCAGCCCAGCTTTCGGCCCAGACTTGAGAGTTTGTTGTCGCTTGCGAATTGACGTTAGTGCAGAGTTTGCCGAGAAACAAGAGCGAAATAAAGGACAGGCCTTTTTGTGTATCTCATGTCGTAATTAAATATTGGTCTACAACTAAATCATGATAAAGGTACTATTTCTGATGCTGTTGCAGAAAACGATGCAACGAAACCATATCTGACTGATGCCCGTATTGTGCGTTGCACAAACAACGCTGCGATTGGCTTGTGATGACGATAGGTTTTCGCAACGAAGCCTAAACGTACGATTTTGGACCGAGCAGGAATTTGATTTGCTCGAGATCCCCGCCGAGCGCCGAAGTGCTCGATCCCAATTTGCTTCGATGACACAGACCGCCCAGTCGCTCAGCGTGTCACGATTGATCTTTCCCGCCTTTGGAAACCGAACGCAGCAGCCGGCCATCTTCGATGCCGCCGCGGTCATCCAGGCGTTGATGCCGTGCTTGACCCAGATCGGAACGGCGACGGTGCGGATGCGTCTTCCCTTCCCTTCAAGGTCGGCCAGGACCCAGCGGCCCTCCCTTTGTTGGATGGTCTCGACGTCAAGCTCGGCCAGTTTGTTTCGCCTCAGGGCGCAGCCAACCAGACGCGCCAGGATCAAGTAGTCGCGTTTGCCCTTCAGAGTAGAGCGGTCCGGGACAGCCAGCAGCCTTTGGCCTGCTCGCGGTTTAGCCAGTTGCCAAGGCGGGGTTCCCTTCCGGCTAATGTTGGGGACGTCGGTGAGGCTGGCCGCCTCCTCCGATCCGATCATGTTGTTGCGCCTGGCCTCGCCCACCAGCTTCCGCACCGCTGAGAGCCGCACGTTGATAGTCGATGGGGAGAGCGCTTCCATGCCCGCCCTCCATTATTAAGGACCGGGAGAGAGGCCGGCTGGCACAGAAGGCGAACAGGGTCTTTGGCATAGTTGCGCTTAGAATGATCCGAGACAACCGAGTCCAGCACCATCTTCTGCAGCCTGGCCTGGGCCGGGGTTAGGGCGCAGGGGTTCCCCTTCCCTGCTTTCCGGTGGCGGAAGCGACAAAACGAGCTGATTTGTCATGAACTGATTTCAGCCTGACAATTTACATTTATCGTTGGTAATAAGAATTAATTTTGATAGTCTTACGCCTCCGAGGCCCTCCGCGGCTGCATGGCATGGCTAAAAACTGATTCGATGAAAGAGTTCACTACGGCTGTCACTCTCTTCAAGTCATTAATATTTTCTATTCGTCGCGAACTTTATCTAGCAAAGATGCGTCTGTCCAATTTTTGACTGGATTAGATTTTGGAGGATGAACTGGTTTTCGCTGTAGGGTTTAACTCGCGTCATGACTAAGGGGGAGGAGCATAACGGAAACAACTTAAACGTCTCTGCGGGAGATAACCATATATTATTTCGGATAGAAATTAAAATGGTTTTTTCGCAAGTTCGATAGAGTCATATGGTTATAAGTCGGTCAATACCCCTATACGAGTCGTATTCTCATGAGGCCACCGTTGGCTCGAACTGAACCGAGCCAGAATGTCGCGTAGGGTTCGCAAATTCAACAGCTTAGGAAATATGGAAAAACTCTAAGAAAATGTCTACGCTGAATGGAAAGTCCGCTGTCGTTGTTGGAGGCACCTCCGGTATCGGCAGAGCTATCGCTTTGGGATTGGCTTCAGCAGGGGCTAATGTTGTGGCCTCCTCGCGATCTCGGCAAAGCGTCGAATCTATTGCTATCGAGATAGAGCGATTAGGCGGCAGGACCCTGCGGATTCCTTCCGACGTTTCAAGTCGTAACTCGTTGCAAGCCCTCCACGATCAAACAATTTCCACCTTCACGGGAGTCGATATTCTCGTCAACTGCGCAGGGATAACACAGCGCATGCCTACCTTGGATTGTTCAGAAGAACTCTGGCAACGCATCATGGACGTGAATCTTTACGGAACCCTCAGAGCCTGTCAAATATTCGGCAAGACGATGCTCGATCAACGAAAAGGTAGAATTATCAACATCGCCTCCCTCTCTTCTTTCGTTGCTTTTCATGAAGTCGCTGCATACGGCGCGAGCAAAGCGGCTGTTGGCGCACTCACTCGCTCCCTTGCCATCGAGTGGGCCCCCTTCGGGATCTGCGTTAATGCAATTGCACCGGGTATCTTCCCCACGGATCTCAATCGAGATTTACTCGATTCGCCGCGGGGAAAGGAAATGATCATGCGCACTCCTATGGGACGTTTTGGTACCGTGGATGAAATAGCAGGAGCCGCAGTTTATTTAGCCTCCGACGAGGCCTCCTTCACCACAGGACAGATCTTTGCGGTCGATGGTGGCTTTTTGTCGAGTGGAGTCAATCAATAACGATGAAATCAGATCGCTCGAAAAGCGGAACCCGCGGCATCAAGCGAATCGACCTTGCGTACGTTGAACTGGCATCGAGTGAAAATGCCCGCGATATCAATCGTGATATCGTTCTCGAAATAATTCGCTCTAAACAACCAGTCGCACGAGCAGACCTTGCCCGATCCTCTGGCCTACAACCCAGCACCGTTTCGGCGATTGTCGAGCAATTGATCGAAGAAAAGTGGGTCTCTGAAGGTGCCACGGTTCGCCCTCCCCGCGGCCGCCCTTCGACGTTACTTTCGCTCAATGACGCGATGGTCATCCTCGTTGCTGACGTTCGACCTCACCAAGCAATCGTTGCACTCACCGACCTCAACGGACGCTTTCTAGCGCGAGAGGCGGTTCCGCTCGTCTCTGATCCACCACGTTCGGTCGGCAAGATCGTCGCGTGCATGGAATCCATGCGCGCCGCACACAAAGATCATTCATTCGAAGGCATCGGCATCAGCATGCCCGGTCGCGTTGACCCCGAAACGCAACGCCTCATCTTAGCGCCGAATCTAAAATGGGGCGGCTACGACATCAAGAGTGTCATTGAGAAACAGATGCATCTTCAAGTTGAGCTAGCGAATGCAGCGAATGCCTGTCTGCTCTCGGAACTGTGGTCTGGCCGACTCGACGGTGTCCGCAACGCCGCACTCATCACCGTCTCCGAAGGAATCGGCGGCGCGATCCTAGCTAACGGACAGATCATTACCAGCCGCAGCGGCCTCGCTGGCGAGTTCGGTCACAGTCCCATAGATCCCACTGGGCCTGTCTGTGGTTGCGGACAACGAGGCTGCTGGGAGGTTTTTGCGTCTTCCACGGCCGCTCTCCGGTATTACAAAGAACTCGTACCAAAATCTCGCGCAGCCACCATACATGACCTTTTACGGCTCACCGAAGAGGGTGACCCGGACGCGATCGCCGCTATCACTCGACAGGCAACCCATCTTGGCCGCGGACTTCGTCTCGTTACTGCCGCTCTCTCGCCTGAAGTGATTCTCATTACCGGAGACATCACCACCTCGTGGATACGGTTTGGCCCCGTCATTCAGCGTGAGCTCGAAAACAATATGCTTGCCGGAGCCGCGCCTATCTTAGGAATTACAAAGGATGGAGAGCTTTCGCGACTACGCGGCGCAGCCGCCGTCGTTCTTCAACGGCATTCTGGCTATCACACCTCGGCCCACTCGCCCGCTCCCATCAAACGGGTGCGTCGCCAGGCCAAGACCTCTAAATAGGTCGCCTCCAACCAGCTCTCAGGGCAGCATCTGTAATGGTGCTCATTTCTTGACGCCGTACTCTCTGAGTTCGATAAAGGCACGTATAAAATAAACTCCTACTGACTTGTGCGTGCCGCTCAAACGAAACCGTACAAATAAGGCTCTGCCAAGGATTGGACTACGATGTGGAATCGATCTGTTGCATCCTTCCATCAACCCCTGGGCGGCTTCGTTGGTGTAGCCAACGCTTTCCACTCGCATTCAAAAGAATAACCCCCATGAAAATCACCGCCGCAAAACTCATCATCTGCTCTCCCGACCGCAACTTCGTCACCCTCCGCATCGAGACAGAGGAAGGCATCTACGGGTTAGGCGACGCCACCCTTAACGGCCGTGAACTAGCCGTCGCCTCCTACCTCGAAGACCACATTCTCCCTTGTATCATCGGCCGCGACCCCTTCCAAACCGAGGACATCTGGCAGTACCTCTATCGCGGAGCCTACTGGCGGCGTGGCCCCGTCACTATGTCTGCCATCGCTGCTGTCGACGTAGCCCTCTGGGACATCAAAGGTAAGGCCCTCAACACCCCCGTCTACAACCTCCTCGGCGGCCAGTCCCGCCAGGGCTGCCTCGTCTACACTCACGCCAATGGAGCCGATATCGCCGAAGCTCTCGACTCGGTTCGCAAGCACATGGACGAAGGTTACCTAGCCGTCCGCGCCCAGGCCGGCGTCCCCGGATTGTCCTCCAGCTACGGAGTCCCAAAAGCCGGCAAGTCCTACGAACCCGCCGAGCGCGGCCTTCCGTCCGAATCCCTATGGTCCACTGAGCGGTACCTCAACTTCGCCCCCACACTCTTCGAAAAACTCCGCGTCGAACTAGGCCCTGACGTCCATCTCCTCCACGACGTCCACCACCGCCTCACCCCCATCGAAGCCGCACGACTCGGCAAGTCTCTCGAGCCCTATCACCTCTTCTGGATAGAAGACCCCTGCCCTGCCGAGCTGCAGGAGAGTTTCAAGCTCATACGCCAGCACACCACCACACCAGTCGCCACCGGAGAAGTCTTCAACTCCCTCTGGGATTCCCACGACCTCATCCGCCATCAACTTATCGACTACATCCGCATGACCATCGTCCATGGGGGCGGCATCACCCACGCAAAAAAGACCGCGGACTTCGCCGCCCTCTATAACGTCCGCACGGGCTTTCACGGCGCCACCGATCTCTCTCCCATCACCATGGCCGCTGCGCTCCACTTCGGCCTCGCCATCCACAACTTCGGCATTCAGGAACACATGCATCACTCAAAGCTCACCGACGAAGTCTTCCCCCACCACTACTCCTTCGACGCCGGCTACATGCACCCTGGCGACGCCCCCGGTCTTGGCGTCGACATCGACGAAGTCTTGGCAGCAAAACATCCTTATCAACGAGCCTCCCTCCCCATCGCGCGCAAACTCGACGGGACGCTCACCGATTGGTAATACAACGTATGTAAAAGTTGCTCAAGGCCGATAAACGAAGGTAGGTTCGCGTTATCGTGCATTAGCTGCGGTGAAGTGAAGCCAATGAATTTATCTGTCCATTGGATGAACCACTTCATGTTTGGCGCGTCGGTGTGGCCACCGTCATGTTGGCGTCAGGCAAGTTGGCCTTCGAGCAGGCCCTGATTCACAGGAGGCATCTTCGCCGTTTTATAGGGCGCACCTCAAGAATGGGAAATTTATGTACGCCACCCCTCGCAAACAGCGCAAGGATTAGGCTGCTAATTGATGTCACGATTGCGCCCGCTCGAGCCATGCATAAACGAACCGCAGCCCTCAGGGTCTGCCCTGCCTAGTCTCGTGCTCGCAAACAGATCAGGAGAGCAGTAGACACGATGAGCTATCAAAATTAGCGGAGAACAAAGGTGGTCGCTCGTTTGCTTTCAGGCGGCCCGAGATATTCGGAGTTCGGCGGGCCGGCATTGATCAGCAGCCGTTCAAGAACAACTCCGGCATCCACGCGACAGAAATGCAGCACGTGCGAACCTCGCTCAACCAACCCTAAGTTCGTCGTCACTTTGTGCACACCGTCGCTCACCGCTCGCCGCCAATCGGCATCCGTATTGCTAGCCCACGCATCAACGGTAGTTTCCGGATTATCGTCCAGAGCAACTCCATAACGTAAACCGCGGCCAGGCATAAAGCTAAGGGTCGGAGCGAGTACTGCCTGCAATGTACGTTCTTCCGTAGTAAAGACTGTGAAGACATAATCCATGCATGCCTGGGATGTCCCAGAAAGTGTGCTCGCAGCAGTGACGGGAAACGTTTCCATGGCCGATAGAGTTTCGCCGAAGTCTGGAAGCAATCGCCAACTCACACCGGTCGCGCTGCGCTTCGCGGTGGCATGCTCCGCATCCATAGTGACGATACCGGCGTTTTCTACGAAACCACTGGCTGGTTCAACAGACTTTAGAGCATTTATATGAACTACAGTCGGCTGGGCACCTTGGGGTACAACTGTGACGGTTCCCTTCGCGTATCCAGCAGGAGCGTGTTTCCAATCGACACTGACCTGCAAGGTAAGATCCTTCGTAACATCACCAGAAAAACTATCAAGCAGTATCCACGGCGCGCTGACCTTGACTTCGAAGTGCACTGACTCGGTGCCCAAATACGCTAGTTCCAACGTACGTGTCTGCCGGTTTATATCGTCAAACATCGGCATTTCTTGGGTCGGAGCGTCCGATCCCCCAACAATTACGGCCAGTCGCGATCCGCTTTGCGGTTGAATCTGCTGCACAGCAGGCATCTCGTTGACAGGCGGCTCATTCCAGAAGGTATAGCCAATGTGAGTCTGGTCCATCATGTGGTCCCACTTGCCGCCCATTAGTCTGTGGTTGTATTCGTCGCTCAGTGCGGCGTCCTCTTTGAACAGGCGGCGTGTCTCGTCTGCCCAGAAGTTCGTGCTGACCCTCCCCTGCTTTGCATAAAGGCGGTTGCGGCCCGCAGCGATATACATTTCGCAGACGGTCGCCGAAGCTTTTAACGGATATAGCACCAATTCGAAGAAGGAAGGTCGCTCTTCAGGAGGAAGCACAGCCATCAAATTGTCGGCACGTGCTGCCAGATCGCGCCATTCTGCATCGACCCGATCAGCCTCGTGGTCTTCAGTCAAAGAGTACGTCGTGGGCTCAAGTTGTTCCGGTTTTCGGCGACTATTGTACTTCGTATAGAGTGAAACCAATTCAGCGATCTCCAGCGCGTGCTCCGGGCCGAACTCACGTGTGGCCCACGCGGTCGTATAATCCTGCAAGTTATCTTTGCCCCAACGGGTTGGGTCTCGAGCCATTGTAAGGAAAAACTCGATCGGGAACTCCATTGGCTTTAGATCGCCGACATTGACGATCCAGACGCGATCGGCCTTATACTCAACTGCCAAATTCATCTGCTCCCACACCTTGGTAATGCTGTATGTGTTGAGCCACTTGTAAGAACGTGGATCGCCGACATAATCGAAGTGGTAGTAGATGCCCGCCCCTCCAGGCCGTTGGCGTTCTTTTTCTATTGGCAAGCGGCGAATGTTACCCCAGTTGTCATCGCACCAAAGCAGAGTAACGTCTTCGGGTACCCGCATTCCCTTCTCGTAGTATTCCTGGACTTCTTTGTAAAGAGCCCATATCTGCGGATTTTGCATCTGAGCATCAGCATTCGCTGCAATGATCTTCCTCTGATCCGCAACGATATGTTCCAGCAACGCAGTATTGGCAGTAGAGCTCATCGCCATGTCTCCATCGCCGCGCATTCCTATGGTGATAGTGCTCTCATACTCCTTATTCCGCGTAATTCCTTTAGCCCAGAAGTCATCCAACACTGCGGCGTTCTTGGCATAATCCCACGGTCCGCTGCCGTGCCGCTTCCACTCCTGTTGCGCGCGCAGCATCGGTTCGTGGTGGCTCGTGCCCATCACGATGCCATACTCGTCGGCGAGTTGCGGATCGGCGGGATCGTCTTCGTTGAAGGCATTGGCCCACATGGCCGGCCAAAGATAGTTGGCCCTCAGGCGAAGCAGCAGTTCGAATACATGCTCATAAAACTGATGGTTCTTACCGCCGAACTTCTCTTGGGTCCAGCCGCTCAGCGAGGGAGCTTCATCGTTGAGGAAGATGCCGCGATACTTTACCGCAGGTGACGGCATACGATGCGCCCCAGGCAAAACGTACAGCGCATCATGATGCGGTACACGCACGTCCGCCCACCAATACCAGGGTGAAACCCCAATCTGCTCAGACAGAGTGTAGAGACCAAAGATCGTACCGCGTTTGTCCGCTCCCACGATGACGAGCGCACGGTGTATTCCTGGAAAAGGTTCCTCTACGACCTGCGTAACGCCGGCTTCCCACTGGCCAGCGACGGAGGATATATCGAGTTTGTGGCGGCTCACGAGATCTTCAATAAGTGCGCTGTGGCCCAACGTACCGATCACGATGCAGTCGGCACCATGAACGTCCGACGCGCTGTGGAGTTTCGCCGCAGTTAATCCACTGACGCGTTGAATGTCACCGGCAAAGCTGTCGACGGCGCGAAGCACGCCCGGCCAATCAGTCGAACTGACGAGCAGAGGTGCGACTCTCCCGCCTTCGGCCAGCGCAAATCCATTGGGTACGAAGTGTGAGGCAACTATCTGCGGCTCGCCCAAAGCCCATGCGCTATGCACAAGAGAAAGCTCAAGGAGCACTAGAAATAGCACCATCGGCATACGGACGGAATTAAATCTAATGCGCATCTCTATCTCGCGCCTCTGTTTTTTCTGCCCAAGAGGGTGTCCAGATGCGGAACTGACCACTGACGTGAAGGTAGCTCAGCATCCAGAGCATGCCGCCGTAATAGCGGAATTGTCCTGAAGGCAGCGGCGTCCTCCAAAGCTCTTCGTAAAAGAGCTTCGCGCGGGAAGAATTCGATGCAGCTAAGCCTGCGGTAGCGTTCGCTGCAACTAAGCCTGACGCATGAACTGTCCCTCGTGACTGTCCATCTAAGGTGTAGACATCAGCGTAGGTAGCTGGTTGCGTGGCGAAGAAGTTTTGGATGCGGTCGCTCAAGATTATCTCATCGGAGTCCGCGTGCCACCACTCCCAGTCCACTGACCAATTGATGGCGGTGCGCCAAGAGTCGTAGCCAAAAAAACCTGACTGCCAAAAACCGTTTGTATGAGGAGTTCCATCCCAGTTGGCATAAACGGGAGCTAACGCGGTGCCCGAGTACGTTGTCTTGACGAAGAACTCACGACTTACCTTTGCTGCTTTCAGCCAGAACGCGCGGTCTTCGCTAGGGCCCCATCGCGCCCAGAGTTCATAAAAGGCCGGAAGATGATAGGAGGGATCGGTGAAAAAGCGCCCACCGCCGTTTGGGGTAAAGCGAATCATGCTATGCGCAGAATCCACTTCGGCCTCGCCTTCTATCTCGCCGAACCTTGTATGTGCTTTGATTAGTCCACGGTGCAGCATTGCATGGAGAAGCGTATCGGCTTCTGAGTGATAATCGTAAATTCCTTTTCCGTCGCCCCAGCGCGCCGAAGCGAAATAAAGTGCCATTGCGAAGTACTGCTCGCCGTCGGGTGCTGGCCCGTCGGAGTTGTGTGTGCCGTCCGTCTTACACGACCAGGCGAAGAACCCGTAACTCGGATTCTTCGGGTCATTCACTTTCATGTAGGTATTGGCCCAGTTCCAAATGCTATCGAACTCCTCTTTGCGGTCGAGTTGGACCGCGATCATCATGCCATAGCTCATTCCTTCTGTGCGAACGTCGTGATTAGCCCAGTCAGTGATATATGCTAGCTTGCCGTTCGAATTGGAGCCGGTTTCGAAGTAGATACTTTGAGTATGCGGATCACCGTGAAAGAACTGCTGAAAGGCAGTTTGCAGGCGTGCCTGGACCTCCTGTTCGCGGTGGCCGTCTTCCACAAACCGGTCGCGATACCGGCCGGTGGCGAACACACCGCCGCCATCTGCAGCGGCTAGGTCGTTGAGGGACGACTGTTGTCCGCAGAGCGGAAGCACCACCCAAAGAAAGAGCACCCATACCGACGTGATTCGGAGCTTGGCGACTCGCAGAGTCATGTTAGTGAGTTAAATCTTCTCTGAGTAAATCGCCCGAGCCAGCAAATTCTCAATCTGCTCCTGCTTACCGGACTTCGGTTGCGGGTTGATTTTGTTTTCGAGTGCCATCTCCTCAATCTTTTCGAGCGATAACTTGCCAGCCAACACGTCCACCGCGCTGCCCGTCTTCCAGCCGGCGTAACGCTCAATCAAGATGGCATCGTACTTGCCCTCATCAATGAGTTTGGCTGCCGTTAGAAAGGCGCGGGCGCACAAATCGGCGCCTCCTACATGCGCATGGATCACATCCTCCGGGTCAAAGCTTTGGCGGCGCACCTTAGCGTCGAAGTTACACCCTCCCTTCCCCAAACCGCCAGCCTTGATCATGTGATACATCGCCATCGTCATAGTCCACAAATCATTTGGAAACTGGTCTGTATCCCAGCCTAAGAGGGCGTCCCCACGGTTGATGTCCAGAGAACCGAGAATACCCAGTGCGCCAGCCGTGGCAATCTCATGCTCAAAGCTGTGACCTGCAAGAGTGGCATGGTTCGCTTCGAGGTTGACACGCACTTCTCCCTCAAGTCCGAAGCGCTTCAAAAAAGCGTATACCGTGGCTGTGTCGAAGTCGTACTGATGAGACGTTGGCTCTTTTGGTTTGGGTTCAATCAGAATCTGGCCATCAAATCCTATCTTGTGCTTGTATTCGACAACCAGCGAAAGAAAACGACCCATTTGCTCCAACTCCTGGTGCATATTGGTGTTGAGCAGCGTCTCATAACCCTCACGTCCACCCCATAGCACATAGTTCGATCCACCGAGTTGCTTAGTCACATCCATGCAGTTCTTCACCGTCGCCGCAGACCAAGCGAAGACTTCGGGGTCCGGATTTGTGGAAGCACCCGCCATGAATCGTGGGTGAGAGAAGAGGTTCGCTGTGCCCCACAAAAGTTGGGTCGAATAGATCTGCATCTTCTCAGCCATATATTCAGCCATCGTATGTAGGTTCCGCAGGTTTTCGGCCAGGCACTCGCCGGTAGGTGCCATATCCATATCGTGGAAGCAATAGAACGGAAGGTCGAGCACCCTAAACAGCTCGAATGCGGCGTCAGCCTTTAGCTTTGCGAGCGCAATGGGATCGCCTGCCTTCATCCAGGGGCGATCGATCGTAGGACCGCCGAAGGGATCGGTTCCATTCATGACGAGCGAGTGCCAATACGCCACCGAGAAACGCAGGTGCTCCTTGAGCGGCTTCCCCAGTACGACACGGTCGGCGTCATAATACTGGTAGACAAGCGCCTTATCGCTTGTGGGACCTTCAAATTTTACGGTGTCAAAATTGCTGAATACAGTCTCAGACATTAATCCGTCTCCTGATAACGATCTCTCTCGAGCGGTTGAAGGTTGAACCACACGGATGATGAGCGGTCCGCTGGCCTAAGAGTTTGGGAAGACTATGATTCAACTGAGTGCAATAGGCATATGGACCAACTGATAAAAACGCCGAGCAGAGGGCCGTGGGAACAGGGTTGTCCAGGTCGGCTTCTTGGTTCGTTGTGAGATGGATGATCTCAACGTGGCACCGCCTGCGTTCCTTCGATGATGAAGCTTCCCATCACCGCGGGTGTGCGAGCGTACGGGTCTTGAGGTTGCGAGCCGCCGATCGCCAGCTTGTATTCGCCCGCTTGCACGGAGCGAATACCGTCTGCGTCCACTTCGGAAAGGTCGCGCGGAGATAGAGTGAATCTCAGTTTGCGGCCTTGGCCCGGCTGTAGAGATACGCGTTGAAACCCCTCAAGCTGAAGTTTCGGCGAGAGTCCTCCGTTGGTCGAAGCCGGTGGCATCAAATAAAGTTGCGCCACCTCGTCACCAGCTACCGAACCAGTATTCTTCACTTCGATCTCGGCGGTTAGAGAATCTCCAGCTTGCAACCTGGCGTTCGCAATTTCCAAATTCGAGTAAGAGAACGTTGTGTAACTTAATCCGTAACCAAAGCTGTAAAGAGGCTTTCCCATGAAGTATCGATAGGTACGACCCTTCATTGAGTAATCGCCGAATGGCGGCAATTCGCCCACCGAGTTGTAGAACGTCACCGGAAGACGACCTGCAGGATTGTTTCGCCCTAGCAGCGTGTCTGCGATAGCCTTACCGCCAAACTCGCCGGGATACCAAGCTTCAAGAATGGCATTCGCATGTTCTTGCGCAAAATGTACGGCGAGCGCCGAGCCATTTAACAAAACCACTACTATCGGCTTCCCAGTAGCGGCTACATCCTGCAGCATCTTCACCTGGCTGGAGGGAAGTTTTATATCGCTGCGATCACCGCCAACAAAGCCATCCACCTGGATCTTCATCTCTTCTCCCTCCAACTCCGGGGAAAGACCAACCATCGCAATCACCAAATCTGAATGCCTGGCAGCAGAGACGGCCTCCCTCTGCAGAACTCCCGGAGGGGGTATCCACTCTAAGGTGATGCCGGCACCAAAGAGTGGGGCGTGGTGGCTATAGTCAACCTCAATGGCGTGTGGGTTTGTATTCGCGAAGTTAACGTGGAAGTGCGGTGTACTGCTTTCGCGGCCTTGCTCACCCTTAGTTGCGTAGGTGCTTACATCTTTGCCGTCGATCTTCACTACAAACTGTTCCCTGTCTTCACAGGGGTAGCAGTGCGCCAAACGCATGCTGAACTCCAGGTCACCTGCTTGCGGAGGAACGATGTAGCCAGTCCAGCGCACGGCGAACGCGTCCTGTTTGAGACCAGCGACAGGGGCCGCGGAGTTCCAGTCGAAGTCAATCTGGGCATCCTCGCGTGTAACCACGGGGGCGACGTTGAGGCTTGCCGCGAGATCCCGCGCGGTACCCGCGAAGTACTCGGCTTTCAGTCCAGTGCCCCGACCGTTTGCGTTCTGACGCAACATGGTGGAAGGAACTGGCAGTGGAACGCCATCAGCATATGGGGAGCCTTCTGCGTAGCTGATCTGAGCGCCTTTGAAAGCCTCCCGCAAAGCGTCCACGGGCATTTGTGGACTCCTCGGCACGGCGTTGTAGTTACCTTCAAGCGCAGAAAGCGAGGCGGCATTTGGGCCAATGACTGCGATTTTTCTGTATTTGCCTGGCACAAACGGGAGAATGCCGTCATTTTTCAGCAATACCATCGATTCCCGGGAGGTCTGCAGCGAGAGCGCGAGATGTTCGGGCGAGCGATTTTGCCTGAACGGAATCTGTGCATAAGGTGATGTCGGTGGAGAATCGAACAACCCCAAGCGAATCCGTGCAACAAATAGCCGTTCCAGAGTGCGGTCAAGATCCGCCTCGGTTAGCAGTCCTTCCTTCACCGCCAAAGGCAGCGCACTATAAGTCGAACCGCAGTTTGTGTCAGTTCCGTTCAAGACACCAGCAGCAGCAGCATGCTCCTTATCCTTAGAGAAACGATGCGCGGTCTCCTCGAAGAAATCGTCGATGGCGCCGCAGTCCGAAGTAACGAAACCGGTGAACTTCCAATCGCCGCGCAGAATATTCGTCAGAAGGAGATCACTCGCGCAGGCCGGTTTACCGTAAATGGCATTGTAAGCACACATAATCGAATCGGCCTGTCCCTCTACGATTGCCCGACGAAACTGCGGAAGATAAGTCTCCCAAAGATCGTGGGGACTGGGGTCCACATTCGCACTATGGCGAGTGCTCTCTGGGCCACTGTGCACGGCAAAGTGTTTCGGGGTCGCGATGACGCGAGGGTGCGTTGGATCGGGGCCTTGCAGGCCCTGCACAAAGTTCAGTCCGAGCACCCCAGTGAGAAACGGATCCTCCCCGTAAGTCTCTTGCCCGCGCCCCCAACGCGGGTCGCGGAAAATATTAATATTAGGAGACCAAATTGTGAGGCCGAAATAAATGCTGTGAACATCGTTCTGGACGGCCTGATTATACTTCGCGCGAGCTTCCGTCGAGACCGCTTCACCAACTGCGTTCAGCAGATGGGCGTCCCATGTCGCAGCCATACCGATCGCCTGCGGAAAGAGCGTGGAGTATCCCGAGCGCGCCACGCCGTGCAGTCCTTCACTCCAGTAGTCGTACGCCGCAACGCCCAGCCGCGGTATCGCAGGAGCTTTGTTTAGGCTTTGCTCAGCCTTTTCCTGCAAAGTCATGCGAGAGACTAGATCCTCAGCGCGCTTCTCCGGAGAGAGATTTGGATTGAGGTAGGCGGCACCAGAACGCTGTGCGGCGGACGTCATGCTGAGACCTGCCCCTAAGAGAAACATCGCAATCGAATGACGTATTAGCGAAACTCCAGCATGAGACATGAACACTCCAGAACGAAGATACCATTCCAAGGATTTCCAGTCTTTTTTTTACCATGCGAAATATATTCACGCTAGAGGACTAGGCGTTTTATTCGAAGGTCGTGCTCTCACCGTAAAGATTGCACTTAACACTCCCTACCGCATTAGCTTCCCAGCCACCGTGCGCTGCTTCTCTCGATGAGAAGCCCGGTAATAACCAGAGTGACGTTGCAGTACAACAGCGGCTGCACCCCTTAGCAGAGCGAGCTCTCCATCGCCGATGGAGACGATGCGGGGCTGCGAACTCGTCAGGAGTCCCGCCGTGCATTCGCGCTCAATTGCTTCGTGACAAATATTCCAGAACAGGGT
This sequence comes from Tunturiibacter lichenicola, assembly GCF_051013355.1. Lineage (GTDB taxonomy): Bacteria > Acidobacteriota > Terriglobia > Terriglobales > Acidobacteriaceae > Edaphobacter > Edaphobacter lichenicola_F. The sequence continues at coordinate 291,676 of NZ_CP132945.1, read as the reverse complement.
GATATCACCGGCGAACAGGATTAGTTCTGGGGAAAGCGCAGCATTAACTGTTCTCAATCCCCTGCCAATCGCGATGCTCTGCTTTTCAATAGCTTGCAGGGCCGCTGCATCACCGTTCACTGCTAACGCGAGCAACTCGTGAATTTGCATACGGCTGCCGGCTTGCGGTACCAATTCCGCGTAGTACCTCAACGCCGCGGTGGTCGAGGCGAACATCTCCCAACACCCGACCTGCCCGCAAGCGCATTTTGGCCCGGTCGAGTCGATACACATGTGTCCAAACTCGCCTGCAAGACCGTTTCTTCCGGAGATCAGCCGGCCCTCCGCAAGCACCGCAGCTCCAACGCCTTCAGAGATAGCAATTAACACCGTGTTGTGGATCCCATCGATGTGGCCAAACCAAAGCTCCGAAAGAAGGCACGCGTTGGCGTCATTCTCGAGCTCCACGCGTAGTTTCAACCGTCGAGAAAGCGTTCCCGAGACATCGAAATCTAACCACCGCATGTTCGGAACAAGAACCAGTCGGTTTGTTTTTGGATCCACACGGCCCGGAACGCTTAGACCGACCCCTTCAAACATCTTGTCTGGATGTCGCTTTCGAAGCTGCTCCATCGCAAGACCTATTGCTTCTATACTTCGTTGCACATCCGCCGCTAATGGAACGATCTCATGGGATAAGAATCGCCCGTTCAAGTCGATCACAGCAATTGCCGCCCGGGCCGGCCGTACGTCGGCAACAAGTATCACCAGTTCATCATTTAGCGAGAGCATGGTTGGTCGCCGTCCTCGCGCGGTCTTTAAAATCGCGCCCTCGCGAATCCAGCGTTCCTCAAGGAGTTGTTCGACTATAGAAGATACCGTGCTGGCCTGAAGGCCGGAGGCCCGCGCCAAACCTACGCGGGAAATTGGTTGCAACTCCCGTATACGTTCCAAGATAACGTCACGATTGATATCCCGCGTCAGCTCGGTGGAGGCCACCTCAACATAAGCAAGGTCGCGTGCGGGACCCAAGACCCTTTGTTTGCCCGCAGATTTTCTCGGTGTCGCTTTTGTCATTCGGGCATCGAAATATACAACCGTCTGATCGACCGTGCATAGAAGCTATTTGCTGGAAAAGGAGCTTCCTTGTCTCGAAAAGTGGGTACAGGGACGGGTGTTAGTGTTCCTCCGCACGACTTTTCGATGACGCCGACCTCAAGGAAGACGAGGGCGCGCGCCTGCGAAGTTGTGCGTCGGAAGAGACCGTAGCACCCGTATTTAAAATGCAGCATGAAATAAATTGTACATGGCCAATCTTTCACTGCAGTTAGACGCGTGCGCGGTCGCCGCGCCTGGGGCGAAATCGCAAGACGTAGAATCCTCCAAAAATCGTCAACAGAAGCCCCCACCAGAACGTGGGATGCAGCTGATGGAGGACTGTCGGAGATTCGTGCTCAGTCAGCCACGCATATGCGCCGAAAGGTAGCAGGACCAATCCGTACAACAAGGTCATAACACCAACAAAGAACCATATAGAGAGCACGTCGCCTCGCCCCGTACCTTCTGCCATCAGAGCCTCCCCTACCCTTGTTGGGCAGTAGTGCTGTTACGCGAAATAGATGTTTAGAGCAATAAATATTGCCCCAACAACCCCGGCCCAGAAGATGGGTTTTTGCAGAAGAGTTGTCGCTCCATCACTTGGAATGACGGTGGCGCCATAGACTAGTCCAGACAGCTGCGCTTTTGTTTTCGGTTTCGTCATCAAGCTAACGATGACGGTTACGAGGAGGCAGATTAACCAACTCCACAAGGCGCGATATAGATTCTCCGCCATCGGTTGCGCGTTAGACGAAAGCGCAATCTCTGCGAGTGCGTGAGTTCTTCGCTCCAGTGGTCCAGTGCTCGTATACAGGAACATTGCCACAGAACTGACCGTTCCGGCTAGGAGGCCCCAGAAACCGCCCGGCCCTGTACCACGCTTCCAAAGCATACCTAAGATGACAGTGCCGAACAACGGCGCGATGAAAAAACTAAAGAGCGCCTGAACGTAGTCCATGATTGAACTTGAATGAGACACAAGGTATGCGGTGCCGATCGAGACAAGCATTCCGACAACCGTAGACCATCGCCCCATGGCTACGTAATGTTTATCATTTGCTCTTTTATTGATATAGGCACCGTATATATCGTAGGTCCATACAGTGGAGAACGCGGAAACGTTGCCGGCCATACCACTCATGAATCCCGCGATCAGAGCCGTGATACCCAACCCCAGCAGCCCAGGCCCACAGTATCGTATGAGCATAAGCGGAAGAACCTCATCGTATCCATGCTGACCAGTTACCTTTGCAACATCGCCCGCAACCAGATGCATGACGCTTCCATCAGGGTTTTTGAGCACCGACAGAGCCAAGAGGCCAGGAACGATAACTATCAGCGGCACGGCCATCTTGAAGGCTGCGCCAATCACTGGAGCCATTTTGGCAGCACGTAGGTTATTGGCAGACAACACACGCTGAACAACGAGAAAATCAGTTGTCCAGTAACCAAAGCTTATGACCGCACCCAAGCCGAATACGATGCCGGTCCAGTGCACGCCCATAGGGTTGGACTTAAAGGTACCGAGCGTTGTCCAGAGATGAGTGTATTCGGATGAGCCCACATTCCGGGCGATTTGCATTTTCAAGTTTGCCCAGCCCCCTGTTTCGATGAGGCCTAAAATCGGGATCAAGCCCGCACCCGCCCATATCAGAACGAACTGCAGTACCTCATTGATAATTGCTGACCGCAAGCCGCCCAACATTACATAGATGGCAACCGTGATTGCTCCAACCCATATGGAGAAGGTCATGTTCCAGCCCAACACCGTCTGCATCACCACTGCCATGGCATACATATTTACGCCACTCATGAGAATAGTCATAAGAGCGAAAGAGACAGCCGAAAGTCCCCGCGCACCCTCACCAAAGCGTAACTGCAAATAACCAGGCACGGAGTGCGTCTTAGAAATGTAATAGAAAGGCATCATTACGATGCCTAGAAATAGCATCGCCGGTATAGCTCCGATCCAATACCAATGGATAGACAAAATTCCATACTGGTAGGCTGCTCCAGCCCATCCCATCAGTTCCAGGGAGCCGAGGTTTGCCGAAACGAAGCTTAAACCAGCAATCCACGCAGACATCTCACGACCAGCAAGAAAGAATTCTTCACTCGTATTCGTGGAGCCCTTGACATAAAAGCCGATGAATAATACTACGGCGAAGTACAGGATTAGGATAAGAACGTCAATCGGTGCCAGCTGGGTAAGTTGTCGAGGAACATCTAGTGCGAGCGCGGCTGTTTCCATGAAGTGTCCTGTCAAAATTGCTCGGAATGAAGAAGGTTCTTCAGTCCGAATTCGTGGGGTAAATTGCGTCAAGCTTCTCGCGATAAGACTGCCGTGCCGCGTTATAGGCCTGCCGAAGCTCAGCGCGCGGGCTGCAGGTGGTGGCGCTGTCGAAGTGGACCATTGCATCGACGACTTCAGAAAAGGTTCGTGGCTGCCCTTGGTCGGCGCTCCACGCCACCATTGCTTGAATGGCGGCTCCTAGGCATCCTGACTCCACTTCGGAAGGAACCTGGATTGTCGCACCTGTGGCATCCGACAGTAGTTGGCGCCAAGCATCTGAGCGGGAGCCTCCTCCAATCACCTGAATGAGCTTTGCGGCTTTGCCTTGAAGCACCAGGTCGAGGCCGCTAAGAATACCGAAGCTCACGCCCTCCACAGCCGCTCGAATCAGATGGGCAGGTGTGAAGTTTGTGGCCGAGATGCCGTGCAGTGACCCCCGGGCATTAGGAAGATCGGGCGTGCGCTCCCCATTAAGAAACGGAAGAAATAGAAGACCATTGGAGCCTGGGGGCGTGGCCTTAAGCGCAGACTCAATATCCTGAACGGTTTTTCCTAACAGTTCCACCGTTGCAGTCACCACATTGGTCGCGTTCATTGTGCATACCAACGGCAGCCAACCGCCGGAGGATGAGCAGAATGCAGCGACATTTCCAGTTGGATCATTGGCCGGCTGGTTGCTGTAGGAATATACGGTGGAAGAGGTTCCCAGACTCAACGTGACGAAACCTTCGTGAATGTTTCCCGTGCCGATTGCACCCATCATGTTGTCGCCGCCGCCGGAAGAGACGACACAATCCGCCGGCAGACCGAGTTCTGCTGCCACCTCGGGTCGCAGCATGCCGACGATCTGCGTCGAGCCTATCAACGAGGGAAGCGCAGAAAAGAGTTGGCCGCTGCCATCGTCGATTGCGTCCAAAACTTCTCGTGCCCACTGGCGCGAACGCACATCGAAGAACGCAGTGCCGGAGGCGTCGCCGAACTCGGCTCTTATCTGCCCGGTCAACCAAAAGTTGAGGTATTCGTGGGGCAGCAGAATGTGGCGTATGCGGGCGAAGTTTGCCGGTTCCTTCTCCGCTAGCCAGAGAAGTTTGGAGAGGGTATAACCAGGTAGCGGAACGATACCGAAGCGCCGGAAAAATTCAGCGCGCCCGCCTAATCGCCGCACTATTTCAGAATTCTCTAGCGATGTTTCCGTATCATTCCAAAGCTTAGCTGCCCTGATCACTTCGAACTGCTCGTCCAGCACAACTAGGCCGTGCTGTTGCCCACTTACGCCCAGCGCCAAAACAGGCTTCGTCCCGGGTTCAGCTGTCATTGCCTCTTTGATAGCCGTGCGCATTGCGTTGACCCACCACTGTGGCTCTTGTTCACGAGCACCGGACGATCGCTCGATGAGTGCATGTCTTGCATATCCACGACCGAGCACTTTTCCTTCATCATCGACCAACAACGCCTTGGTTCCCTGAGTTCCACAATCGATCCCGAGATACATTTTCTCCTTCGCGTCTTGCTATCCGAGCAAGCGATCTAGCGGAATGCTTTTGGCGACTGACGGCCCTCGCTAGAATGAATGACTGGGTCAGCCGCCTTCTACCAGAAGGGATGCATATTTCAATCATTTTGTTTTGAGTCGACTTTTTTTCACATAACAAATTTATATCGTAATTAGGGTATGGCTGAACGAGCCTAGATACTATCCAAGGATTGCAATAACAGTCAATAGTGTTAGCTGCTTTGTTTCTTATTTTCTCGCTTTGCTCATGCATCATGACGTTTTTACTGCCAATCATCGAGGAACGCGCGAATTTGTTCCGGCGAGTAATCCTCCCACGGCAAGCCGCCAACGTATCGGGCAAATAAACAGAAGACTATATTTCGGGATACAAATAAACTATTGACACTTGACCAGACAACCATGTAAAAGTTGTCTCGTCTTGACGGCGTGCATTTATGGCAGTAGAGCCGCGCAAGTGTTCCGGCGTTCGCGGATGAGCAGCTGCGAAGCACAGGAAAGTGGGTTGCATCACAGCAGCATCGAGGGAGTTCAAGGACCATGCGAAACGGATGTAGTTCGAAATCAAACCTTATCTTTTTATGCGCGATGTCGGCATGTTTGATCGCCCCGTTGCTAACGGGGAAACTGGTGTTACCCGCCTCAGCACAGGTGATCAGCGGCACGATCTCTGGAACCGTGCAGGACTCCACCGGCGCTATCATCCCGAATGCCTCAGTCGTTCTGACGAACCAAGCCACTGGGGACCATCGCACCAGTACGAGCAATAGCGCAGGACTGTTCTCCTTCCATGGCTTGCCTTCTGGAGACTTCTCCATCAGCGTTACCGAGCCAGGATTTCAGGCTTTTACCGAGAAGGGCATTCACCTCGACCCGGGCGATAGCCGTGACCTGACGAATCTCAAGCTGCAAACTGGCGAGGCAAAAGCGGTCGTCACTGTCCAGGCACAGACATATATCCCGCTCGATACGGGTGAGAACTCTCATCTGATTACCGCGGAGCAGATCCAGCATCTCTCCGTCGAAGGACGCGATGTCACCGAGCTTCTCAAGACCCTACCGGGCTTTGCGATCGGCAGCCAAAACAGCACGAACGTCAATAATGCAGCTCCCGATGCATCGCAAGTCAGTAGCGGGGGGTTGATCGGCAGCTATTCAGCCAATGGCAATCTTGGAACCGGAAACAGTCTCAAACTGGACGGCGCGAACATCACGGATCCGGGCAGCAACAATCTTGCCTTGCAGACGGTGAACTACGACGAGGTGGCCGAGGTCAAGGTCGAAACTTCCAACTTCGGTCCAGATATTTCCCAGGGCCCCGTGGTAGTCAGCGCGGTTACCAAGTCCGGCACTAATCAGTTTCACGGATCGCTCTACACCTATGCTCGAACCTATCAACTGGACTCATCGGATGCACTCAACGGGCCAACAGGACAAATGAAGGATCCCGACCGGGAAGTATATCCTGGCGGCACTCTCGGCGGCCCTGTTCTGATTCCCGGGACCAACTTCAATCACAATCGCGCGCTCACCTTCTTTGTTGGTGGAGAAGATTATGCGCAGCGAAACGTATATGCCTACGGCAGCGCCGGCACCGCTCTGGTGCATGCCTTGGTGCCTACACCGGCTATGCAGGGCGGCGACTTCAGCGCAGCTGCACTCCAAAATTACCTGGGACCAAGCCTTTATAACAACTCGGCATATGCCAATGTTGCGACCGTTCCTACCTACGCCAAAGGAGACACCGCCGGCATGCCGACGCTAGTCAACGGCCAGCTTCCATCGTCGCTTCAGGATCCAGGTTTCAAGTACATTATGAGCACGTACCCCATTCCGAACAACCTGCCCACGGCGACGAATCCGTACAACTGGCAGAGCGTCGATTACATCAACAATGACCTATATCAGGCGATCGCCCGGGTCGATCTGGCTATTTCGCAACGCAATCACTTCTTCGCGCGGTACAGTGTCCAGCGCGGCAGCTCAGGTGAGCCAGCGGCAATATTCTACAACCCGAACGGGGTCAATACGCCGGGCGGCGGCAACTCTTCTTTAAATTCAGAAGCGGCAGCTGCGAGCCTGACTACGATCATCACCCCGACCCTGACCAATCAAATATTTGCAAACCTCGTTTACCTGAACGAACAGTTCTCCAGCAACGACCCCAGCGCCTTGACAGCCTTTCCCTATCAGGGAGCCTTCGCGAACGGCCGTCATCCGCTGCCTGAGTTGGCGGCATACAATTCGCCTGCAGGATCCGGCGGCCTACCTCTTTCGATCGTTCCTGACTACACGCTGGGCCCGATCTTTACGCGCAAGTTTGACCCTGAGGTTGGGGATAATGTGACAAAGGTCTGGGGAAGACACACGGCCAGCTTCGGCGTCTATGGCCAACGTACAACGAATAATCAGACGAACGATAACGTGCCTACTAACGGACAGATAACGAATTACTTCCTGCCAGGTGCCGGCCAACCACTCGCGGACCTGCCTTCGCCGGGCCAGAGCGCGGGCACCTCTTACACCATGTCGGGAAACTATGTAACCGACGAGCTCGAAGGTTTCGTCGGCGGATATAGCCAACAAAACATCCTTCCAGATGTCAACCTTTACTTTTGGAATATAGCGTTCTTCGCCAACGATTCGTGGAAGGTGACGCCGCGGGTAACCGTGAATGTGGATCCCGCTTCGAGCATCTGGGGCTCTGGAACGATGCTTATGGCAACGGCGTCGTCGTTTTCAACCCTGCCCTTATCGCCAGTGGGGCTTCCAATTCGCCTTACCCTGGCTTCCTCTGGCACTCCATTGATTCCTCTATCCCGAAGTCTGGCAATAGCTCTTATCCTCTCTTCGTCGAACCTCGTCTAGGGGTGGCATGGGACATTCGCGGAACTGGTCGAACCATCCTTCGAGGTGGATGGGGCGAATATCGCGGCCATGATTCTTGGAACGATACCTCTCCCGCGGTCGGACTTACTCAGCATGCAACCACGGTATCCTACGCAGCTTCTTCTCTGAGTGCTATCAGTCAGCAGAACATTAGCCCGGCGAGCGGTACACTGCCTAATGTCAATAGCTTTATGACCACAGGGACGGTTAACGGCACAACTAACGGTGATCGCGAGGAGCCGCTGACCGATACTTATAGCGTTAACTTCAGCCAGGTGTTGCCGTCGCACATGATCTTCGAACTCAGCTATGTTGGAAATAACAGCCGGTTTCTTATTAACGGGGGCAGTACACAGCCTGTCACCCTCGACAATGTAAACGCAATCCCAATCGCCGGCTTGTACAAGCCGGATCCAGATACAGCGAGTCCAAACTTTGGAAAGGTTCTAACTCCAACAGGAACCAACACGGGAGCTACCAATCAATCCACAACTGCAGGGTCTGCAAGCACGCAACAGGTCAATGAGTACCGGCCGCTGAACACACCCCGGGTCCAATATTCGGCCATTGATGTAACTAACCACAATCTATTCGCCAACTACAATGGTCTGCAGATGGGTATCGGTCGCCAGACGGGGCGTGTCCTTTTCAATATCAACTACACCTACTCAAAGGCTCTTGGCATTCGGGGCGCTGGCGCAAATGATGCGAACGGCTTCCCTGGGGACCCGTTCAACATCTACAACAACTATGGCTCGGAGAGCTTCGACCGTCGCCACATTTTCAATGCGAGCTATACCTTCTTAGTCGGCAATCCCGTTCATAATCGGTTTATCGGTGAGCTTGCCAACGGTTGGGAGTTATCCGGTGTTACCAATTTCCAATCAGGCGGTGATATCTCAGCGATTACCACGCCGAATCTCAGCCCGTCCGGCACCATCGGACCTATCAATCTTCCCAACGTTACGCCAACCATGGCCAATCCAAACGCCATTAGCGTAAGCAATACCGTGTATTTAGGAACACCCGATGTGAGCCTGCAACCCACAGTTACCTGCGATCCGCGATCCGGTCGATCAAAGGGCCAACTTATGAATCCGGGCTGTTTTGGTTTGCCCGATTTTCTGCATAATGGGCCGTATCAATTGCCCTTCCTAGCTGAACCAGCGTTCTTCAACAGCGATCTCAGCGCACAAAAGTCTTTCCAGATTGTTCGCGAGCAGACTATCCAGTTCCGCCTATCTGCATTCAACTTCTTAAATCATCCATTGAATACAATCTCTAACTCCTTCAACAACCAGTACCAGCTAAATTTCACAAATCCCAACAGCAACGCGTTTGTTCAAAGCGGAAGCAACAGCAGCCTCGGGTTTGGCACCGATCCCTACAAGACCGGGCGCCGCATCATTGAGCTCATGGCAAAATACAATTTCTAGCAATCTTTGGGGTCTATTAGAGACCGTCATGAACTTTGGTCCAGAGTGTTTACGAGGACAGAGAGCATGAGGTGACGAAGGCGGCAGATGAAGTGATGCGGGGGATGCCAGCCGTTCGTAGTTTCGGGCGAGCCTTCAGCAGAGAGCGGCCAAGCCAGGCTTCGTTTCGGCGACCCAGCGTCGTGTATATCGTACGAAACTTGGCTTGGCCTTGGTGGTAGTCCGAACTGCTGATGAACATTGACACGGAGAGTGTGTGACCGGTTTTTGCAACTTCGCGAGGGCTAAAGGAAGATGAGAGTGAATAAATTCACAAGCTTGGTCTTGTTTTTTTTTTGATTGCGAAGATATCGACTGCTCGCGATCAATTTAGCACTGAACCGCAGAAGCATTTGCCCGAGTTGGCGGTGAACCTGACCCAAGATCAGGATCATGCGAACATGATGAAGCAGCTCGGAATCGTCGCTTTGCGGCCGGGGCCGAGCGGTAATGAAAGTGATTCGAATCACGCCAACTACGACGAATCTAAAGCCAACCCCTGGCCGAACTACCCTGATCCGCTCGTCTTGAGCAATGGTCGGAAAGTGACGACCCAGGAGATGTGGTGGAAGTTACGCCGCCCCGAGATTGTAGAGGACTTCAATCGGGAGGCGTACGGGCGCGTTCCCAAAAACATGCCCAAAGTGACTTGGACCGTAAAGATAATCGACCACGAGGTTGTCGGTCGAACTCCCGTGATCGCCACTCATCTGTCTGGGCATGTCGATAACACCAGCTACCCACTCATCGAGGTCAACATCGACATGGTGCTGGTGACGCCAGCCAACGTGCCCGGTCCTGTACCGGTCCTAATGATGTTTGGGCGTCCTACTCTGCCCGCACCCTCACAGCCGAATCACGACGATTTATACAAACTCAATCAAGCTTTGCGTGCCTTATTGGTTAAAAGTGATCCTTCGCTTCAGGCAATTCTGGATAAATATCCGGCGTATCAACCAATAACGGCCGAAGAGCCACTTTGGCCTTTCGGACCATATCGTCCACCCGCTCCGACTGGGCCGCCGGGAATCAACGGAAGCTCCAATGATCCACCGTCCACCGAGCAGTTGGTCGCCGATGGATGGGGCTACGCCACCATCGATCCAGCCAGCATACAGGCTGATAATGGCGCTTTGCTCACGCGCGGAATAATTGGACTCTTGAACAAAGGACAGCCACGTCGTCCGGATGACTGGGGGGCGCTGCGGGCCTGGGCCTGGGGTGCTAGCCAAGGATTGAATTATCTGGAGACCAATTCGGCAATTGATGCGAAACACGTCGGCATCGAGGGCGTCTCTCGCTTTGGTAAAGCCGCTCTGGTGACCGAAGCCTACGATCAGCGCTTCTACATGGGCCTAATTGGCTCCTCGGGAAAAGGTGGTGCTACGCCGCTGCGGCGTAACTTTGGAGAAGCCGTCGAGAGTCTGACCGGTGGCGAGTATTACTGGCTGGCTGGCAACTTCCTGAAATATGGCGCAAGCGAAGCGACCTTCGGATCAAAAAATGCCGGTGACCTACCCGTAGATGCTCCTGAGCTCATTGCATTGTGCGCACCGCGGCTCGTATTTATAAGTTACGGAATTCCCGAACACGGCGATGCTAGGTGGCTGGATCACCGAGGTAGCTACATGGCCACCGTAGCCGCGCAGCCGGTCTTTCAACTGTTAGGAGTTAAGACCCTCGGCGTCTCCAGTGATTATCACAGAGAGAAGATGCCTCCGGTGAACGTAGGTCTGCTCGACGGCCAGCTGGCGTGGCGACAGCACGACGGTGGTCACACCGATGCGCCGAACATGAAGTACTTTATCGCCTGGGCAGACAGATTCATAGATCACCGGACAGCGCAGTAATAAGGAAGGATGTGCAAGTGTTGAAACAATTGTTTGCCGGACTTGCTTTGTTGTTTTCTACGCAAGTTGCATGTGCGTATTCTCAGATATGGGTAGGCACATGGGCGGCGTCGCAACAGATCCCAGAGCCCCAAAATGCATTGCCATCCGCCGACTTGATGGATGCAACGCTGCGACAAACTGTACACGTATCTGTAGGTGGCGCGACGATTCGTGTTCACCTGTCGAATGCGTTCGGCACCCGGTCACTCCATCTCAACTCCGTCCACATTGCGCGTCCGATAATATCCGGCTCCAGCGAAATCGATTCGGCCTCTGATCGTACGTTGCTCTTTAGTGCCAGCACCGATCTAATTATTCCACCAGGAGCGGAGTATGTATCAGATCCGATCGCTTATCCTCTTGCCGCACTGTCAGATCTAACCATATCGATGCACATTGAAGCAGAACCGGGTCAGCAGACCTGCCATCCTGGCTCGCGGCAGACAACGTTCTATGCGCATGGCGACCTGACATCAGCGGCGAGCTTAGTCTCAGCGAAGAAGATCGATCATTGGTACATATTGTCGGGAGTCGATGTACTGGCTTTGCCAGGAGCTTACTCAATTGTTGCGTTGGGAGATTCCATTACCGACGGACATGCGGCGACCGCAGATGGTAACGACCGTTGGACCGACGTGCTCGCGCAGCGGTTGCAGGGGAATGCCGCAACGCGCGCCGCGGGCGTCCTTAACCAGGGTATCGGAGGCAATCATCTGTTGACAGATGGTCTTGGCCCAAACGCGTTGGCGCGCTTTGACCGGGACGTGCTCGCACAAACAAGCGTGCGTTACCTGATCGTACTCGAAGGCATCAATGACCTCGGCGCCCTGGCGCGAAACGAAAAAGCAACGCAGCAGGATCATGATGAACTCGTGCTTCGCATCATTGGCGCTTACCAGCAGATTGTTGTTCGTGCACACACACACGGCATCAAAGTCTACGGGGCAACGATAATGCCAGACAGCGGCTCGGCCTACTACCATCCAAATACGGCGAGTGAACACGACCGGGAGCAGGTAAACACCTGGATACGCGAGCCAGGCAACTTCGACGCGGTCATCGATTTCGACAGAGTCATGGCCGATCCTGCCAGGCCGCTTCAACTTCTGCCTGCGTACGACTCAGGCGATCACCTCCACCCCGGGCCGCCGGGATACGAGGTAATGGGACAGGCAATTCCCTTCTCGTTGTTCAAATAGGTCCTGTGCAAGGAAAGAATGCTAATGAACAAATTCCGTTTGGTAGCGGCCGCCGTGAGCCTCGCATTGACCCTTCCTCTATCCGCGCAGCAGAGGATCGCTTTTACGTGGGACGACCTGCCAGCCCATAGCTCGCTGCCCCCAGGAGAAACTCGACAGCAAATCATAGAAGCGCTTATCAGCACAATCAAAGCAGAACACATGCCTTCGCCTTATGGGTTTGTGAATGCTAAGACGATCGAGAGCCACCCCGAACTCACGAAAGTGCTGGATGCTTGGCGCGCAGCGGGCTTTCCGCTAGGCAATCATACGTGGTCGCACCTGAATCTGAATGCCCCGTCGACAAGTCTAAACACCTGGGAAGAAGAGGTACTTAAGAACGAAGCCACTTTGAAAGAAGAAATGGGAACAGAGAACTTTCACTGGTTGCGCTTTCCGAATTTGTCCGAAGGGAACACGACCGAAAAGATGCTAGGTGCACGACACTTTCTCGCCGAACATGGATACAAAATCGCCGGAGTAACTATGAGCTTCGCCGATTACGCTTACAACGAGCCTTATGCGCGGTGCATGGCCAGCGGTGACAACGACTCAGTAAGAAAACTGGAGGACAGTTACTTGCAGGAGGCGTTGAGGGAACTAGGATATGCGCACAAGATGTCCATGGATCTCTATGGCCATGACATACCCTATGTCCTACTGATGCACGTCGGTGCGATCGATGCAAAACTGTTGCCTAGACTCGTGAAGTTGTACCGACATCATGGGGTGACGTTCATCAGCTTGCAAGAGGCGATGCAGGATCCGTTCTACAGAAACGATCTCGATCTAGCTCATAATCCCGTCCCCGACACGCTGGAAGAGGCAGTACTCCTTAAGGGGATTTCGCTGCCAAATCGCGAACCAGCCACAGTCAACCTACTGAAAGTTTGTCCGCCGCCTTCAAAGCGATAGTGCGAAGCACTCTGAGCTCGGATGGGCCTTCATCCCAAAACAAAATTGAATCATTCCTTCAACAAGTATGTCTTCACCCAATACGCAGCCTGACATAACGAATCGAAACCTGGAAGGTAAAGCCGATGCGACTGCAGATTCATTGCACTGAAATCCCGGAACGTTGCACTAAAAGTACGGACGAAGTTCAGATGAAAGGTTTGCTTCTGCTAATCGTCTCCCTTGCGCTACCCCTGATCGGGGGCGCCGACAGGAAGTTGAGTGTGCAAGAACAATTACTGGTAGCTTCAGGATGTCGTATGGTGATTCTCTATCTTGCGATTGTGAGCGTAGGGGCGTCCTTGTTTTCAGCTGCTGTGTCGGCACAAGAAGTTGCAGCCCTCGCCCTGCTGTGAGGTAGAGCTAATTGCCGTCGGTTCCCCATCCTGATCTTCCTTAAGCAGCGCCGCAGCTTCCATCAGCCTCGATTGCGCCGTAAGGCTGGCACCTCGAATATTGATGCCGGTAAAGGTAAATTTGCCCTGATACTTTGGATAGCGTTCGAGAAACGACTCAACAGCCTGGAATCGTTCGAGTATCCCTTTGGTATAGTCCACGCGGTCGACGCCTACGCCGAGATATGTCGCCTCGAGACCCAGCTCCTGAAGCAGTGCACTACGCTCCTCCTCAGCAGTCATTCCTGTCTCGTCCAGGGAACGATCGTCAACGAGTTCAACGCTGATCGGGAATGGGAGGACGGAGGATCGATGTTGGTTGCGCTCGATAGAGAAGTGTTCCCAGTCAACTTTCGCCTCAAGTACGTTGTGCACTGTATTCAGGAAATTGTTGCATTGGGCCTGGGTGTGAAAGCCAATTAGGTCGGCTCCCAGCAAACCGTCGAGCAGCTCGCGTTGCCACGGACAGATGCTGAATGACTCGGTATTCGGCCATGGAATGTGCCAGAAGATAGCGACTCTCGCGTGGGGCAGCCGGTCCTTGAGCAGGCGCGGTAATAGGGCGAAGTGGTAGTCCTGGATCAGCACCACAGGATGTTCCTCGCCCGCTATCTCTTCCACTACTGCATCGGCGAACTTCTGGTTGACCTTGTTGTAGTACTCCCAGTCTGACGTGCGAAAGGTCGGACGCGTGTGAGCGATGTGGCAGAGTGGCCACAGGCCTTCGTTCGAGAATCCGTTGTAGTAGCCATCTTCTTCCTCACCGTTGAGCCAGACCCGACGAAGCGTATAGCGTGGATCGTCTGGCGGAACCTGAAGGCGGTCATGTGTGTCGACGTTCTCTACATCCGCATTGCCGCTCCCATGAGCCACCCAGGTCCCGTTGCAGGCACGAAGGATCGGTTCAATTGCCGTAACCAGACCACTGGCCGGGACCGTGACTTTTACCTTCTTGTCCTGCCGCACGTGCCGGTAGGGTTCGCGATTTGAAACCACAAAGAGATTGCTGCCGTTCAGCCTGTTGCGCACATGATCGGCGAGCCGCTGGGCGGTCCACTGTGATTCGTTGATGTTGCGCAGTCTGGCTTCTGCCTCGGCCGCTGCACGTGCCTGCCGCATGCTCTCCGCCAGCGGCGCCAGCTCATTCGCGAAAGGCGAAAGAAGATTCAGATCTTCCTCAGTAGGTTGAACGGCGTGTCGTCCGGTACGAAGTGCCTTTATCCACTGGGCCATTCGCGCAATCGGGCCAGTCAGGCTCCAGTGGAGAACCAACAGAGTGATAATCGCGATCACCAGCATCTGGACCGCAATACGAAGGAAGAATCGACTCCAGGCACGAAAGATCTCGGGGGGCGTGAACTCCGGTTCCATGGCCAAATGCAGGCTTGTTCTGCATCTTCGGAGGCGAGTCCTGAGGGCTGGTATCGGAGTTCGAACGCACTTTTGCGGTGCGTGCTGGCGCACGACGTCGGGATGGGGGAATAGGGGCCGGAGGAGCGTTGAGGCGGTCAAGAGCTGTCATCGGCGCTCCTCCTTGGCTGGGACGGGGTCGGGCTTGCACGGAAATACACCTGGCCGCGGGTTAGCCGTTCGACGACCACCATGATGCCGGAGCAGGCTGGACAGCGCAAGCTGGGTGGCTCGGGCGGATCGACGCATGCTGCCGTGCCGAGCAGAGCGCGGCAACGTAGCAATGATGGGGTCCGTCTACGGTTGGCGAAGAGGCCGAAGTGGCGAATGCGAACCAGGCCTCCGGGCAGAATGTGGATGAGGAAGCGTCGCAGGAACTCATCCGAGGAAAGGGTCATGACCTTCTGCTTGCCGCCGTGGGCATAGTCTCGCCAGCGGAAAGAGACGCGATCGTTTTCGAAGGCCACGAGGCGATGGTTGGAGATGGCGACGCGGTGGGTATAGCGGGCGAGGTAGTTGAGAACATGTTCGGCGCCACCGAAGGGTGGCTTGGCGTAGACCACCCAGTCCTTTTGGCCGAGTTCGGAGAGCAAGTGGCTGAATGCGCCAGGCGAGGCAAGCTGCTCGAGCGAGCCATGGAACTGAAGCCTGTTCTGCTCGAAGAGTTCACCAAGCCCCATCCTGAACCTGCGGCGGAAGCGGCGGCTGAGTGCCTTGACGGGCAGGAAAAAGCGTCGCGAGGAATCGATCCATCTGGAGCCATCAGGAGCCAGGCCGCCGGCGGGAACGATGTAGTGGACATGGGGATGATGCTCGAGGTTCTGTCCCCAGGTATGGAGCACGCCGAGGAATCCGATGTCGGCTCCCAGGTGCTTCGGGTCGCGCGCCAGTTCGAGCATGGTCGCGGCGCTGGCGCGATAGAGCAGATCGTAGAGCAGCCGCTTGTTCTGCAATACAAGAGCGGAGAGTTCATGGGGTAGCGTGAACACGACGTGGAAGTACGGCACGGGCAACAGCTCAGCGGAACGCGCGGCCAGCCACTTGGCACGCGCGTTTCCCTGGCACTTCGGGCAGTGCCGGTTGCGGCACGAGTTGAATGAGATGGCCTGATGACCGCAGCGGACGCACTGATCGAGATGACCGCCCAGTGCCGCGGTGCGGCAACGGACGATGGCATCGAGCACCTTGCGATGTGGCCATGCAAGATGCGACTGCTGCCGTTCCCAGAATCTGTTGCCCGTTCGACGGACGATGTCGGCCACCTCGAGGGTGGGTCGGCTCATCGTGCTCTGAGAGTAGTTGCGACGCTGGAGTTCATCCAGCATCATCTGCCGAAGATAGGTCACGGGAACCTTCTGTGACCCGAGGCTTACACAGCCCACAACGCCCGGAGAAAGCCACCGCCGCAGCGTCCGCCGCGCCAACGGCTTAGTTCAAACGCCGTTCTCGTTACCTAACTCCCGGATCGTCGGCAACCCTTCCCTTACCCGCCGGAACGGCCAACGACGGGTACGGTGCGGTTAGCCCGTTAGCCGGGCGCCGGCAGGAACAGAGCATTCATCTGGTCCGCTACACTAAGTCCAGTTGTCGTAAGTCGCACAATTCAGGTTCCGCTGAGACACGCATACATGAACTGCGATTTACGCCCATCTACGCCAATCAGCGATATAAGATACGCTCGTCTGTACGATTGATTGAAGGGCACACACAAACCGGGTACGCCGGACCTAATACAGTGTACAAGTTGTAAAAAGGGACTTTCCTTTAGGGTGTAAGGCTTGCAGTTGAAGCGAAAAGTCGCACTTGCATGCATAGGCGTCCTGCTCTCTATAGGCTCGCGTGCGCAGGTCTTACAGACAGAGGATTCAAGCCTCTCTTTGCGCAGTGAGGTCCTCTCTACCTGGACAACCGAGCAGGGACTACCTCAGAATTTCGTGACCACCTTGGCGCAGACACCCGATGGTTTTCTTTGGGTCGGAACGCTGAACGGTCTGGTGCGATTTGACGGCCTAAACTTCAGGGGTTTTGAGAAGGACGGCCCCCCAGAACTGCAGGAAAAGATTCTAAAGCTGGAGCGGGACAACGAAGGCGGAATTTGGATCGCCACTCTTACCGGACTCTTTCACTACTCGCACAACCGATTTCGCACGATTGCCATTCCTGGCGGCTCCCACGCTCTCATCCAAATGCTTGCGCGCGCCACCGATGGAGGCGTTTGGCTCGTCTCTGAAAACAAGCTCATGCGGACCCGCGGCGATACAGTGCAGCCTGAGTTTCTGCCGGCCGACACCCGGACCCTACGCGATATCTTCGAAAGCAGGAACGGAACGCTTTGGATTACCGACACCGAACACATTCTGGCGGTGAAGCCTGATCATTCTGTAGTTCGATACAACCATCCTGGCATTCAGCTTCTGTCCGGAGACGACTCGGGGAATGTCTACGCCGGTGATGGCCATAAGTTGTTTCGTCTTGAACGGGACAACTTCAAGGTAGTGCCACACCCTGGACTCGGCAACTTCGTCGATATGATGGTCGATCATCGCGGTGCACTCTGGATGGCAAGTGGTGGATTACATGGATTGAGTCGCAAGTCCGGTAGTCAGACTGAAGTTTTGACGACTGCGGATGGACTAGCTAGTGATGACGTGCGTGTCATCTTGGAAGATAGAAATCATGATGTGTGGGTGGGAACTATCGCCGGTCTCCAGAGATTTCATCATGGAATCTTTACCAGTTATCGCGTTAGCCAACTGACAGGGGGAAGCAGTCAGACCGATGCAGTCTTCGAGCAAAAAAACGGTGCGGTCTGGGCTGGAACATTGGAAGGCGGAGTTGCCGAGTTTAAGGATGGGCACAGAACACTCTACGGACGTGCGCAGGGACTTCCCGCTGGTCAGGTACGAGGGTTCGCCGAGCATGGTGCCACACCTGCGATTGCCATCTCGGACTATGGCATCTTTGAGCGCCGAGGAGCTAAGTTCACCAAAATACCTTCCGTCCCGCATGGGTACGTTAATACTCCTGTGGCAACCTCCGATGGCAGCCTCTGGTTTAGCGTTCTCCATCACGGCCTATTCCGCCTGAAGGATGGAAAGCTGTCGAGCATCGACGTTGGGCAGCCTCAAACAGGCGATTCTATCCGTTATCTGGCGACCGATAAGCAGGGAGACCTGTGGGCTGGAACAGACACGCAACTCGATCGCTGGACAAAGGAGCGCTTTGAGCCAGTGGTCAATACTCCGCATCCCATTCTCAGCGTAGCGTGGCCTCAGCACGGCTTGGCGGTAGCCACGATGCGCGGCCTCATGCTATGGCCTGCCGACGATTCGGGCCGCAAGATCTCGGGCCAGGAAAAACTCTCACGCAGAGTGAGGGACTACCGGGGAGCTTCGTGTTTGACGTTGTCTCGGATGCGGAGGGAAACCTTTGGGTTGTCACTCCGCGGGGTATCGCGTTGCTGAGCCGCGAACAGTGGATGGCATTCGCCGCAGGGAAACTAGATCATGTCACCCCTGAGATCTTCGATGAGGCCGACGGCCTTACGAGCAATGACGTTCTTCCCCTCAACCAGGTGACGGCTACTAACTCCCGCGATGGACGCATCTGGTTTGCTACCGTTGGTGGAATCGCAGTTGCGAACCCGCACCCGCCGGACCCACTGGCGCAGGCGGTCCTCGATTACATACAAGTCGATGATCAGCGCTTTTCCGCGGAGGAGCACACGATCTCTCCGGGTCTTCACCGCATCACATTTGCCTACACGGCGCCCTCCAACACCGCGCCCGAACAGACACGCTTCCGTTATCGGCTTGCTGAATGGGATCAGCAGTGGATCGACGCCGGCACAGAACGCGTAGTCTCCTACACTGGTCTGCCGCCCGGGCGTTACACCTTTCAGGTCATCGCCACGAATCGCGAAGGTGTATCAAACGGAGTAGCTGCTACAGCCTCTCTCCAACTCAAACCCTTCTTCTGGCAGACACGGTGGTTTCTAACGTTCGTGATTCTTGGCGTTATCGGGATTGCAGTTGAACTAACACGGCGAAGAACGAGGTTCCGTGCAGAGCGTCTCAGCCTTCGCTTTCAGGAACGAGCAGCCGAACGAGAGCGCATCGCCTACCAAATCCACGACACCGTCATTCAGGACATGATTGGAGTCGCTTTTCAGCTTGAGCTACTCGGCTTTCAACTGTTGGACCAGCCCGAGACAGGAACTGATTCGCTCAGCACTCTCGCAGACCGTGTACGTGGCAGCATAGCGCGTAACCGCAACATGGTATCAAGTCTGCATTCGACCGCGGTGGTAGAGTACAGCATCATCGAAGTTTTACGGCATGCTGAGGCAGAGTTCCGACTTAGCGATTTGCCTGAATTCGAACTGACGAGTGAGGGAGATCCCCGCCCGATCGATCCTCTTGTGCGCGACGAGGTTTATCGAATCTGCCGAGAAGCCTTGTCCAATGCCTTCCGCCACGCTTATGCGAAACACGTCAGCGTGAAGATACATTTTTTTCCAGACTCCTTCGAGGTTATGGTTGTAGACGATGGTCAAGGCATCGATGAAATCACCCAGCGCCAGGGAAGAGAAGGACACTTCGGATTGCGGGGCATGCAGGCGCACGCGAAACGAATCGGTGCGAGTCTAACAATCGACAGTTGTCTGGACCGAGGAACAAAGGTCACGCTGCAGGTAAAAACAACTAAGCCAGTCTGGACACGATGGCGTCGAGAACGAAAGCCGGAAGAGGAGAGTTTCGCTCGTGACGAATCAGCTCGCTGAATCTGCAAGACCAATCGAAGTTCTGATCGTTGATGACCATCCCATGGTGCGCGAGGGATTGGCGGGTGTACTTGCACGACATCAGATGAAGATCGTCGGGCTCGCTGCCAATGGCCGTCAGGCGGTTGAAATGTATCTGGCGCTCCGGCCCGATGTTATGTTGCTTGATCTTCGCCTTCCCGATCAAAGCGGTTTCGACGTCGTACGTACTGTATTGAAGGCCCACCCGGAGGGTCGCATCATCATTCTGAGCTCGGCGCAGGGCGATGTATCCATCTATACCGCCATCAGCCTTGGTGTGCGTGGCTATTTACTCAAAGGCATAGACGGCGCCTCACTGGCCGACCAGGTCCGCCATGTTGTTGCCGGAGGTAAATCTCTCTCGCCTGAGACCGCCGAAAAGCTGACTCAGTACATCACTGCAGGCAAGCTGAGCGAGAGGGAGATCGAAGTGTTGGGTCTGATCTCCCAAGGAAAAAGCAATAAAGAGATCGCAGATCTGCTCTTTGTGACAGACAACACCGTCAAGATGCACGTTAAGAAGATTCTTCTCAAATTGCATGCGAACGATCGGACGCAGGCGGTGGTGATCGCTATACAGCGGGGACTGCTAGACGCATAGACTGTGTCCCAGAGCTACCCTTTTGGGTAGTTTCAAAATTATCCTTTGCATTTTTCCGCTCGTCCGAATCTAGGGCTAATCTTTCTTCAGATTTTTATCCAACAACCAGCCTGTCTTGTGCTGAATCCTGAGCACAGACCGAGCCGCACCGGAATCTTCGGTACGCTGACGCACACCTACGTCTTCGCCACGGAACTCCCGTCCCGGTCCTAACGGCACATTTAGGCCGACCTACCTGAGCCACGCGGTCTCCCCACTACCATCAACTCTTTCAACCAGGAGAAAGATGAATCTGCAAAGAAGAATAGCTAACGCATCTTCTTGCTTGCCCCTCTTGCCCCGCCTCAAATTCCTAGTCCCTGATTCTGTCATTGCTGAGAAGAGTGAGCACTCGAGGGTAAGAAGTTTTATCCCGAGTCGTCTCATTGCCCGTTGTCCCACCAATTCAGTCGATTTGTTATGGAGGAAGCATGAGATTTCAAAGTTTTGTTAAGGGCGCAGCGACCGGCGCTCTGGTTTCGCTCGCAGCAATTTCAACCGTCTACGCCCAAGTGGTAGAAAATAACGTATCAACCGGCATTCGTTATTCGGCTGACCTCGGCCCTGTGAATCCTTCTACGGAAATCAATCTCACGGTGCACCTTAAGCTCCCCAGGCAGACTGAGTTCGACAAGGCTGTCGAGGCGTTGTACGACCCCACCTCCCCGACGTTCCACAAATGGATGACCGACGCTGATCTGAAGACCTACGCCCCAACTGGTGCGCAGATCGAAATTGTTCGTAGGGAATTGGAAAAGCAGGGACTGACAATTCTGTCTACGGACACAAACGGCTTCACCATTCGTGTGCGCGGCGCTGCCTCAAGTGTTGCTCGAGCATTCAATACCCAGATTAACCAATTTCGGCATAACGGAAAGGTATTCCGTGCAAATATTCAGAATGCGCAATTGAGCGGCGAGGCTGGACAGTATGTCTCCACCGTTGCGGGTCTGGAGAGTCATCAGGCACATCCGCTTGTTTCGCGGGCTATCGATCCAAAAACGAAACAGTTCTATCCCTCAACCGAGGTAACCAGCTCCACGTCCGCAGCTCTCTCAAAGAACCTGAGAGGCCTGATGACCGATCAATGTCTATCCGCTCCGACAGCCTTTGACTTTCAGTCTGGCACACCTGCAACCAACGGTGTTTACTTCGGAAACGTCTATATGCAGGGAAATCAGCTTCTTCTAATTTCATGCGACTACAACGCCGCAAGCCTGCAGGCAGCGTATGGACTGACTGCCGCATATAAAAAGGGGCTGGACGGGACAGGTCAAACAATCGTTCTTGTAGAAGCCTATGGGGATTCCACGATCGAGAAAGATGCCAACGTCTTCAGCAATCTCATGGGCCTGCCCGCGCTTACCTCGTCGAACTTCCAAATCGTTTATCCGGAAGGTCAACCGGCTAATCCTAATGCGGGTGTCTTAACCGGCTGGAACACGGAGATTGCACTCGATGTCGATTGGGCTCATGCGATGGCTCCCGGCGCCAAAATTGTAGTTGTCGTCACAACGGGTCAGGACAGCGAAGACTTTCAGGATGCGATTCGGTACGTGGTCTCGCACAAACTCGGCAACTCTGTTTCAAATAGCTACGAGATTGACACGGACCTCATTGCCGGCTCCCTAGAACAAAAATCGTGGGACCAGACTCTCGAAGTTGCAACGGCCAAGGGTATCTCAGTCAACTTCTCGACAGGCGATAGTGGAGATGAAGGACTGGGCACACCGGTTGGTGCGGCGGGCGTACCCTCCGTTTCACCTCATGCAACCGCAGTCGGTGGAACCAGTATCCTTAACCAGGTTGGCAGCTCAACAGGAACAATCACGACTGGCTGGGGCTCCGTCGGCAACTACCTCATGCAGGGTGGTATTGTGCAGGATCCACCGGCCGGGAACAGCTTCTTTGTAGCTGGTTCCGGGGGCGGGGAAAGCATCTTTTTTCCCAAGCCCTCGTGGCAGAAAGCTCTTCCGGGGACGGGCCGGCAAACTCCTGATGTCTCTGCCCTCGCTGATCCGTACACCGGAGTCCCTATCGTTCTTTCAGACCAGTTCGGCGTAGCGTTTCTGCAGTATGGCTTCGGTGGCACGAGCCTAGCGAGCCCAATTTTCTCTGCCTTCTGGGCGATAGCGAATCAGAAAGCTGGCAAACCGCTCGGGCAGGCAGCACCAGCGATTGCAGCGCTGCCGAAGGGCGACATTCAGGATGTTCTACCAACAACACCAAGCACTGTGACTAACCCTGCTGGCGTCGTGTTTGATCAAAATGGTTCTAACTACTACTCAGCAGCAAATCTCTTTAGCGGAGCTCTGGATACCAGCACGGGATTCACCAGCGCGATTTGGCCTTTTGTGGGGGGCGACACCTGGGCTGTCATTGGCTTCGGTATCGATACCTCGCTTACGGTCACACCCGGATGGGACAATGTGACGGGATATGGCACTCCAAATGGACTTACCTTCATTAATGCAGTGGCCGCCGGGAAGTAACGCCACATGCAGGAGGGGATGAAAAGGGCGGACCGGAGTGCTTTTCCGGTCCGCCCTTGTTTGTAAGTTAGCTAAGGAGATAACGGGCTGTTTGCCATTGTGTGTATGACAACCACATTATCCTTCTGGTCTAACTTGAATCACTTTCAGGATGGGGGCCAGTACCTGGTATGGCACGTGGACGTATTGTTTGAATGTTAGTCATCGAGGAGCACGTGGTGTTGCATATCAACGGCAGTCTGAATGTTGTACGCCGGGAGAGCTTGCTGACGAACCAGCATAAAGCCGGCCTCTGGCTCGGGATTTTGCTTCAGCTTTTCAAGTGCGGCTTGCAAAGCGGATTGATCGATCTTCGTCTCTAGCTCTGTGTCTACCTTCTCCAAGCTGTCGAGATAACGCTGTAACGCGACCCTTTCTCGGACGGCGTCGATGCTGGCTACCGCGCGAAACTTGGAGCCGTCGATGATCCACTCGCCACGGATCAGACCGCAACTCTTCGCAAAACGGACGAGTTCCGCGCCCGCCGCTATCACTGCATCGTGGTGTATCCGTCGGAACTCAGCGATGCTCTTATGGTCTGGATACAACCGTCCCAGAAGCCACATCAATTCGACGTTTCGACGGCACTCAGCTTCCAAACGACGCGACGAGCGGATCTGGTTCAGATAGCCGTATAGAAAAAGCTTCAGCAAATCACGCGGATCGTAGCCAGGTCGACCTGTCTCAGCGGCCTGAGCGCGTTCGAAGCCAAGCTTCGACATCGTAAGCTTTTCGACAAATGCGTCAATCACGCGGCACACATGATCGGCTGGCACAAAGTCGTCGAGTACTACGGGGAACAGCGTTCCCTGATCTCGCCCTCGCCTTGGATATAACCCATAAGAAGAGATGCCTCCGTAGCAAGGCAATCTTCTCATCTATCTCTGTTTAAAAGGCAGCAGTAGCACAACCACGAAATTATTTTCTAACTGCGTAGGAGCTGAGCCGCTCTCATGCCGTTGAAATTACTGCACCCGTGGTGCGCTCATGGAGGTTAGTTGATTTTCAGTACTATTTTCCTTGGTCCCTTTTTCCCACTTTGTAAAGCTAGCCGCGTCATTGCTGCATCTTCGTTGCAGATACGTCGCCGCTATAGGAAACGTCGGTTCGCACGCCTAACGAGGCGTCATCTGAACAATGGACGAAAAGAAGTATTCGACACAGCATCAAACACTGTTGTTGCTCTTACTTTGCGCCCCATACAATCATCTTGATGAATCGCCTGCCTTCATGGACCGTCAACAAGGTTGCGCGAATGTGTATGGCGGGATTGTTTCTCCTGACAGAACAGATATCAGCTCAGCAGTTCTCTGTCACGAATTGGGGGCATAAGGATGGGCTGCCTTCTACGACGGCGTATGGTATTACCCAAACGACAGACGGATTCCTCTGGATCGGTACCGGGGATGGACTCATCCGATTCGATGGCTTCCAGTTCATTCAACCGGAGTTGCCAGGCGTGGGTATCGGGTCACTAGGGCAGGTCACCGCCGTGGAATCCACAAAATCGACCGATGTTCTCTTGATTGGGACAGCTAGCGGACTATTGATCAGTTGGAGAGGGGGTGTGAAGATAAGCGCTATGCTTGGATCTCCTATCGAACATATTGAGGAGCTAAGCGATCACACTCTTCAGGTAGAAACCCGCAATAAAGTCGTCCGGCTGATAGAGAAGGATTTTTCAACGATTTCATCCGCTCCTCGGAGCGAGTTTCCCATGACTGATGCAAGTCATCTCGCGGTTAGCAAAGACCGAACGGGCGAGCAGTCACCTGCTGGAAAAGCGCTGATCGCAATTTCAAAGGAAAGAGCACTGATCCGAAAAGTCCTACGTGACACCAGCGGAGCCACATGGATAGCAACTGAGAACGCCGGACTCTTCAGAATTCCGCAGAATGGAGAGGTGCAGCGCTATACCCACTCGACGGGACTTCCAAGTGATCACATCTGGGACATTTTCGAGGACCGAGAAGGTAACATCTGGGCGGGCACTCAGAATGGCCTTTCCCGCCTGAGGCAGGATAAGTTCATCACCTATACTCTTCGCGATGGATTATTGTCGGACATCGCCAGTTCGTTGACTCCTGCTCGGGAAGACGGAGTGTGGGTTGGCTCCCGGTCAGGACTTGAGCACTTCGCTGGCACAGCAGCCCCGCATAATGTGTTGCTCAAGGGGACGCCCATAACCGGTTTGCTTCCAATCAAAGATGGCGCTCTTCTGATCGCCACGCACACCGGAATCCGGAAGCTCTCCCGGGGTGACATCGGTCAGCTACAACCGTTCCCCAACACGGCGCATATTGAGCAAATGGCTGAATCGGAAGCCGGTGATCTATGGCTGTACGGACAGCAGGCTGGTTTGTGGCACTCGAAAGACAACTCAAGTCTAGAACACATTAACGAGCCCTCGCTGGCCGGGCAGACTATTACCAGCTTGCGAGGCGGCCAGCGAGATCAGGTTTGGCTTGGACTCGAGAATGGCGATGTAATCCTGCGCCCACCCGCAGGCTCCCACATCTTCACGTCCGCGAATGGATTGACCGGTGGAGCGATTCGGTTCTTGTCATCGCAGCCTGATGGGACTTTGTGGGTAGCCTCCGATAATGGGCTCGCCTACTTCGATGGGGAACGGTTTCGTCACTGGGATCACGAGTCCGGGCTTCCTGGGAACCGATTGATATGGACTCTCCCCGACCAGCGTGGAAACCTCTGGCTTGGATACAGCACGGGTATCGCTCGACTCAGCGTCAGCGATTTATTACACACTTCTCCAGAGACCCGACAACTGCAATATGACTTCTACGATGACGGCGATGGATTGAAGAGCAATCCGGAGGCATACGGCAGCGGGCCGGTCGCTCTCTCGTCTGATGGTCGTCTCTGGGTGTCCATGTCTGAGGGCATCGGTATGATCGACCTCGCTCGTATGCGCCGTAACTCGGTTGCCCCGCCGGTTCACATCTTGGGTCTCACTGCTGACGGACGAAGCCTGACTCCGGCAAACGGTCTGAAGATTGCTCCGCATACACGGAACCTGCAGATCTCCTACACTGGTATTAGTCTCTCTGAGCCTCGCAAAGTGCGGTTCCGATGCCGTCTGGAAGGGTTTGAGCCTGGTTGGCAGGATGCGGGAACAAGGCGCAATGCGTTCTACACAAACCTGCGTCCCGGCCATTATCGATTTCGAGTGCTCGCAGCGAACAACGACGGAATATGGAATGAAACGGGAGACAGCATCTCGTTCGAGCTCCTGCCTGCCTTCTATGAGACTCTATGGTTCCTTGTACTATGCGTACTCTTGATCTCGTCGTTCGCGTTCGTGCTGCATCGCCTGCGTGTACGATCGGCCGCGAGGGAACTCCAGTCCCGCTTTGAAGAGAGGATGTCAGAACGCACTCGGATTGCCCAGGACCTCCACGACAATCTCGTCCAGGAGATGATGGGCATCAGCCTGCAGTTGGAGATCGCAGATGAGGTGACGCCTCCCGGATCTACCGCGAAGGGTCCACTTCGGCGCGCTCTGGATTTGTCGCGCACGGCGCTGGCGAACGGCAGGAGTGCCCTGCACATCCTCAGGCAGAGGCCTTTTAGCAACGCGGATATCGAAAGTACGCTGAGAGATACGGTTCAGAGCATGACGGGATCGCAAGAGATCATACAAATTACCAGCTCCGGAAAAGAACGCCCGATCCAACCCCTTTCAGGAGAGGAGATGGTACAGATCGTACGTGAAGCGCTTAGAAATGCCATCCGGCATGCCGGCCAGAACAACGTTGTCGTGAGATCTGAGTATGGAGATCACTACTATCAATTTACAGTCCACGACAATGGCCCGGGAGTCAGCGAAGGCATTTTGCAAGGAGGCAAGCCTAGCCATTTCGGTATTCCCGGCATGCGAGAGCGGGCCGCGCGCATCGGCGCAGCACTCACTGTGAGTTCATCGCCTTCTACCGGCACGCAATGGACTCTGCGTGTCCCAGCGCAGATTGCATATGAATCGCAGGACAGAGTGCCCCATTATCCGTTACTCCAAAGACTCCGAGGATCACTTAGCAGACTTTCGGGAAGAAAGGATCGGCGATGAATCAGAAGCGCATTCGCGTATTTTGCGTGGACGACCATCCGATCGTCCGTGATGGGCTGGCCGGCATATTGCTTCTTCAGGCTGACATGGAACTTGTGGGGGAAGTTGGTTCAGGGCAGGATGCGATCGAGCTCTATTCCGCGTTGCAGCCCGATGTATTACTTCTCGACCTACGCCTGCGCGACATGTCGGGATACGAAGTCATGGAGAAGATCTTTACAACATTCCCCAAAGCGAGAGTTCTCATTCTTACCTCGCTCGAAGGCGATGCAGATATCGAACGTGCCCTTGCCCTTGGCGCCAGTGGTTATGTCGTCAAAGGCACTGGCCGCGATGAACTGGTCCGTGCGATACGGTCGGTCCATGCAGGCAAGAAACACATTCCGGCTGAAGTCGCACAGCGACTGGCAGAACATCTTGCCTCGGAAAAGTTGAGCCCCCGTGAACTTGAAGTGCTCACCCTTATGGCTCGTGGCAAGCGGAATAAAGAAATCGGTGCGGAGCTATCCATCGCCGAAGACACTGTCAAAATGCACGTCAAGAATATCCTCGCGAAGCTCGAAGTAAACGACCGCACAGAAGCAGTCACGATTGCTATGCGCCGCGGCATACTTCATCTCTAGCCTTCCCGATACACCCATTCGGGTGTATTGACTTACACCTACATTCGCGTGTCAAAGAGGGTTCGACTCCCTCTAACGTTAGTCCTGAAGATAACGCATGGATTCCTTCACCACCTCCATGCACTACGAGGACTGCGATGTGGATTGTTAAAATAGCGCTCTCACGCCCTTACACCTTCGTCGTTCTGGCGTTGCTCCTGTTTCTAGTGTCGCCGGTGATGATTTTGCGCACTCCTGTGGACATCTTTCCGTCCATCAATGTGCCGGTTGTCAGCATCATCTGGACCTATACCGGGCTTGTGCCGGCGGAGATGGAAAACCGCATCACCTCCATCTACGAACGCGCTCTAACGACGACGGTCGACAACATCGAGCATATCGAGTCGCAATCCCTGAATAGTGTTGCCGTTGTAAAGGTGTATCTCCAGCCGAATGCGAATGTCGATGGGGCAATCGCAGAGGTCATCGCAGAAGCTCAGGCTACGCTGAAACAGTTGCCGCCCGGCATCACTCCTCCCCTGGTTATCCGCTATGACGCATCCACGGTGCCGATCCTGCAATTGGGATTGAGCGGACAGGGCCTCTCCGAGCAGCAACTGAACGATCTTGGCGCGAACTTCATCCGCCCACAGCTCGCAACGATTCCGGGAGCCGCCGTGCCCATCCCCTATGGAGGTAAGGTTCGACAGATCATGGTCGATATCGATTCGCAGCAACTGACCGCGAAGGGGTTGTCGGCTACCGATATCGTGAATGCCGTGAATGCTCAGAACGTCATCCTTCCATCTGGCACCGCGAAGATTAACTCGACGGAATATAACGTCGGCCTCAATGGCACACCCGTCACAGTAAAAGAACTCAACGACCTCCCGGTGAAGTCCGTGAACGGGGCAGTCGTCTACTTGCACGACGTTGCCCATGTACGGGATGGATATGCCGTGCAGACGAACATCGTGCGGCAGGATGGGCAGCGCGGCGTTCTCCTCAGCATTCAGAAGGCAGGTAATGCATCAACTCTGGCTATCGTCTCTGGCGTGCGTGCTTTGCTTCCTCGGATCGCGGCCTCAATGCCTTCCACACTGGTCATGCGGCCCCTGCTGGATCAATCCATCTTTGTACGCGCTTCATTGCAAGGCGTACTGCGCGAGGGTCTGATCGCCGCGGGATTGACCTCCATCCTCATTCTCATCTTCCTCGGGAGCTGGCGTAGCACGCTCATCATCTGCATTTCGATTCCTCTATCGATCCTTATGTCGGTGCTGATCCTCAGCGCGCTCGGAGAGACGATCAACATCATGACCCTCGGGGGACTTGCGCTTGCGGTGGGCATTCTGGTCGACGACGCTACGGTGGAGATCGAAAATATCGAGCGTCAACTCGGGCTAGGCAAAGATCTTCGTCAAGCTATTCTCGATGGCGCTCAGGAGATCGCAGTACCTGCGTTTGTATCGACCCTGTGCATCAGCATCGTCTTCGTCCCGATGTTCTTCCTGAGCGGCGTGCCAAAGTATCTCTTCGTTCCATTGGCCGAGGCTGTTGTGTTCGCTCTCCTTGCGTCTTATTTCTTCTCACGCACCATCATTCCAACGCTCGTGATGTTCCTCATACGGAAGGTAGTTGAGCGGAAACGCAGCGGCGCCTCCGAGTTCGAGTCGAGCTGGTTCGCCCGCCTGCACCATCGTTTTGAGGCAGCCTTCGCCAGGCTTCAGCGGGGCTACTCTTCTCTGCTCCAACTCTGTCTGGATCATCGTGCCATCTTCGCTGCCTGTTTCGTCCTCTTCTGTCTGGCGAGCGTTTCCCTTGTCCGTGTGTTGGGAAATGACTTCTTTCCCACCGTTGATACTGGGCAATTCCGCCTTCATGTACGCGCCAAGACCGGCACTCGCATCGAAGAGACCGCCCGTCTCACGGACCAGATCGAGCGTTCCATTCGAAGTAAGATTCCGGCCTCGGAACTGAGCGGGATACTGGACAATATCGGCCTTCCCACCAGCGGAATTAACTTGTCCTACAGCAACGGTGGGACCATCGGCAATGCAGACGCAGAGATTCTGGGTTCGCTCGACACGAAGCACCAGCCAACGGCAGATTATGTCGCTCGCCTGAGAGATGAGCTTCCGAAGGAATTTCCTGGAACCGAGTTCTTCTTTCAACCAGCAGACATCGTGAGTCAAACGCTGAACTTCGGGCTCCCTGCCCCTATCGACATCCAAATTGTGGGCAAAGACCGAATTGGGAACTTCGCACTCGCTTCGCAGATCGCACAGGGGATGAGGGCGATTCCTGGAGCGGTGGATGTGCATGTCCAGCAGCTTATGGACCAGCCCCGTCTTCAGTTTGATTTGGATAGGGTGCGTGCCCAGCAACTTGGATTGACTGCCAGAGACGTATCGAGTGGTTTGTTGATCTCGTTGAGTTCAAGCTATCAGACCAGCCCAAACCTATGGCTCAACCCACAAAACGGCGTCTCCTACAACATCGCAGTCCAGACACCTCAATACAAGGTGAGCTCGCTCGACAACCTCCGCACGATCCCGATCACCGGGACCGATAGCGGATCGACGCCCCAGCTCTTCGAGAACCTGACCAGCATGCGCCGGATGGAGGAGCCTGCCGTCGCAAGCCACTACAACGTGCAGCCGGTCGTCGACGTCTATGCGAGTGTGCAAGGTCGCGATCTTGGTTCGGTCGCTTCGGAAGTAAAGAAGATTACAGATAGGGCAACGGCTCAGCTTCCCAAAGGCAGCTTTCTCGTGACCCGCGGTCAGGTTTCGACGATGCATTCCTCGTTCGTAGGCCTGTTCGGGGGGCTGGCTTTCGCGATCGCTCTGGTCTATCTGCTTCTCGTCGTCAATTTTCAATCCTGGAGCGAGGCCTTCATCATCATCACCGCTCTGCCAGGAGCGCTTGCCGGAATCTGCTGGATGCTGTTTCTTACCCATACCTCACTGAGCGTCCCCGCCCTGATGGGAGCGATCATGAGCATCGGCGTGGCGACCTCGAACAGCGTGCTTGTAATCACCTTCGCGAACGAACATTTTGCGGAGAACAAGAATGCTCGGAAGGCGGCACTCGCGGCAGGAGCAACTCGATTGCGGCCGGTCATGATGACGGCTCTCGCAATGATCATCGGCATGGTTCCGATGGCGCTCGGGCTCGGCGAAGGCGGGGAACAGAACGCTCCGCTGGGACGCGCTGTCATCGGCGGTCTACTCTTTGCAACGGTAGCAACTCTGTTCTTTGTGCCCACGGTTTTCGCGATCGTTCGCAATCGATCTGGAGCAGGTCTCACCTCGGAGGAGGCATCCCATGGAAAATAGAAACTCTGTACCACCGGCCGGAGCTGGAGCGCCGTCAACGAACCTTCACAATAGTGAACGCAGGACACCAGGTACCAGATTGCTGTGGTTTCTGGTGATCCCTGGCCTACTCTGCGTTCTTGGCCTGATCACCCTGCGAGGGCGATCTCACAGTGACAAAGTGCTCGCCGCGAATACTCAGGCATCGATGGCTACGACCGTCGATGTGATTCAGGCAAATCAAGGAGAGGCCTCCGATGAAATCGCGCTGCCCGCAACGCTTCAGGCATACGATGAATCTCCTGTGTACGCTCGCACCAGCGGCTATATCCGCAAGTGGTACGTGGATATTGGACAGCATGTGAAGAGCGGCCAACTGCTCGCGGTGATCGATGCACCGGAGGTCGACCAGCAGCTCCTGCACGCCAGGGCGATGCTCAGCCAGTCACAGGCCAATCTGACCCTGGCAGCCATCACCGCAAAACGCTATCAGGAGTTGATCAAAGACAATTCCGTGGCCCAGCAACAGGTGGACCAGAACAATCAGAACCTTGCTGCCCAGCAGGCAACCGTCGCGGCTGCGTCCGCAGATTTGTCTAACCTCGAACAGCAGCAGATCTACGAGAAGGTGGTTGCCCCCTTTGATGGCGTCATCACTGAGCGGCATACGGATACTGGCGACCTAATAAACGCAGGTAATAGCGGAACCGGTGCCGAACTGTTTCGCGTCTCGAAGACGAGCACGATGCGAATCTTCATCCCGGTGCCAGAAGGATACAGTCAACAGATTCATGACGGCATGCACGTCAATGTAGAGCTTACAGAATTGCCTGGTCAGCGCTTTGATGGCCAGGTGACACGAAGCACTCGGGCAATCAATGTACCGTCGCGTACGCTTTTGGTTGAGGTCGATATTCCCAATCCCACAGGGAAGCTCATGCCTGGCGCCTATGGGCAGGTTCACATTAAATTGGCAGTTCCCAGCCGTCCATTGCTCGTTCCTGCAGGAGCCATCTTATTCCAGGCCGCGGGACCGCAGATAGCAGTCGTCAATGCGCAACATAAGGTTGAACTTCGCAAGGTGACGATTGGCAACGACCTCGGCAATACCGTCGAGATTACCGGCGGCATCACGGCTCAGGACACCCTTATTGCCAATCCTCCGGACTATCTCGTGAATGGGATGCCGGTCACAGTTCAAAAGAGCGGCGGCAGCACAAAAGGACAGGCCTGACATGCGTGAACAAACAGCAAACTCATGCTTCTTGGCAATCACGACCCTGTGTGCCTCGGGATTGCTGCTCTCGGGTTGCACGGTGGGTCCGAACTACCGGCGCCCGGCCGTACCTGCTCCTCCGGCCTATCAGGAGCCTGCGCCGTCTTCCGACAAGGCAGCGGTCCCGTCCCCAGCCGCGTGGTGGGAGGTCTTTCATGATCCTAAGCTGAACGAGCTCGAGACTCAGGCGGAGAAGGCAAACCGGGACATCGGCATCGCCGTTGCTCATGTGGACCAATCGGATGCAACCAGGCGCTCTGTACGTTCCAACCTATATCCCACCGTAGCGGCTCAACCTTCAGTTTCACGCACTCGTGAGGCGCAACAGCGCCCCAACAACGGCAATACAAATGGGCTGGCAGCGACCTATAACGACATACAACTGCCGTTGACCATGAGCTATGAGATCGACGCCTGGGGACGCGTCCGGCGCATGGTGCAATCGGCCACAGCCGCGCAACAGGCAACACAGGATGACCTTCTCTTCGTCAAGCTGACGGTCGCGGCCTCCGTCGCAACCGACTATTACCAACTTCGCGAAACGGACGCGGAAGTTGCCATCATCGAGAAGACAGAAAAGGATTTGCAACGCGGATACGACATCACTGACGATCAGTTTCGACACGGACTAATCAGTGAGCTGGCAGTCAAGCAGGCACAGACTTTGCTTGACCAGACCCGTGCTCAACTCGAAGGGCTGCATATCCAACGCGACCAACTGGAGCACGCCATCGCTGTACTGGCCGGCCAGACGGCCGAAGGTTTTCATATCAGTCCGGACGTGGTGCCCATCGACCTGCCACATATCCCTCCCGGACTGCCGTCCGATCTTCTCGAACGCCGGCCAGACGTCGCCTCCGCTGAGCGTTCGGCGGCTTCGGCGAGTGCGCAGATTGGAGTCGCGAAGGCCGCCTATTATCCGCAGTTTTCGCTGACGGGTTTCGCTGGATATGAAAGTAGCAACCCAGCTTCGCTCCTCAACTGGCAGAATTCGATTGCATCGCTCATCGGATCGGCTGTCGCGCCGATTTTTACAGGCGGCAGACTGCGCGCCAATGTAGACCAGGCGCAGGCTATCTACCGCCAGTCAGTCCTGCAATACGAGAAATCCGTCCTCGTTGCCTATGGTGACGTGGAGGACCAACTGGCAGCCATCCACTATCTTGCCCGTCAGTCGCAGGCCGAAGCAAACGCTGTAGCGGATGCAAAACGCGCTGCTGACATTGCGCTGAACCAATATCAGGCCGGCTTGGTGAGCTATCTGGACGTGGTTGTTGCCCAACAGACCCTGCTTACAAACGAACAGACCGCCACGCAGGTAAAGGGCGCTGAGGCTGTGTCTACGGTTGCGCTCATCCGCGCGATGGGAGGTGGCTGGAAAACGTCGACTCCATAAGCGTCAGTGCTGCGACGGAATGCGTTCCATTGTCGTCAACCTAACAATAAGAGTCGACTTCATTGCTCTATTTTTCATGTATCGGTCTTGCGGGGCGATTGATCTCTTCCGACACGCTCAAGTTGGTTCTTCGCACCGCAAGATTACTGTCTATGTCAGGTCCCGCTCACGCCCGAAGCACATCGAAAGGATGGCCTCCTATCTTGCACCGTATGGGAACAGCGATGCTATCAAGGTAGCGCGGGAACATGACGCAAAGGTCGAAAGGGTCCTGACTGCAGGGGCAAAATAAGCTGTGATCGGCGCCTTCCAGAAGAAAGACGGGAAGTAGGGCCAGCTACGAGCCGGGGCCACGCGTCGAGTTTCGTAACAGTCTCGAAAAGGGCGGCGTCGAGTAGCTCCTATAAGCTCAGGAAACTGTTAAGACAAGTGTTTGTGTAATGATGGCACCGGCGGTTTTATGTTCGGTTTGAGGTGCTTGATGAAGGGTTGGCGGTTGAGAGCTAAGGGCTGGCTGGCGGTTTGGGTGGTCGCGGGTTCGGTGGGAACATTGCGAGCCACTGGGTCCAAGGCTCCTGAGTTTGGGCCGGATGTAATGGTTTTTTCGCCGACGATACCGATGGCGGAGATTCAGGCGCAGATTGATAAGGTGTATGCCGTGCAGCAGCACAACGAGTTCGGCAAGGAACGGAACGCGTTTCTGTTTCTGCCCGGTGAGTACAAGCTGAATGTGCCGATTGGGTTCTATACGCAGGCGCTGGGGCTGGGAAATTCGCCGGACAGCGTGCACATCGCGGGCAATGTGCATGTCGATGCGGCATCAAGGAACGACAATGCGACGACGACGTTCTGGAGGAGCGCTGAGGGTTTCTCGGTGAGTCCTGTGGGCGGCACGATGCAGTGGGCGGTGTCGCAGGCGGTGGCGTTTCGCCGGATGCATGTGAAGGGCGACATGCTGCTGAACCAGAAGCACGGCTGGGCGAGCGGCGGGTGGATGTCGGATACTGTGGTCGATGGAAATGTAGGGTCAGGGACGCAGCAGCAGTGGATCTCGCGCAATTCAGAGTGGGGGAGCTGGACAGGGTCAAACTGGAACATGGTGTTCTTGGGGGTGACGAAGCCTCCGGCGGGCGAGTGGCCGCAGCCTCCGTATACGAAGGTGGCGGAGACTCCAGTGGTGCGGGAGAAGCCGTTTCTGGTGGTGGATGCGAAGGGGCGATATGGGATTCGCGTGCCTGCGCTGCGGACGAATAGTTCAGGCGTGACATGGCACGGTGGAAAGACGCCGGGTGCGACAATTCCGTTGGCGAAGTTCTACATTGCGAAGCCGAGTGATACCGCCACGGCGATGAATGCAGAGCTGGCGAAGGGAAAGAATCTGCTGCTGACTCCGGGGATCTACGAACTGGAGAACGCAATTCATGTGACGCGTGCGAACACGGTGGTGTATGGGTTGGGGTTCGCTACGCTGAAGCCGGTGAACGGGACGGCTGCGCTGACGACTGCGGATGTGGATGGAGTGATTGTCGCCGGGTTGTTGATTGATGCGGGCGAGACGAAGTCTCCCGTGCTGATGGAGGTTGGGCCGGAAGAGAGCAAAGCGAGCCATGCGAAGAATCCGATCTGCCTTGAAGATGTGTTCTTTCGCGTGGGTGGTGCGAAAGTTGGACGCGCAGGGGTGAACCTGCGGATCAACAGTAACGACACGATTGTGGACCACACGTGGATATGGCGCGCGGATCACGGGCGGGGCTCAGGGTGGGAGAGCAATGTGAGCGCGAATGGGCTGGTGGTGAATGGCAACAAAGTGACCGTATATGGGCTGTTCGTGGAGCACCACCAGGAGTTTCAGGTGCTGTGGAATGGGAATGGCGGACGAACGTATTTCTATCAGTCGGAGATTCCATACGATCCCCCGGACCAGAAGAGCTATACGAGCGCTCCGGGGACAAGTGGATGGGCGTCGTACAAGGTAGCGGATAGCGTGACGAGCCACGAGGCGTGGGGGTTGGGGATTTACAGCGTCTTTAGCAAATCGGACGTATTGTTGACGCGAGCGATCGAGGTTCCAAAGACGTCGCAGGTGCGCTTCCATGACATGATCACGGTGGCGTTGGGCAATCTTGGTTCGATCGACAACGTGATTAATGATGTGGGCCGGCCGACGTCTGTAAAGCCGAGGGTGACTCCGAAGGTGACGAACTATCCGTAGAGCAGAGGATTCAACCACGAGCGGCCGCACGAAGGATTGAACAACGAGACGCCTGGCACTCTGTATCAGCCCAGCTCTACGGTGTTTCCGTGCACCCCTGATCGGGTAGGTCTTTCCGAAAGGCTTACTAACGTGGAGAGTCAACAATAGTGGCGATATCAGTCGGCACAAGGACAGGGTCTTCATCAGCGGGTCTTTCGTTTCGAGGATCTCGGTTTTGAACTGGTAGCGGAAGAGTTATTTATTTGAGCATCAGGCTAGACAGTTACGCACCAAGTCGGGCAGTATGGTGTACGTCATTTCGACCTCCCCATATGACCCAGATGCCGACATGCAACTTGCCTGCGCGAAGACGCATGGGGAGTCGATTGAGATCAAGATCCGCGGCGACCAAGCCGATCGATTTACCTCAGGAGAGTGCCAGGCCCCATGCTAGACCCAAATATTCCAAACTTCATTGCAGAACAACCAATGCAGAGCACTACTAACCGTCGACTGCTTTGAGAGGACATGGCGCAGGCTCGCTGCGCAGATGTTTGTGCTGGGCCTCGTGGCCGGGATTTGTTTCGTGGGTGGCCGTCGAGCGATGGCCCAGAAGACGCCCAACTTTGGCCCCAACGTCTTTATCTTCGACCCGAGCATCTCGAACTCGGCGATACAGAGCAAGCTGACTTCGCATGCCTTGCGTAAAGGACAAGCAAAACTCTGGATGCTATCGGCAGGAATACGAGGAGAGGTTCGCCTGGTCGAGCGCGCCTTTGGACTCGGGCCCTCCATCATGACTGAGGCCATGCTGCAGTTGCAAGCCGCATTCGCTTAAATTCCGCCATCTCTATGCCAGACTCTCTCACTCTCATTTTTCCTTCAATTTTTTGCAACAGCGCCCAATTTCTACATCGTGGAAGGATGAACCAAGGCAGGACTACTCGTAGCGTAGGGCTTCCATAGGGTTAACCTTGGAGGCTCGGCGGGCTGGGAGGTAACCGGGGGTGAGAGCAACGACAAGGAGTACGGCGATGGCGAGGGCGAGGTTATTGGGTTCGGTGGGTTTGAGACCATACAGCATGGTGGCGACAAGCCGTCCCGCGGCGAGGGAGATGACGGTGCCGATACCGATGCCGAGGACGACAAGCCGAACGATCTCGCGCATGACCATCCAGCGCACACTCGACCGTGCGGCGCCGAGAGCCATGCGGATGCCGATCTCGTTGGTGCGACGGCTAACAATGTAGCTCATCAGGCCATAGATACCGATGGCGGAGATACAGACGGCGAGCAGGCCGAAGAACGCAGAAAGCTCGGCGACGAGGCGCTGATTGGTGATAGCGCGATCGACGACGGCGTCGAGCGTGGTGATGTGGCTGATGGGAAGTGTGCGGTTGATGGAGTGGATGGCCTGCCGCACGGCTGTGGAGACGGCATTGAAGTCGCCCGTATAGCGCACTCCGAGGCCATCGTAGATCGAGGGGCTCTGGTGCAAATAGCGAGATGCCGTCGGATAGAGTGGTCTTTGTGATTGAGGGCTGACAATGGGCAGGCTGAGAAACATCGAAGAGTTGTTTGCAGGACGGCACTTTGACCGCGAGGTGATCCTCCTGTGCGTGCGTTGGTATTTGCGCTACAAGCTCAGCTTCCGTGACTTGGTGGAGATGATGGCCGAACGAGGACTCCAGCTTGCCCATACGAAGATTCTGCGCTGGGTTCGACGGTATACGCCGGAGTTCATCAAGCGATGGAATCGCTTTGACCGCTGCACTGGCCGCTCGTGGCGAGTCGATGATTGCCGCGGGAGTGCCCATAGATATGGATGTGGCCCTTCAACAGGATGGCTCGCTCGTGGCTACGAGAGTTTCGGCAATCAGCACGGAAACGACAAACCTGACTGTAGCCACCGGACCGTTGATATTAGTCTCCAACTCCACACCGGTCGCGAATCTCATTGGGGAGGCACAGCAAGGCTATCTGCCCTCAGGACTCGGCGGATTTGGCTATGTCAATTTCGGCAACTCACAGTTCGAGCCTTCGGACCAATTCAAAAATCTGGCGTCCCTTCCCTTCAAAGCGACTTTTAACTCCGCGACTGTAGTGCCCGGGCAGAGCGTGACTATAACAACACAAGCGACGGCCAACATGCCCGACCCTCTATATTTTCCACTGACTACCATGATTCTGCGGCCGCAAACGATCAACGGTACGATTAGCGCGATCTCCAGCGAGGGCGGGTTCACCGAATACACTGTGACGTTGGCCCCATACGATCTGTTCCCACAATTCGCCGTGCAGCCGGGGCAGACGACGCTGCTGACAGCTCCGAACACGGTTGTGGTTTACGCCGACAGCAACACGCAGATGCTCAACAAGAGTTCGGCCGCCGCGGGCAGTATCCTCCGCTTTTACGGGTTGGTATTCAACGACAACGGGACCCTGCGTATGGACTGCGGACAGATTAACGACGGAGTTACCGAATAGGTTCCATATCGAGGTAACGTGCATCGAGTCTGACTAACTGAGCCGTTGGGGAACGTGAACAGACTAAGCCACTCATCGAACTCAGCCTGAGCCGATCTTTGACTATTAGTCCTGTGAAACGTGCTTTCCGTTTGCCAATCCAGCCTGACGTCTCAGCACTGGACCCGAGTTCCCGGAAAGTCGAGCGGCAACTTTAGCGACTCCCGGGAAACATGCAGCCTCCACACAGCTTGGCGAGTGGGGTTCGTAAAGGTTTACCGCACCGCTCACGTGGGGGACCATAAAGCGATAGCCGGTGGTGCATCACTGCCGCCTCATGACAATCCTTCATTCCGGTCAATTGCTCGTAGCGATTCCGTACCGGCGCGAATAGCTCGTGTAGAGGGGTCATCGCCAGCGGCAGCGAATGATCTTCTCGTATTCTCTTGGCGCCCTTGATCGACTCACTGTAGAGTTGGGCCACCTGACCCTATACAAAGAGAGCGCGTTTGGAAGTTCATCAACGACTATTCTCACAACACCACATTGAATCGTTCTCTTCTCATTCCAGATACCAGCGAATGCAAGGTTGTTGTTGCGGCATGCCTAAAAGCAGTTGAGAACTGGAACCCAACCTACTACAGCGATTTGCTCGAAGCCGTGCGATAGAGGCAAAACAGGAACAGGTGTTGCTTCGTCGGCATCATCTGGGATACTCTTTGTATATGGCTGGACGTGCTGACCTGCGCAAGGACACCGACTATGAAACGCGCTTTCGGTGCGCCGGGGGGATCGGCATTCTCCGGGAAGAGGTATGGGTCAACGTTGAGGGCGAAGTCGTCCGATACAACCTCGCCTTTCTCCTACCCCACATAACCAGAGTGGACAAAGGTCGAATACTTGGCTTTGATAACGCTCACGGCGTTCATGAGCGTCACAGCAACGGGGATGTTCGACCAGTGCAGTTTAGAGGGTATTTGGCGACAGCGAAGCGTTTCTACCGAGAAGTTGAGGCTATCAGGAGAAGCTATGAAGACTAAGGTGTTTACCGACGGAATTGATGGACACGTTCAGCGCTCACTTGACCGTGCCTCTAAACGAGAGAACGGTGAACGGCTAGAGGCGGAGAAAATCATCACCTTCGCTGATCCTCTAGACATGATGGAGTGCCTGACAGCCCAGCGTGTGCGGATTTGCCAGGTCGTCCGGACGAAGCGGCTTAGCATTTCGGCACTGGCACAAGAGTTGGGCCGCAACAGGGGTTCAGTGACCAGAGATGTGAACAAGCTGAAGGGATTTGGTTTGCTACGACTTCGTGAGCAGGTAAACCCTGGGCATGGCGTAGTGCAGATCGTTGAACCAGTTGCGCAAAAGTTCCAAATGCGCGTAGCGGTATAAACGCTCGGAACAGTGTCTCTTCCGGGCGTTTGAGGCGAGCAAGGTAGTGTTCGTGATTGCGACAGGACGACGTATTCGTAAATTGCGAGGTTATGCGATGACGTTGGTTCGGCAGAACGACGAACTGCGACAGCGATATGCGCTTCTGACAAGCATCCCAGGCATTGCTCAAATAAGCGCTATTCAATTGCTCGGAGAACTCTGTGCACTCTCATCGGATATGACCGTGCGCGAGTGGGTCGCCCACAGCGGGCTCGATCCCGTGCACGAAGTTTCCGGCACCTCGGTTCGGAAGCTATCGCGCATGAGCCGCGCTGGTAACCGTCACCTGCGCCGTGCCCTCTATATGCCTGCTTTGGTTACTTCGCGTTGCGATCCACGAATGAAAGCTTTCTATGAACTGCTGCATAAAGCGCGGCTTCAGGCGTTGGTTGCGGTAGCGCGTAAGTTGCTTCATGCCATCTACGGTGTTCTCCGCAGCAAGACTCCATATGATTGGCGCAAACTCTTCCCATCACTTCTCCAAAACGGGGGCACCTCAAGAAAGGGAAATTTATGTACGCTAAGGGCCGCCGGAGCCGTTTCGGGGGCCTCGGAGAGGTCTGAAGCCGCCTTTGGCTACCCGTTTATTCGTGTGCCAAGTGTAATCGCCGGTGAGATTGATGTGCTCCCAGCCGAGCGGGGAGACGTGCTGGAGCAAGGCTTGCTCAACCTGCCATGATTTTGTCATCTGTCCTGTTGCGCGTCCGAGGTAAACGGTATTCCAGAGCGTGATCGCAGCCACAACTAGGTTCAGCCCGCTTGCGCGATGGCGTTGATTTTCGAAGGAGCGGTCACGGATTTCGCCGAGCCGGTTGAAGAATACCGCTCGTGCCAGCGCATTGCGGGCTTCGCCCTTATTTAGACCGGCGGTGACACGCCGCCGCAGTGCCGGATCTTCGAGCCACGCCAGCATGAAGAGAGTTCGTTCAATTCTTCCAATCTCGCGTAGAGCGAGGGCAAGGCTGTTCTGGCGAGGATAGGAGCCGAGCTTGCGCAGGATCAAGGACGCGGTGACGGTACCGTGCTGAATGGATGCGGCCAACCGAAGGACCTCGCTGAGTTGCTGTCCGATGATCTTCGTATTGATGGATCCGCCGATCATGGAGTCGAGCGCTGACCATTGTGCAGGCTTGTCCGGCACATAAAGACGTTTGTCAGCCAGGTCGCGTATGCGAGGTGCAAAGCGGAAGCCGAGCAGGTGACACAGAGCGAAGACGTGATCGGTGAAGCCGGCGGTGTCGGTGTAGTGCTCCTCGATCCGTAGTTCGGACTCGTGATAGAGCAGGCCATCGAGCACATGCGTCGCATCCCGTACAGTCGCGTTGATGACCTTGGTGTGGAAGGGCGCGTACTGGTCGGAAACGTGAGTGTAGAAGGTAACGCCGGGATCATTTCCGTATTTTGCGTTCACTTGACCGGCCGCTTCACCGCGGCCGCCCGCGCGGTAGCGCTGGCCATCAGAAGATGACGTGGTTCCTTCGCCCCAGTTCGCGGCAAACGGAATGCGATGCTGATGATTGACGACTTCGGCCAAGGCCTTCGAGTAGGTTTCATCGCGAATGTGCCATGCGACTAACCACGATAGCTTGGCAGGGCTTGTGCCAGGGCACGATTCGGCCATTTTACCGAGGCCGAGATTCGTTGCGTCAGCCAGAATAGCCGTTAACAGGAGCGATGGATCTTTCACCAGCTCGTTCGATTTGAGATGAGTGAAATGCCGCGTGAAGCCGGTCCAGCGGTCCACTTCCATCAGCAAGTCCGTGATCTTGACGTGTGGAAGCATACTACTGAGGGCATCCCGAAGGGCTTCGGCCTCCTTTGGAACGCTGTTCTCAAGCGGGCTGATCTTGAGTCCCGCACTGTTCAACTCTGCATCTGGCAGTTGATCTTCGCGAGCGAGAGCATTCGTTTGATCGAGAGCACTGCGCAGCAGCGACATCCGCTCTTCGATGTACGCAGCGGCGTTCGTAGGAATAGTGACGTGGATCTGGCCTTGTGCGAGCCTGCGATCAAACTCGGAGTGCGGCATGAGGTAGTCCTCGAAGTCGCGGAACTGGCGGGAGCCAGCTACCGATACATCGCCCGAGCGCAGCGAATTCTTCAACTCAGCCATGACACAGAGTTCGTAAAAGCGACGGTCGATGCCTTCAGGACCGAGCACATACGACTCCCAACGTCTGCGAATGAAGCCTAAGGGTGCGCGCTCGGGCACTTTCCGCAGACCGTCTCGGTTCATCTCCCGCAGCATTTCAACCGCCTCGACCAACTCGCGTGCAACCGGAGTGGGACGAAGTTGAAGAGTCTCGATCAACGCGGGGGCATAGCGCCGAAGCTGAGGATAGTGCTCTCCAATGAGTGAGAGCGCATCGAAGTCCTGATCCCGCGCGAGTTCCGCCGCCTCTTTCACGCTGGCAGAGAAAGAGTCCCAGGGTACGATCGCTTCAATTGCCGCAAACGGGTCGCGCCCTTGCTCCCGGGCATCGACCAGAGCCGCGCCAACTCTTGCGTAGAGCCGAACCTTATCGTTGATGGCTTTGCCCTGTTCGGCAAAGGCTCGTTCGTATTTGTTCTTCGACTTGGTAAAGAAACTGCCGATCAGTCGGTCATTGAGGTCGATGATTTCGTCGATCAGCGTCGCCGCCGTTTCTATCATCAGCGCGACCAGCGTGCCGTGACGCCGAGCCTGCTCGTACTCCTTGAGTTGATACACCGCAGTTTGGCCGGCTTCACGGGCGAGCTGCAGGAGACGGTTCTGATGCAGTTTATGACCTACCTCCAAAGAAAACCCAAGATCCCGGATTGCATTGAGCCGCTCGATATGGCCGAGTACGGCTCTCGGGGTGGGCGCTCCCGGCGGCATCCGTAACCAAGAGAGCGTACTGTACGGGCTTCCCTCGCGTTGTTCCAGTAGTTGATCCAGCTTGGTGCGCTGTTCAAGGTTGAGGTCCTCGGTGAGAAGAGCGAAAACCTTCCTCTGTGCACGTGTCATCGTTTCGGCACACAGACGTTCGATCACCGCAACCGGAGGAAGAACGATCAGCCGTCTCCGAAGCTCATTTACAACGGTTTGCGCGAGAACGCTCCCCCGCGTCGTCTGCAAGGCTGTCGGATCAAGCCAGGCCGAGATGGATCGGTAGTGCCTGGTCCCGAACTGCTCCATTCCCAACCGAGGCAGCAGCTCAAGCAGATGGCTTCGCCGCGTCGCATCGCGCTCC
This sequence comes from Tunturiibacter lichenicola, assembly GCF_051013355.1. GTDB lineage: Bacteria > Acidobacteriota > Terriglobia > Terriglobales > Acidobacteriaceae > Edaphobacter > Edaphobacter lichenicola_F. Next base: position 248,572 of record NZ_CP132945.1, on the reverse strand, counting down.
GCATAGACATCCCACACATCGACCGGAATTCCGAGCTGTCCGGCGACAATATCGAGAACAGGACCGTGCGGCCTTTCGTCACCCGCCAGCACTCTTCCCGGGTAGCGGAGATAGCTCATCAGCACCGCAATGCCGAGGCGGTTGTGGTCCCCGCGATGCTGTCTGACAAAGGCCAGATCAGTCTTCGTCAACGTGTACAGGCGAATCAGCTCTCCCTCATCCGTTGGGAAGGCGAGCAGTTCAAGGCGCTCTGAAGAGGTCAGCAGCTCGCGACGGGGCATGATCGAGGAGTGTAGCGAATACGGAGGTTTTCAGGACAATGGCGCTCCGCCCCAGATCCCAGCCATTTCGCTGCTCAGAAGTGTCTCACAACTTATCTTGAAATCTGTGTCCGAAATATCCTTGCCTTGCTAAGATTTGGGACATGCGAATCGGCTACGCACGAGTCTCGACCGAGGACCAGACACTTGACCTGCAAAATGACGCCCTGAAGCGCGCCAAATGCAGGGAGGTTTACGAAGAACAAGCCAGCGGAAAGAACACCGGAAGACCACAACTTGAAGCTTGCCTCAAGAGTCTACGAGAAGGCGACACCCTCGTCGTGTGGCGCCTTGACCGGCTCGGACGAAATCTAGCCGACCTGGTGAAGCTCATCGCAGAGCTCGAACTGCGGAACATCAACTTTGAATCGCTGACAGAAAAGATTGAGACAAGCTCTCCGACAGGTCGGCTGGTCTTCCATGTCTTCGCCGCCCTGGCCGAATTCGAACGCAACCTAATACGTGAAAGAACCATCGCGGGTCTCACGGCTGCTCGCGCTCGTGGGCGCAAGGGAGGCCGCCCCGTAAAGCTGTCGCCCAAGGAGATAAGGACCATCCGGGCATTGCTAAAAACCGCCGACATGCCTGTCGCCGAGATCGCTGCCCGCTTCGGCATAGCCCGTTCCACGCTCTATCGCGCCATACTCAGGCCCGCAGTTTGACCCAAGAAACACTCAGAAATGCGCGCCCCCACGCTCTTAGCGTACATAAATTTCCAATTCTTGAGCTGTCCCCAATGAGCTCAATCCCGACGTCGGGGTATCTGTGATATCGGCGCTCCAAGTTCAAAAGTATAGAAAGTAATAGTCTCTCTAAGAGTTGGTCAAGTTAGTTTTCAAAGGAACAACCAAGCGATTGGGGATCAGGATCGTCGATCTCAGTGCCCTGCAGGCTATCTTTCCATTGCAGTAAGGGGAACAAGGCGGCTTTCACTTCAACTTGTTTGTCTGCAGACTCCTTACCGTCGACTGAGTCATTTTTGTCTTGATCTTTCCATATGGCATAACGGATTTTCTGCACCGTCTTACCACGGAATATCTCCGCCTTGACGGCTTCAATGGAACTGCTAGCTAAAGGCGGTGCTGGAAATTGATAATCGGGAAGATTGACAACTATCTTATCTTCAAGGAGAGCCTTCATTTTGCTTAACTGTTCGGTGGTCTCCACTCCTTCCAAGATTTTGAGTGTTGCGGTCCGTTCGGGCAATACTTGAGACCTCTTTTCCATATGAAAAGAGCCATCTGAGAGAACCAATAAACATCCGGACAGCGTGACCCGTGAGGGCTGGGAAAGCTCAATGTTGGTCCATCCGATTTTCAACAATACTGTTTGATCATCGGAACGTTGGGGCCGTGCCGTAACCGTGGAGAAAAGTAGAAAGCCGATAAGGCTTGCTATCCTGGGCGTAGTTCTCTGTTGGACAGACTCAGTAATCGCGACCCGTGAAACTGCCCTGGTTGAAGTCTGTATAAATCCGTCTCCCTGCATAAGAGTCCTCCATACAATTATGGGCCTATTGTAACTATTGAAAATGGGAAGCCATTGTCGACGAATTTGGTGCAAGCTGTATTTGCATATCTTGGTCCTGAAGCGCAGGTTTGCGAATAATGAGTTGCGTCTATGGGAACTTGGTAACATTGATTGGAACCGCAACTTCCGCCTGCAGACGTTGGAAATCTTTTGTAGTCGCTTAGTACACATCCGCCAAAGAATCCCCAACTGGCTTCAAGTGTAAAAAGACTCCCGCTGACCGTGCAGGTCGGTGCCAGCAATGGAAGTGGGGTGCCACTCACTGTAGCGGTCGTATCACCCACTGTGATGACTTTGTTGCGAATTTGCACATCTGGCCCTGGACCTTCCCAGGCGTAGGAATCCGGGTATGTCACTGTTCCGCCCTGTTCGAAGAGCTATAGTTGTAATAATCCTCATAGAGGGTGGGTTTGCCTGGACCTGAAGGAAGGTCGGTAATGTTGGAGATTGCAATATGTTGTGAAGTAGCTGTATAGGTTGTCCCAGCTTGGCTTGTATGGTAAGAACAACCTGTGCGTAGCCTTGTCCGGAATGGTCGATATATCCTTGTGCGGCAAGCCTATTCCCAGAACTGTCGTAAATTGAACATTGCACGTCTGCTTCGTAGTCGCCATCATCCTCTACTGTCTCGCAAGTTGCGGTAATGATATTAGTAGATGGATCGATGTCGATGGTCGTGCTACCGCCTAGCGTCTGCGCGTTAAGACCACGAGTAAGAGTAGTGGCAATTAGAAAGAAGAAAATCTTTAAACGTTTCATCGCCTTCTCCGAATTCTCTGCTTCACAATGGTTTATCGCGGAGTTTGTCTAAACGTTATCCGCATTTCTCCAGCCATTTTGGTAAAGTCGTTTGGGCGCATGGAGTCGTGTCCTATCGTGTTTAAGAATCGCAGCCGTCGGGTGCATTCACAGCTGACAAGGGGCATCTCCTGGCAAGGAGAGCCCTATTTCTTATCGCACGATTTTTGGCGTTTAGTGTAGTGACTCCATCAAGGCACCCCTTAGCGTACATAAATTTCCCTTTCTTGAGGTGCCCCCAAAACTAACCATCGCCCCGGGCAAAAGCGCTAGGAGCGTAAAGACGTGTTGCGCTGCTGGTTGATAAATGCGTAACGTATTTGCAACCAGTCGCGCCCCGTCTGATGTGCGGCGACTCTTGGGTATTGGTCCAAGGAGGCAGGGGCCTCTTCAAACATAAAGAACCTCCAACGAGTGCTCTTATCGTCGCATAGTCTACGATTTGCCAAGTTCAGTTGTGGCTCCTGGTCTTCTTCCAACAAACTCTACAACACCACGCTCAAGCACGGGACGCTCTTGGTGGTACATCACGCTTAAATCTGGAGCGAGCGACAAAATTTCCTTTCTGCGTAGGGGATCAGAGCTGGCCGGGATCCACCTCTCAGGGGAATCCCACCGCAGGCTAGCCTTACAGATGAGGACACCACCGGGTTTCAGAGCGGACACGATCTTTTTGGAGAGAGCACGATCGAGGTGGTAGAACACCACGATCAGGTCGAACTGCGCCGGTTCAAATTGGTATTCCGTGGCAGCCATCGCAAAAAGATCCAGTTCCAAATCGAGTTGAAGCGCCGTCTGACGGAGCCTGTTGATCGCCACCTCGGAGATGTCTACGACATTCACCCGCCATCCCCGGCTTGCCAGCCATAAGGCATGTCTGCCGAGCCCCCCGGCCAGGTCCAGAACAACCCCGGCGTTCGGGAATGAATCCTCTACAAATTCCTTGTAAGCCGACAGAAAGAATGGATCGGGCTTGGTCAACGAGGCCATCTCTTCCTGATACTTCTGGTCCCAATGCAACCGCTGTTCTTCGTTCTTCATGATTGACCGTAGCCCCTATCCAGATCTGAATCTGTTTCTCCACTATAGTATAGTGGAGTATATTATTTGACTAGGAGGTGCCCTTGGCACACACCACGAAAGATAAGAAGAAACTGCTGTCGCGCATCCGCCGCATCAAGGGACAAACCGAAGCCATCGAGCGCGCTCTGGAGGGTGAGGAAGAGTGCGAAGAAATCTTGCAGCTCGTAGCGTCCTGCCGGGGTGCTCTGAACGGCTTGATGGCCGAACTGATTGAGGGACATCTGCGGTTTCATGTGCTCGACCCAAACCAGAAGACCCTTCCCTCGCAACTTGAGGCCGCCGACGAATTGATGTCGGTGGTGAAGCGCTATCTCAACTAGAAGTACGGAGGCGGTATCCGTTCCTGCCAGACGAGCGAAGTCGCCTCACTTCGGGTTGAAGACCATGTAGTGATCTCGACCGCTGATAAAGACTCGCTGGAAGAGCACGGTCGGCAACAAGCCGTCTTCATGACGGCTTGGGAGGCTCTCCAGGATGTTCACTGGCGTCACGAATGAGATGTTGCTAAGGATTTGGTTGCCGATCTGCATAGTCTGTGGCGGCACGACAGCAAAAGCCCGTTGCGCATTGGTTGTCTTGCCTCCCTGCAGCGCTGCAGAGTGCACCAGTACCTGGACTTCCGGATTCTTGCTGCCTGCATAAAGGATCGGACCGTCACTGCCGGAGTCGAGTTGCAGCAGAATCGCCCGAGCTCCGATCCCGGAGAGATGAACCGAAATAACCAGCCGTTCCATGAAGGGCAATTCGTCCGCAGGATGTTGCGGAGGCACAAAGAGAACGTGCTCACCGCGCACACTATCCCGCATCGCACTGGTCTCGTCGAGGCAGAGCAATTTGTGCTCATAGTCGATGAGCAGATCGAAGTGAGCGAGGAAGCTCTCGCCGAGAACTCCCCGAATCCGGGGATCGGCTGTCTGAATCTGCCGAAGGTCCTGGACGATAGCAGGTGATTTTTCGACTACGTGGGAGTCGGCTTCCAATCTGTCCAGAAGAGTCACAGACGCCTGCGCAACGCTTGCAACGGAAACAAGGCCGACCCTACCTTGAGGCCTGAGGTTGAGCTCCGCGGCCAGCGATGGATCGATAACCGTAACCTGGCTACCGGTATCCACCATGAAATCAAACGGGCCTGCCTGGTTGATTCTGACGGGAATCACAATTAGGGCGCGTTGGACGAAGCGCGGGGTTACACTGGCGATGCCTGCCGGGCAGTGCGACTCGGCTTGCAGAGTGGAAAGCGTAACTGTCGCCATGGTTACAGAGACCAGCAACGGAATACAGCGATTGGAGAACAGGTGTTTCATATCGACCTCCGCCTCGCTGGTGCGAGGTGAGGCGACACTGAGGCTTTGGCGGGGCTACCTCAATCGATTGCGGGTAAAATGGGGTCAATGAAAGGTCGAAAGAATCTCCCATTGCCTAACTGACTGCTGCTTAGGCGTTTACGGTGTTCTCTGGTAGTCCAGAGATGTGATCGGTACCGCCACAGATCGCGAGGACATCAGCGATGGCAGACGTAGAGCACCAGCTTCGACTCCTGCGATTTGAGAATTTCGAGGTTGATCTTCGCACCGGCGAATTGCGCAAGGCCGGAGTGAAGCAGAAGTTCGGCGGCCAGCCGTTTCAGGTGCTCAGCATTCTGCTGGAGCGTCCGGGCGACGTGGTGACGCGGGAGGAATTGCAGAAGCGGCTCTGGCCGGACACGTTTGTCGACGTCGATCACAACCTGAATACAGCCATCAACAAGATTCGCGAGGTGCTGGGTGATTCTACCGAGAGCCCGCGCTTTGTCGAGACGCTGCCGCGGCGGGGGTATCGGTTCATCGGTGAGTTGGAGCCGCCAGTACTGCAAGTAGTTCCAATAGTGACGGTCGAACCGGAGCGGGGCTCTCGCTCTCGTCAAACGTGGCTGAAGATCGCCGCAGGCGTTCTCGCCATCTTAGTCTTTGCCCTCGCAGGCGTCCTTGCCTATCGATGGCATCGGCCGCAGCGTCCGCAAGAGCAGGAGGCACTGACTGTCATACCGTTCACGGCGTTTTCCGGAGTCGCGACTTCCCCGGCTTTCTCTCCCGATGGGTCCAGAATCTCTTTCGCCTGGAATGGTGATCCAAAGGGTGGGGCCAAGGGTTTCGACCTGTACGTAAAGGCCATAGGGAGCGAAACTCTTCTCCGCCTAACACAGCTTCCATCGGAATGGATCAGTGCTGCATGGTCGCCGGACGGCACACAGATCGCCTTTCACCGCCTGGCCGGCGCTGATTCGGGCATTTACGTTGTGCCTGCGCTGGGCGGCCCTGAGAGAAAATTACGCCCCACCCGGATTGCCGGTGAAACCGGCTCGATCATTAGTTGGTCGCCGGACGGCAAGTGGATCGCGTTGGCCGATGCTTTGCAAGAAGGGGAACACATAAGGATCTATCTCCTCTCCACGGAAACATTGGAGACCAAGCCGATTCCAATCAGTCCACAGTGCGTTAGTGAAGGTCTGCCAGCGTTCTCCCACAACGGCGAGTATCTTGCCTACTGGTGTTTTCGAAGCGTGGCTGAGACCGTTCTGTATTCCTTACCGATTGCGGGCGGTCAGCCGAAGATGATCTCACTATTTCAGGCTTCTCCAGGCGGATTGGCGTGGTCGGCTGACGACAAGAGACTCATTTATGCTCTTTCGCATGGGAGCTCAGGCGAACTCGATGAAGTCACCGTCGCGGATGGTTCGACGAAACAGCTTGCCATCGCAGGAAGCGCATCGCAGCCCACAGTTTCGTCCAGGGGCGACAAGCTTGCCTACAGCTCTCTTTTCACTAACTCAGACATCCGGCGTCGAGACCTGCTTCAGCCGGAATCTCCGGCCGTAGAACTCATCCCTTCCTCGCGGGCACAGTGGAACGCTCAATACTCTCCGGACGGAAAGCGCATTACTTTTGCGTCTCTACGATCTGGCTTGCAGGGAGTCTGGATCAGCAGTAACGATGGCACCAACCTGGTCCAGATCTCAAACCCCAATTATGAGAGTGGCAGTCCGCAATGGTCGCCGGACGGAAACAGGATAGCGTTTGACTCGCACCCCGGAGAGCACTGGGAAATATTTGTCGCCGACGTGGCCGAACGGAAGCCCAGAAAACTGATCACAAACATCTCCGACGTAATTCGACCCCACTGGTCCCGCGATGGAAAGTGGATCTATTTCAGTTCCAACGGATCTGGCAGGATGGGAATCTATCGCTGCCCTGCGTCCGGAGGAGACGCCCTTTTACTCTCCAAAGATACCGATGCGATGAGTCCGCAGGAGTCTTTCGAGGGGAAGACGGTATATTTTGCAAGTCACGAGAAGAAATCGACGCTGAAGAAAGTAGCTCTGCCGGGGCAGCCCGGCACGGAATCAGAAGTGGAGGGATTGCCTCGCCTGAGCAACTCCCGCCTTTGGGCCCTCTCTCAAGGAGGTATTTATTTTGTTCCTGCCGATGCCCCCAGATCTCTTCGCTACTTTGATTTCGCTACCAAGCAAGTACGCCCAATCTTTGAAGCGGACAGGGATTTCGGTGGTGGCCTGTCAGTCTCGCCCGATGGCCGCTGGATCCTCTATTCACTGGTCGGCAAAAACAGCGACATCATGCTGGTCGATCACTTTCGATAGCACTCCCGCATTCTCTGCAAATGAATGTGCGTTCTTTCCCTCTCTCGGTTATCCGCGTCATCAACGTCCCAAATTTGAAGGTTGTTCGTTCACGCCGCCATAGTGCCCGGAAAACGGGGTGGTCTCAATGGGTCGACGCAACACTCAGTTCAGACCCAAATTCATTGAAAACAAAATCTAAAAGCGCTGGCTAGGGGTTAGATCAGCCGGAACCTTACCCAGGCTAGGTTTGGCCACATCAGCCAAACTGATCAATTCTTCAGGGTAAGCATTTTGTGGATCAGCTGATTAGATAGTGTTGCATCGACCGGCTGAGCTGACACGACGACTCTGCGGGAACTAAGGTCGATGTTGAGAAGTTAGGCTTGGGTTAGTAAACAGAAGCGCCTTTTATGGTGCTGTTGCAAAAAACGATACATGAAATGCGATGATGGAGTCGGTGGGCAGGGATTTCCGGGTGAGAGGCAAACGGGATGAGCGGTGATTTCAAATGGCGGCATTTTGTGGGCGAGATTATCCTGTGGGCGGTGCGGTGGTATTGCAAATACGGGGTCAGCTATCGCGATCTGGAAGAGATGATGGAAGAGCGTGGCGTTGATCTGGATCACACCACGCTGTATCGCTGGGTTCAACGCTACGCTCCTGAAATCGAGAAACGCCTGCGCTGGGCTTGGCGCCCAACAGGTCGTTGGCATGTCGACGAGACCTATATCAAAGTGCGTGGCCGATGGGTTTATCTCTATCGGGCTGTGGATGAGCACGGGCAAACAATCGATTTCTATCTTTCCCAGACACGGAATACAAAAGCAGCAAGCCGGTTTCTCAGCAAGGCGTTGAAGGGCTTTCCGGCATGGGAGAGACCTTCTGTGATCCACACCGACAGAGCCCCCGCTTACGGAAAGGCCATCGCTTCCCTCAAACGCGAAGGCAAACTTCCCGGCGAAACAGAGCATCGTCAGATCAAATACCACAACAATGTGATTGAGGCCGATCACGGCAAACTAAAACGCCGGATCAAGCCCACGCTTGGGTTTAAGTCGATGAAGACGGCTTACGCAACCATCAAAGGATTTGAGCTGATGCATGCCTTGCGTAAAGGACAAGCAAAACTCTGGATGCTATCGGCAGGAATACGAGGAGAGGTTCGCCTGGTCGAGCGCGCCTTTGGACTCGGGCCATCCATCATGACTGAGGCCATGCTGCAGTTGCAAACCGCATTCGCTTAGATTCCGCCATCTCTATGCCAGACTCTCTCACTCTTATTTTCCCTTCAAATTTTTGCAACTGCGCCCGGCTGCGTGCAATTCCGAAATCGGAAACGGCACATTACTGTTGGCGAGTTGGTTGGGACGACACTGACACGGAGCTGCTTGAGGCGGAGCGACACCAGAAAGTGCTTGCGGAGGGTGGCGAGGACGACTTCACAGCGACTTGGGGAGTTCTCTTCGACGCTGGGGGAGATGCGCGAGTGAACGGGATTCCGTTCGATAGAGCTCGCACTCAACCGTGGAAAGAAGGTTGGATCGACGCCGATATCAACCTCGGCATGATCCAGGAAGGAAAGGTTTGAAGAAGTCAGTCCAAAGCGCGATGCATTGTCGCTGTGGTCGGTCTCCGATCCTCGCGTTGGGCTTGTGTGCGACCTGTTACACCATGAAGCGCCAGGACGACGAATATTTCGGCGGGCTGCGTGAAGCAGTTTTAGAACGGGACGGTTACCGGTGCCGGGTGTGTTGCTGCTTGAATTGTGGCGTCAACAGCATCCAAAAGGGCATGAGCAAACGATGCTGGACTACACGGTGAAGACGCTAGAAGCGAAGTCGGCCCCCTTGTTTTCATCAGATCCAAGAGGGAAGTGATGAATCGTGTGCTCGTAAACGTAATGTCGGGAGACTGGTCGGTGCACTTCATTGGCCCGGATGGGCAAACGCGCATTGGGCCTTGGCTGCTGCATGACTCTCATGATGAGGTCAAAAAGCTGTTACGCTGGGGCAATCCTGCTGCGGATGAGTGGAAAGAGCACGATCTAGCGCGGAAAATATCCGCGCGACGCGAGGACGAGATCTATGCGACCGAGGCTTCGATTCATCACGTTGCTATTGGTACTTCTCGCCGGGTGTGCCGGAACTCCTGATGTCATGACAAGAACTTCAACGAACCTCGGCCCGTCCGCACAAGGTTATCCAGCCAAGCCAGTGCGCATCATTGAGCCGTTCGGGGCGGGTGGCGGCCCCGATCTGTTGGCCCGTGCCCTCGCCCCGAAGCTTTCCGAGCTGTGGGGCCAACCTGTGACCGTGGAGAACCGCCCCGGCGCGGGCGCCACGCTGGGCCCCGCACTCGTCGCGAAGTCGCCGGCCGATGGTTACACATTGCTGATCAACACCAGCGCTCAGGCTTACAGTGCGACACTCTCGAAGAAGCTTTCCTATGACCCGCTCAAGGATTTCATTCCGGTCGCTTCGCTCACCAACCAGCCGTACGTTCTCGTCGCAGGTAAAGCGGCTGGCATCACCACGGTTCGCGAGCTCATTGCCATGGCGAAGATGAAGCCGGGTGAACTCAAGTTTGGCTCCACTGGTGCGGGCACCGGCACACACTTGGGCATCGTGAAATTCAATCTCGAGGCCGGCATAAAGGTTGTGGATGTGCCTCCCCAGCCGACCGATGCAATCGCCGATGTTCTTGCCGCGTCGATCGAAGGGCGTATTACATATATGATGGCGCCCATCTCCATCGCCCTAACCTCAATCCACGATGGCAACCTGTTGCCGTTAGGTGTCACCACGACGCGGCGCTCGACTTTGCTTCCAGAGGTGCCGACGATCGCCGAAGCGGGCGTCGCAGGATTCGATTTCCCTATTTGGTATGGCATATGGGTGCCGGCGGGCACTCCGACCGGTGTCGTCGACAAGCTTTCGAAGGATATCGCACGCGCGCTGGCCACACCGGATCTGCGCGACTGGATCGCTGGCCATGGGGGCGAGCCGATGAAAATGACGCAACCCGCGTTCGCGCGCTTTGTACAGACCGAGAGTGAAGGCGCAGCGCGACTCAGCAAAGCTGCTGGTATCAAGCCCTAAAGGATGATGCTCAATATTGCGACACCGCAGCAGGGCCTGGATCCAAGAATGACCTCCGCGATCCTCCTGCTGCCTCAAGCTGTCATCGTCTTCCTCGTCGTGCTTCCGTTGCGGAATCGCACAAAATCATTGGGTCATGCACCACCTGCCGGGCCATTAGTGACACGATCTTCGGAGTGAAGGGACTTTATGAGACAGATTTGGCTCGCCCCAACGGTTCCCAGAGATGGAGGCATCTTCTTGATGATTCATAGGGATAGTTTTGTATATAACGAATGCCCACCAAACCAGAATGGTGACTTAGATTGGGCACTTTGGCATATGGCCAATGAGGACAATTCCTAACAGCACAATGACAAATAGACGGACTGGAGGATGCATTCCGCGCAATTAGTCCTACTATAGTTTCGTCGAGGTGCTCTATGAGCGAGCCATGGACCGACGGATTCTGTCGCTAGCCACTCATCAACCTCAAACTATCTGGCCACATTGCTCAGCGTCTGTCGGTGCGAAAGTTCCGACTTGAACTGGCTGTTACTGTCAACGGCTGTTCCTCAGACACTTATTCTGCGCAGCCAGAGCGTCCTGAAGGCAGGTGTCAGGAGCCGAAGGCTGTCCAGGGGATGAAGGCGGCAGCCGACGAGCCTGGCATGCCTGCTGTTGCTGGTTGTATGTCGTCATGCAGGTGGATGAGTCTGGCTTACCGGTCTGGCTCGTCGTGCTGGTCGACCTGTTGTGATCATCGTTTCCATTCTTCGAGCCTTTGTAACATGCATTGAAGATGGACTTGGCTTTGCTTTTACAGGTCTTGCCTTCGTCCGATGAGGGACAGACTTTTAGCAGGTTTAGTGCCGGTCGGGGAGACACTCTCATCGAAATCGGACCGATTCACAACTGCAGAATCAACACATCTGAACTGGCTCTGGCTGGAATCCCATATTGGGCTGATTTCAGGCTTCTTACACTGCGCCGACGCCCCAGTGCCTATTGCAGTTAGCGCCAATACGGCAACCAATATCCGGATTTTCATGAGGCCTTCATTTAGGAAGCGCTGGTCTACACAAGGGCCCGACGAAGGGTGCGGCTCAGTCGCGACACACTATATGATTCGGCTGAGCCTGATCGCGCTGTCATGACGACCGTCCTTATTCCGTTAGAATTTCAGGAAATTGGTAACGAATTTGGTCGTTGCTGAGGGATTCTCCTCCATAATCCAATGGCCTGAATCTGGAACAATTGCCTCTTGTACGTCGGTCGCGACGTAGCGCATCACCGTAGTCATCATGGCTCCGAACGCCGCGTCGCACCGCATCCTAACTGATGACTCTCTATGCTACTGGCGCTCGTCGAGCAGAGGTGGCTCACCTTAATAAAGGTTAACTGGCACTGCTGAAGTCCCACATGCTTGTCTTGGCGTTCCAGAAGAGCGGGTACTTCTTGCCGCCTTCGATAGCAGATCGACGGTGATAATGGCCTTGTCGTCGCGAGTTGTTGCAACTCGAATGCGATCTCCCGTTAGCTGGGTATCTTCTGTGCGTCGATCGGAATCTGTTTCCATTCGTCACCGTTGTGAAATTCGACGGTCACTGTTGAGATTGCGTCGTTGCGGATGATGGAAATAGTCTTGGGCGCCATTTGCGGCGTGCATACGGTGTTTATGCTTATTGCCGCGAGCAGAATTCCGAGCACGAATCGAGCACGTCTGTTGCGCGCCATTGGCTTCCTTTCCTTCCAAGCAGGTAACTGGCGACCGTGCCGAAGAGGCCCATCGCGGGCGCGATTTGATCATTGCTGTATCCAGCGCAGATCAGCACGACGTTCCGATGATGATGAGTACCAGTGCATAGGCGCGAATGGCATCGTCGGCCGACGTCCCTTTCTTCCAGAGGACGAGCGAGAGGGCCAGAATGACCAGCCTAAGCCTACTTCACCTAGTCTCCCCCTAACGAACCGCCCCCGCGACTATTAAAAGGGAGAATCATCCACCGGCTCGATAGATATGTCACCGACAAATAGGACACCTATTACGAACAAGATCTTCAAGAGGCGGGTTGAGTTTGTAAAATTAGGACCTAGTTGCCGGTGCTCGATGTCGCGGGTGTGGCTAGCACTCGCGGAAGTCTGAGGACGCGATAGATCGGAACGCAGATCAGGAGCGAAACCACGATCGCGAATCCGACTCGCACAGTGTGCACTTTGAAACGCTGCCCGATGGATACTAGGAGGAGCAGGGTGGCGAGCGTTACTGTGACGCGCACGTACTCGTCTGAGTGCTGGCGGGCAACGTTCCCCTGCTCGAAGGTTGATGCCGCCTGCTCGTTCAATTTGGCAGCCTCATCTATTTTGGAGGAGTGAAAAACGGCCATGAGTTGAGGGCCTGCGGGCGCGTTGGGATTAGTGAGCGGGTCGGTCTGTTTCCATGATTCAAAGGCTGGACGGAACTCGGGAAGAAGACGCCGTTCGAAGAGGTCCGCAAGCTTTTGTTGCCCTTGCGCTTCGGCCTTGAGCCACTCCACCACGGTGCCGGAGTTGTAGAGGCGCTCCTGGTTGGCGGTGATTGTTGCTCCCTCGGCCTGCACTCGCAGTTTTCCGGCGATGCTGTACAGTTCGGCCTGATGTCCATTCCAAAGTGCACCCTGATAGCCGCTCCAGGCCGTAAGGATGGCAACGATGGCCAGTACAACCGCCTCAACTGTCTCCAATATCCTGTGTCCCGTAGACGAAAAGTGGTGCGCGCTAAGATGATGTGCAATTTCAATGTTTGAGTTACCACCTTCGGGCATGCAGAAGCCTCCCTCGACTTAATGATCTGAGTTTCAGTTCCCCAATCGCAACTTCATCTGCACCGCGCCTCCGCCCGTATGCCTCATCCTCTTCCGCCCGAACCAACGCCCGCCTCAATTTGCCACGTTTCTTCAGTTCCGGCAAGACCATACCCGCTAACTTGCCACTCGCACCTACCATCAATGCCTTCATGTCGGTCCTTCTCACCGCTTAGATAAGAAAGATCGCGTTCGCGTCCTTCTCTTTACCTATTCGCCCGAACACAACAAACTCCGTCTCAACTCCACAACCCGCCTAGACAGCGAGACGTATCGGAGTGCTCGACGACCCCATTTGAACATCAGGTTGAAGTCTGGCGCGTGGCGGCGCTATTTCTCTCGTTGATCTTGTCGACTGCCAATCCGCAGCTCACTAGGAAGTCCTTGGCAAGGTCCAGACCCATGTCGCAGAGGGGCACGTCTTCCAAATCCCACAGTTTGAGCAGCTCGAATCGTTGATTCTTTCCATTGAGACATTCTAGCGACCCCAAACGCAAAAAAGACCCCCACCACCTGGGGTGAGGGCCGTGGGTTCAAATTTTATTCTGCCTTTTATAGTTTCGGACCTAGGAGTCGTCGATCCAGACCACCTAAGTTAAGGCAGTTCAATTGTGGCGAACCAGGCTCGTCGCTAGCCAGTGGGGCGATACATTTCTCACCCCATTGGCTGTCGGACGGACTAGAAGCTGAAGATGCCGTAGAACTGCACCTGCCGTGGGCTGCCGATAGGGTTGGTGACAGAACCGACCTTTTGACCTCCAAAAGCGTCAGCGTTATTTGGGCCGATAGGTGTAATCACCGGTGGATTTGCAAACGTAGCACCAGAGAAGGAGTTGTTAGGAGCGTCGAAGCTAGGCGTGTTGGTTACGTTGAAGACCTCCATCGCTAGACGAAGACGATACTTCTCCATAACTTTGGTCTCCTTATATATGGCGATGTCTGCCCGCTTCTGAAAGCTGCTGCGGAAGATATTGCGACTGCCGCTGCCGAAGTTGGACTCGTAGATATCGCACGCTGTGGTTCCTGCGGCAGTAGGGCCGCAGGGTGGTACTCCGGACTGCCCAGGCAAAAGACTCGGGTAAGCGAAGGCCTGGGAGGTAAAGGCCTGATTAGCGAAGTTGCTGCTGGTCCCGTTCGGATGACTGGGGTTGACGAAAGTGCCGGAGTGCCCGGTGAGAGCCTTCTTCGCAGATATGCCAGGAGCCAGTGGAAGGACGGGGTTGATCAGGAAATTGTTCGACGCATAAAAGATACTGCCAACGGATCCGCTGAAGTCGTACACGTTGTATGGCTGGCCGCTTTCGAGCAATGTGACGCCGCTCATGCCAAAGCCTGACGTCGCCTCCTGAAGAAAGTGACTGCCCGTCTTATACGCCGGAATCTGGTAGTTGAAGCTGAACTCGGTAACGTGGGTGCGATCAAAGTCCGAGGAGGCATAACCGGACGCCAGATTATTGGGATTATTTCCGTTGTAGAAGAGGCCAAATCCACTCGAAGCATCCAGTGAATGAGACCATGTGTAGGAGAGCTGGTAGTCGAGTCCATGCCAGTTCTGCTGATGCAGCGAGACGAGCAGAGCATTGTAATGCGACCAGCCGATAGTGGACCAGGCTACCGAATTGGGGCTGTAGCCGATGTACGGTACGCGGAGGTCGGTGTTTCCTCCGGTATTGGTGTTGTACTTCTCGGTCAGCAGCGTCGACGGCTTTTTCTGTCCGTCGTTCGCCTGGAAGCCGTAGCTGTATATCTGGCCGTTGACCGGGCTTTGCGGAGTTGCGACCTGGGGCTGGTTGAAGGGCAGCGGGACGGTTTGATGCAGCCCGTGGTTTCCGGTGTAGCCTACGTCGGCGACGATCTTCGTGGTTAGCTGGTACTGCAGGTCCAGGCTGTAGTTCTCTGAGTAAGGCAGTTTGTTGTTGGCTCCGTATGCTCCGAAGAGATAAGGCGCAGTTCCTTTGATGAGAGATGTCTGGTTAGGTAGGTTTTTGATGAAGTCGGCAGGATTGGTGTCGATTGGCGGAGCAGTGGCACCGAAAGGATTCTGCGAGGTGCCAGTAGCTGCGGCCTGGACGGGCTGCACGAAGGGCGGCTGCAGGGTGACGCCGAAGGGACCGTTGAAGCCGCCGCCGGCCGAGGGAGAGAAGTTCGTGAAGAACTCGCCGCGGTCGTAGTAGAGTCCGAAGCCGGAGCGGACGATAAACTTCGGCGCCAGGCTGTAGGCAAGGCCGATGCGGGGACCAAAGCCATACTGCTTGTTGGTAAGAGTGGAATTGGACGCGCCGGGTGTCGCGAACTGTTTATTGTTGCCGGCAACGACAAGACCGCTGTTGAGGATGGTGTCGCTAGCCTGACTGTAGGAATACAGGGCGGGATTGAAGTTGACCAGGTTGCCGTACTTTTCGTAGAGGCCTCCATCGTTGTCGTAGCGGATGCCCGCGGTGACGGTCAGCTTCGATGTCGCCTTCCATTGGTCCTGTGCGAAGCCACCAATCTGGGGGGAACGGTAGTAGCGATTGCTGGAGCCCTGGAAATACTCCGACGAGGTGCCGGTCTTGAGTAGGGATGTGCCTGTAAGTGTGCCGTTCCCTGCCATAAAACCTTGGATGTTGTTGTACTGATACGCAGCTACCTGGTTGGCACGGTTGAGGATATTGAGCTGAGTGAAGTCATAGTTCCCGCCGAATGCCAAGGAATGACGGCCAACCACGTAGTTCAGGGCCGAGGTGATTTCCAGAGTATTCTGCGCGAAACCGGTATTAGAGAAGTTCGAGGTAGGTCCAATGGTCAGCTTGTCATTGCGTGCGCCGGTCGGTTTGGGAAAGGGCTGGTCGACGCTGTTGATGGTAATGCCTGGAAATATATCGCTGCCAAAGAGATTGATGCCCGCCTCCTGCGGAGTCAAAGGCTGGCCGGTAAAGGAGGTAGCGAGCTGACGAATCAGGCCGACCTTCTGCTCCCATGTGAACCTGGGGGTGAAGATGTACGTGTTTTCGAGAGAGTAGGTCTGGCTGGCCGCGTTCAACTCTTGAGGAAATCCTTCGAGTTGTGTGCTTCCGAACGGATTCTGGGTTGGATCATGCTGGAAGTAATACTTGAAGGCCAGCGTGTCTTTCTTGTTAACAACATAGTCCGCATTTCCGTTGATCTGCAATGCGTCGAACTTCGAACCTTCACCCAGAAACTGAACCTCACTCCCAGGCGTGGAAGGATTGCGTATAAGGAACTGGCCGCTGGGCAGCTTGGCCTGCAATAGGGCCATCGCTACAGGATCGATCGGAGTCGAAGCAGGAAGTCCGACTGCGGTGAGGACAGACTGCAATCCTGTCGCGGAGCGGTCGCCGGTCAGGCCGAGCGGAGCGAAATAGGCGGCCTGCGAGTTGAGCTGGTCGCGGTCGCGCGTGTACTGGTAGCTGGTGTAAAAGAAGAGCCGATCACGGACGATGGGGCCGCCGAGTTCCGCGCCAAGGACGTATCGATGGAGGTCCGGCTTCGGAACGTTGGTCTGATTATTGAAGAAGGGCGTGGCGTTCAACTCGGAACTCTCCCAGTTGCCGTAGGCGGAGCCATGCAGGAGGTTGGTGCCGGACTTAGTGGTGACATCGATGTGGGCTCCAGCGGTGGCACCTTGCGATGCGTCGTACATGGAAGTGTTCACCCGCTCCTCTGCAATGGTCTGCTGTGGAGGCGAAGGGAGTGACTCGCCGATGGCGTCATAGATCGAAGTATTGGTTTGGATGGTCCCGCTGGTGAGGAAGGACTCTCCAGTGTTAAGAGTGGCGCGGCCTTCGGTCACCTGGGAAGAAGAGTTGCCGTTGAAGAGATTGTTCGCCATCACGCCGTTGAAGGTGAACGTATTCGAGGAGCTACGCTGGCCATTGGCGTAGATGTTCTGGTTGCCCAGTCCGGTGTTCGACCCCGTGCCCGCCAGAGGATCCGCATGAACACCAGGGCTCATCGTGGCTAACTGCGTGAACGATCCGGTGCCGAGAGGGGTTCTCTCAATCGTCGTGGCATCCAGGACATACCCATTGGTGGGATCGGTCGTATTGAGCTGCGCTGTAGTCGAAACGTCGACGCTGGTGGAGACCGCACCGGTCTTCATTTGGACCAGCAGAGTCGCCGTACGGTCGGCTTGCACCAACAAGCCCAAGAGCTTCTGCGTAGTGAAGCCTGGTGCAGTAATGGTGACTGTATAGGTCCCGATACTGAGATCCTGAACCAAATAGCCGCCAGCGTCGTTGCTGGTAGTCATACGCGTGGCCGCCGTCTGTTCGTTGACAAGCAGAATGCTGGCTGCAGGGATAGCTGCGCCTGTGGCGTCGGTCACGGTTCCACTGACCTTGCCTTGTGTTTGTTGAGCGCGGGTTGGCGAAACAAGGAGGCATCCCAAGAGAAAAAGGACGAGAAACAGGAATCTACGTTGCATCAAGGCTCTACCTTTCGAAGGTGCTGCAAGTTTGAAAAAGGGGAGAATGGAAACGCGCCTGAGAGTGGCGATTTTCCTCCTCTACGCTAGCGACCGAATGCTAAACGCAAATGACGGATGTCTCGCCCTTGTCAACGCAGAAACAATGGACGATTATTTTCTCTGGTCTCAACGGCGCACCCGTGGAGATGCTACTGGGATCGAACGCTAGAATCGCACCATCGCTGTTAGTAACAGCACCTGACTGCTCGTTCACACAGCCCGTCCGCTAGAATGAACGTTCTAGAGGTGTGGCAGAAGGATGACTTCTTACAAGCGGACAGCGATGCGGGACCTCGTGGTGGAGCGGGGAGTTCCACGCGGCTCCGATGTCAACGCTGGCGAAGAAGTTAGGTGCCAGCGCGGGGTGATCTACCATTACTTTCCCAGCAAAGAAGACATCATCCACGCCTCCATGCAAAGGTGAAGTCCGAGAAACGCCACTTCATGCTGAAAGGGCTACTCGCAGGATCTGGATTCTGCTGTCGGTTTCCAAATGTGCGCCAGAAACGCCTGTATCAAGCGCCTGCATTCTGACTGATGTGCGTCACACTTAAGGGCAACATGCAGACCGGTCAAAATTGAGGCTGTGAATGCAAGAGCGGCGCTAATCACTTTCCCCTGGGGGAGTGAATTCCATAGAATGGAGAATCCGGCAGTCTGCCGAAAGAGCGACGCCACCGGCAACAGATATCCATCTCATTGGACTTAACCAGCGGGGACCATTGGCATCAGCCTTGAGCGCTGCTTCATCTCGCGCGTTCCGCGCTATCAGGTCAGCATTCTGCTGGATGACCTGACCCACATGCTCTTCTGTTTCTGCTGGATCTCCGGCGAACGCCGAGCCATGCACGGAACAGGTCGATGAGCCACGAGAGCCACGTCATGGCTGAAAATCCTATGAGTTAAGGTCTGCCTGAACGTCAGGAGCCGGAATCGCATCCTAGTCTGGGTATGCCAATACGTACGTAAAACGTAAAAAGAGGTGTGAAATGAGCGATACCAAGAAATGCGATAATCCGGCTTGTAGTTGCATTCCTGCCAAAGGCGATAAATTCTGTAGCCCTCACTGTGAAGCCACAAAGGGAAGTACGGAAATACTGTGCCAGTGCGGACACTCAGGCTGTGCAGGAGATGTAGTCACTCGTTAGATTGCTCAGTGGGGCGCTACATGCGCCCCATCAGTTTCAAGGTGCGCAATCATCATCGGCGTGAATATGCTACAGATGATGACGCCGAGCCCGACAGCGACAGAAGCGCTAAACAGGCCACGACCATGAGGAGGATACCTGGAGCTGCACGGAGCTTTTTCCATCACCTTGCGCGCGCCAGGAGCGGAGCTTCTCAGCAAGGTTTGGTCTCCTTGCTTTGCGCTAAGCGCAGGGAAGATGCTTTGGTTTAGTTTTGAGAATTGCGGGCGCGAAGGGCCTGCAGAGGTTGGGCAGGAAGACGGTCGGTCCATCACCGGCTGCAGGTCGGGAGAAGACCTCCTCCCGCTAATGAGAGAATTCAGGAAACGAATCTGCTACTCAGCCATGAAGAGACAAATCTGCTCTTACGACATGCTTGCCGTACCATCACATTGCTACACCGTCAGCGATGACATAGGGGAGATGTACTTCTGCAACTCTCGATGTCTCTGTCTGTGGTCCATGATGCTTGTGACTAAGCCGAACCTGCCAACGGACGATCGTGAGCAACGGGTCGTGATGACCTTGCTGGATGGTAGCCAGCGCTCTTTCGACACCCTCGGTTGAGCTTGCTCAATGGTCTGCCGCTAACGCGCTCGGAAAGCCTGAAAGCGAGTGGGTGAAGAACGGACGTAAAGTCTCATAGCAATCTTTCGTTGTGGTAAATCGCTCGCTACGCAAGTAAAGTAAGCTCAGTCGGCGTAGGAATCATGCTTCATCGGAAATCACCCATCCTTTTACCCTTTTTCCTCGTCGATATTCTTACCTGTGTCGCGACGAGGGAGTTTGGAACAGCGCGATGCCCGGGCGGAACACTCCAAAGTGGGACTAGAAAGCAAGGCCGATTTGCGAAACGATTCTCGAGGCTGCGCTTTCTTCGTAAACTTACAGGCATGCCTTCCCTCCATCTTTTCGCATCTTTGATGCTGCCTATAACGCTGTTCGTCAGCTCATCATCTGCTCAGGTTGAACAGGTTCCCGCGTGTCCTGCCAGACATGCGGCGGTTTTGTATGCATCGGAAACGAACCTGGAGCAAAGCGAGGAGGACAGCTTGCGCTCTGCGAAGCGGTCGATTGACGTGGCTATGTACAGTTTCACAGACCTGCGGCTAGCTGAGGAGTTGGTGAAGCTTGCTCGCGCCGGCGTGGCGGTTCGGGTCCATCGCGATGCCAAAGAGTATGAACAGGAGATGCGGCGTGGGCACTCGACCACAGAAGTCCTCGTACGGGGCGGGGTAGCTGTTCGGGTAAAGTCGTCGCAAGACCTGATGCACTTCAAGAGCTATGTCATCGGCGGCATGTTCCTGCGAACTGGCCCAGCAAACTGGTCACAATCGGGTCTACGAAGGCAGGATAACGATATTCACTACGAGTTAGGTCCGGCGGTTGCGGAATTATTTGAAGCCCGATTCTCTGCAATGTGGGAGAGACCGAACAATCTGATTGCCAGTCCGGAGAGAAAATAATTCCACCTAGCAACTCAGACGCTTGATGTTCAGCGTATTTTTCAGGCTCATGAGAGAACTGAGCCTGGCGAGGAGGATGCTGCAGGCAGTTACTTGATTTCTACTGCATTCACTAAAGCGCTGTTTTTGGTACTTACGAATTCGATGGTGATGACGCCGTTAGGATCGGCCACTATGGACCTTGACCGCAAATTACGTTGACTAACATTGTGGACGACTGTAGCGTTGTCCTGAGTTGTCAAGCCTCCGGCTGCAACCGATTCGCGTTGACATTGGATTACTCGACAACCATTGCGGTCATAGCATAGTTCTCAAGACTCCAACGTACATCGCCCAGATGGTTACTGATCCTGTGGTTGCCTGAAGATTCACGAGTTCCTCGCTCTCCCCGATCTTCTTTCGCTTCCAAACCGCCGCCACTAGAACTGTTGTTCCGAAAGGAAGCACCTCTGTGAATCAAGGAATAAGGAGTTTTGCGCTCCCGCTCTCCCTCGTGTGCTTACTTGCCGCCATCACGCCTGCGCACGCGCAAGATATTACGATGTGGAAGGCTGACCCACAACACACTGGCCTAAACTCCAACGAGACGGTTCTGACACCGGCCATTGTTAACGATTCGACCAAGTTTGCGCCGCTATTCTTCCAGAAGCTGGACGGCCAGGTGTATGGGGCTCCTTTGTTCATGAGCGCCGCGACGTTGAGCCGTCTTCCGGGCAGTTTTGCTGACAACAAAAGCCACAACGTGGTCTACGTAGTCACCCAACACGACAGCGTGTACGCGTTTGACGCGGATGCGGATCCTCTGGGCGCAAATACCTCGGGGAACGACTCGGCTCCTCTCTGGCATACGAGCCTTCTCGAACCGAATGCGCAGTTTGGCACACCCACCACCGTGCCTTCTTCCGATGCAGCGGGCAACGACATAAGCCCCGAGTTCGGCATCACCACCACGCCGGTCATCGATCCGGCATCCGGCACACTGTTCGTCGTCTCGCTCATTAAGTTTCCGGGCCAGTCGCTAAACAATCTATACCGCCAGGAACTGCACGCGCTCGATCTCAAGACAGGTAAAGACAAGGTCGCGCCGTTTGTTCTTGACGCCAACCTGACCTTCAAGGGTTTCGCGGTCTCCAACTCGAGCGCGAGCGACCACGATCCAGTGGTGGCTCCAACCGGCGAGATTCCTTTTGCTCCGCTGCATGAGCATCTGCGCGGTGCGATGACGTTCGACGCCAAGAACAATATCGTCTACCTGGTCTATGCCTCGCACAGCGACGAACAGCGCTACTACGGCATGGTGCTCGGCTTTGACGGCTCGACCCTGAATCTGACACATAGCTTCGTCACTACGCCCAACGGCGCCACCAAACTTGACCCATCAACCCATAATGGCCTGAACAATGGCGGCGGCGAGGGTGGCATCTGGCAAGGCGGCGCATCGGCCGCGCTCGACGAGAATCAGAACATTATCTTTGTCACCGGCAATGGCCCCTTTGATCAGGACCCGAGCAGCGGCTCGATGGACTGGGGGGAGACGGCGCTGAAGCTGCCGGCGGCCATGGCGGGTCAACAGCAATACCAGTTGGCGATGAGCGACACCAGCTCGTACTTTACCCCCTCCAACTGGTTCACGCTGAACTCCGGCGGAGGCTCTATACCTGGCGATTCGGACCTTGGCGCGGGCGGCCCCCTGCTACTGCCCGCACAACAAGGCGACCACCCCCACATGATGATGTTTGGCGGCAAGGCGGGTGTGTGGTACCTGATCGATCGTGATGTGCTGGGCGGCATCCTTCAGAACGATGCACAAGCACTGCAGGAGTTAGCCGAACCGCGCGCCCCGCAGCTGACCATTACTCCCAGCTACTTCAACGGCGCAGTTTATTACGCACCATCTGGCAGCCCGATGGTCAAACGACTGCTTGTGTATGACAACGTCAACAACGTGACCACGATCTCTACTACACCTATCGTTGGCACCGGCGGCAACGTCAATGCAAAGGGCTCCTCGCCGTTTATTACGTCGAGCGGCACCAGCAACGGCATTGTCTGGGGGCTCGATGGCAACGTTCATGCCTATGACGCCAACACCATGCAGCGGCTCGGCACGGCGTTTAACAACGACATCACTGCTCCCGATGGCAGCGGCCGTTGCCAGACCACTAAATTCAGCACCATGATCGTTGCCAACGCTCACGCTTACTATACGTGCTACTCAGGAACAACCGAAGGCTTTCTGGTCGTGGCTGGGCTCAAGAGCGCGGCAGCGGCCACACCTGCGGCACCCACCGGCCTTTCTGCGCAAACCATCTCGTCGACGGTTATCAATCTGAACTGGACCAACAACGCAGCGACCGACCCCTCGCTCGCCGGTTTCCACATCTTCCGCGCGACCAGCGGGAGCGGACCCTTCATCCAGCTCTCCCTCACAGCGCAGGGCAATTCTTTCTCTGACTCCACCGCTGTGCCGAATACCCAGTACTTCTACCGCGTGACGGCGTTCAACAGTGTGGGAGACTCCGGGCCGAGCAACACTGTGCAAGCCACCACTTACCCCACCTATGCGCAAAGCGGTCTGGTGGGTTACTGGCCGATGGAGGACGCCACTGGAAACACGGTGAGCGACGCAACTGGCAACGGCCATACCGGTTCGCTCGCGTCGGATGGGGAGGCGCTCTACACCCCGGCTGGTTACATCAATGGCGGGTGGAACTTTCATGGCACCAAGATCCCCGACAGCATCACTGTGCAGGATAGTCCGAGCCTCGACTTCACGGCGACACAAAGCTTCACGCTCGCAACCTGGGTTCAGGTTGACGCCGTGACCGGCATCGAGCAGCCCATTGTCCTGAAGTCTGCCAACAACGGGAACGTGTACGGCCTGCTGGTCAACGCCAACAACCACTTCGCCATGCGTGGACCTTCAGGCGATGTCGCCGGCCCGGTGGTCAACGCGGCGAAGTGGACTCATGTCGCCATGGTGCAGAATGGCCCCGCGGGTACGCGCACGCTCTACGTGAACGGGCAGGCCATCGTTCAGGGAGTGGCGCAGGCTGCCAATGGCGCCGGCGCCCTGGAATGGGGCGAGGAAGATCTGCCCGCTGGCAGCAACCAGGTCCAGTTCGGCTTCCAGGGCACGATCGATGAGACCCGACTGTACAACACGGCGCTCTCTGCATCGCAGATCGCCGACCTGCTGCCGGTAACGCTGCTTGATGCAAACTCATTGCTGTCCTCTGGCTCTCAAGATCAACTCGGCACAACGTTGTTCCCGATCACGGCCCCGGTCTCCGAGGCTCGTGTCAGTCAGACGCCAGGCAGTTACACTGTCGTCGCGCACTTCGCCAAGGCCGTGACCGGCTTCGCTGCGTCGCTGACACAGCAGAGCGGCGCGGCGGCAACGGGTACGGTCGGCGCAATCACCTACGATGGAACTCGGACCGTTGTGTCAATTGCGCTGAGCAATGTTGCCGATGGGCAGAAGCTGAATCTGCATCTGTCCGGCATCGTGGCAGCTGACAACTCCTCTGTTGTCCCGGGCTCGGCTGACGTCGCGCTGACTGTGCTTGAAGGCGATGTAACCGGCGACGGAGTAGTCAACGGCGCTGACGTTTCGCTGGAAAGCAGCAACATCACCAATGCCGCTGTGGCTCCGGGCAACGCGCGCTTTGACATCAACGGCGACGGAAGCTTAACCAGCGCCGACACGGCTCTGGTGTCCGGCCGCATTGTTGGAGGACAGACGCCGCCTGCTCCACCTACCCTGTCGCAGACAACCGGCTCATCCAGTGTTGCGTTGAGTTGGACAGCGAGCGCCACTGCAACCTCGTACACGGTCTTGCGGGGGACATCCTCTGGCGGTGAAACGCAGCTTATATCGAACCTGACGGGAACAAGCTATACGGATAACGGCGTTACCGCAGGCTCGACCTACTTCTATACAGTGGAGGCGGTCGCCGGATCCGTTGCGTCGAAAGCGTCTAACGAGGTGCAGGCTACTATCCCAGGTCAGGCGCCGACACAAACCGCCATTGTTCAGATCGACTCAGGCAGCACGGCTGCGGTGAATCCGTTTGCCGCCGATGAGTTCTTCCAGGGCGGCTCGGTGACGGGGACCGTCGGGGTGAGCATCGACATGTCGAAGGTGAAGAACGCAGCTCCGATGGCTGTCTATCAATCCAACCGGTACGGTAACTTCACTTACATCATTCCGAATCTCACCACGGGTACGGCTTATGCGGTTCGGCTGCACTTCGCAGAGACGTATTGGTCCGCGTCCAACTCGCGTGTCTTCGACGTGATCGCCAATCAAGGAATTAGTAGCCAACAGACCTTGCTGTCGAACTTCGATATCTATCAGACAGCCGGTGGCAAAGATGTAGCCTACTCGCAGGACTTCCTGGTAACGGCAACAAATGGCCAGATCGTGCTGACCTTCAAGACCGACAAGGACAACGCGCTGGTCAGCGGTATCGAAGTGTTGACCACTACCGCTGTGCCTCCTCCCCCCCCGACGACAGATGATCTGGTCGCGATCGACTCAGGCAGCACGGCCGCGGTGAATACGTTTGCCGCCGATGAGTTCTTCCAGGGCGGCTCAGTGACGGGAGTCGGTGTAAGCATCGACATGTCGAAGGTGAAGAACGCAGCTCCGATTGCTGTTTATCAATCCAACCGGCACGGTAACTTTACTTACACCATTCCCAATCTCACCACGGGCACGGCTTATACGGTTCGGCTGCACTTCGCAGAGACCTATTGGTCCGCGTTCAACTCGCGTATCTTCGACGTGATCGCCAATCAAGGGCTTAGTAGCCAACAGACCTTGCTGTCGAACTTCGATATCTATCAGACAGCAGGTGGCAAGGATGTAGCCTACTCGCAGGACTTTCTGGTGACGGCAACAAATGGCCAGATCGTGCTGACCTTCAAGACCGACAAGGACAACGCGCTGGTCAGCGGCATTGAAGTATTAAAGCCGTAAACGCTAGAGTCAGGCAGGGATCTGTAGGCTGCGTTCCCCTCTTGCAGGAAGGCGTGTGTTGTCCGGAAAATCTCTGATATGCGCGCCGATTTATTATCCGCAGAACGATACCAATCAAGGGAGCCGTCTTAGGACGGCCCCGCTAACCAGACCTCCAGGATCTTCGTGAAGCGACACCATCTCGCAGCTCCTTGTTCTTCGTGGCGACGTCTCTCTCTTCCAGCCATAGCGGCCCTTGGAGGGATCATTGGCGGAACAGTGCTTTCCTCGCAAGCACAACAGGCCCCACTCGCCGGTCCATCTACTGCTGACAGGCCAGGAGTGCCCACACCTCCCGTCGGCGCCTCTGGACTGGCGCCCGCGGCCTACATTCACTATCTGCTCGCACTCCAGTTCGCCAATGACGGCATCAAGCATGAGGCCCTGCGTGAGTTGGCCGAAAGCCTGCGCGTGCAAAGAGACGGCAACCCAGCAGCAGGGCTTGCCTTTCAGCTTATCGCGGAGCAACGTCAAGACATTCACATCACGTTGTGCTGCAACGTTGGGAACATCCTGATCGCAAGTTTTAGCCCGGATGGCTCGCGCATTCTGACGGTCTTTGACGACAAGACGGCGCGTATCTGGGATGCACATACCGGCCAACCGCTCTTAGGGCCACTGCGTCACAACGCGGATATACTAGCCGCTGCGTGGAGCCTTGACGGCCGCTACATCGCGACGAGCTCGCGTGATGAGATCGTGCATCTTTGGGATGCGTCCACTGGCACCGCGTCGAGGCCGCCCTTCCATGTTGAGCAAGCGCTGACGGTCCTTGCTCTCAGTCCTGAAGGTCAGCGCGTGCTGGGCAGCGCGGAAAATACGGCCTACCTTTGGAACGCGCTTACAGGTGAGCGACTCTCATCAAACCTCGAGTATCACGAAGATGTAAATGCTGCTGCCTTCAGCGCGGATGGCAAGTATGCTCTGCTTGGGACCAGCGACTCGGTAGCGGACCTTATCGATCCCCTCACCGGCAAGCGTGTGATGCGCCTGAAGCAAGACAATGCTATCTTCAGCGCGAAGTTCAGTCGCGACGGTCGTCTGGTGCTCACGGGCTCGGAGGACCACACTGCGCGGATATGGGATGCCAACACCGGAGTGCCACTCGGACCGCCCCTTGAGCATACGGCGCCTATTAGCGATGCGGAGTTCAGCGCGGATGCGGACCGTGTGCTCACTACATCGTACGATCACACGGCACGAGTATGGGATGCGCACACAGGACAACCGCTCACGCCGCTTCTGCAGCACAACGCTCCCTTGATCGAGGGCGGCTTCAGCCCGGATGCTTCGCTGGTATTTACCCACGGGCGGGATATGTCGATTCGTGTGTGGAGCGTGAGGACAGGCCAACTGATGCTCTTGCCGATCCTCTCCACCGCGCCGGTGAGAAGCGCTTGCTTCAGCCCCACGGATTCCAGGCTGCTTGTTATTCTAGGCCGCACTGCACAGGTCCTGGACATGCCTCCTGCGGAGACGCCACCGGTCTGGCTCGCTGATCTCGCAGAGTTTGCCGCAAGCCGCTCCCGATTCTCGCAGGCCCCAGTTCCGGACCGTGCCATTATCGAAAAGCTCCGAACGGAGATGCTTGCCTCCGCGGCTACCGACCCGTGGACCAAATTCGGAAAGTGGTACTTCATCAAATCCAGCGACCGGGCGGTGTCGCCCTGGAGCACCGTATCACTCGAACACTATGTCAACCAGCTGCTGAGTCTCAATACCATGCAGTCTCTCGACTACGCCAGGAAGATCGCCTTCGATCATCCTAACTGGATGCTCAAAATCGATGCGGCGCGGAAGGCTCTCTCACATTAACTCCTCAGGTTGAGAAAAATATCCATCGCCTAGAGGAAGACAACACAACGACTTATCCAGTACGTTCATCCGTGTAGTCCGCCAAGCAATTTCTTTCCCTTGAACATAAGTGACCCTACCATTGGGATTTCCGCAAGGACTCTCTAACGTCCAAACTCGTGGATGAAGGTGGCGAAGGTCGCTCTCCCACTTACCTCAGTGTGCGGCTCCCCGATCTGGACATAGCCTAGGTCAAAGCGTGCAGGTGGAAGTACATTCATGGCCCAGTCGACAAATGCCTCATCGACGGCATCGCCGGGTGAAAGAAAGGGGGTGAGAGGCTGTTGGCTTTGGCACCATGCAGCGTAGGTCTTGATGGTCTTCTCGCTCATAGGGTGTTCCTCCTGTGTTGGTTTGTTTCTTTGTGGCCGTGGCATGTGACATACACGCCGAACGCCTCCTGGCGACGGCGGGGCGGCAAGGCGCAAAGGGGAAGGGAATTGCCCACCTCTCGTCAGAGGGCGAAGCGAAGCGGCGGTCTGCACAAGCGAAGCGCGGAAGACTGAGGAGACTCCTTGTGCCGCGCCAGGGCGGAGACTTCAGGGAAGGTCTGGTTACCTTGCTTTGTGCGCATCAAGGCGCACCGGGATAGTTCTTACGTTCTTGCAACGTGCGAGGCGCCTCTTCTCACGCACGTTGTGTCACACCGCCTGGGTGACATCCGCCTCATCGAGCTGTCCGGCAATCCGTTATATCGGTCTTCGCGGCGGCTCGGCGCATCCGTCAAGTAATTCGTTCCCTGCGGTTTTGTCAGCCCAAATCTCCCGAGGCGGTAACCGGCGGGGCCTCGCTGGCCGCAAGGTCTGTCAGTTTGTAGCCAGCAAAGGTCTTGTCGGGCTTCCTCCAGCCACACGCGTCATGCGGCGGTTGAGGCCATTGCCCAGTATGTCACTTCAATTCGCAAGTAAGCCCGAGTGAACATATTGAATGGGTGATCTATGTCCCACACCAACTTCTACTTGAGCTTTGTATTGAGCAGGTTCGCCAGGCGGTATCCAGCCAGAATGACCTGTTCATTGGCGACCCGATTGGCCTGGGAACGGTAGGGCGCGTTCGGACGTGGAGAAAGCTTCACAGACGGATCGTTGTCCTGGCTGATAGGTGCGATGTAGACAGCAGACTTGGCAAAGTCGAAGCTGCCGGTGACCCATGCCTGAACATCGAGAGACTCGGTTCCGGCGGGCTTAGGATGGCGAAGCAGAGCTGTGGCGTTCTCTGAGATCTGCTCCTGGGTGGGCGTATCGCCGAATAATCCATCCCAGTAGGCGTGCAGCTCGTCGGTACACGGCAAGTTACAGAAGAAGACCAGGTTTCCGCCAGCGTCGCCCTGCGGATGGTCTATAGTGAAGCGCGACGTGGCGTGGAGCGGCTGGTGAATGTCTCCCACGAGATGCTCCAGCCAGACAACATCGTACGACTTGATGTCGTCGGACTCATCCGTGGCGATGGCGGCAGAAAGCTTCGCTATCTCGGTCAACGCATTGGGGGTCTTCGGCGGCTGGCCCGACGCTCCGGCCGAGTATGGCGTATCGACGAAATGCCAATACTGGTGCATGAGCTTGTCGGCATACCCTATGTTCTGATCGTCGGTGGGCTGGCCTGGAGGCGTGTTGCCGCCGTCGCTGGTGTAGCCCGGCTCGCAGCTCGCCTGTTTGATACAGTCCGGCCAGGTTGCGGCCATCATAAAGGCAAAGAGCGGTTTCCTGCTGTTTTCCACGTCTACAGTCCACCGCGCATACATGGGATTAAGCTTGAGTAGCCCGTCCACGCGCGCTCGCGTAGCAGGGTTGAGCCTCTGATAAGCGATGTAGGCGACGATCTCGTGCCCGCCATTAAACCAGGCGAAGGCAGGCTGCGACGCGACAAGACTGAGCATGACAACCACTGCCAAAATTCGTTGCTTCATTGCGGGAGTCTCCAGAATCGCGATTCATTTACACAAGCCAGTCCCGTCGGCGCAGTTGCAAAAATTTGAAGGGAAAATAAGAGTGAGAGAGTCTGGCATAGAGATGGCGGAATCTAAGCGAATGCGGTTTGCAACTGCAGCATGGCCTCAGTCATGATGGATGGCCCGAGTCCAAAGGCGCGCTCGACCAGGCGAACCTCTCCTCGTATTCCTGCCGATAGCATCCAGAGTTTTGCTTGTCCTTTACGCAAGGCATGCATCAGCTCAAATCCTTTGATGGTTGCGTAAGCCGTCTTCATCGACTTAAACCCAAGCGTGGGCTTGATCCGGCGTTTTAGTTTGCCGTGATCGGCCTCAATCACATTGTTGTGGTATTTGATCTGACGATGCTCTGTTTCGCCGGGAAGTTTGCCTTCGCGTTTGAGGGAAGCGATGGCCTTTCCGTAAGCGGGGGCTCTGTCGGTGTGGATCACAGAAGGTCTCTCCCATGCCGGAAAGCCCTTCAACGCCTTGCTGAGAAACCGGCTTGCTGCTTTTGTATTCCGTGTCTGGGAAAGATAGAAATCGATTGTTTGCCCGTGCTCATCCACAGCCCGATAGAGATAAACCCATCGGCCACGCACTTTGATATAGGTCTCGTCGACATGCCAACGACCTGTTGGGCGCCAAGCCCAGCGCAGGCGTTTCTCGATTTCAGGAGCGTAGCGTTGAACCCAGCGATACAGCGTGGTGTGATCCAGATCAACGCCACGCTCTTCCATCATCTCTTCCAGATCGCGATAGCTGACCCCGTATTTGCAATACCACCGCACCGCCCACAGGATAATCTCGCCCACAAAATGCCGCCATTTGAAATCACCGCTCATCCCGTTTGCCTCTCACCCGGAAATCCCTGCCCACCGACTCCATCATCGCATTTCATGTATCGTTTTTTGCAACAGCACCGCGGAATCTGCTCAAGAGGCAAACCGGTTGCCACGGTCGGTATACATGCAGCAATGTTCGAGTTCGGTCAGTCGGTGTTCGCCTAAGGCCCTTTCGCTTTTGCTCGCTTGCGCTCAATATTGACGTAGATGAATTGGGGGACTATGCAGATTATTGAACAGAACAAGAAACGCTTCGTTGCTTTCTCGATGGCAGCCTTCTGTCTTCTCAGCCTTCCCTGCTTGGCCCAAGGGACACCTTCCGCAACCTCGCCATCACGACCTGAACCCCTTCCCTACAGCGGCAACCGACCGCAGAGTATCAAGGATGGAGTACAGATCCAGACTGCCTATCGCGAGGACATGGTCGCGATGGAGGATGCAATTCCGACTAAGGCTACTGAAAAGCCGAAGCAGCCGCGCAAGGTTCTGGTGCTGTGCAAGGCGGCAGGATACGTCCACTCCTCAATTCCTTTGGCGGCGGAGACGGTCAAGGCCATGGGGGAGAAAACAGGGGCATATACGGCAACGATCAGTTACGACTCCGCCGACGTTACAGCGACGAACCTGGCACAATACGACGCGATCTTCCTGGATAGCACGACGCTTGCATTTCTGGATGACCCGAAAGATGCGGCTGCGACCGAGGCTCGCAAGAAGGCATTGATGGATTTTGTGCGTGGGGGAAAAGGCCTGGTCGGGATCCATGCTGCGGTGGATACGTACCACACGGCCGAGCATGCGACCGATGCGCCACCCACGGGAACCTGGCCGGAGTTCAATACGATGATCGGGGGATACTTCAAGTTTCACTGGATATATCCGCAGGTTTTGACGGTGAAGATTGACGATCCGAAGAGTCCGCTGACATCGATGTTCCACGGCCAGGAATTTCAGATTCACGACGAGACATACACGATGGCGCAGGACTCGTTTTCCAGGAAAAACGTGCATGTGCTAACCAGCATTGACTACACAAAGATGAGCGATGAGGACAAGGCGAAAGAAAAGTACAAGCGGACCGACGGAGACTATGCCCTGAGTTGGATTCGGCGGGAGGGCAAGGGCCGGGTCTTCGTTGAAGTCCTTGGGCATAGTGAACATATCTATTCGAATACGCCGATGATGGAACATGTATTGGCTGGGATCCAATATGCTTTGGGAGATTTGAAAGCCGATGATTCACCAAGTGTGAAATAGCCAAACTACTTCGCTCGTGCCTTTAGAAAATCTGAGTACTCGTTAACATCGTTTTATTCAAAAACGCTCTTCCTATTTGATAATTCTGCCGAACGGTCCGTCGGCCGCAGAGGCAAAGAAGGCTCTCAAACGTTTGCCGAGTCCATGAAGTTCCGGGCCATAGAAAAGAGGGCTGGAAGCGTCATCGATCGATGCGCAACC
Organism: Tunturiibacter lichenicola; assembly: GCF_051013355.1. Classification (GTDB taxonomy): domain Bacteria; phylum Acidobacteriota; class Terriglobia; order Terriglobales; family Acidobacteriaceae; genus Edaphobacter; species Edaphobacter lichenicola_F. Next base: position 217,077 of record NZ_CP132945.1, on the reverse strand, counting down.
GCATCTCCATGAACTGCCCGAAAAAGTCAGGCGGTCTCAACCGGTCGGTGCAACACCATCTGATATGAATTCGATTTCAAAAGGTGGTGTTTATGGAACAAGGAAAACGGAACAGGCTTTCCACTGGGCAGAGGATCGAGATGTGGCGGCGCTGGAAGGCGGGCGAGTCGTTGCATGACATTGGGCGAGCCTTTGGTAAGGGGCATGGTTCCATTCGGTTCCTGTTGACGCAGCGCGGCGGGATAGTTCCTGCTGCTCGTCGGCGTTCACCGCGGACTCTGACGCTGGCCGAGCGGGAAGACATCTCACGAGGAATTGCTTCCGGTTTGTCGATCCGTGAGATAGCCAGCGGGTTGCAACGGCCTGTGTCGACAGTGAGCCGGGAGGTGGCGCGTCACGGTGGCCGTCCACTCTATCGAGCCAGTGAAGCCGATCGTCAGGCCTGGGAGTCAGCTCTGCGACCCAAGGTCTGTCTTCTTGCCAACCACGAGGAACTGCGGATGATCGTGGCCAGTAAACTGATCCTGGACTGGTCGCCGCAACAGGTTTCGAAACGGCTGAAGGTCCACTATCCCAGCAACGAGAGCATGCGTGTGTCCCACGAGACCATCTACCGCAGCTTATTCATCCAGGCCGTGGATCCTTCATAATGGACGATTGTACTAACTTCAACCCGCTCAAGGAATTCACTAGGAAGCTGTGGAATTAGAAAAGCTCAATATTTCCAACGTCACGATGTCTCCCGACCTTCTCGGCCTCTACCTTATCTGAAGATCGCGATCCAATCGCGCCTTGCAACTCGCTCTGACTGAAGCCTGTAATGTAGCGGCAAATGACCTGGCGGCTTGCATGTTCCAGCCTCTCGCCCGCATCGTGCAGCCAGGACAGGAAATGGGCCAAGCCGATGGCGTAGGTTCGCTGCGTGTAAACAGAACAATCTCGCAGCCTGAGGTGGAAAAGGAAATCGTCGCATGACGGAATCGACTTTCCGTCACCCTCGACAACGAGAAACCACACAGTGTTCGCGGCAGAAACTCTCTTCGCAGTGAAAATCGCCATAGCAGTTCAAGTGTCCATGATCTGCCGTGGCGCAGTACACCGGGGTTGCCCGGCTCACGTAGCGGATCCGGGCCGGGCGCAAATCACGAGATAAGATGTGAGCCAGACCGAAGGCGCACCGCTTCCAGACTTTACCGGGCAACGATGAAGATACTGCAATTTGACCCTGCCGAGCATAGAATGATGAACATGAGCACAGGTCTCGAAATTCCGAAGATGCCTAGCACGCTGGTCATCCGTCCGGTGTTGAGCGATGAGGATTTCGAGCAGCTGTGTGCCACTAACGCGGACGTTGCACTCGAACGAACCAGAGAAGGAGAGATCGTAGTGAACGCACCCGCAGGATTCGGTACAAGCGACGCAAACCGTGAGATCATCACGCAGTTGAGTGTCTGGTGGAAGACTCATCGGCGAGGAAGAGTCACCGAATCGAGCGCGGGTTTCTTCCTTCCTGACGGATCAGCTTTGAGTCCGGACGCAGCCTATATTACCGCAGAACAAGCGGGTGGTCTTACCCGAGACGACATCGACCATTTCCTTCGCTTCGCACCGGCTTTCGTCATTGAGCTGCGTTCAAAATCAGACGAGTTGAACAAAGTCTTCGAAAAGATGGAGCGTTGGCTAGCCAACGGCGTTCAACTCGCCTGGTTGGTTGATCCCTATACGCACACCGTTTACGTCTATGAAGCCGGCAACGAACCCCGTAAAGAGACTGGTGAAAGGATATCGGGCTCCGGTCCGGTGGAAGGCTTTGTGCTTGACCTCAACGAGGTTTGGTCTAGCTACAGCGTCTAAAACGGGCAGCTTTACCCACTCTTTATAGTTCAATTTTTACTCGTGCCCAAACGGGCCTTAAATCCGTTTGGGTTTTTTCTGCTTTAAATCGAACGAATGCTTCGCGCGATCCTTGATTGCTAGACCTTGATAAGTGTCGGCCCACACGGAACAGATTTCGGACGGCATCATGGAGGGAGAGAAAACGTTGTGGATGCTTGGCAGATTTGAATCGGCGCATTTGTCGTTCCCGTTGGCGCGTCGGCTGATGCGAGGTTTCGACGCGATTGTTAGAGTACCGCTCCACCCTGTGAGTCACGTTGCTGAAGATGCTTCGCATGGCAGCGGAGTAGCTTCTCAATTTGTCGGTAATGATCTGCAGTGGTTCGGAACTCTGGCCACGCAAGAGTTTTCGAAAAAAGCACTCTGCGGCGCGCTGATCACGATGCGGCTGGACCAGAATGTCGATTACGTCGCCGTCCTGATCCACGGCGCGCCATAAATATGGCTGTTGGCCGTTGATTCGAATGAAGACTTCATCCAAATGCCAGTGGTCGCCCATTTCGCTGCGTCAAAGCTCTGATCTGCTGTCATGACGAGGCTCTGCTATCTATTGTCTTCCAAACACGTGGAATGAGTCGCCCTGAGACGACGCCTGCCATGATCCGACGGCCGCAGACATTCCATGTTCGGTTCTTCGTGGGTCTGGCTACAGAGAAGGTTTTGAAGGAGAGGGTAAAGCCAACTCCGGGGGTCTATATTATGACGGCCCACCTCGACGCGACCTTTCTAAACGTGCTGGATCTCCCCCCGCTACCGGAGCGCTTTCGTAACCTGCCCCTCGTGATGCAAATCGAGAGCGCCACGGGAGCCAAGCAAGGCGGCAGCCACCCAATCCACATCTCCACCAATGAGGGCAACGTACTCGACACTGATTTGCTTGAACGGCATCGGAAAGTCGAGGATGAGGCTGAGGAACCACACTCACGAGACACTCTGGAATGGAGGCAGCAGTTCATGCGTTCCAATCCGTCCTGGACTTCCGCTCAAGTGGTCGCTGAGAGCACAAGCACGGCCAGAAACCGCGCCGCTATTGCGTCACGCTGGCTGCGAGAGAAAAAGATCTTCGCGATCCGTTACGAAGGGCAACAGTGTTTTCCTCGATTCCAGTTTCAGGACGGAGTTCCCTCGCCGGTGATTGCTCAGATCATAAAGATATTTCCTGAGCATGCGACCGGATGGACTTGGCGTATTTTCTTGCTACCCAAATCCGAATATTGGGGGGCGTAAGCCAATCGAGTTGTTGAAATCAAATCCAGCCCGTGTGGTATTTCCAGCTGGGACTTTTGCCCATCCTGCCGATGCCTTTTAGTTGCCCCGTTGCTCCCGCCGATCCCGATCCGTCGCTTGTCCTCCAGACGGCAACCGTATTTGCGGACACTGAATTGATCCGCTTCTATAGCAAGAGCAAGAAATACCCGGCAGATTCCTTCAATCCCAACACAGGCAAAAGAATCGGTGATTCGACATCATCGCCCCTCACTAGTTAACGGTGTTGGGGCGATGCTCCTTTTTGATGAAGCCCATCGGGAAGCTTCCATGCAAACAGTACGCTACCACCGCTAGTCACAAGATATTGCTTGCCATCCAGTTCGTATGTGATGGGAGAGCTGGCTATAGTCGCTCCCGAACCTGCATGCCAGAGTGTCTTGCCATTGGTCGTATCGAGCGCCAGAAAGTTTCCGTGCACGTCGCCGGTGAAGGTCAACCCGGAATCTGTCGTCAGGACTCCGGCGCCGGATCCGCCCTGGCCGAGTTCGTGGGTCCACCTGATTTTGCCTGTCTGGTAGTCGATGGCATCGATAACGCCCTTGCCCCATAGACCGTAATCCGCCCCCGCCCATCCATAGGTGCCATCTGCCGGCTTAGCAAAGTAGATGCTCCAGCTGGGATGGGCATCGACGATGAAGAGGCCAGTGCGAGGGTCAAAGCTTGGGGAGCGGAAGTTCGTCAGGCCGCTCTCGTCCGGTGCGATCAATCGGCCATCCGGTGCTGGCTCTTTCTCCGGATTAGGAATGGGGCGCCCATCCTTGTCAATGCCGAGCGTCCAATTCACTGGACCGAACGGGACGGTCAATAGATTCTTCCCGTTGGTTCGATCCAGTACAAAGAAGTAGCCGTTGCGAGAGGACTGCATCAACATCTTTCTCTGCTGGCCATGGAAGATTCCGTCCACCAATACGGGGGTTTCGACGGCGTCCCAGTCGTGCGTATCGTGTGGTGAAGGCTGAAAGGCCCAAACCAATTTACCCGTGTCAGGATTCAGCGCGACGATACAGCCGGTGTAGAGATTATCTCCGGGGCGGGTGGAGCCGTTGAGAACAGGCGTAGGATTGCCAGTTCCCCAGTAGATAAGGTTCAAGTCGGGATCATATGTTCCAGCCATCCAGGTTGTCCCTCCGGTGGCGGTATTTGGAGTGCCCGCAGGCGGAGTGACATCCCATTGCCATTGCGTCTTGCCAGTCTCCGGATCAACCGACCGGATGAAGGTGGCGAGATTGTCCAGGTCACCACCAACCCCAATGATGACGTGATTGCCCACCACGAGTGGTGCCATCGTCGCCCAATAGCCCTTCTCGACATCCGCGATTTGTACAATCCATCGCACAGTACCATCTTTAGCGTTTAGCGAAACGAGATGTGCGTCGGGCGAGGTAAAGAATATCCAATCTTTGTAGATGCCTACGCCTCGTTGGCCGATGTGATCGCCCTTATTCGGCGGATATGTATAGTGCCAGAGTTGTTGCCCCGAACGAGCATCCACTGCCCATACGTTGTCCGGGATGGTGAAGTACAACACACCATTTACTAACAATGGAGAGGATTTGATGGTAGCTGTATGCTGGGTTTGGAATGCCCAAGCAAGTGTCATTTCGTTCACGTTTTGCGGCGTGATCTGCGTCAAAGCGCTATGACGTCTCCCCGAATAGTCGCCATGATAGCCGGGCCAACTGTCAGCCGGCGGCTTGAGTAACATCGTCGAATCTACATTTTGCGCGACAAGCCAATTAGAAGAGCAAACCAGCGCCAATGCGCTTCCTACTACGACAATTGCAGTCTTCAGGAACTTCATATGGTTCGTGATCCTTCCAGAACGTTGAAATGGCATCGGGTATAGGCGCAATTCACGCAGCCAATCAACGCAGTGTTTGCAAATAAGCCATCAAATTGTGGATGTCGGCGTCGGTGTACTTGCTGAAGAGATCGACGTGTCCGTCAACCGGTGAATCAACCACATACTTCACGTTACCAACGGACCAGGAATGATAGACGCCATTACTGTCACGAAGGCCAACGACAAATTCATCGAGATATGCCAGTGTTCCCGTCATCTTTTGTGTGGAAGGGAGAGTAACGGTTACGTGGCTATTAACGCCGCGGGGGTATAGCATACGCTGCTCCAGTTGGAGTCCCTCGTAGCGCTTTGCGATGTCGCTCAAATCACCTGTGGCCGAGTGGCACTTCGTACAACCACCCGCGCCGTTAAAATATCGCTTCCCTGCCTCCGCGTTTCCGGTTTGCAGATCAGCGACATCAACGCCTCGGCGCCCTCCTTTTTGTGAGGTAGCCTTCTTTTCCTGTGCATGGATAAAGGCCGATAGACTGAGCAACTCCTGATCAGAAAAATTGAAGGCGGGCATCTTTTTTTCGGGGCGTCCATTACGCACAACTTCCGAAATCTTGTCTCCCTTCTCATCCGTCAGAACCAGCTTTGAGCGAGTCAGGTCAGGGCCGGTCTCTCCGCCCATCGTGTCTCTTCCATGACAGAAGGCGCAGTTCTGATGGAAGAGTCCATTTCCAGCGTCAACCATGCTCGAAGAACCAGCCCCTCCAGAACTATCAGTTGCGGCTGATGTCGTGGGTATTACCAAAGGTGGGCTGGCAAGATAGTTCAGTAGCGCCGTCAACTCATCGTTCCGCAATTTGGGAAACGCAGGCATACGCCCTTTCCCGGTGTGGATGAGTTGGGTGATCTGCTGATCGGTCATCTGACGTTTAATGCTGAGGAGAGGCGGAAATGAGGGCAAGATGCCTTCACGCTGTTCACCATGACATATCGCACAGTGATTCACGTAGGAACCGGCACCTTGCTGGTCTGACCCAGCTTCGTTGGATGACTGAATTGCATCAGATTCTGATGATGAATAGCCAGAAGCCACATAAGCGTGCGCCAGACGAGCTTGAAAAAGAAGTAACCCGACTCCTACCAGTAGGAGTATTGCATCCCTGATTCTTTGCATTCGTAAGGCTCTCATCAAAAAGTAAGTAGAGCGGAAGCTCTGTGAATTTAGCTAACTGGAGTACTTGATCAACTGCATGAAGCCATAATCCATATGCAGTTGCTGATGACAGTGCATCAAAGTGTCTCCCGGGTTATTGGCGATAAAATCGACCTCTACTGTTTCGAGTGGCATTACGTTGATAACATCCTTCATTAATCCGCTGAACTGTTTCTTGCCGATGCGGGCCACTTCAAATGTATGTCGATGGAGATGTATTGGATGTTGATCTCCACTGCCATTTCTGAAGACCAGTCTATATCTCTTGCCCGGCTGCACTATCAGCGGATCTACATCAGGCCAAGACTTATTGTTGATTGTCCAGGTATCGAACTTGGCTCCATGTTTCGGGCCGTTATCTCGAAAGGTGAGAACGAACGTTTCATCAGGCTTCACGGATGGTGCGGCCGCATTGGCAAATTGAGTGTAATCCCAGTCGATTGGCTCAGGGTCTCTCCATACGGGCGCGCCGCCCTTTCCCGCATATTCGACAACGATGCCGAGTCCCATCTCACGCTCTTTGGAAAGTACCGAACCAAGGACCCATACGCCTGGCGAGTTCATCTCTACGATTGCGTCCACACGCTCTGCCACTGCCAAGGAGAGTACTTCAACTGTTTTTGGGTTCGGAACTGGATTGCCATCCATTGCTACAACTTTGAACGTGTGGCCCGGCAATGCCAGAACCACGTTTTCTGTTGCGCTGGCATTCAATAGGCGCATCAGCACGCGTTGCCCACGTTTCACGCGGATAGGCTCACCTGCGCCCAACATATGTCCCTGGATCGTTGCGTACTTATATCCCACATCGGAGCCTGTCGTGAGGGGCATGTTCGATGACTGATCCCGCATCGTCTCGACCATGGGGACGAAGGACGGGCCCCAGTGATGAATGGCAAGGTTGATCTCCTGGTCATAACGAGCAGGTTGTTCCCTCCCATCAATCAACAAAAAACCAAATTGTCCGGTGTATGTTCCCTTCGAAAGGTCGTCGTAGGCGGTCGCGTGCGTGTGGTACCAACGGGTGCCTGAGGGCTTAGGCGTGAAGGCATAACGCTGGGTCTTACCAGCGGCGATCATTGGCGAACCTTCTTCCATGGCGCCGTCGTTCAAGGAATCGATGGCGAGTCCATGCCAGTGAACCAGGTCTGGACTTTCGCTGGCATTCGTCACATCGATAGTGGCCGGAACGCCTTCGCGCAGTCTTAGCAACGGCCCTGGAACCTGCCCATTGTACGCAAGTGTTTTGATCGTTACGCCTGGACCTATTTCTACGGTACACGGCTCGATATGTATCGTGTAGTCCGCGTTACCGGATGGAAGAACGTTTCTCGGTTTCAGCGAGGAAGGAAATGCGGCATCAAACGATTTACTCGCCAGCAAAGCACCGGCCGAGAAGAGGAGACTTCTACGATTCATTTAGGCCCCAATTACTTTGTAAAGGAAATTGTAACTGAGCATCGTGGGGAGTGACGGATGATGCGTTCAGAGAAACAAACAGCCCCACGTTTTCCTATTGCAAGAGATAGCCCGGCTGCTTTCAAACCCGCAGTTAGGTGGCGCAATGAGAGTTAGGGTCTCTGACAAAACTCAGCTCAGGCGAATAGGTGAACGTACCGTTGCCACTTCCCAGCATGACCTCGAACGTGCCACCTTTATCGTCCTCGTATACGACCGCCAGATCGAGAATGCCATCTCCGTTAAAGTCGGCGGCGGCGACGTGAGGAACGGTGCCCGGCATAAGCAATGGAGAAGACCACGCGTGGTGGAATAAACCATTGCCAGTGCCAAGAAACACTGTCACCAAACTCGCGCGCCAGTCTGTGACAGCTATGTCCAGAATATTGTCGTGGTTGAAATCAGCGACCACGATCGACACGACCGAGTCGAGGTGGGCTATGTCGCCGGCAGGAGCCATTCTGCCCGTCCCGTCGCCAAGGAACAACAGCAATGAACCGTCGTCGGCTCCGACGATCAGGTCGGGAAGCCTGTCTCCGTTGAAATCTCCAATGACGATTGATCGGGGGGCGTGGTTCAGCACCAGATTGGAAGGGACCTGCTTGAAGATGCCACTTGCTTGGCCGAGTAACACGGTTAGAACGGCAGGTCCGGAGCGGTTTCTGGCCGGCAAGATAGCCACTGCTTTATCGGCGATGCCGTCTCGGTTGAAGTCGCCCATCACCATAAGACTGAAATTTTCGTCGGGAGTCTCTTCGGACGATTCGCTTGATGTGGAGGTCCCCGATGCAATCACTTGCAAAGCACCAGGATCGGTAGCCCATGCGCGCCCAGCCGCAAAGGCAGCAATTGCAAAAAACGCGAATACTGGCACGAAGAAAGAAGACATTGAGTAGAGCCTGGAGGCAGCGCGGATCATTAGGTCCCTTCTTCAAGAAAGACTAACCCCAGGCCAGGAATCTTGCCATCTTTTCGCAAATCAGCAATGGAATGAGTTGCTAAATGTTCAGCACAGCGATGGCCGGGGTCGGCGGAAGGTCAGTTGGTAAAACCACGCTTCACAAGCTGTGCTAAGTTCGTTTCGAAGACCCGTGCGCTTGTGTCCGAGATTGAGGATAACCTCCAGCTTCTGATTCGCAAGAGTCCCGATATCGATGTTTCTTCCTTGCCGCTGCGCGCAAAATGCGGCACTTAAAGGTAACGCGAAGCTGATTCTTGTGTTCACACAGGAGCGCCTGCATCTACTAGCGAATGTTATTGGCGATGCGGTCGGAATTGATCTCCTATTGGAATCGTCGGTGCCGACTTTAGGTCATCCAAAGCCTTAGCTCCAAGTCCAAATCGCGAAAATGTCGACTGGGTTGCCCAAGTCCTCTCGCACATGAACGGGATCACGCCGGGCATGGCAAGGGCTGATCTTTTGAAAGTTTTTACTGTTGAGGGTGGTCTGTCGACAGGCCTGCAGCGCACCTTCGTGAGCCAGCAGTGCCCCTGTTTTAAAGTAGACGTAACTTTTTGAGCAGTCGGACGGCCTGAAAAGGACCAGGATGGTCGAGTCACACTGATCGAAGGATCCCGATGCGACCCAAGGCTTAATCACGTCCATTACCCTCAAGGCTTGAAGTGTAGCGTCTCTATAACCAGAAAACGGCCGTTCGCAGATCGCGATGCAGCCACACCTGGGAAGAGCGGGCTTGCTTCGAGTTGCCGTGCATGCGTGCAGCATAGGAAACAAATGCCAAAAGCAAAGAGGTTTGTACAATAACGACGTCTCATAGATGTTCTCGACCTGATCCTTAGACTCGCTCCAACTCTACGCGTACCGGATCGTAAGACTGATCGGCTTGTACTCTCTGAAACGACCGTTCAGTCGCCTATGCTGTTCCCTGCCCCTTTGGGTTATGAAACCAAAGGGCGACCCTGCTTCTGGGAACCGCTCTCCGTAAGCGCTTTCTTGCAGGATGGCCTGTTCATCCTCTATCGGAGCGCGCCGTCCTTCATGCTGCCGTAACAAACTCGAATTAGTCTTCTCTCTGCATAGACGTCGCACAATCAGGCTTAATGAATCCCCTCCCGGCAAAAATCAAATCCATACATAGCTGCGGCCAATGCTGACGAGACGTCGCCTTCTTCAACGCGGTCTCACCACCGCCGCAGGCCTCACGCTCAGCAAGTCTGTGCCTGCGATGCAGCAGGCCATGGCGTCCCCTGCGCAGGTACGAAGCGGCATCAAACTCACTCGCTACGTCGATCCTCTGCCCATCCCCCCAGTCATTCGCCCAACAGGGAATCCCGGCGAAGTCATTAACATCGAGATGCAACAGTTCCAGCAGAAGGTCCATCGCGACCTTCCTCCCACCACCGTCTGGGGCTATAACGGGACCTGGCCCGGCCCCACCATCGAAGCGCAAAGCGGCGAGCCGCTCTCCATCAACTGGATCAGCAAACTCCCCACAACCCATCTCCTCCCCATCGATCACTCCATCCACGGCGCCGAAGCCTCCCTCCCCGCCGTACGCAACGTCGCTCACCTTCACGGCGCCTGTGCCATGCCCGACGACGACGGCTACCCGGAAGCATGGTTCACCGCTCAAGGCGAGCACGGCCCCCACGGGCCAAAGTTCAACCCTTTGCCATCGTCTTATCCCAACTGCCAGCCCTCCACCTCGCTCTGGTATCACGACCACTGCCTCGGCATCACGCGTCTCAACGTCTACGCTGGCCTCTCAGGCTTCTATCTCATTCGCGACGAAGCAGAAAAATCCTTCAACCTCCCACAAGGCGAATACGAGATCCCCCTCATGCTGCAGGACCGTCTCTTCCACCACGACGGCTCCCTCTATTACCCCAAGGTCGTCAATGGCCCCAAAGAACATCCCATCTGGATTCAGGAGTTCTACGGCGACATGAACTGCGTCAACGGCAAGGTCACGCCGTTCCTCGAGGTAGAGCCGCGCAAATACCGTTTCCGCATCCTCAACGCGTGCAACTCACGCTTCTATCACCTGCGCCTCTTCAACTCCGACGCCACCGGAAAAGCCATCGACAACTCCTTCGATGTCCCGGCCTTCCAGCAGATCGGCACTGACGGCGGCTTCCTCCCTGCCCCCCTCGAACTCCGCTACCTTCTCATCGCCCCCGCCGAACGCTTCGACATCGTCATCGACTTCACCGGTTCCGAAGGCAAGTCATTTTCACTGAACAACGATGCACCCGCTCCCTACAACATGGGCGGCCAGTATGTCCCTGAAGACGTCATGCTCTTCAAGATCACCAAGTCTCTCTCCGGCAAAGACACCAGCACCCTGCCGGAGACGCTTGTCCCCTTCGAACCTCTGAACCCGACCTACACCACACGCGACCGCCAACTCCTCGTCTCGGAGAAAGAGCGCCCCTCCGACGGCTACGTCATTACTGGCCTCCTCGGCAACGCACGCTGGCACGAGCCCATCACCGAAGATCCAAAGGCCGGCAGCACAGAGATCTGGTCCTTCATTAATACCACCGCCGATGTCCATCCTCTGCACGTCCACCTCGTGCAGTTTCAAGTGTTGAATCGTCAGACCTTCGACGTCCAGACCTACCAACAGACCGGAAAACTCGTTCTCACCGGTCGCCCCATGGCACCCGAGAGCAACGAACGCCCCGCCCATAAAGACACCATCAAATCCTACCCCGGCATGGTCACCCGCATCATCGCCCGCTTCGATCTTCCCCACGGAGCGAAGGTCTCACCCGGCGATGAACTCCTCTATGTCTGGCACTGCCATATCCTCGAGCACGAAGACAACGAGATGATGCGCCCGTACAAAGTCATCGTCTAGTTACACAACGCATACGATTTCATCGCGCGCGGTCAGATGCTGAGACACATTCGAAAAGTTGTCCCAGTTACAAATATTTTTCCTGCGACGAAATTACCCCGATAACGTAATCGTAATTATTGATCATTTCATTTTCACGTGACACACCAGGTGAGCTTCTACAACTACGGTTATCGCAGTGAGGGTTACCCCCAACGGCCTAAGACCGCCCCTCAGTTTCCGGAGGATGCACTTGAAAATGAATCGTAAGGTCACTGCCCCTAACGGGACATTGAAGTGTGGCGCGATGATGATGATTGCGCTACAAGTGTTGGCGGGATTGCCTCAATCCGCTTACGCCCAAACAGCTCTGCCCGAAACAAAGACCCCCATCAAGCACGTCATCATCATCATCGGTGAGAACCGCACCTTCGATCACGTCTACGCCACCTACAAGCCCAAGGAAGGCGAGACCGTCTCCAACCTTCTCTCCAAGGGAATCGTCAAAGCCAACGGTAAGCCCGGCCCCAACTACTCCCTCTCCGCGCAGTTCTCAGCGCTCGACAACACCGCCTCCGGTGGAACCTTCTCCATCAGCCCCCAGTCCAAGAGCATCTACAGCACACTTCCTCCAGCGCTGGCCGGTGGCCCCGAAAAGCCAACCGTCGCCGGACCTGCTCCCTTCACCACTCTGAAAGTTGCCAAGCTCGCCGACACCAGTCTCGCCAAGGACTATGACCAGTTCCTCGTCACTGGCGCAACCGGCATCCCTGGCGGCCAGATCGATACTCGCATCGACAACGCAACCAACCTGCGCGAAGGCGTCTATCAGCTTAGCGGCAACAAGATGCCCTACGACGCCTACACCGCCAGCCCCGTGCACCGCTTCTTCCAGATGTGGCAGCAGACCGACTGCAACGTCGACTACGCCACCAAGGACAACCCCAGCGGCTGCTTGAACGATCTCTTCCCATTCGTCGAAACCTCAGTCGGCACCGGCAGCAACGGAGCTCCGCTTCCTGCGAACTTCAACGACACAACCACCGGTGAAGGCTCAGCTTCCATGGGCTTCTACAACATGGCGCAGGGCGACGCTCCCTACTTCAAGCAACTCGCCGATGAGTACACCATCAGCGACAACTTCCACCAGTCCGTCATGGGCGGCACCGGTGCAAACCACATCATGTTTGGCTTCGGCGACTCCATCTACTACACCAACGCCAAGGGCGCGCCCGCTGTTCCTCCAGTCAACGAGATTGAAAACCCCAACCCACAAGCCTCCACCAACAACTTCTACGACCAGGACGGCTACGGTGGTGGCAGCTACGTCAACTGCGGCGACATCAGCCAGCCCGGCGTTCCTGCGGTCACCAACTACCTCCAGTCGCTCAAGCGCCCAGTGAAGTCCAACTGCGTCAAGGGTGACTACTATCTCGTCAACAACTACAACCCTGGCTACGCCGGTGATGGTTCCCTCTATTCGGCGCTCTCGCCCTTCACCATTCCTCCCACGAGCCAGAAGAGCATCGGCGACGACCTCGTCGCTCACAACGTGCCCTTCAAGTACTTCGGCGAAGATTGGGATCTGTTCGTAACAGATCCCACCGAGTCGAACTCCTTCAACGAATACTGCAACATCTGCAACCCGTTCGAGTATCAGACGCAGTTCTTCGCGACTCAAGCGAACCGCGAAAAGTACAACGGTGACACAACAGAGCTGTATGAAGACATCGACACCGGCAACCTGCCGCCAGTCTCCATCGTCAAGCCCAGCGGCTTCAACGATGGTCACCCGGCATCTTCTAAACTCGATCTCTTTGAAGGCTTCGTCAAAAAGATTGTGAATGGTGTCAAAGCCAACCCAACTCTCTGGGCCGACACTGCGATCTTCGTCACCTGGGATGAAGGCGGCGGTTACTATGACTCCGGCTACATCCAGCCCGTCGACTTCTTCGGCGACGGTACCCGCATTCCCCTCATCGTTGTCTCGAAGTACTCCAAGGGTGGTCACGTATCGCACGAGTATGGCGATCACGTCTCCCTCATGAAGTTCATCGAAGCCAACTGGGGCCTGCCAACCATCTCCGACCGCAGCCGCGACAACCTGCCCAACCCGGTCCAGAAGGCCGGCAACCCCTACGTCCCGACGAACAGCCCAGCTATCGGCGATCTGACGGACGATTTCAACTTCTCAACCAAATAACCAGAAACATAACGGTAACTTCGACGGCCAGTCTCCCTGGCCGTCGAAGTACTTTTTTCAGAAGAAGAATTGAACGATGACAAAAGTAGAAAACTTCCTCAGACATCTCACAAAATCCACATCCACCGCCGCCCTCATCACCCTCATAGCAGCATGTGTCCTCACGGCCACATCTCTTGCGTCTACCCCAACGGCGCTCCCCCAATTCCACGTGCAAGACCAGTGGAACCTCGGCGGCAAAGGCGGCTGGGGCTTCCTCGTCCTCGATCCATCGACGCATCGTCTCTATATTCCGCGCACCAATCGAGTCATGGTCGTAGACACTCAAACTGGAAAGATCATTGGCGAAGTCAACGAGATGAAGAACATTCGCAACATTGCTCTCGACGACTCCGGCAAATACGGCTACGTCACCGATGTCACCGACGGCACTGTCAGCTTCGTTCGCGTCTTTGACCGAACCACCCTCAAGATCGTCACCTCAATTCCCACCGGTGCCGTCCCAGCAGCGATCGTCTTTGATCCTGCCTCAAAATCCGTCGTTACCTTCAACTCGCGCGACCGTAACGCAACTGTCATCGACAGCACCACCAACCAGGTCGTCGCGACCATCCCACTGGCTGGCCGTCCCAGCTCTGCCATCGGCGATGACAACGGCGCCATCTTCGTCGTTCTGCCTGCGCTCGGCGAGATTACACGCATCGATGCAGTTGCAAAGAAGGTCACTTCCTCCTGGCAGCTTGCGCCCTACTCCGGACCAAGCGGCCTCGCCATCGACACTACTCGTCATCAACTCTTTACCACCTGCGAAGATCAAAAACTCGTCGCTGTCAGCACAGACACCGGCCATGTCACAGCGATCGCGGACGCTCCTGCCAACGCTGGAGACATCGACTTCGACGCCAGACACAATCTGCTCTTCCTTGCCGACCCCGCTGGCTCACTGCTCATCTTTCGCCGCGAATCACCGCTGAAATACTCCAGACTTCAACAGGTGAAAACTCAAACCGGCGCTCGAACCATGGTCGTAAGTCAGAACGACTCCAAAGCCTACCTCGTCACTTCGAAGTTCGGCCAGAACACCGGCGCAACCTCCGAAGAACTGCAATATCGGCCAACCCCGATTCCCGGCACTTTCTCAGTCATCATCGTCGGGAGGTAAACGAAAAGCCTTTCCATCGGGTCCACTCTGAAGGAAAGGCTCACATTTCAAAACGAAGCCGAATTAGTGAGAAGCACTCCAGGGCGGCTGTCCAAGCGACACATGCCGTTACTCCGGCGTGAATCCAAGCTCCCTCGCATAGTTCAAAATCCGTTCAAAGCCGAGACTGATCGTCGCCCCAGCCTTCTGCGTCACCTCGTCTTCAATCGGCAAATCAAAATCAGCTGCGCCATAGTTCAACCCGACCAACGCCTGTTGATTGTGAGTGAGCACCGAAGTTCGAATCCGCGGAATACTGTCGAGATCGATTCGGCACAGAGCAAGATGCCTAAATATTCAGCGGTCGAGATCTAATCCGCGTGAAGTAAGGTTTGAACGCAGTCTACATTCTGCCATTTTGCCAATAACAATCTGCCATTGTGGCAGATTCCGGCATACACTATGAGTATGGCAGCCCCTAATACCAAATCCATCGCCAGGTTTGTCCCGTCAGCGACCCACATGCCGGCATCCCGCATCGGCAAAGCGCTCGGTCTGAAAAGCATGGAGACTCCTTCCCTCATGCAGACCGTCCAATCCGGCTTGAGTTGGAACGCTGTACGCAAGTTTCTCGATATCACTGGGCTCTCTCAGCAGGACCTCGCCAAGTATCTTGCCATCCCAGATCGAACCTTCGCCCGCCGCCGAGAGACCGGAACCTTCGACAGTAGAGAGTCCGAACAAGTGCTGCGCTTAGCCGAAATCTCTCAGGCCGCACTCGACCTGTTCGACGGCGATACCGCCGCCACCCGAACTTGGCTCACCTCTCCAGTCCGTGGACTCGGTAACGCACGCCCTATTGACTTCGCGCAAAGCGAGTTCGGTGCTCGCGAAGTGCGCGACCTGATTGGACGACTGGTCGATGGAGTCTTTTCTTGATCAAAGTCTGGCGAATCACTAAGACGACAGATATAAGGAAGGCGTTTTCAGGCGAGGGATCCAGGCTCTACGGTGGGCGATGGAATAGCAAAGGCACCGCCGTCGTTTACGCTGCCGCCACCCGCTCTCTGGCCATGCTCGAAATCCTTGTTCATATAAGGAACACTCAGCAAACGGTTCCTCCTATTCCATACATGTTGTTCCCCGCTTCGTTTGACGAACGCCTGATCGAAGAACTTCCGCCTTCGAGCCTGCCGTCGGACTGGGACCTCGAACCGCCCGCTAACTCAACCAAGTTCATTGGAGACGCTTGGGTCTCCGCAGGCAGCAGCCCGGTCCTCTCGGTGCATAGCGTCGTCGTTCCCGAGGAACGCAACTACATCCTTAATCCAGGCCACGACCTGTTCGCCCAGATTAAGTTCGGATTACCCACTCCGTGCAAGTTCGACCCGCGACTGCTCTGAATATCGCCGCGCCAGTTCTCACAGCAGAAGCTTTCGATGCTGCTTGCCCGCTGTCACTGTTTGGTTGCGCAAACGCATCTGAATTGAACCGACTCTTGTAGCTCGCAGCGACATCTCATCATATGAAACGACTTGCTATGCCACCAAGACAAAAACTGGATCCAGTCGGCGACCAGTTGGCCGACCCGGTACGCAGTAGAGCGCCGTCGATGACATAGCTCTTGAAGTGCATCAGGTCACGGCAAACTAAACCGCCGGATCAAGCCCACGATTGGATTTAAGTCGATGAAGACGGCGTACGCAACCCTCAAAGGATTTGAGCTGATGCATGCCTTGCGCAAAGGGCAAGCAAAACTCGGGATGCTATCGGCAGGAATACGAGGAGAGGTTCGCTTGGCCGAGCGCGCCTTTGGACTCGGGCCATCCATCATGACGGAGGCCATGCTGTAGTCGCAAGCCGCATTCGCTTAAATTCCGCCACCTCTATAGCGACTCTCTCACTCTCAGTCTCCCGTCAATTTTTCGCAACAGCGCCTGATACACCATGCGGAGGACGGACGACGTTCAGAAAAACATCGCTTAGTGGAACATCAGTACCGTGACACTCCACGGAGCCAACGTCGGTGTGTACATTCCGCTCCACGCAACATTAGTGGTGACGGTTGGATCGACCTCCCAGTTGCCGAGTCCCGACGGTCCCGTAGGTTGCGTTGGATCATATTGCGTTCCGCGGTTATAGCTGTAGACATCCACATGCCCCGAGGTGCGGTTCTTCAAGTACACGGGGACGTTACGGCTGTTGTTCGAATCACGGTTGATAAGAATGACAGCGTAGTTGACACCGTGAGTCGCCGCATAAGTCAGCAGCCAGGGAGCATTGACCGCGTCGGGCTGCGTGCGCAGCATCCTTTCGTTCTCTCTAACGAACCCGCTCTCGGAGAGCAACTGGAAGCCTCTCGCCGCCGGCATCAGATCACCGAGGTTGAAACCTACGTTGACAGTGTCCCCGGAAAACCCTTGGCCAACCTCATCGGTGTAGATCAGCGACGGACTGCCACAGCCATCCCACCAGTTATAGGCGGTCTCGCCGCCGGTATCGTAGAAGTCCTTGGTACAGAGGCCGGGCGGTGTTACCCCAAGCCACGTGGCATACGGAACGCCCGCCATCATATATTGTGCGAGTTGGGAGACGACGAAGATAGGCTCGGCCGCACCCAGCGTCTGCCTCGACCATTTCGCGCCAGATGGATCGCCGTCCCACTCGGTTACCCAAATGGCGCCGGCAGATTTGCCGAAATTGAGCATCGCCGTTTGCATCGTCTTCAACTGGCCAAGTGTACGAGTCAGGTTGGACGAAACATAATCGGGATAGAGCGTGTCGCCATCGGTAGTGGGATCATGGATGGGATAGTTGTGGTAAACGACAGCGTCGTATTGGGCTCCAGCCATAGCCGGAAGGGTAAACTTCTCGGCCCAGGCGGTGTCAGCCATGGAAATTGCCGCAGGTATGGCAATCTGGATAGGGGAATCTGGATTCGCTGCAGCCGCCGCCTTCATCCCGGTGTAGAACGCAGGCTCATTCGCCACATAGCTGGAACCGGTATTTGGATTAGGCGTATGAAGATCCAGCTCTGACCCGCCAGAGAATTGTTCATTCCCTATTTCCCAGTACTTGATATTGTACTTGTGCGTCACATTTGTATAAGTGACAAGCGCCGAGCCGTTGGCCGTCGGATCGCCTCCTCCATTACATGTTGGGGGATTTGAGCCGTAGTTCACGGTGAAACCAATATCCAGGTTGAGCGGTTGGGCAACATTCGGAAGGTAGTTGTCGATGTTGTTCGCATTGGCAATGTTGACTCCTGTCTTAGGGGTGCCCACGCCCTGCGATGAATAATCGCAATAATTCATGGGGTTTGTGGCGCTTGATTGCCATTTCTCTTGATCAGCCCCGATGCCGGCGTAACCATTGGCGTAACGCAAAGACGTAGCTCCCATCTTTGTGAGACTCGTCTTTAGAGTGTTGATCTTTGCGCTCGTCGAGATGTCCTCACCATTGTCCGCATAGCCGAGGACGTCTTTGTGAATCTTCCCCAATGTGGTCCAGTCAACATAAACACCGCCTGTTGGGATCGTCGCAAACGCACCGGGAGAGTAGTCGGTGCCTACCTCGGTCGACGTCCATGCAGCGTTCGCGATGAGCGACTTTGCCATGCTCATCGGAATCGGAAACGAGCTGCAGCATTCATCGAAAAGGATGTAGAAAAAATCAAACGAGTCCAGCGAACCGGTGTAAGTGCTTGAGCCAGTCACCGTCGCGGCTGCCCCATCGACGAAGAGCGCCAGGGTCCCGGCATTCCAGGTAAATACGACGCGATGCCAGGCACTTCCCGAGTAACAACTGCTTGTCTGAATCGTGTAAGACGTGCCCGTTGAATTTGCGAATGTTCCGTTGTAACAGATGCTGCTGCCGGCCCGGATGGCGCCAAGTTTAACTTTCGACAGGTGCAAACCATCGATATTCTGGATAGTCATTACGGTCGTCGTATATCCTGTCGGCAATGCCGTCGTTCCCGATGCACCGGCGTTGACCCAGGTCGCGAGTGATCCCGACCTCGTGTTCATGACGATACCCTGATTGACCAGGGCCGAGCCTTGATCGGCCACAGAGGCACCTGTCTCTCCGTCACTCACCGGACCTGTGGCTCCGCCCGAAACGCCTTTCGCGTATCTGGCGTATTCGTTACCAGGAAGATCGTAAGGCCCCACATAGTCGAACGCTTTATACGCCGCAGGGCTTCCACCCGGTTCACACAGCGCCCAGAATGCATAGACGCCGGGCTCATTCTCATAAAACTTATCCCACTGGGACTGACATTGGTTGGCAGCGGGAGGAGTGAAGCTGAAGCCCGACGGGCTCTGCGCGGTCGCGGAACGGAATGCAGCGAATAAAAGGCTTCCGAAAACCATCGCTCTGACGATTGCTTTATACATAAAGCTCTCCTTGAGACTGCGTGATTGTTGCACTGTCCGAACACCCTTGAATCGGCATGCATTCGGATCTAACGGCGCGGCCTGAAGAGCTGCGGTATAACTACCACGGTTTCAAAGAACTGAGATCTGTGCTGGAGCTGGCCGAGGTACATTCTCTCCAATCGTGCTCAGGTCCTTGGCATTTCGTTGCTGTCGTGGAGACCATGGAAGGAAGATGAGTTGGCTTCCCTGCGCGAGTTGGTCGGTAACCGCGGGAGTGGGTCAGACTCAATCCCAGGACACTCAGTACCTATATCGGGCGCCAGTATCTTCGATCACGCTTACCGGATCACTTGGTCTGGATATCGAGATTAGCCAGTCATGGGGAGTAAGAGCGATTGAGTTCGGAAGTGAGAACCTTCCGTATGGTTCCAATTCGTCTGTTTATCACACACTTACGGAACTGGACTTTTTATCGTTTTGGCCACTAGGCAGGAGCACCATGCGTAATGCTGTAGCTTCACTCGTCCTATTATTTGGTGCGACTGCAGTACCGTCGGCCTCCGCTCCAACTGATCGAAATGACAATTTCATTGATCGACTCATTGCCAATGAACATCAGACAATCAAGAGTCTTGCTAAGGACAAGCCTTTGGTCGAGACTTACCTTCAATTTGTTCCGGCAAGTATCACTCTCCTTTCTTCTTCTCGTTCTTCAAATCATCCCGAGACAGAAGCGCTTGCTGCTGGACTATACATAGGCTCAATATCAACTAAGTGATTAGGCCACTCTGCTAGTGCTGTTGATAGGTGGGATTCGAACTGACGCTGAGGTCCGTGTTTACCGCTTTTATTGTGGGCAGGTGACCCAGGTGTTGTGTTTGACGTGATGGAATTGCCCGTTCTCTGTTACGAATTTGGAATACTCGAACTCGCAGATGCGGGAAGCACCAAAACCTTTGCAGTTCCAGCTGTTGTGCATCGAGTCACCGTCGTAGGGATAGGCAACTGAAGAGGGGCAAGCGCCGTATGCGGCGATAGATAGAAACAGGAAGATCGCAATAAGTTTCATGCGTCAGACGCTACAGGGCTAGCTGCAGCAACTCAATACAACGTTTGGGCGGCTCCGTGAGAGGGCCGCCATTCACGTTAGCGTCTCAGCGGAACCTTCAGGAGCTAGACATCCGGCAGCCTCGAGCAGGCAACGCAGATCGGCCTGCGGGGAATCGTGAGGCGATGCAGATTGGGCGGTTACTTGTACTGAGTATTCAGGAGTGGACGCCACCAGTTAGTGGCAACCTGCACGCGGTGTCGCAGCCTCTCAGAAGCTGGACGCCTTCTCTTTCACAACTCAAGAAGCCGCAAGTCATCTCCGAATGACGCGGATCGTCTACGCAAATATCTGGCTAGGTTCGGTCTCGATTGGGGTTATGCCCAGCCCCGCTGCCAGACTGATGACTGCGACGCATCCACCTCGCGCCGTCAAGCCCATCCGCAATATAGTCTCTAAAAATGGCGCCAGGCGCGTAGAGATTGCCGCGTACCGCCCCGATAGCCCGATGACCACCCTATATCTCGGAATTTTCATCTATAACTGACCGAGCGGCCACCCAAGGGTGGCCATTACTATTTCCGCGGTCAGTACTAACCGATAAGTCGGAAGGAGGACTCTCTTGTCTCGAACTGTATTCTTGATAGTTCGTCCTTCGGATCAGGTAAAACGTCTTTGACCCAATCCATCGTTGATCGCGTTCCGCAACTCGCAAAAGGCATCACGGTCACAACCCGTGTTCCCCGCCACGGTGAAGTGTCAGGAAAGGACTACCACTTCGTTACGCCTCATAAGTTTTTGTTGAAGAAACAGGCTGGTGCGTTCCTTAAAACAGATGATGCTACAACGAGAGCTATAGCGTACCCCGCTCAGCTCTCGAGGTTGAGGGCGACAACCCGCTTTCTGCTTCAGGGCAGAAGGGAGACTTTAGCCGGCTGCATTTCGTCTTCAGAAAGTACAGCGGGATATTTGCGTTTCGCCGGAGCTGGAGTAGGGTTGTTCTGAATTTCCGAAAATCTACGCTTTCCAATTACAGGTTTTTCCATGGAGAATCATGAATCTGAAGCTACTTGCTAGTTGTTTTGTGCTGTCTTTGGGCGTATGTCTGGGGCAGTCGATCGTCAGATCGGATATGGCGCCTGGGCCGACATTGGAGCCGAAGCAGCCGATCATCTTCGACCTCTCCGCCATCGATAAGACGGCGGACCCATGCACGGACTTTTACAAATACGCCTGCGGCAACTGGGTGGCGAAGAATCCGGTTCCCGCTGACCAGGTCCGTTGGGGACGGTTCAATGAGCTCGCGGAACGAAACACCTGGCTGTTGTATTCGGAACTGAAGGCCGCGGCCGAAAGCCCGAAGACGCCGCTGCAGAAGAAGTATGGAGACTACTTTGCGGCATGCATGAATGTGGACCTCGCGGACCGGTTTGGTGCAAAGCCGGTGCAGCCAGTGATGGCCGCGATTGACGGCCTGAAGGACAAGAAGCAGCTTGGAGCTCTGGTGGCGGAGTTGCAGAAGAAGTATGCCGTAGGAGTGTTCTACGGATTGAGCGTGCAACAGGACCAGAAAGATTCGAGCCAGCAGATTGCTACCGTGATGCAGGGCGGATTATCCCTGCCTGATCGTTCGTACTATCTGGCCGATGATGCCCGGAGCGAGGAGCTGCGCGGCCAGTATGTGGATCACGTCACGAAGATGTTTGTGCTGCTTGGAGATTCACGGGAGAAGGCCGGGGCGGAAGCGCACAGCGTGATGACGATTGAGACGGCGCTGGCAAAGGGATCGACCGATCGGGTCGAACTCAGAGATCCGGCGAAGCGATATCACATCATGACAAAGGCCGAGTTGCAGGCTCTCTCTCCGGAGTATGACTGGAGGGCCTATCTGGCAGGGGTCGGGATTGGCGAATTCAGCACACTGAATGTGGCTACGCCGGACTACTACAAGGCGATGAATGCGGAGATCGACTCTTCGAGCCTGGATGCGATCAGGAGCTATCTGCGGTGGCACGCGCTGCGAACAGCCGCTCCGGCTTTGTCGAAGCCGTTTGTGGACGAGAACTTCAACTTCTTCTCGGCCACGCTGCAGGGACAGAAGGAGCAGACCCCGCGGTGGAAGCGATGCACGCGATCGACCGATATGGCGATGGGCGAAGCTGTGGGGCAGGACTGGGTGAAGCAGAACTTCCCACCCAACGCGAAGGCGAATATGGAGAAGCTGGTGGCAGCACTGGAGCGGGCGCTGGGGCAGGACATCCAGAGCCTGCCGTGGATGAGCGATGAGACGAAGGTGCAGGCCAAAGAGAAGCTGGACGCAATCCGAAACAAGATCGGCTACCCGGAGAACTGGCGCGACTACAGCGCGTTGACGGTAAAGCGCGATGACTATCTGGGGGACCTGGAGCGGAGTTCGGACTTTGAGCGTGCGCATACCTTCGACAAGCTGGGAAAGCCGGTGGATGAGAAAGAATGGGGCATGACTCCGCCGACAGTGAATGCTTATTACAGCCAGTCACAGAACGACATAAACTTTCCTGCCGGGATTCTTCAGCCTCCGTTCTTCGATAACAGCAAAGACCCGGCAGTGAACTTTGGCGGAATCGGCGCGGTCATCGGGCATGAGATGACGCACGGGTTCGACGACCAGGGATCGAAGTTCGATGCGAAAGGGAACCTGCGGCCGTGGTTCACGGCGGAAGACCGAGCGAAGTTTACCGAGCGAACAGACTGCGAGGTGAAAGAGTATGACGGCTTCCAGGTGGCGGAGGGGCAGAACCTGAACGGCAAACTGACGTTGGGGGAAAACACCGCGGATAATGGCGGCATTCGGATCGCGTTTCAGGCGCTCGAGGAGGTGCTCGCCAGTCAGGGAGCGGCAGCTGAACCTGTATATGTCGATGGGAAGCGCGATGGATATACGCCGCAACAGCGCTTCTTTATCTCATTCGGTCAACTGTGGTGCCAGAATCAGACAGAGCAGAGCGCCCGTGTTATGGTGAAGACGGACCCGCACAGTTCAGGCGAGTGGAGAGCGAAGGGAACCGTGCAGAACTTCGATGAGTTCGGCAAGGCCTTTGGCTGTAAAGCGGGCCAGCCGATGATGCCTGTGAACGCATGCCGCGTCTGGTAGACAGCTCAGAGGTTGTAAAGAGGTCCAGGCTGCGGCCTGGACCTCTGCGTCTGCATAGCCGCGGTTAGGCGACTGGCCATAGAGAGGGTAAACCCAAACATTGACACTGGTGGCGACTTCACGCCGGCAAAGAATCAAACTGGATACCTGGTCGATTTTCGGGTGAGGTACGAGGGTGTCTCCTATCTTGGCCAAGGCGTAGACGCAGAACACTAGTGAGAGCAGACAACCCGCCGTGAACAATCCTGTGTATCGACTGAGTTCAGTTAGATCGTGCATTGCGGGAGTTTACCAGCTCACTTCCGTAGCTTTCTTTTAACCCGACGGCGGCTCATTGTTCAGATAGTTATTGACAGTAATAGTGGGCGTTCTAAACACTCCTACTACTGTAGCCACTACTCCGATACAGGTCACAATCTCTATCACCGTGATTAGCCTCTCCTCAGGCTGCCGAGTACCCGCGAAGTCATCTGAGGACAAAGTCTAACTACTGTATGAACAAAACCAGAGTTCGCCCATCCTCAAGATATATAAGGCAGCGGCAGAGGAGGGTTTGCCTATCATGGCCAGAGCCCCAGAACCCAACAACAGTGTGGACTCCTAACCAGGGTAGTGCGTTTCTTCTCTTCAAAGCATGGCACACGCTGATGGACCACAACAAACTACTAGCTCTATGGAACACTGACGACTCTCTAACATGTGCAGAGGGCATCATGCTGGCAAAGGCACCTCTGAAGGAGTTAGTCGCTTTAGGCACTGAGGAATCCTTAGACCGCCTGAACGACATCAAAGCCCACTACATGGCCCTCGTCGAGCATGGTGAGGACTGCGATAAGTGCAACGAGGCTTGAGATGAAATTGACACGATGCAACCGTGATTGGCTAGCGAATTCAAACTGACGCACTTGGCAAAGCCGCTGCCGCTTTCGGAAAAAAGGAGCTCCAAGCTCTGTGAAGAGAATTACTTCAGAAGCCTCAGAGCTCCGTTGGTTTGAGCACTCAAAAAATCAGCTGAAGATTAGAAACGACTTGCAGCCTCAGCTTGATCGGCAAGAATCTCGAGCGTAGCGAAGAACCCATTGCTCTGCCCGGTAAACAGCCCAGAACCAGTCAAAGCAGCAACCGCAGCCCTTGGTCCGGCAAACTTGTCGGTCAAAGGTCGAATGGTCGCGCACTTGGGAAGGTTCGGGCTGATGAACTCGGCAGGCACCGGGAAGATCAGGTTCGGCTGAAATTCGGGAGTGCCTGGATTCGCGAACAAGTTAGGAAACGTCAGCCCATTGTCCGTCACAGGAGCAACCGTCGGTTGGCATCCATTGCCCGCGAAGTCGACCCACTCCAGAAAGTGCGCAATCTCATCGCCGCCAATGCCCAGCGTGATCTCCAGCACCTCTGCGCTCGAGACCTTCTGCGACATGCTCGCGTAGAGGCTCGAACCGCCGGCTTCGATCGAACCAAAGTGAAACGCCGCAATATTGGCGATCACCTGAATATGATTCGGATTGTTGAAGTCGGCATTCGTCACAGGAATCGCACTGCGGTTGGTGATCGTAACAGCCTGCGGAAACGTCGCACCGGCATCAGGGTTCGTCGTGCTCCGATAGCGCGTAAACCAGCTCGTGTCGACGTTCAGGTGCATCAGGTTCGTAAGCCGGCCGATGTTCTTCGCGCCTGTCGCCTTACTTCCCTGAAGCGTACGGAACTGATCGAGATTAACCGGATCCGCTCCCTTCGATACAAGATACGCATTCAAAAAGTCTGCGTGACTGACCTCATCCAGAGTGTTGCTGGTAATGTACTGCGGACCATCACTATCAAGCGCCATCAATGACCCCTGATAGGTATTCATCGGTGTGAAGTTTGGGGTGTCCTCTACGGGCTTCTGGCCTGGCGTTAGGCCGCCCAACTCCGCATACTGCGTCCAAAGATCCGATTCGATCAGCTCCGCGGCGGCCAGAAACCGAAGAATCGCTGCATCTCCTCTGCTGAGACCACGTCCATTGTTATAGTCCTGCGCCACAGCCTCTCTGCTGCTGCTCAATAATCCGGCGCCCACTACTGCTGCGCCCCCTGCCACCAGCCCGCCCCTCATAAACGAGCGGCGATCCAGCGGATTCGACATCATACTGCTCTGCTTTTTCATAACGGTGGTTCTCCTTGACGAGCCGACTTCAGCCCGCTGGAAAGCCACACTATCCCTTCGCATCACAACATTTGTCGCTTGTTTGTCGAAGTACTGTCTTCTTCCCGTCTCATAAATTGAGTTGCCTTCAACAGAACATTTTCACCATAATTTAGCGCTCGCACTCTGAAGCGTCCTCACCGTACATTGAACCGGAGTATCTGCCGGACCGGCGCATCTACCGCACCCCAGTTCGAAATATAAAGTGCTCCGTCCGGACCAAAGGTCATTCCGGTCAGCATGGACAGCCCGTGATCACATCCTCGGCCATGCCACCATCCTGGACGCCAATACCTTCGCCAGCGCAGGAACGAGCGTTCGGACTGTGCTGCTTACTGTCAATGCTCTAGACGCATAACCAGCAGAGCAAGGCCGGTTTTTTTGCCCGGCCTTTACTTTCTTCGGAAAATTTATGAAGGTAATAAAGCACACGTTTCAGGTGCGGCAATCGAGGCGGTTTCAGTGGCGAGCCGTGGTTTTGCGACGAATGTAAGACCCTTCACAAACACACCTGCTTTAGTAACGGCACTCTAGACGGACGCTCTCTCTGTGAACGCAGATACAAACCCGGAGACAGAAGCAAAGCCGCCCCTTATAACGGGCGCAAGGGTACATACACCTTCGGGTTTTCCCCCTGACCGCTTTTCCCGCGTAGCTTCATCGGGACCGCACGCTGGCAGGAGGCGTGGCCTCATCTTCAACTTTTCTTGGTATTGCACTACCTCTTCTTAAGAAGAGTGTGCGAACGGGGAAATAAGTCGACTTTGTCAATAGCTAATTAATTTTCTTGTATTATTTTTTAATTCATAAATATCGGTGAGTCAAATAGTACTTCAAGTACGTAATTAAACTCAGGTGGTCACGCGCAGAGCTGTAAGTCCTCCGTTAACCGGGGTCCGTGGCCACACTGGTTACTTTTGAAAAACCCTCACAGTTGAGGTCCGGCTATCGCCAGCTCGTATCTAGATTGAAACGTGACTCAGACTTTTCACCCATCGCATTAGCAACCACTCTGAGAGATCGCATGGTCCTCCTCTATCCCGGACACTCTCTCAATTTCATCTTGAGGTACGGAGAATCTAATCGTATACGCTCCGACGTTGTCAGGAATCACGGTTGCGGAGACGGAATCATGCACCATCATCTTGAGAAGCACAACCAATCTATCTACGATCTCTAAAGCATCAGTCATAGGGCACCTTGGGGGCTCCGTCAGACTGCTCATGGACGTGGAAGTTGTGATGATAAGGTTTTGCAGTTCTTCCTCAAACGCAAGAGGTCCTATCACTCAGTCGCCAGAGAGGTGGGAAGAGACTCGTTTGGCTCAAGGTCGCCGAGTGGTGAAGGCGAAGTGTGAACGGCATCCACGCTACAACTCGGAGAGAGAAGGACGCGGAGGGATCAAGCGTGGATGCTCCACTTGCTTCTTCCTCTTCGACCTGCTCAAGAGAGGCTTTCGCTTGACGTTGCACACCGGGAGTTTCTAAGAAGAGCAATGCCCTGGATGCGGATTCGTCAGCCCCTACTAACCCGCAGTCACAGCAGGTGCGCCACACATGCAAGATCCAACCGTCTGAGCCGGGTCTGTATTTACAGCCCTTCTTTTGGCGAAAAATTCGAGCAACGGTGTCAAAAAGCGCCCCTCTCATCTCGCTTAACTAGTTAGTAGATGCCAGGACTCGCCCACTCAAAGGCGAGCGGCGGGGCCAGTTCCCTGCCCTGCATCCCTCCTTCTTGGAAACCCCCAACGGGGACACGACGCCGGCAATGAAACCCGCCCTCGTCCTCTTCCCTGCCTTCGCCAGCAGGTCAGGCGCTTACGTCCGAATTCGTCGCATGGCTCAGACAGAGGGAATCGTCCAGTAACCCAAGATTTTCTTCTATCGCCCCTGAGGTAGGGTGCGATAGGACGAAGTCGTCCGGTTTAGCTCGCCCTGTCACCTGCACTCCTCAGCAGCGACGTTATCGCTTTGCACCAACAGGAATTTTGGGCTAAGCGATAGCCCGCTTCTTCATCCCTGAAGGCTTTGGATTTGCCTTCGCCTTGCCTCGGCGAGAGTTCGCCACCGCCCTGCTCTTCGAGGTGCTGATCCGAAGATCGGCGGAGATGCCGAGTTCGGATCGTACCCGACGGATCATCGCGACGGTGAGTGAACGCTTCCGTGTCATCACTCCGAGACACGAGCCCGGCTGCCAATGATCGGCTCAAGGCCTGCTCTCGTCATCCCTTGCTGCTCCATCCGGCATTCGATGGCCGCAATCGGATCGGGCGCATCGATCACGTGATGCTTCGATTCATACGCTTCGACCAACGTCGCAAGGATATCGAACTCCTCGCCCGCCTGAGTATCCGGCTCGGCGCCCATGAGTGCAGCGATACGGGCTACCGCCGCCGCGTGGTCGTCCTCATTTCGAATCGGCTGGATCTGCATATCGCTCCTTTTCATAGGTCACTTTCGCCACATCGATCTTGTCGTACTGGGCATGGGCACTCAGCCAAATGATGGGCAATACCCGGTAGTGATAGTTGATCGCCACCACCAACCGATAATCATTGCCCTTGATATTGAAGACAACCCGTTCAGCGGAGACGATGCTGGCCGACCGAAAGCGGAAGTACCCTCTCCTTCCCACCTCTATCTCCCGCTCCCCCAGAGAAGTGAGCACCCTCTGCACAGGGCGAAAGGGCGTAGCTCTGCAGTCGGATCATGTATAGCCATCGATACGAATGAGGAGGGCACCTGATCGAACTGAACGTACACTACTGCGAAGATCATCGTCGATGTTGTAGTACTGAAGAACCTTAGCGGTAAGTGGCACCGGAGCAGAATCCAACGTAAGCGCTACAGTTTGCACCAGATCATAGGAATATTGGTTCCCCGTTTTTTCACGCAAGGGATGAAGAAATCCATTTTCCCATCGTTCACAACATACAATCCAGTGAAAGTCTCCGCAGATGTCACCGATTAGCGCAAGACATAAGCGACGCCGAAGTTGTAGACAATCGGGGAAAGTCCATTTGGCGGAAAATTGGGCCACCTCTGAAACTCGACATCGAATGCACGAACGTTGATATGACGCGATGCTTGGAAGTCCAGTCCGCCACCAAGAGCAAACTGCCCGAAAGTAGAGGTAGAAGCAGACGGATGATAGCCTTGCTGTAATCCGAAGCGGCCGATACCAAAAAGTGCCTTGGCATACGGATGGAAACGCTTGTAGTGCCAGCTGTAGCGCGGTCCTAGGAGGTAGGAATTTTCGCTGATGTCGTCCGGAGTGATAAGCGCAAAATGTATATCACCTTCGATCCCGACGTTATGGAAAAAATCGTAGTCGCCGTATACCGAGAAGCCCTTCTGATTTTTACCATAGTCAGAGTTGATGAATGTTCCAGCGGCACCGATCTGTATCTCACTTGTACTGGAGGCTGTTGGGACTGCTTGAGCGTGCGACCAAGTTGCCAGACTGAGGACGCAGGCGACGCAACAGATGAAAGCATGCCGCTTCAACAGGGACCCTCCTAAAGAATTGGTTATGCCTAAGCTGTTCTGAGGCGGTATAACCCTGGGCAGCGGAAGAGGGTGGCCAGCTTCAAACCCGGTTCTTTCCCTTAGCTCTGTCTCGATTTCATCATGAGTCCAACCTTGCTCCATCCGATCCAAAGCAGTCTTATATGGATAGGTTCCGGTAACCATTCGTTTCTGAACTTTCGGCCAATCCAGTCCAGGCTCTTCAACTCGTTTAGCTTTTGTTTGGAAGCGGGTATTCAACTCAGCAATGTATTCGGCTGTGACGCTCTGGTGTTGTGCCATTTGATAAATCTCCGACTATCAGACTGTGAGCAGCAAAAAATGAGGATTGTAGGAATAGTGCATGATCCCTAGTCCTTTGGGCAAAGACCGCTTTCTTGTCTCTGCCGGGTTTGTGCCAGCTTTGTGAAACGCCAAGCCGAATTCATCGTCTTCCTGTAGAAAATCCCCGTTGTCTCGTAGATCGGGGAATCGGGCCTAGGCAATGTATTCGTTTACAACGGGGTGGACGTAACCTCCCTAATATCCTGAAGATTCACTCGCTTAAATTTTAGGCCAGCGAGCGATGCTGTCCGCTTGAGCCAGACAAAGTGTTAGTCTTCGGAAAAATCTGCTCAAATCTTTTGCATGAAGAAGACGCTTTTCTGTGGAGAGGATTATTGCCGTATTGCATAGGTAAAGCTGCAAGTGCCAGCATGGACAATAACGCGGATAATTGTCACTGCGAAGCGTAATTACTGCGCTCGATAAACCTCGATTCCACTCCGGTAACCAAGAGCCATCTGAAGTCAAATACGTGAGGGGAGACTAGCACACTACTTACATATGTTGCACTTATCGGTAAGAGAAATAACTTAGTTGTGGTTACTTTCGCTTATGAGTAGGTAAATAGCGTTAATCCAGCTATTCAGCACTTGAGACCTATTATTTGTAGACAATATACCTGCGACCTGTTTGAGCGGTTATGCCGGGCTTTAATGAATTAAAATAATTCCTTGCGTCGGCTAACTCACATTAGCATATACTGGCCCGCAGTTCGACCGAGGCGTTCTTAGAGCGCCTATTAGTGAAGATGCGATGGCCTCAATCAAGATTCTGCTGGTTGATGACGCTGAAATTACACGTCTAACCCATGAGTGCACTGTTGAAAGATCGTGGATTCGATGTAACAGATGTGCTTAGGTAAGCCACCAAAACACGGACGCAAACTTCAGCTTATGCGCAAATCCACTTTCTATTTGGTAACCGCAGCTCCGAGTCGCGACAAGGTTTTTGGCACTTGCGTATGACGACAAACGATATCCATAGTTGTCCACGCTCGGACCACTAGGAAAGACCGTCGCTGGAGCCTCATTTGATAACTCATATCCTCTTCGATACGCTCACTTCTTTTCGAGGCTTACGAATTGTCCCAATGACATCCTATCCACGATGATGCCGCGTGTTTCGGGTTTCATGAGTGCGTTTTAAAGTCGTTCGGTCAGAAAACGGACAATAGAGCACGCTAAGAATGGATTGAGGATGGAATCCATCTGTAAAGGGTCGGGACGGAGGTTCCTAAGTTCCCAGCAACATCGCGTGGCGGCACTCCGCTCGCCAGCAGCATACCGAAGTTCTATTGTTTTCGCACCCTGCCCGACCTTTGAGCACCTATGCTCACCATACCGAGGGCACCCGTAATGAATAATACAAGTGTGGATGGCTCGGGCGTATTGACGAACGTCTCAAAAATTGCTCCATCACTTCCGTCAACAATGAGAGAATCACCAACATCGTTAACAAACAAAATGTCTACATCATTGCCAGAGACCAGATCTCCCGAGGGGCTGGAGCCAGGATAAAACTCAAGTACTTCGCGAGTGGGGCCGAGAAGTCCCACGATTTGATAGCCTTGATTACATCTAGATTTAGTTACTGCAAACCCTGAAGGCTGAGAAAAGGGACATGGTGTTCCGTTGTCGGCGACAAACGAAGTTGGAAGCGTATCTGACCTTGATAACAGTTTCCCCTGACTGAATAGTTCGAAGCAATGCCCGCTGCCGCTAGGAACGCTACAGTTGCTGGTTGTATCAATTAAAACGTTGCCGAAGTCGTCGATGCCCACGGGTAAATAGCTATCGGTTGTGAGATTGTAAATCGTGTAAGTATCCGCGGAGGCGGGAACACCAGCGAGTAATGTGGTGAAGCAAATTGCCAAGGCGAATGGTCTAAGGAACGCTCTGATCATATAGCTCCATTGGATGCTGCGTTGGGAACCAATGATGATCTCAGCTAGATTGCATGTCAACGGGCAAATAAAGGTTTGTGAGGGTTACAACCGCACGACTGACGAACGACAAACTCGCACGCAAGAACGATCTGTTGCCCGACGAGGGATACGTTCTTATTTTCCAGCCTAGAAAATAATAGCTCCGCGGCGACGCGGCCTAGCTCCAGGGTAGGTTGTCGGACGACCGTGATCGATGGATTGAAAATGTCGGCCATCTCAAAATCGTCGAAGCCGACAACAGCTACATCTTTCGGAATTGTGATGTTCAGCTTGGAAAATGCATGCAACGCATTTCGCATCACCAGATTATTGCCTATAAAAACCGCGGTAGGGGGTCGACGATCGGAAAGTGCCTGTTCGATGAGAGCGCATGTCTCTTCTTCGGTGCTGCAGGTGAGGTGTTGATCAGGGCTAAGGCCGGCTTGCTGCATCGCCTTCTTATAACCCTCATACCGTTCGTTGAGTGTATAGAGCTTCTCGGAGAGACCTAGATAACAGATCCTTGTGTGCCCGTGCCATATAAGGTGCTTTACTGCTACATTCGCCCCCTCTCGATTTTCTACCAATACGCTGTTGAAGCGATGGCCGTGAATGGGCCGGTCGAGTGTGACGATATGCGTCGAATGAAACTCTGGGCGATCAAAGCGCGACTTGCCGAGAGCCGCAGGAATCACAGCCAATCCATCGACGTGATTGAGCACCATAAGATTGGCTTCCGTAAATTCGGCTCCAGCGTCCTCGTCCGAAGTGGTGACGCTGACGGAGTATTGGTGCTTCTTCGCTACCAGGCCGATGGCGTGGGCACAAGTGGCGAAAAAGGGATCATAAAAGTTGGGGACGATGATGCCGATGGAACGCGACCTCGCCTGCCGAAGCGAGCGGGCAACGGGATCGGGCGTGTAGTTCAACTGCCTGACCGCCTGATGTACGCGATTCCGGGTTTCTTCAGTGACCGGCGCGCTGCTGTTGAGAACGCGGGAGACCGTCATGGTTCCCACTCCTGCCAACTTTGCGACGTCTCGCATCCTTACTTTATGTGGCTTCAAATGCACCGTCCTCAGAGCAGACTAAGCATATCGCCTGTGCGACAGGACGTAGGTAAGAAAATGCAGTGCGTCTTACTCCGAGGTAAAGGTAGCGGCCGGCAGGTCGGACTGATTGTACAAACCGCCGCTCGATTCATTCTTCCAGGCGTAGCGGACATAACGTGGACTGCGCACTGCGGGACTGGTGACAAGTACTGTCTCGCCTTCCACCGTGGCATGAGCGGGAAAGAATTTGTGGTCGTCTCCCGCAAGTTCGAAGGCTGACTGGGAGTTGTTCGATGGAGCCGTACCCTCCGGTGACGGGCCACCGATGTGAAGTCCGCCTGAGGCGTCATCGAACCAAACTCGCATGCCTGCGGGCTCCGTTGTGGCTTGGCGGAAGAGCGGGCCCGCGTAGGTGGAGGCGTCGTGGTAGACCATTCCGTTCGCAGCCAGTGCTAGACGCGCCCCTACTGTCTGCTTATCCGGTGGATGCACATTGGCAGGATCGCCTACGTCGAGCGAGACGGCCATGGCTGTATTGGCAACGGCAAGCGTGCGTCGCTGGGCATCGCGGATCACGCCCCAGATCTCCCCATCCGAATGAAAACTAGAGATTTGAACGTAGAGAAAAGGTAGATTGCTCTGCTGCCATTGCTCGCGCCAGTCGGCGATCATTGCCGGAAACAGCCTAGCATAGAGTGGCGCCCGCTCGGGAGCGCTGTTAGTCTCACCTTGATACCAAAGGAATCCTTTGAGGGAGTAGGGCGTCAGTGGTGCGATCATGCCGTTATAGAGAGCCGCTGGCAACCACGAGCCTTCAAAGGGATGCCAAGGGTGTTTTGGTTTCGGTTGATGTGCCTGTAAAGCAGCTTCGTCCTCTCGTTTTTCGGCAGCTTCAACTTGCGCCAGACGGGCTTGTTCGTT
The DNA here is from genome assembly GCF_051013355.1 of Tunturiibacter lichenicola. Lineage (GTDB taxonomy): Bacteria > Acidobacteriota > Terriglobia > Terriglobales > Acidobacteriaceae > Edaphobacter > Edaphobacter lichenicola_F. The sequence goes on along the minus strand of NZ_CP132945.1, from coordinate 183,809 downwards.
GGCAAAGCGGGCGCGTGTCGCAAAGACGGGCATGAACGAGGCGTCGCTGCCAAAGGCATCGAGGCTCATCCAGGACTCGATCGGCGTACCGCCCCATGTGGAATCTATGAGTCCAATGGGGACGTGCTCCTTGCGGTTGATCTCTCGTCCGAAGAAATAGGCGACTGCGGAAAAGTCCGCTGCGGTCTGCGGCGTGCAAAGCGTCCAGTGGCTGCTGATGTCGTTGACTGGTGTGTCAGAGACCTTGTGCTCGACCCGCAGTAGCCGGATCTGCGGCTGATTCGCGGATGCTATCTCGGTGTCGGCGTTTTTGACGACAGCGGAGCCAGGAAAGCCACGCAGCGGCATCTCCATATTCGATTGACCAGACGCAAGCCACACGTCTCCTATGAGGATATCGGAGAAGCTGAGCGGATGATCGCTTGGCGCTGTGCCATTGACTGTAAGGGTGTAGGGGCCGCCGGCCGCCTCTGGCTGAAGCCACATGCTCCACTCGCCATAGATATTTGCATCGGCAGATTGCGATTGCGCATGAAGGGTTACGCTAACGCGCTCTTCAGGAGCTGCCCAGCCCCAGATGTGAATTGGAACCTGCCGCTGCAGCACGGCGTGTTCGCTGATGATTCGAGGCAGACGAACTTCTGCGGAGACTTGGCAAGCGCCACCGACTGCGAAGAACATCCACGCGAAGATGGAGGATCGAAAGTACTTGCCCATAGGAATGAATCCTCTCTTTCTGTCTGGCATTTCGCTTGAACCGGCACTCTTTCTATTGAACGGGAGTGACAGCGGACGCGCATTGGTGCTGTGCGTGCGCCACTAATGATGGTTGATGTGTCACGGGATTTCGCAAGTAACCTTATCAGGGATTGAAGGATCGCAACTCTGCACCCTTGCTCGCTGACAAGGGTGCAGAGTTGCAGTGCCGAGCGTAACCCGTTCTTTAGAACAGCAGCTTGAGGGCGAACTGTATCTCTCGAGGGGTGTAGTACGGTGCGTCGCCACTGATCGAACCTACGCCGTTCGTACCGAGAGCGGAGTTAGGGACGGAAAAACTAGCTGTGTTCGTTAGATTGAAGATCTCTGTTCGGAACTCGAGATGGAGATTTTCACGCACGGGAAACTGCTTGAATGCAGAGAAATCGAAGTGGCGGTAGTGTGGTCCATGTAACGGATTGCGCGGCGCGCTACCGGCAGTCCCGAACGCCTGTGGCTGGAAGGCCGCGACGTTGAAGTACTGCGTGTTGGTAGGGTGACTCAGTGTTGGATTACCTACCAGATTGGGCCGGTCATCCCCCGCACCAGTATTAATCTGCGGCACATTGTTTTGCACGGTGAAGGGCAGACCCGATTGCCAGACGAGAATACCGTTTGTGCTCCATCCGCCTGCAATCACCTTCTTATAGCCAGTCAGGCTCTTGCCGAAGGGTAGCTCGTAGTTGAATGAGCCAGCGAGACGGTTGCGTATATCTGCGTCGCTGTTGCCGTAGTCGTAGGTGGAGATCTGCGTGGGAATCAGGCCATAACCAGCCTGATTGTCCTGGTTCAGATCAGCGGCATTGTCCAGCATATGGGCGAGGGTGTAGTTCACATTGAAGGTAAGACCTCGGTTAATGCGGCGCTGAAAGGCGACCTCGGCGGCATTGTAATATGAGACGCCGTGGCTGTAGGTCTGCGTGATGCTGGTGATGTTAGGTAACGTGTTGTTGAAGGGGCGGACTGCCTGGAGTGTCGGCAGCGTGAGGCAGGCAGCGCTAGCCGCCGGAGCACAGTTATCCTGATACGCCTGCGCTGACGGTAGCGGCACGTCGATGTTTGGAATGAACTGCGCCAGATGGCGTCCGATATCGCTGACGTACGTTATGGTGAGCACATTCGAACCGATCTGCTGTTCGTATGTCAGACTGGTCTGGTACATGTAGGCATTGCGGAAGTTCGGGTCCATGGCATTTGCGATGGCGCCCTGCGGGTTTGTGATTTGTCCGTTGTCGAGGATCGGCACCGGCAGGCCCTGCGAGATGTTGTACTCGGGAGCTGGCTGAAAGTTATAGACGAAGGGCTGATTCTGCCGATCGCCCGAGGTGCCATAGTTGTCTGGAAAGAAGCTCATTCCGAAACCACCGCGCAGGACGGCCTTATGAGGCAGCGTAGCCGCAAAACCGAAACGAGGAGCTAGGTTGTTGTAGTCGGTTTCAACACCTGCTGCGTCGTTCACACCGTTTACGCCCGCCAGAATCAGCGTTCCTGTCACTGGATCAAGGTTGGAGAGCCTATTGTGCTTTTCTGTATAGGGCGTGAAGACATCGTAACGAACGCCCAGGTTGAGTGTCAGCCATGGCAGAGCATGCCAGTTGTCCTGAAAGTAAACGCTCGGCTCCCACGTGCGATAGGAGATGGGAAAGAGTTGGTTGCTTCGTTGAGCCGAAAAGGCTGTTCCTTCAAGCATCGAGATGAGGGTGCAGGTATCCGCCTGTTGATTGTTGCATGCACCTAATAGCCCCGCGCTAACCTGGTTCGCCGCAAAGTTATCGTTGAAGGTGAAAGCACCTGCAGCAAATGCGCTCTGAATGTTGGTCGCCTGGCGGCGGATCAGTGTAGCGCCCATTTTCATGCTGTGGTTGCCTTTGTTGACCGAGAGCGAACCGTTGTATTGGAAGGTGTTATCAAGATCCTGCAGCGGCAGATACTCGCCATCGCCCACTGATCCATATCCGCTCGGCACAAATGGCGTCAGGAAATGAGACGTCGGATCGGCGTAGTTTGCCCCGGTCAATCCGAACTGGGAAGAAACGGAGTTGCCAAAGTTCAGCGGCAACGATGCGTTGTTGATACGGGTGTAACCCGCCTTCAATTCGAGAAGAACAGACGGTGTAAAGACGTGCACATAGTTGAGGGCGACGTTCTGTTCCTGCTGGTTCGAGGTTCCGTCTTCGCCGTACACATTGCCGCCCGGTTGGATGCCATTGACAGCAGGAAAGGGTCCTGGGGTGTTAGTGTTGGTTCTGTTTATGGAGTAGCGAGCGAAAAAGAGATTGTTCTGATTGAAGTGTTCGTCGAAGCGCGCATCGGCGAGTTCCGCGTTTTGGGTGTTGTTGGGAGAGCTTACAAAGTTGTTTGAGAAACCTGCTTTACTCGGCGCCGGGTAGAGTTTGTAGTAGTTGAGCGCAATAGGATCAAGCTGGTCTGGCGTCAAGACCGGGCCACCTGCATCGGAAAAGTTTCCCGGATTTTGTTCTTCAAAGAGTGTGGGAACAGTCACAGTACTGGTAGTGCCCTGCACACGGCGCAGCCCTTCAAAGTCAGCGAAAAAGAAGCTCTTGTCGCGGATGATCGGGCCACCGATGGAGCCACCAAACTGGTTCTGACGAAACTCCGGCTTAGAACCTGTGGTGGCAAAGTAATCGCGCGCATCAAGCTTGTCGTTACGCAGGAATTCGTACACCGAGCCGTGGAAACTATTTGTGCCCGACTTTGTCAGAATATTGACGACTGCGGCGGCCGTGCGACCCACCTCGGCGGTGTACTGGTTCGTCTCGACGCGGAACTCTTGAATCGCGTCTATCGATGGCCGGATGCCAATGGTTCCGATGATGCGCTCATTGTTGTCGAGTCCGTCGATCTGCTCCGTGTTGACCATCGTGCTCTGGCCGTTCACGGAGACTGCAGAGGTTTCGCGCCGATCGTCAGGGCGCGAGCCGCTGGCGATGGAGTTAGCTGTACCCGAATTGGCACCCGGTACGAGCTGTGCGAGGTTGATAAAGTTGCGACCGTTTGTCGGCAGATTCTGAACAGCGTGCTCGCCGATGGTAGTGCCAATTGTTGAATCATCGGTCTGGAGCGCGGGTGGTGCGTCTGTTACGACGATGCGTTCATTCAAAGAGCCTAGCTGCAATTTTGCATCGATGCGTCTGCGATCTCCTGCCGAGACCGGTATGGGCGACTCGCTAAAGATGGAAAAGCCCGATGCCGAAACTCGTAGCGTGTAGGTACCAATCGGCAGCAGAGTGAAGGTATATTCACCCGTAGAGTTAGTAAGTGTCTTTCGCGTTTCGTGTGTCCCCAAATTTTCGATCGCGACTTCCGCATTTGGGACGATGGCACCAGTATTGTCCATGACCGTACCGAGAACGTCAGCGGTGATGTTCTGTGCCGTGGCTAGGCTAGGTTTTAGAAGAAGCAGAATGGCGATGAAGCTGAAAAGTGCGAAAAAGTTCCTTGATGGTATCGTTATCATTTCCGGGCCCCAATATCTCAAGATGCCATGCAAATTTGCTGGTATCTTCAGTTGTGATTTCGTTTTCTAAGTAGGCTAAAGAATACAAATGATCCACCCGAAGCGTTCAGCTAAGCCGAAAAGAATGGTGGCAATCGCGCGCCATCCGGTATTTGGATCAGAAGATGCACCATTGAAAATACGCGATTATCAAGTCTTCGTACGTTCGTTAAATCGAAGACGATAGCTCGTCAAAATCTGCTCCAACCGATCTCGACACGACATGTGGGCTACGACTTGAGCAATCGGGAACTGGAGTCGAGGGCTATATCGATGAGTGATCATGAATCTCTCGTTTCTCTGATTTTGCATTCAATACTTGTGATATCGATACCATGTCATCGATGACAATATAGATATGCAAAACAAGCGTTGTCAACTAAAGCCCTTTAGATTCGCATGCGGTAAGTGCGACTACGAGCAATTGATGGAAGCCGTCCGATACTGCGTCGATGAGTCCTGTTGCAAATAGCTAGGAGATTCCGTCGGATACTGTGGGCCTTTGCGATCGAGGACTGACGATAGACCGCCGAAAAACATTTGCGCCCATTACGATGGACGCACCATTCAACATTCCCAGCGTGAGATCTCTCTCGGCAATCCTTCCAAGAAGGCGCCCACGTCAGCCATGATTCGGCAGTTCAACTGCCCTGCGATAGGGATTGCGTCCGAGACCACAAGAGGGTTCGGGACATGGAGTCAGTGATCCCGGAGATGATGAGATCGAAGGGCGCGCGGCCTATGAAGCTCTGCCAACTATTGGCGGAGCTGTGGGCGAAAAACATATCTGTCTTCTCGTGGAATCCCACCCGCCGGACCGCCGCTCTAAAGCTGGAAGCGTGGCGAGAGGAGGTCATAGTGGCTTCAGGGTATTTTTAGCCCGAGCGCCTCCACGTTCTCACGATCGAGTGAAACAATGCCATTGCTGTGCGTGACGAGTCCGAAGTTGCCGCTCCAATCCCACATGGCCCAGCCGATCCCCTGCTGTTCCAGCCCAGTTCTCACATCGTGCAGGTAAAGTGTGCGTGAAGCCGGGGGTGTGGTATCGCGGAAGGCACCAAACTCGTTGCAAATGATGGGAACACCACGCTCGCGGCCCCAAGCCGCCGCAAATGCGAGCCGCTGCGAGATGCCTTTCGCATTCCAACCACCTTGCCCGTACAGATAAAGCTGGTAGCGAGCACTATCGCCAGGGATTGAGCCTTCGAGCGTCGCAATCTGCTCCGATGTCGCTGGATAGGGGATGTCCTTGTAGTAATTCCATTCCACTGAGCCCCATGGTGCGCCCTGATGGGTGAACGGATATGGCTCATAGAAATGGAAGGTGTAAATTACGTTCGCGTCTGGCAGCGGTTGGGTCTCGATCAGGTCAGGCAGGCTATCGTAATGAGCGCCGGAGGCCAGGATTGTATGCTGCGGAGCGATTCGCCGGATGGCTTGAGTGACGGCGCTTTGAACTCCGATCCAGCGATATGGGTCTTGAACCTCTGACTCGTTCATCAACTCGAAGAAGAAGCGGTCCGGGTCTCGTGAGACGAGATGTTTCGCGAGCACCTGCCAGAGTATGAGAAACTGGTCGACTCCATTCTGCGTGGCGAGTTGCTGCTTGTAATCGTCTCTGGGGAACACAACGAAGTCGACGGAGAGGCCGGCGTTCATGGCAAGATCCAAGGCGTCGTCGATGCGCTTCCAAAGCTCGTCTTTTTTTGGTGAGAGCAGGCCACCTTTGGTCAACAGTGTCGGGTCGAGGGGAAACCGCACGTAGCGGATACCCATCGTTTGCATCGCCGTAAAGTCGGCCGCCGTGATGTAGGTCGAGGTGTGTTCTTGAGAGTAATCACCCCATCCACCAAACCAGCCGGAGAGGTTGATTCCTCTGGTCAGTGTGGCCGCTCGACGGATGGCGGCACCGCGGCCCTGCTCTGGTGAAAGCGATGAGCCAGCGCCAGGAGTCTGGGCAGGACTCGAAATACCAGCAGTGACTAGAGTGGTGAAACACATGGCGAAGACGCTTGCTTTCATGCGACGATTCATAGGAGTGCTGTACTCATTTCTGGTCATTTCTGGTCAACGGGGTTGTCGTTATGTAGGCCACACTCTCGGGAACGTTCCATCCTCGCACGGCCACTGCAGGTGCAAGTTTTCTTGATCCGGCGCCGGCCGAAGGATAGCGGATGGTGAGATGCAGGGTCTCTCCGGGAAGGAGCGATACGTAGTTATCCGAATAGTAGGCCGGAAGAATACGCTCGTGCGTGGCCGCGTTTTGCAGAGTCAATTTTGTAGCGAGCGCAGGGACCGTTCCGCTGTTGCGAAGCACCACTTCGATAGCGGATTCACCTTCTATCTCGTGAGTACTCGCATTCAACGACAGCTGCGCGGTGGGCATCGAGGTGAGCTTACGGTAGTCGCTCTCCTTTCCAGCAAGCCAGTACACATTGCGCGAAATAACCACACCTGCGCTGTCAGTCATCTGCAGCCGAACCAGCACGGCTTGCTCCTGCATGAATAGCGGGCCAAGTGCAAGCGCAAAAAGCGGCATCGCTTTGTTAGGGGAAAGTTCGAGTGGCTCCTCGCGTAAGAATAGTTCTTTCCCGGACAAGTCGTAGACCGTTGCTTTCACATGCAGGCCATGCGCCGACTCGCCGGTCGTATTGACCGCGGTCACTGTATAGTCGGACAGATCGAGTTGAAGGTGCAGTGGCTCACAAGCCTTCTTTACGCCATAGAAAGAAGCTTGTGTGTCGTAATCGGAGCTGAAAATCTGCCAATTGTTGCTGGGCCACGCAGGTTGCGTCATCCAGAGCATGCGGCCACTGTTCGGCGAGAACAGATGCTGATTGAAGCCCTCAAATATGGCGCGGTGATCCACATAGTTGAACATCTGTGCCTTGCGTTCGAAGTCGGGAAGGCTCGTCGACCCGCCGAACTCCTGTTCCATGTGCTGCACCAACGAGTGGACGTCGCCGTTTCCCGACTGGTGCCAGTCGTGATAAGCCCAGGCATCACTGACTGGCCATTGATCCGGAGCCGCGATGGAGGCTTGCAAACTTTCCAGTGTCGACAGCGAAGCGATTCCAAGTTCGACCGAAAATCCCTTATCCAGAGTCGTGTAGTAAAGCGTCGGATCTTGATAGAGATACGGTCCACTATTGCGTAGATCGATCCGGTTAGAGCCTGGTGTGTAGTAGCGTGTGCCATCTTCTTCGCCGAGCATATCGATCAAACCTTCATTGAGTACTGGCTGCGGCACACCTTCATTGCGCCCGCACCAAATTACGATCGACGGGTGATTGCGAAAACGGCGAACGACATCACGCGCATTGGCAAGGAAGAGTTGAACATCCTGAGGTTCAACGTTATAGTCCTGCGTGGAAGCCCAGAAATCGTTCCAAACCATGAGGCCGTATTCGTCGGCAAGTTCATAAAAAGTCTCTTCCGTATTTTGACCCACCCAGTTGCGAATGATGTTGAGGTTAGCTTCACGATGCAATCTGAAGAAAGGTTCGAGATGTTCACGGCTCACGCGCTTACGAGAGTCGTCCATGCCCCAGTTGCCGCCGCGCGCTGCAATACGCACCCCGTTGACCTTGATCACGAGGTCCGTGAAGCCCGGCTCGTCGCTGACTGGAGTGACGGCGCTCGACCTCTCGCCCGCTGGGGTTAGCGACGGAGCCCAGTACTCCTCTGTCTGGCGCATCGCCTGGTGACGAACATCGACGACTTCTACTTTATTCTGTCTCGCGACAGTCGGAAACACTTCCTCCCGCCGCAGATGACCTGTGTCATCGAAGAGGCTGAGTTCATAGGTAATTTCGCGCACGCCGAAGGTGACATCCTTGTGATCGGATACCGTCGCTCCCTCGGTAAGCGAGAGCTTCAGATGATAGAGGTCCGGCCGACCATAGCCATTGGGCCACCAGAGACGTGGCTTCAGAAGGTGTAAGTTCGGGTACTCGGCGGGGCTGAGGCTCACCAGAGAATCACCCGGCGCAATGGTAAGTGATTTGTCGAGTGAGACGCCCTCGAAGGTCGCGTGGAGCTTTCCCTGTACCGGTTGCGTGGACGAGTTATGGATGGGAACGTCGATACTCACGTCGGCTGAAGAGGTCTCAGGCAGCGGCAGGTGTGTCACCACCCTGGCGTCACCCAGCTGCAATGCACCGTTGACTGACAGCAAGACGTCTTGCCAGATCCCGCTGTTTCGATCCCGAATGGCCGGAATCCAATCCCATCCTTCGGTCGCTACGAAGGTCGGCCCATCCAGGCACATGGCACCACCGTTCTCCCCGGGACCAGCCTTGATCGACTGCTCCATGGGTATGCCAGGATGCGGCGGAGGCGATATGCGCACGCCCAGAGCGTTCTTTCCTGCTCGCCGCAATAGATCCGTTACATCAAAGCTGCCGCGGATGAAGGCGCCCCGCACATTCCCGACACGCTTGCCATTCAACCAAACCTCGGCGGCGTAGTTGATCCCAAGGAAGGTAAGCACGACGCGATGTCCGGTCACCTCACGAGGCGTAGCGAATTCGATCCGATACCAGTAGTCCTGCTTGTTGAGCGATTCGGGAATGACAAGATTATTGATGCCAAAGTCGGGATCTGGATAGATGCCGCGATCCACCATGCTGGTCAGGACCGTACCCGGAACGGTCGCATGCATCCATAATCTGTCCTCGAATCCGACGGAGGAGATCTGGCTTCCATCAGCCGCCACGTCCGGGGCTGCCGTGAGCTTCCAATGTGAGCGGAGTGCCCACTGTTGCTGTCCGACAGGTTCGAGAGCTAGGGCGGTCGACGGGGGAAGCGGCTTTGCCGAAGGCTTTCCGAAAGGTGCCAAAGTCGTCGGCATCAGTGAGGGATCTTGTGGCGCAATATATCCTGCCTGCCCGCGGGTCTGCACCGGCCACGAAAGCGAGGCGTCCTGCCAATGGAGCAACAGCGAGTCGGGTGAATGACTGGCATTCTCGCTCAAGGCTTGTTGCGTTACGCTTTCCGGACGCAGCATGACCTGCGCAAGATTGCCTCCAAAGTGCATCACAGGAAGGTCGGTAATGACCGCCGTTGGAGCGATCACGAGGCGGGAAACTACGGCTCCGGAAAGCATGGAGCCCCGCGCGGCCTCCTTGCCGTCCACACTAAGCGAAACAGTTGTACCGTCTGACGTGGCAGCAAGGAAGTGCCACCCGCCTGAAGGCAGAGCAGAGTTAGCGACCAGCGTGTTTCCAACTCCGTAGCGCATCATCGGGCGTCCACTGTCAAGACCCAGGAAGCGCGAATTCTCGGCGAGAGGATCACCGAACCCTGCAAGAAGCACGTCGCGCGGTGTGTCGGAAGACAATTCCACCCATAGCGAAATGGTGTAAGCGCCTGTCGAGGTAAGGGCCCGGCTTGTCGGGGGAATAGGTTCGTTCAGAGCTGGGCCATCGGCAAGTACTCGAACATCGTAAGGTCCCACTACCCGTTCTTCGATCGCGGGTGCGGCGACCTCCGGTACCCGTCTCGCCTGCGCTAGAGCGCATACTGCTGACACAAAGACGAGAATCAAGAATAAGGCAAAAAAACTGAAGTGCTCACGACCGCGAGGTACAGCTGCGTTCATTCGGTTCCCTCTTCGAGCATAAGAAACGTCCGTATCGGTTGTAGTCGCGGATCCTTCGTGGGATACCGAAGAACGCAGTCAAAATAGAGCCGGTCCGGGTTAGTTATCGATAACAGAGATGCACTTGCCACTTTATACGAATAGCTCAAAAGCTTTGTCAATCCCGTTTCCTCAGGCAAGTCGTCGGGCGGATGTCCTTGCGCCAATAAATCTCAAATCCTACCTGTACCGCTTACTTCGGCTGATATTGACATTTAGTTGACAGACTTTGCCCCTCCTAACTATTAAAGCGTCCTAAATCATTTGTGATATCGTTCACAAGAAACGCACAAGACTGCCCAACGTTCACAATCCCAAATGAGTTCGCGATGACCTTTTATTTTCTTTCTCTTCCGATTGCATCCATAGCGTTGAGTTATGGACCTCTTCATGAGCAGGCAGTTCCAGCATCGTCATCGGCGGCTTCCCAGCAGTCGCGCTCGACTGCCGGAGACGCTTTCAGGCTCATGTCCACCCAGCCATGGGCAGGAACAGGACTGTAGCCTATGGTCGACCACCAGCAGTTGACGTTCGGCATCGATCTTGGGGGCACTAGCACTCGTGTAGGCCTGTATGACGCATCCATGCAGTTGATTGATTGCCGTTCCATGATCACGCGTGTGTCCGCAGGTCCACAGTCCTGCGTGGAAGAGATCGCCGAGGGCATCGATTCCATGAACCGCGAGTATTCCGCGGGAGGAGCTCCCATTGAGGTTCTTGGAATCGGCATCGGCAGCCCTGGGCCAATCAATTTGCGCACAGGTGTACTAGGTCTGCTCCCAAATCTCCCGGGCTGGAACAACTTCCCGCTCCGCGACGCACTCGCTACTGTGACCAAAATGCCTGTGCTGCTGGAATCGGACGCCAATGCCGCCGCGATCGCCGAATGGAAACTTGGTGCCGGGCAGTCGACCAATCTCGATTCCATGGCAATGATCACACTCGGCACCGGCGTCGGCAGTGGGCTCATCTTTGGCGGACGAGTCTGGCATGGCATGTTTGGCATGGGCGGCGAAGTCGGACATGCCACAGTAGTTCCAGAGGGACTCCTCTGCGGCTGCGGCAGCCGTGGATGCCTGGAGATGTACGCCTCAGCCAACGGTCTGCTGCGTCTAGCGGCCGCTGCTGCGGACTCCAACGATGCTACGCCCGAGCTAAAGGCCCTGGTAACACGATCCCAGGGCTTCACGTCGCTCGATGTTGCGGAACTGGCGTGGAACGATCCGTCAGCGCAGCGGGTATTCCATTGCCTCGGTCACTTTCTCGGTATCGGCATCGCCAACCTAATCAACATACTCGATCTGCCCTTGATTGTGGTGGGCGGCGGTATGGCCTGCAGTTGGAATCTGTTTGCACCTGCCATGTTCCGCGCCGTCCGCGACTACAGCCTCGTCTATCGTCTCGCAACGCCCACGCAAGTCGACGTCCGGGAACAAGACCGGACGTTTATCTGCCCTGCCGTGCTAGGACCTTCTGCGGGCCTGCTCGGTGCTGCGCTGCTGCCGCGCCTTGCAGTGTTGAACGTCCAATCTGTCAACGCCTCCCTCATACCGGAGATCATTTGATGTTTGTTTTTCTCGCGCTCACAGCGCATTCAGTCCGTACAAATGCGGCCTGTCTAGCCGCATCCGTCTTTAGTTTCGTGCGGAATCCAGTACACTAGGCCGCATGCAGCGATTGCTTCTACTGCCACAGGAGCTTCCATCCCATGGCTAAATCGGCACGAATGATCGATGTCGCGAAGTTGGCAGGCGTCAGCATTATGACGGTATCGCGTGTGCTCAATGGGAGTGCTAACGTCACCGACGGTCTTCGAGACAAGGTCTTCGCTGCCATCGAGCATCTGAGTTACCAGCGCAATGAAGTCGCCCGTTCCCTGCGTGAACAGCGCTCCCGCCAGATTGGCATCCTGGTTCCCTACCTCTTCGATCCGTTCTTCGCGAGCTGCGCCCATGTCATCAGCACGGTCGCAAGGCAGCACGCTTATTCCGTTGTTCTTTCCACCTCCAACGAAGATCCTCAGACGGAGTATGAAGAAGCCAGCCGCATGCTGCGTCGCAACGTTGAGGGACTGATCGTTATTCCGTCGCACCCCCAAACCGGCCAATCACCTTTGCTTGCAGATAAGTTCAAAAGCATGCCCATCGTGGCACTCGATAGGCCGATTGAAGGCAGCGGCTTTGATAGCCTGTTGGTGGAAAACCAGCGGGGGGCAGCGCTCGGAACCGAACATCTGCTCTCCCTTGGACACAAGCGCATCGCCTACATCGGTTTGTCCGACGATCTATATACCATGTGCATGCGTCACCGAGGATACAACCTGGCTATGGAGGCGGTGGGCCTCAAACCAGTCGCGGCGATCTGCTCAAGCGCGCTCGATGACGCACTCGTCAAAGTCCGCGAACTTCTTTCCTCGAAACGGAAACCCACAGCCCTGTTTTGCGCCAACAACCTCACCACCCGCCACGTGCTCCACAGCTTGCAAACTTTGGGCATCTACCCGCCGAACGGTGTCGCGTTGGTGGGCTTCGATGATTTCGAGACTGCCGACTTGTTGCGGCCGGGCATCACCGTCGTCAGACAACCGAGTGAGTTGCTGGGCCGTACTGCGGCGGACGTGCTCTTCAAGCGTCTGGGCGATTCCCGCAAAACTAAAACAGGCAAGTCCACCGTCCTTCCGGTGGAACTCATCGTTCGCGGTTCCTGCGGCGCCCGCATACGGCACAAGTAAGTGCTAAGTCGTCGGAATGACCAGCAGAGTGATGGACTGCGCTGGATACGTCATGGTCAGGGTGTCTGCAATTGCGCCTTGGCTTGGAGGCGTTAGAGGCTGCGCCGGCTGAACGACAATGCTGGCAAGGTTTGTGCTGCTGTAGAGGAACACCTGTGCTGTGCCGGTCGGCATGAGATTTGGAAGCGTGAGAGTGCTGGTGAGCGCGCCATAGGTCTTGTTGATTACGACAATAGTGACGGCGCCGTCAGAGGTGCGCTGCGCGCCGTAGACTGAGAGTTGGCCTTGATTCCCGCTCGTAGAAGTCAGCGCCATATTGCCGAAGCCCGAGTCAACGCCATCGTAGTTCCGGTAGATCTCGAACGCAATCGTGCCTGGCACCTGCGCGGAGTAGTTGGTCGTGGGCCAGAGCATCCCTTTATCCAGCCCGTACTTGCCGAAGATCCCTAGGATGTCCGCCTCAGCCAAGGCACCGTTGATCGATTCCATGCCGCCGAAGTTGTATTCATCGATGGAAGTCTTCGTTCCCGGGTAATCTTTCACGACCCAGGACTGCAGCGTGGGAATGAGCTGCGGCGCAAGTGCCGGCGGATTGCAACTTGTCGTGTAATTAGAATCCGTTGGATAGTTCGGTTGCGTATAGTTCGGATCGGTATAAGTTGGATCCCAGAAAACGCGGGTCGAGTTCAGCCGGACAATCTGCTCTGCCGTATCTCCGGCAGCAGTCAGGCCTGTCCCGCTACCGTTGTAATTCGCAGCGAAGTACGTATGGATATCCACGTAGTCCAGAAGACGCATGCCGTACGCGGTTTGGGCATGTTGCATCTGCTGCAGGTAGTACTCGATTAAGGGAATGCCCCCATGTGCCTCCCGGTCGACTGGGTTGCTCCACGGCTTATAGCAGGGCGCTGTACCGTATCCGCCGTTAACATCCTCGGTAGAGTAGAAGTAGTTATACCAACCTGAGATTACGGGTCCGCTGACCAGCGCGGTAGGATCAGCGGTTTTAATAGCCAGCGCGGTTCCGATCCCCCCGTTGGTCACCTCGTCATAGGTCATGGGCGAAGGATGCACATCACGGTGTACGGCGGACCAGTACTCCGGCTCGTTATCCAGATCCCAGTGTGCGACGCCTTTGCCGAGTCCAGTAGTGGGATTACCAAAACCAAATTCAGTCACAAGGCTGGTCACCCAGTTACCGACCCACGAAGAGCCAACCGAGGTCCCGGCAGCTGGTGCAGCAGGTGGCGGTTCCGGCATGCTGGTAATCGCGGCGATCGTGCTATTGCCCACCAGGTTTGTTCCATCGGTATCAATGCCATTACCGCAGGCGCCATTGTAACTCTGCTGGTTAGGGTATGTTGTCTTCTGGAAACTACACGCCGAGTTGTTGGTTGAGCTGTTGGTGATCCAACCGATCACGGGTGCGTTTCCTACCACCTCCGCGTTGGCGGCACTGCCGCTGGTCACCAGGTCTTTGAAGTTGCCGGTCGGCCATTGACCGCCAGCGCCGGTAAAGCTTTCAAAGTAGTAATCCGATGCAGAATTGGAGGTGTTCGCCAAGTAGTTGTATCGAGAAGTATCGTCGCCTCCCCAGCGAATAATACTTGGATTAGCGTTATTGACCGTGGTCGAATCAAGCGCGTAAGCATTCATGCCATAGATTTCTGGGCTGATCGGGCGAGTCTGACTCCCGGCGTCAACCATGAGTGCCGGTCCCGGCGTAGCCGCGGGCGGCGTGAGTGCCACAGTGATGCTCGCCGATTGCGCCGGTGTCGTAATGCTCGTGGCAGTGATGGTAACGCTCTCGGGAGCGGGGTAGGGGGTCGTGTAAAGACCGGCAGAAGTGATGTTGCCGACACTTGCGCTGAAACTAGCAGGGCCGGCCACTGACCACATGACGGCCGTGCTGAACTTGCCGGCACCCTTGACGGTTGATAGAAATTGAACCGTCGTGCCTACGACAACAGATCCAGGGTCAGGCGTGATGCTGACGCTCGTTACAGCGTTTCCGAGGTAGTTTGCGGTCACGGTAGTGTTAGCATCGATGTTCACCGTACAAATCAGCTGCGAGGTTGAGCTACATCCACTCCAGCTTGCGAACGCATTTGTGCCCGAAGTGGCCGGTGCTGTCAGCGTCACGCTCGTGCCGCTGTTGTACGTTCGAGTAAAGCTGCTGCTGCCCGCAGCACTGCCGTTGTCGTCGACCGGAGAAACTCCGATCGCGACACCACTTGCTGGATTGGTCGAGTTCACAGTAAGCGTATATGTGAGCGGGAGAGTAGTAGTGTAGTTCGCCGTGACTGTCGCGTTAGCACTCATCATGACAGTGCAGATGGTTCCCGTAGTTGAAGTGCATCCAGCCCAAGAGGAGAAAGTATTTGTGCCTGAAGTGGCCGGGGCTGTCAGCGTCACGCTCGTGCCGCTGTTGTACGTTCGAGTAAAGCTGCTGCTGCCCGCAGCACTGCCGTTGTCGTCGACCGGAGAAACTCCGATCGCGACACCACTTGCTGGATTGGTCGAGTTCACAGTAAGCGTATATGTGAGCGGGAGAGTAGTAGTGTAGTTCGCCGTGACTGTCGCGTTAGCACTCATCATGACAGTGCAGATGGTTCCCGTAGTTGAAGTGCATCCAGCCCAAGAGGAGAAAGTATTTGTGCCTGAAGTGGCCGGGGCTGTCAGCGTCACACTCGTGCCGCTGTTGTACGTTCGAGTAAAGCTGCTGCTGCCCGCAGCACTGCCGTTGTCGTCGACCGGAGAAACTCCGATCGCGACACCACTTGCTGGATTGGTCGAGCTCACGGTAAGCGTATAAACCAACGGAGATTGCTGCGGAGACGACGGCGGATTCGGACTCGATCTCGAGGAACCGCCACAACCAACCATCCATAGTACGAGGCAACCTGCACCCAAACGCATCGAGCGCCAGAGAAGAGAATCAGTTCTCATTCGAAATTCCTTCTGATATCGATATCAAATGGTGTCGCGCAATTTCCATCGTTATATAAACTCGACACGGTATGGAGTACCAATCCTTACTGGACTGTCACATTCATGGTGAAGGGAATCGACATCTGGTTCCCATTGCCGTACACCGGTAAAGGGGCTCCGCCTGTCGTGGGGTTGGGAACTGTTATGCTGCCCGTCTGCTTGGCCGTAACCGTAATGGTGTATGTTCCCTTTGGAGTTGTGAGGACGGGGTTAGGAGTAATGTTTGCGGTGCTGCAGGAGGAGAGGCAAACGACCGCTGCGCAGAAGAGCGGCAGACAAATGACTCTCGAGAGAGATGCCCGCAAGGTCCTCTTTCTCCCGAATGCTAATCCCAGCAAACTCAACCCGAACATCGCTGCGAATGCTGTTGGGCTCCGACGCAAGGCGGCAGTCGTTGTTCCTACTGGCACATTTGTGTTTATGGTCATGACGACCTGACCTGGCGCAGTTGGGGTGACATCAACTGAGTTTGCGTCCGACGGATCGGGGTTCGAATAACTGAAACTACACGTGGCATGTGCTGGCAGGGCGTCGCATCCCAACTCCACCGGGAGCGAGTAGTTGTTCAGGGTCCCGCTGATACCAGTAACTCCGTAGCCAAGCAGAGAAGTCAGCGTGAGTGTTGCTGTCGTGGCAGAACCAGCAGCGACGATGAGTGAGCTTGGGTTGGAGCTGATCATCACCGACGGATTACGGATCGCTATTACCGTGAAGGGAGTACCCATTACGGCGCCATAGTTCGGATCGGTGTTGCCAGTGTACATAGGTGTGATCGTGTAACTGGTGCTGACATTAGGTATCTGATTGTTGCTGGTATTGATATTCAAGCAGTTTGTTGGGAGCGGTGCGGTCCCATCGGCGTTCACGCTGATAACGGAACTGCTTCCCGTACACGCAACACCCCCTCCGGATACCTGGTAGGTAACATTTCCATAATCCGTGCCCGTTTGCACCTTGCCGTTGAATATGGGAACACCCAGCAAGGGAGCACCATTAGCTGTTTTTACCACGGCGGGGTAATTGTAGTAGTACGCCTGTTGGCTGCCATCGAACGGCGGTTGAGAACCTGTTCCACTCGAAAGAACATAGGGAGGCACAGAGGAAGCTGGAGGCTGGATAAGCACGACCGCACCGGCTCCAAGCGTTGCATTCGTAGAAGCAGTCGATGTCCCATACACGCTGTCTCCGCCATAACTTACCGTAAAGGTGTATGAGCCGGCGGAAATTGTAGTTTCATTGAACGCAACTGTACCGTTCACAAGCGGCTGTGTGAGCGTGACAGGTTTGATCCCATTGCCAGTCACCGTGACCGTCGCGTTGCCGGTAGGCACTGGCCCAGTACCAGAGGTCGAAACGACCTTGACGACCACAGGAACGTTCGTGACGGTCGGGGTTGTGACGGTGATGGTGGAAGTGGTAGCTGCTAGAGCTGCACCCGTTCCGATGACATTAACGCCAATCGGAGCGTTTGACGTATCGCTCTGGACGAGCAACTGGCCGGACAAGTTACCCTGATCGCCTGGTCCGGGACTAAATGTAACGATTGCGGAGCATTCGGCACCGACGGCTACCGGCGCGCCCACGCAGGTGCTGGATGCGGCGTTGAAATCAGCAGTGCTGGAAAAGCCCGTGATATTGAGCGACGCGTTCCCCTCGTTGAATATCGTGAAACTCCCGGTCGAGGTGACGGTGGCACTGGCTAGCGTCCCGAGGTTGAGGAAACCGTTTGCATTGATATAGTCCACATCCTCGGTCTTCGCATCCGTCACATAGACATTTCCCATTGAATCCACGGCTACGGACGTCGGCTGGGCCGCACTCATCGCAAGAGTGGTCTGGTTTGCCGTGTTCAGTGTGCCGCCCTGGTTCGGAATACGAACTGTTCCATTACTGGACGTGATGTAGACAGCGCCAGAGGCATCGACGGCCAAACCATTGGCCCCGGCCAAAGTGTTCAGGACGGTCGTCTGCACGCCAAAAGGTGAGGTCGCAATCAAATTCTGCCCATTCGCCGCGAACAGGTCACCACCGCCGTCTGCAGCGATTGCGGACAGCTGGTTGAAACCGCCAATATCGGTTTCTGTCACTCCAATGATTCCAAAAGATGGAATATTGCTGAGCTTCACAACACGTTGGTTATCGGGATCCGCGATAAACACATCGCCTGTCTCGTCGACGGAGAGTTTGAGATTAGTGCCCAGACCACTCTTGAGAAGGACTTGACCAGCCGCGTTCAAGCCACCCTGGCCATAGGGCACTTCAACGACTTTGCCGCTGTCGGCAATGAATACATCCCCCGTCCCATCCGCTGCCACACCGGTAGGCGCGGTCAAGCCTGTTCCGATGCTGACGGCTGACGTCGTTGACCCCGAACCCTTGGCATACACGAGAACCTTTCCAAGCCCGCTGTCTGCGACGTAGACGTTGCCTGAAACATCGGTCGCGACTTGGCTGGGATTTTGTAGCCCCGATCCGATCGCGGACTCAATACCCGGTGCTATGACGATAGACGATCCTTGGCCTACTCCATGGAGAATGGTTGTGGCGAGAACATTGCCTTTAGCATCCAGCATGGCCAGTGTCGCCGAGACATCCCCTACCGTGTGAGGGCCCAGATTTACATTCAATGTACAAGAGCTGTTGGCAACATAAGCGGTATCAGCTACGCAGGTACCGCCAGTGGTCACAGTGAAGTCGCCTGTCGATCCAGCTTCTTCAATCACGAAACTATGAGGAGTAGTTGTGCCGCTAAACGAGTAATAAACAGTTCCGGCTGTAGCGCTCGTGGCACCCACCGCCGCTGACCCCAGTTCTACACGGTTGAGGTAAATCTTGACGACGTCCATGAACCCGTTCCAACCCGCTGTGGGGACGTAGAGAATTCCTCGTGCCTGGTCCAGACTAGGCGTTCCTTGCGCCTGTGCCGGGGTAAGCAGGACCGAATGAGCCGGATTAGGTGTACCTGACTCGTTAGGAACGAGAAATACGCCTGCCGATTGGTCTGCGACGTAAACATTCCCTGTAGCATCGACGGTCACGCCCTGAATGTTGTTGAGGTTTGGATCGACGCGAATGAGCGCACTCTCACTTGTCAACCCAGTGGTGCCTGCAGGTATGCGCAGAACGCCCGGGGCGCCCCCATCTTCATAGAAGTAGATGTTGCCAGCAGCATCAACTGCAATGCTGCGCGCGCGTTTCTTCATCCCCGTAAGGACGTACTGAGGTGTCGTAAACTTGAGCGTCACGGGATCATAGGTAACGGTGAAAATACCAGTTGTGCCATCTTCGTCTCCGATGACTAAGGTCGTTGCGTTGGGAACGGCGGCAATGGCAGCGGATTGGAAGAAGCTTTGATTCACCGCATCTTCCGCCGTCTCCGTGTACGTCGAAAGATCCCATGTACCCGTTGCCTGGTCATATGGTGCGCTGAAGAGTCCCTCCTGGCTAAGATAGTTGGCGCCCGTAAAGATTCGATCGTTTTTGTCGATTCCGATTCCCAAGTCCCAGTAATTTCCGGTGCTCCCTGCAACCAACTGACCTGGCGCTGCTACAGTGATGGCCGGACCGCCATTCGCCGGAAACTCGTAGATGCCATAGTTCACCCAATCCAAAACAACAAAGTCGCCCTCGCTGTCGATTGCGCTATTCCATATCTGCCCCCATCCACTGGGGTGAGGCAAAGCTGCAGCGGAACTGGAGATCACCGACGGTGTCTGTGCAGCGACATCCGCGCATAGACAGACCGAGGAGAGCAGAAGAGTAAGCACATGCGCCGAGAGCCTGCGCAGCGATGTGAAAGACGTCGTGAACATGTCATTTCTCCCTAGAAATTTCAGACCCAGCTTGCCCGGTACCGGCAATAGGATCTGCATTTGTCTCGCGGCTTTCGGAGACTGTTTGCTTTGCTACCCGAAAGCCCCGTTTCTTCTGCGATTTCATGCGCCTATTTCACCGTGACCGACAGAGTGAAGGGCAACGTCTTGACTGAACCGTCGTGAGGATCCGTAGCGTAGATTCGAACGTTATAAGGACCGGCTGGCGTGACAACGTGAGGCGCAGGAGGTGTGGTGGTGTAGCCCGCATTGGTGCATCCGCTGATTCCCATGCATAGTCCGATAAGCATTAACATCAGGCACAACGTGTTAAGTGCTATGCGATGGAGGGTTGCCCTGCGGCGGAATGCAAATCCAAGGAAACCAAGCCCAAAGATGCCCGCAAAGGCAATCGGAGACGTCTTGCTTTGCGAGGTGGCGACATTCACCGGCAGGTTGGTGCTGAGCGTAAGGGTGCTTGTTCCGCTTCCACCTGCGGCGACTTGAATCTGAGGAATATCAAACGTACACTCCGAATACTTAGGCACTGTGGTGTTGTCGCAAGCGATAAACACGCCGCCGTACAGTGAGTTCTGGGCAGCGTACCCTACCAACGACTGCAGAGTGAATGTCGCTTGCACCGGGGTACCGGCTGTGACGGTAACGCTGGCAGGCTTGGCAGTTATGAGGACGCTTGGTGGGATCACCTGGAAGGTAATCACAGGAGACGTAACGGAAGAGAAGTTCTGATCACCGTTGTAGACCGCCGTCAGAGTGTAGGTCCCTGCCGTCAAATTCGCCGTGGAGAAGGTAGCGCTTCCATCCGCATCGAGCGTCACGGGATTCTGCTTTGAATCCGCAATCGCCGATCCGTTCATGAAAGTGAAGTTTCCTGTTGGTTCTCCCTTTGTCGAGGTGACCGAAGCATGCAGTGTGGTGTTCGATCCGACCGGCACATAATAGACACCCAAGATCGGTGTAATGTTGCTTGGCTCGCTGAGCATGATGGTTGGAGTTGCCTGGGCGACTGTCAGGGTCGTTGTAACAAGACCTCCGCTAAAATTCGCATCACCGTGGTATACGGCTTGGACCGTGTAGGTTCCTCCTAGTATCCCGGGCAGGTTGAAGGTAACAATCCCCGCGGAGAGCGTACCCGCCGGCAACACAGTAGTCTGGTGGAGTTTGGCGTTCTGGTTGATTAAGGTCAGAATCACCTGTCCTGTAGGCATCGTGGTGCTTACGGTAGGTGCAACTGTCACGGTTGCGGTTGTGGTGCCGGGATATGTCACGCCGGTTGACGGATTCACAGCGAGAGTAACCGTGGACCTTTCCAGGTTGTCCACTGCCGTACCGGCCAGAGACGCAGTCGCTGAAGGTGTATTGATTGCATTCGACGTAACGGTCATCGTTCCGCTGCGTATAGCTGGAGTCGAACTGGCAGCGGTAAGGACCACATCCACAATGCAGGAGGAGCCGGGAGCGACGGGGGTCGCTCCCGTCGTGTCGCAAGAATTCTGAATCGCCGGCGTCACGGAAAATTCGGCCGCGTTCGTACCGGCGAAGGTCGGGTCCGGCATAATGGACAGAGGCAGGTTTCCGATGTTGAAGGCGTCGACGTCAACCGGATTGCTTGGTACAAAGGGACTAACCTCTCCAAGGTCCACAGATGCATTTAAGCCCAGAAGTAACAGGTTTGGTTTGCCGCCGGTGAGGTCAGCGACATAAAGGTTTCCGGAGGAATCGATCGCCAAACCATTGGGCGCGGTCACAACTCCGCTGTCGATAGCAACGGCGCTATTCGCGTCGAGGATTCCACCTGTCGCTGGAATGCGAATGATGCCTCCGGTCTGGGCGACATCTGCCGACCCGGAGGGATCAATTGCAAGACCAGTCACGGGAGCGGACAGGCTTTTCGTAATGGCCACCGGTGGACCATCGAATGTCGCAGTGATCTCTGACAGAGTAGTGCCATCGGCGACGAAGATGTTTCCGGAGTTGTCAGTCGCGATCGCGGAGGGCTTGCTGAAACCCGAACCCACCGTGACAATGCCGTTCACCACGGAGGTGGTCAAGGCGTTCGAGATTTTGACGACGCGAGAGTTGTCCGGGTCAGTCACAAATGCATTCCCTACCCCGTCAACAGCGAGTCTGAGATTTTTACCCAGTCCCGTTTGGAGAGTTGTCTGGCCGGCGGCGTTCAACGCACCGTTTACGAACGGAACTTCGATGACCTTGCCGGAGTCGGCGATGTATACGTCGCCTGAGCCGTCAACCGCTACTCCCGTCGGAGCTGAGAGACCGGTTCCAATTGATACACCAGCCGAGGACGATGTAGATCCAGGAGTGAATTCCAGTACCTTCCCTAAGCTGGAATCCGCCACATATGAGTTGCCAGACGCGTCGGCAGCAACCTGCTGAGGCGAAACAAGACCGCTTCCTAACGCAGTCTGGCTCGTGGGAACCATCAGTGAAATATCCGGGCCCTGTCCAATTCCGCTTAGATATGTATTCGTTTGAGAGATGATCTTGTTGCTAGAATCCAGCATCATCAGTTCACCGGAGATAGCTCCCGGGAGACGTGGATTGAGCGACACCCAGTAAGGACAGGTGGTATATGCCGTATATTGTTTGCCACCCGTGCAGGGCAGCTGCGGCGTCGTCGCGCTGGAATCCGCGATGGGATTTGTCGGTGAAGCAATAAAATCAGACCCGGTGCCCGGCTGTGCGAAGACGATATTACCCGGGGTCACTGCCTGACTGAAATTGAAGAAGACAGTGCCGGGAGCGCCTGCGGTCCCGACCGGCGACGTACCCGCGTTGGCAGCTCCCATCTGCCACAGCACTATGTTGTCGGTTCCCGGGTATGCCAACGATCCTGGGGGCGTCCACCCGCTCGTACTTGTTGGAATCCAAAGATAGCCTCGAGGGTCAATCGCGAGGGGAGCACTGCTCTGGACAGGTGCCAGAAAGCTGGCCTGATTGAAATCGAAGCTGGTAGCGCTGACTCCGATGGGGCTCCCGCTCACATTGGGCACCATAAGGACGCCGTTGAAGGCGCCACCATTCGAATCGGATTGGCTTGTGAGGTAAATATTGCCGGCGGTATCAAGGGTGATTCCGTCAAACTGATCGTTGTTAGTCGTGGGATCTATACGCAAGATTTGGGCCTCGGCGGACCCATCTCCAGCTCCAGAAATATTGTTTGTGCCGACTGGAATAAAGAAGACTCCCGTGACGCGGGACGACGCGCCAACGGTTTCGTCTTCCAAAAAATAGATATTTCCATTCACATCCGCAGTAATCTGTACTGCTCTTGCCTTCAGGCCTTTAACGATGATCGTGGGCATGCCTGGGTTTCCCTGATTGTCAACCGGTACCGTCCAAATGGAAGGACTTGTCTCCGTGGAGACGACCAAGGTTCCACTCCCATCCATGGCACTGCTGTTCACAAAAGCTACGTCATAGGTATTCAAAGGGACGCTGCCGTTACCGATCGTGGCACCGTAGGCGTTGGCCGAAGTGAAATCCCAGGTCCCGTCTGCGGGATTGTAAGGAATACGGAAGAAGTGGGCTGTGCCATAACGATCCGCAATGTAGATGGTGTCTTTCGCATCCATGGTCATGCCTGAATTCCAGAAGGAGCCAGACGCTTCGAGAGGTGCACCGGAGGCGATCGTGGTGAACGTGCTGGCACCAGGCCGTAGCTGGTACAGGCCGCTGGTCGACCAATCCAGGAACACGATACTACCGTTTTTCGCGACCTGGACTTTCATGATCTGTCCCCATGTGGGGTGTGTCGTTGGGATGGGCGAGCCAGTGGTAATCGGCGTCTGCGCAATGGCGGAACCGCATCCTATCAACATCCCGATGAATCCCAATAAACCGGTGCGCACAAGCCGGCGGAAGTACACTGCAGACCCGATGGCCATAAAACTCCTCCAGAACGATCTCGATCTAAACCGCTGTGAGTGGCGTTTCAGCCGGCTCACAGTTAGCTGCCTGAGAACTGCAGCCCAATCTTTTTCTGCACAAACAAATCGCTCGCGCCACTTCGCGCGATAGACTGTCGAACAATTACTCTAAAACTGGAACTTGGCGCTCAACTCTAAAAGACGCGATCCATATTTGATATTGGCGGTTCCAAAGTTTTGGTGAGTTAGGTCGTTGACGGAGAGCGCCTTCCCCACAGTCGCACCCTGAAACGCAAGCTGTAGATTGCTTGTGTCATTGTTGTTGAATGAAGTAAGTGGTTGATTGAGGAAGTTGAACGCCGCCAACCGAAGTTGAAGGTTCTTCTTATCTCCGGTTTGAAAATTCTTCAAGACCGTCAAGTCGTGGCGGGCATAAGCAGGCCCATGGATGTAAGGCAAACGGTACTGCCCTTGACCGGTGGGATTGGACGACAGCGCTTCGGAACCAGTGGATGGGCCACCTGGCTGCGGAAGTCCAAAGCACGTTGGATTGATGAACTGTTTCTTTTTGAGCCCACTAGTCGGACTGCAGAGGACAGTCGGCATCAACTGGTAGTCAGGTGATCCCAGCCATACTGTTGGGTTCATGTTCGTGACACAGTAGTGGTTGCCATTCTTGTCGGGAGGGATCCCGTAAATTTGTTCGCACGACATCTCCGCCGTTTGCGACTCCTGCTGCGAAGTGGAAACCTGCACTGGTTGAATCTGACCAAATCCAAAGCCGAAATTTTCGCCTTGCAGCGAAGCAAGGGGCGGACCACTCTGGAGGCTTGAGATACCGGATATTTGCCATCCATTAATAGTCTGCGAAAGAAAATGGCTGTCGCCGTGATATCGCTTACCAAGATCGACCAAATAATGAATGTTGAAGACATGAGTACGGTCAAACGGTACAGGGTTATATTCATTCCGCAAGTTGAGCGGATCCGGAATCACATTGTTGTAAGAAGCAGCAGTGGCAAGATCCTTGGAAAACGTGTAGTTTGCCCCGAACTGAACAGGACCCCTCGTTCCGTTCCAACTCACTTGGAGGCTGTTGTAGCTAGAGTAGTAGTTGTGCTTCAAAGCGTAGACGTGTTGGTAGAAGGGATATGGCCGGAAGAAATCGTTCTGGGCGGTGGTCAGACTGGCGAGAGAATCAGGCTGAGGAGGGACCGCTGAAGGCCCGCTCGTGAGATTTTCGAGGTTTCCCGCAGGATTATTGAAGAAGAAGCCCGCAGGGATCAGGTTCATATCCGACGCGCCGTTATAGCCGCTCGCCTGATTGTTGTACGTGCTCAGGTTTCGGCTACTACTTCCGACGTATGCAATCTCAACGAGAGATTGCAGCTTAGAACGGGGGGAGTCTAGACGCTGGGAGATAGCCCCGTTGTACTCGTAATAGACCGGCCGCACAGTATCATTTGACGAAATAGTATAAACGCTGAAGTCGGAGGGATTGACCGGCGACTGCCTGTCGATAGCGTCGAAGCTCTCCTGTCCCTGCTGAAAAGTTGTCTTGTAGCCCTGTGCTGTGGCGGCCGCCAGAGCGTAGGGATTGAACTCCTCTTCGTGGCGATAGATGCCCCACCCGCCGCGAAGTACCGTATTACCTTTGCCGAAGATGTCCCAGGCCATGCCGACACGAGGCGAAACATACACGGTCGCGGGACTATTGGCGGAGTTCGCAACCGAACTATCGATCCCATGCCACGTGATCCCAGGATCGTTCTGACTTCCGCAGACACGGCCATTACACTGGCTGCCATACAGACTGGGAGAGAAGACCGCAAGGCCATTGTCATGACGATCGATCCAAGGACCAAGATGCTCGATACGAACTCCAAGCTGCAGGGTGAGGAGGTGGTGAACCTTCCATGAGTCGTTCACGAATCCGGCCAACGTCGTGTATTGCATGTCGACGATGGGCGAGAAATTCGTCTGGGTAAAAGTATCCGCATAACCCAGATACATGAGCGCGTTTGGATTCATGCAGGCACCGAGATAAGCGGCACCCGAGTTGCGGCCATTTCCTAACGGGTTTGGATTCTCGCAGCCGGTGAACTGGGCATTTTGGCCCACGGTAGGGCTGAAGTCGTAATAGTTGTTTTGCGGGTTGAAGGTGTACTCCCCTTGCGGAAAGGCGCCAGGGTCGGCAAGCCCATTGAAGATGCCCTTTTCGTAATAAACCCCAAACTTGAAGACGTGGGCCGCTTTCACCCAGGTAACTGCATCCTGGATGTCTGGGACTTCCTTCTTTATGTGTACCTCGTTGTTGTAGAAGCCGCCGGGCATCAAAAGGTTCGGATAACCGAGCTGGCTAAAGTCCGACAGAGCCGGCACTGAATAGTCACCCGCGTTCTTGAATTCGCCGAGATAGTTGAAGTTTCCGTTACCGCTGGAGCCGCAGCTTCCCGTGGCACGCAGACCTGCATCATTGCAATTGTAGCCATTCATACTGAAGCGGCTGACCGCGGCAGGATTGCCTTCGTTGCCTGGATCGCTGATCAGAGACAGTGCTACATTTGCCTCGTTGGTGAGGCTTGCACTGAAGATGTGAGTGTACGTAAGCGACACAATGTTGGAGATGTCGCCACTCGTCACCTGACCGGGAAAGAGTACAGAATTCTGTGGCGCAGAACCGAACGCGACCGGATTCTGAGTAACCTGCCTCTGAAGACCATAGGTTGCGGAGAGCCTGTTGTTATCATTCAGCGTAAAATCGACACGAGCGTGAAACATCGAGCCGTTCTGCTGCTGTAAGACCTCTTGGACGTAGTTGTAGCCGCTGATGTTGGTAAATGGGTCTGCATTTGGCAACGGCAACCAGTTCAGCAGCGCGATTCCGCTTCCATTACCCTGCCCAGTCAGATTTCCGTTCGCGACCGGGTTCCCGTTTGGGAGGAAGTTTTCACCGTTGCACATGGGAAGGATGGCGTTGGGATTAACAGCACCATCCGGGCGCGCACCGCAGAGCTGAGCATTCAGCGAAGCTACGCTGAAGTCGCCGGAGCGCTCTGCCTTCGTAGGAACCCATGAGCCCAGCGTCTCGGGCGAGAAGAGCTGATTGACATACTCGTAGCCTGCGAAGAAGTAGAGTTTGGTATTGTCGCGGCGAAACCTGGTGTGCGGAATCCAGAGCGGCCCACCTATCGTACCGCCCGGGTAGAAATAGCGGCCCTCTGGTCGCGATTGTCCAAGGAAGTTGTTATACCAGTCATTGGCATTAAGGACCGTATCGCGAGCGTATAGATACGCCGAACCATGGTAAGCCGTCCCACCGGATTTTGTGACCGCATTGATCACTGTGGGACCATGCGCAAATTCTGAGCTGAAGTTGGACGTCGAGACTTTGACTTCTGAAACCATCTCGGCGTTCACGGTTTGCGTTGTTCCAGCGTTGCTACTGATGTCAGTCAGAGAGACACCGTCCAGGATGGTGGCGATTCCGGTCACGCCAGTGCCGTTTGACGAATAGCTGCCTGTGGTAGCACCACTTACACCCACGACCGCATTGTTAGGAGACTGATTATTCAGACCCGGACTGACCAACGCAAAACCCGGGAGCATGCGGATGAGCTCGGTCGCGTCACGGCCTTGAATCGCAAGCGTCTCAAGGTCCTTCGCTGTAATCACATCGCTACGCTCAGGGGTATCCAGAGGCTTCACAGCCTGGCTCGCCGTCGATTCTACCGTCACCTGTTCCGAGAGGGCGCCTACGTTCAATTTGACGTCGGTGAAACTCACCTGGTCCCCGGGACGCAACGGAAACGGCTGCGACTCCCAGCCCTCGAAGCCATTCATTGAAATGGTGATCTGATATTGGAGCCCGGAGGGCACCGACGCGATGGTGAAATTTCCCGAAGCATTGCTTGTCGTTCTACGCTCAGATTTGTTTTCCAGATTCATGAGGACTACCGCCGCATGCGGAATCAGAGCACCGGTGGAGTCTTTCACTACTCCGGTCACGGTCCCGGTAGTCTCCTGAGCCTGAGCGGGCAATTGCCACAACAGGAACACAGACATGAGAAGCCCAACCAATGCGGCTACCCGTCTGGTCTTAGTCTTAGGAAATAACGTCATCGTACAACCCCCTAGCTTGACTTCCAATTACCTGGGTGAAACAGTTCCTGATAACGATCACAAAAGTACACAAAAGCAATCCACCTTAGAAATGGGCTTTTTATAATGAATTGAATGCGACGAGAATTATGGAGGGCTGAATCTAAGGTCGTCAAGTAAAGAAATAGTAATTTTGCCAATTGTTATGGATATCAATGGAACAAGGGCCGCGGACGCAGGCCACTCGGACCGATGGACCAATGCACTTTTTATACAGTCGCTGATCGGCGTAGTAAGCCGCTCTATACCCTCGGTTGACCGGCCCGATCAATTCGCTCGTAAGCCGACACTCCGAAGAGATTTGCGGTTGGCACTTCCCCATTGCAAATGGGTAACAGGACAAGCTGCATCTGTCAGACAAAGATTTGCTAGAACTCCTTCCTGTTATCACGGATGTCTACGAGTTGAGCGAAGCAGAACCGGCTTGCCCTTCTGTGGTCTGGCGCGCAAGAAGATCGGCGCCAATCGGCTTGCCATTCTCCCAGACGAATGGATGGAGCGGCGGCACTTCAGTGTTGGGATCAGGGGTCGAGCTGGTAAGCGAGCTGCCAACGACTAGTCCCTGGTTTACACAGCCAGCGGTGACCCAAGCATCGGGACCGCCGAACGTGCCGAGATCAATTATTTTTCCATCTTTCCAAATGAATGGGTGGGTCGCTGAAGGCCAGGCGGCCCGAAAATACTTGCGAACCGATCGGGAATGTCGTCAATCGTAGCCATTCCAACTACTAACCCCGTCATTCGTGATATTTGTCGCGAGGCTCCACGCTCCGCCAAGCGTCCCCACGTCCTCAATCTCTCTCCCCTTCCAGAAGACGGCTGTACTAACGGGTACGCCGATGAGCGGATCAAACAAACTATTTTGTGAAAATCCGACTCTCCAGCCGCGGGCAGTAATTGCGCGTGCGGTGCTACTGTTATCGCCGCGAAGCGCTCCCAAGTCCGTAAGAAGGCTGTGCTTCCATCGGACGGCGTGAGTCACAAAGCGCTTCCGCGTTCTCTAAAAACATTCGCTCGAGAGCACTCAGTGCACCAAACGTCTTTAAGCAATTTGGATTTGCGGACCTGCGGAATTCGAGTGTGAGCCTTATATTGGGTGAATCCTGGCAGACTCGGATTTTCTTCTAAATAGTTCGACTGAGAGTGCATCGGCCCGAACCTCTGGATATGTGATGCTCTTTATAGATAGCAGAAGACTATATAAGACCGCTCCGAAATGAATACAAAGCCCCTATCACCAGGCACACGAGTGTGAATTGATTGCGTGAGTTAACCGTTCGACATAAGTAGAAAGACCTCGAAGTTGATCTGTCCGAGGACGATGCCGATTCGGTCGGAGCGACTCACATTCTACGACTGGCCCTCCTCCAACCCGAGACGCGAACAACTGGCACGTCTAAGAAATCCCGATATCGAATGACGAAAGGCGCCCATTATCGGCCACTTCTTTTCGTTGGCCTCCGTTGGTCTACTCGTTGCTCAGACGTCGCAGGCGCAACTCACGTCCGAGTTTCTTCCACAGAGAAGCAGCCGAACCAAACGATTCCCATCCCCGTTTTACGAGTCTCGTCGAGACTTCGCAGCAAAATGCCCGGTTGACAATTGCAGCTTTGCGACGTTGTCGGTGTTGCCTTCCCCTTCCTTAGGGTTGTCAAGATTGTCAGATACAACAATTATCTTGGGTGGACGAACGGCGTCAGCATCATTCTGATGCTTACATCATAAGGCCGACGCGGCGGGACATCAGAGGAAGGCAAAATGGAGGGGCGGCCGAAAAATCCAATCGAGCGTTGTCACGACTGGTGGTGGTTGACCAAATTGTCATCCTATAAGTAATGTAAGAGTGATAATCTAGTACTTCGTCGTTCGATTGTCAGGTGTTTCTCCCTATCCCACTGATCAGTCCATTGAAGCCCCATTTTTAATCGAGAGGGCAACAAGAATTTACAGACAACTCATTAACCACGAGGAGGGCTCCATGCCTAGAAGAGACTATTCCGTCGCTCCTGTGCTCCGTCTGCACGAACTGAGCAAGTACCGGCAGTTATCGGACATCTCCACGCGCAGAAGACTAAGGTACCAAGATCAGGCCGACATAGACCTCGCGCCTAAACTTCCAGCGGACGCCGCATCTTATGAACTGGATGATAGGTCAGAACCTTCAGTGTCGAGCTTCTGATTGTTTCGGCGCCGGTATTTCCGGATTGTTACCGCGCCGTCGAAGGTTCGAGTGTTAGGGTTGAAAACCAAGCGGGACGCCTCTTGCCAGATCGAGGAGATGATGGTCGGCAGTGACCCCATGATATGCACCGGAATGATCTGCCCAACTGCTCCTTGTCAGCGGGCTCCACCAATCACCGTTTGAAGCGGCCGCCGGCTGCTGCGGTTGAATCGCTGTATCCGGTCCAGCTCCGGACGTAGCAAGCACCAAACCGCTCGACTTGTGCATGATCATGTAGTAGTTTTCGGTCGCCATCAGGCGTGGCGCGCGGTGCAATTTGTCGGTATGTCACCGCAGTTTCCGGCCGTCACTACGTCCCATTCCTGATTGGCATTCGTTCCTGCAATCGCCGTCACCTGAGCGGTTTGAAGATGCGGGACCACAAGACTGCCGGTAGTAGTGTCGCCGTTCGTATCAAGGACGTTGGTTCCCCGTCTTCGGTCCATATTGATGCGGTCGCCCTGTAAATCGGGAGTGACAGTAACTTCTTAGAAGCCGACTGTCCTTCTAATGAACATTTTGTCCCTCGCCACTGATTGATCATCTCCGTGTAGCCCGTTACTCGGGAGCAACACGAAAGTTTTGAGCTTGTGCAAAGCTCAAGTGCGTTGGCGAATATACATCAAATGACGCCGAGTGGCCCGCGTAGGCTGAACTCAGCGGTGAAGCTGATTCAGAGAACAACCACGGAGGCTCCTCGATGGCGACTATGAACTATATCGGATTGAACGTTCACAAGAAGTGGATCAGCTGCTGCGTAAAGGACGTGAGTGGCCGGATACAGCAGGAAGGCAAGGTCAGGTCAACCCGACGCGAGCTGGATTGTTAGATCTGCCGAGCGCAGTAACCGATGCCGACAGCCACATTGTTGCGTTTAGAACATCCTCAAACTGTTGATTTGCACGCTCTCCCACCTGCGCGTTAACTTGGAGCCAGACAGATTGTCAGTCTTCGTCAAATATCTGACCAGAGATCTCGCATGAAGAAGAAGCTTTTCTGTGGAGAGGATTGTCGCCGTATTGCGTACGGTAGAGCTGGAAGTGCCCAACATGGACAATAACGCGGATGTATAGGGCTGAAATAGTAATGCGAAGCGTAATGGCTGCGTTCGATAACTTTCCATTCAACTCCGATAACTAAGGCCCATTCTGAAGTCAATTACGTGAGGGGAGACTAGGACACTAGTCACCTGTTATCTGTATTGGGCCAGTTATGACGGGCTTTCGTAAATACATTTAATTTATTGTGTCGGCTAGCTTACATAAGCATATACTGGCCCACAGTTCGGCCGAGGCACTTTTAGAGTGCTGAGTGGAGATGTGATGGCCTTAATAAGGATTCTGTTGGTTGATGACGATGAGCTTACGCGCCTAACCATGGACGCACTACTGAAAGATCACGGATTCGAAGTAACAAATGTCTCAAGTGTTTCTGAGGCTTTGAAGCGTATAAGCTCAGAAACGTATGACGTGCTTCTCAGCGACCTCCACATGCCGGGAGCAGGAGATGGGCTTACCGTCGTGAGCGCGATGCGCCATGCGAATCCAAGAGCTATCACCATGTTGTTAAGTGCCTTTCCGGAGATGGACGCCGCCGCCCAGGCCATATTGTTACAGGCCGATCAGATCATGGTGAAGCCTATGGATATCAAGGCTATAGTTGCAGCCATCGAGCAAAGATTGACAAGCGGCACTCCCTCCGTTCGTGTTGTAGAGACTGTGGCAGAAATTATCGAACGCTCAACCGAAATAGCTATTCAAGCATGGTTTGAACTTGTCGAAACCGACGATATTGTGATGGCAGTTCCACTAAGTCGCGAAGACCGTTGCGGTCATCTGCCCCTGGTATTTCGCGACCTAACAGCTCGTCTCCTATCTTGCAGGCCGATTGGCAGCAGAGAGGTGTTATCACCAGCGGCTTCTCAGCATGGCATCATACGGCGTAAGCAAGGGTATACGGCTGCAATGATGGTAGAAGAGTCGCGCATGTTACAAGTTACGATCTTTGATACATTGCAAAGAAATCTAGCCAGCATTGATTTCAGTGTGGTGTTACTAGGGGTGATGATCATTGCGGATGAGATCGACTCACAACTTAGCCAAGCGATGCAGGCCTATATTGGAGAGTCGGTCAGTGATTCGCTGCCTGCTTGAGTACAGACTTCTGATTGCGCCTGAAAGCCAGCCGGCAAAGCCGTCCGGAGCGGGAGCAAATTCCTGTTTTGTGAGGTGTCCCTAATATGGGAATTTCTAGGATCAGAATTTCTATTAGTTAAGGACGTGCTTTCAGTAGAAAGCTATTTTTATCGGCAATAAAAATGACAATTGAACCAATAAACTCCATGTCCCAGATGAATAGGGTGGTTCCGTGACCCAAACGGGGGGTACTTCTCACAAGATAACTGTGGCATCGTGAGTTAGTACTTAACCGTGTTGCTGATGAAAGTTGGCACCCAGCAGAGCAGTTCGGGAGCGTCTCACCATGAATCATGGCACCTATTTCATCTTTTCCATTCCAGTCATATCAATTGTCGTCATCGCGATTTATCAAGTTTTCGATGAAATTAGGGAAAAGAATTTCATCCTTGAACGCCGGACTAAAATGTCTGCTGATCAGCCTTCGGCAGAATCCCTAAGCCGCCGGTATTCCGATGCAGTACCGCCGGGGACTCTTCGCAACCCTGAAACATCCACTTCTGGTCCCACCACTGAAGTGTTGGCGCCGCGGGCTCACGAGGTTTAGCGGTCTCTTGTTCGTGCATCTGATCGACCACGTTAGGGCCGGAGCCGATGGTCGGTGCAGCCGTTTCATGATGGTTATGAACAGCCAGGTAGTCAGGAGACCGACAACGCTGGCTATCCGATCGACCATCGCCGGGTGGCCTTCACCGCAATTGCAATGCACGGTATCCAGCGAATACATCGTAGACGCTGAGCACCGTAACGACCGCCAGGAACGCGTAGATAAAGATTTCAGATTGCCCATATAGGGAAGATGACAAGGCCAATGGCATCACCGATGCTTATCGCTCGGCTCGGCCTCATCTCCTCGCCTTCTCCATAGTTACCGGAGCACAGCATCGCTTTCGAACTTTGCGATAAACTTTATCGCAAGAAGATTGCATCCCGATCGATGTCATAATCCCAAATTGTCATTCACCGCAACGGCGATCTCCTGCTCAGAGCAGACTACTCATGTCACATCAAGCTAGATATATGACATTTAGCCTGAACAGAATACGACGGAGATAGTGAAAAGCAACAGTCGAGTCCCTGTGACAATCCAACACGATCCTTTCCCGTGGGTGACAACCGGATGGAGGCGCCCAAAGCAGCCCCGTGGGCTTCTCCGAACACCTCCGATCCTTCATTCCTCACAGCAACCGCGCAGTGGCTACAATGGCAACAGCGTTCCCTACACGGCGACCGGGATACTCTTGGCCGGCGTCGCGGCCGCCGTCTTCATATGTGGCGCCGTGCCCGCCGCCACCGAGATATATCCTGCCCCGGTTTCCCATCCACTTGCCCCGAATGCAGCTTCGTTGATGGCTCCGTTGGCCTCGTAGTAGACGCGCAGCTGCTGCTGGCCGCTGCTATCGGTCCACGCCAGACTGTCGAGGGGTGTGTTCGGGATGGCGGGCGGCAGGGTCGCCCCCTTGGTCCACTGGCTGCCGGTCCAGCAGTATTCCTGAACCACATTGTCTGCGTCCTGATAGTAGAGACGGATCTCGACATTGCCCCAGGCCACTGCAGTCAGTGCGGTTCCCGGCAGGGCGGTGGGCAGGGTTGCGCCCTGCGTCCAGCCATTTCCAGTCCAGCAATACTCCTGGATGGCGTTACTTGCGTCCTGGTAGTAGACGCGAAGCTGCGCATCTCCCCACGTGACCGCCGCCAACGCGCTTCCCGCGGCAGCGGTGGGCAGCGTGGCACCTGTCGACCAGCCGTTTCCGGTCCAGCGGTACTCCTGGATGACGTTGTTCGCATCTTGATAGTAGACGCGAATCTGAACGTTGGCCCAGCAGACTGCGGCCAGCGCGCTTCCCGCGGCGGCAGTGGGCAGGGTGGTACCCTGCGCCCAGCTGTTGCCGGTCCAGCAATACTCCTGGATGACGTTGTTCGCATCCTGGTAGTAGACGCGAATCTGAACATCGGTCCAACACACCGCCGCCAGCGCGCTTTCCGGGACGGCGGCTACGGGCAAGGTCGCTCCCGGCGTCCAGGTGGAACCGGTCCAACGGTTCTCGAGGATCTCGTTACCGACACCCTGATAATAGATCCGCAGCTGCGGCTGCTGGGTCCACTGCACGCCTCCGATCTTAGTCCCGGACTGGGCCGGACGGGCCAGCATCGTCACTACTGCCGCACCGTTGGGCACGCCCAGACCGCTGCAGGCATTCCAGATGGGACCAGCGTTGTAGCCGATGCCGGAGTAAATGTTATTGCCCTGCAGAATCTCCCGGAACGGCTGTCGGTTGGCGTAGAGCTGGGGCATGTAGAAGCCGACCCGCTGGGCGGCCGCCTGGTTGACCAGGGCGGTAAGTCCGGACCAGAGCGGAGCCACGGCGCTGGTACCTCCATAGACCAGGGTGCTCCCGTTGACGACCACGTTGTAACCGCTGGCCGGGTCGGCATCGCCCGCCACATCGGGCACGCCGCGGCGCACTTGGCCATCGTTGTAGCTGGGGGGAATGGGAACGGGGAGCTGGAAGGCGGGCTCGGGGAAGTAGTCGCTGATGCCCCCGCCGGTGCCATTGGTGCCCGAGTTCCATACCACCTCGCTGGTGATGGTGCTGCCATCGGTGGTGATGGTGGTGCCACCGCACCCGATGGCCCAGGGACTGGAGGCCGGGAAGTCGACGTTGGCCTTGCCGTTGTTGACGCCGTCGGTGGCAAGTTGGTCACCGGAGGCCGCGAAACAGGAGACCAACATGGTCGCCGCATCCTGGAAAGCGGTGTTCATGGTCTGCATGGCTTGGGAACCTTCCGCGGCCCAGTCGACCTCCGCCGCTCCCCAGCTGATGGAAATGACGCTGGGGTTGTTGGCGGTGTCGTTGGCCGCCTGGGTGATGGCGTCGGCGAAGCCCTGTGTGGTGTTGGGCGCGAAGTAGACGGCGATTCGGGCGCCGGGCGCGTTGCCTCCGGCGACCTGGATGTCGAGGGCGACCTCGGGATTGGCGCCTGAACCGTCGT
This sequence comes from Tunturiibacter lichenicola, assembly GCF_051013355.1. GTDB lineage: Bacteria > Acidobacteriota > Terriglobia > Terriglobales > Acidobacteriaceae > Edaphobacter > Edaphobacter lichenicola_F. Next base: position 148,879 of record NZ_CP132945.1, on the reverse strand, counting down.
CAGGGTTGTTGATGGCTCCGTCGACCGAGACGGCTACGACAGTAGGCACAGGCAGACTCATCTGGGAGAACGCGGAGGTTATGTCGTTGGGATAGTAGCCGCCGGCGAGCTCGATCAGGGCGATGCACTGGCCGCTGCCGTTGGCGTCGGTGGGGAAGTTGTAGAGTGCTCCCACCTGGTTGGGCCAGTAGGCGGCGTTCTGGGCGTGGGGCGCCGCGATGGCAGGAACGAGGCGGGGCTGAGCGATGGGATGGTCGTCGAGACCGAGGACCGACTCGACCGACTCGACGAGATTGTCGGGGAGGTGGAGTGTGCCCTGGTAACGGCGCGACTCCCGCTTGCCATCCGTGTAGACGCCTAGGTTGACCTGGAAAGCGGCCTGAATCTGGGTGACGGTGCCGGAGAGCTTGACCAGGCGGCGCTCGGTCTCGACCGAGGTGACAGTCAAGCCATGCAACTCGGCGAACTCGCGCAGGAACAGGACATCGCCTTCATGCTCGGTGACGCGGCGGGCATGGACGGCGGATTTGCGGGCGACCGCTTCGTGCGGCAACGCGGCTGCGTCCAGCTCGGTGCGGGGTTTGAAGTAGACGCTGATCTCCACGCGTTGCTGTGGATCGGCATCGCGTACGCGGCTGAACTCGGAGGACAATACATGGTTACTCGATGGAAATTCCTTCATCTGTCTGCCCGGCATAATTATCTCCATGGTTACTCTGGATCGATCGCATGGTATTGCTTAGGCCGGCGGGATGTGGTGGCCCGTCTGGGCACACAGACGCCCTCGCCTGGCTTCAGCGTGGAGTGATGAGGTTCAGGTGCGCGTTGTGAGTTCGACGCTCGCTAATCAGGGAGTTGAAAGAAAGGCCAGGAGAGATGAGGCGGTGCAACAAAGGACCCATGTGCACCACGAAGAATTGCACGCATCAATAAACTACCCTATGGCCAGCGATGTCAATAGGCTCTCGCTGAATATTTCGACTGGACGCTCACGAGGGGGAGTGTCTGGTGGAAGACATAAGCCTGTTGCCCTTAACACAATTACGCATGTTGCTAGCGTTCTCAGTTCTGCTGAACTTCCAAATAATTGTTGAGATGGTCTCTAACGACCCGGTAGCATTCGCACGACCGTGCCTCCAGCCCTCTTCGGTCGGTAATTGTGACCTTGCCTCTGGAATATTCGATAAGATGCTCGCTTTGCAGTCGCGCAGCTGCCGAACTGACCGTAGAGCGATTGGTGCCCAGCATATCCCCAAGGTATTCATGTGTCAGTTGGAGAACGCTGGACTCTGACCGATCCGCACACAACAGCAGCCACCGTGAAAGGCGTTGAGCGACTACATGATGGGCGATGCAACCTACCGACTGACACGCCTGGATTAGCAACGCCTGCTGGTAACGAAGGACAACATCATGGAAAAGGCCAAAGCGCGAGAACTCTGCCACGGCTGACTCAGTTCGGCAGGAGAAGCCATGGCCGCCCATCTGCATGTACACCTTATTGAGGCTTAGCTTCGTTCCAATGAGAGCTGAGCCACCCATAATGGACTCGTAGCCGAACAATCCGACTTCGACCTGAAAGCTGTCGTCGAAAGTGGTGGTCATTGAGCCGATGCCTTCCTCAATGAAGATCAAGTTGTCGATGGGGTGACCTGGGTTCTCAATCTCCTGACCAATTGGCAGTTTCAGCGGTCTGAGTTGCAGTCGGGCGGTTATTTCGGGGTCAAGTGCGCCGAGTAATTTGTTCTTGAAAACGATAGGATTCATATACCACTCCTGCGAGGACTCTAGCAGGTATGTTGCATAGGCAACATATTCCAGCCGGGGCATTAGTTACCTTTTTCGCCGAGAGAATGTTTGCCGTCATGGCGGCAATCTTTTCCTTCTCCTCGTCGGATTTAACCGGGCCCTTGAGGGCTACGGCTCCATTAAGAGTGACGATCTTGATATTGTGTCCTAAGTTGAAAGAGTCTTATCGGCGGTGATCGTCTTGGCATCTTGGCAGTCGTAATCCGGTCAGACTGGGCATTTGCCTGATTATCGGCAGTTGGTATCTGACTCTTGTTCTGATTCAAGTTGTCCGGTACCGTTTGCGCAGTTCCGGTTTGGGATGTAGGTCAAAACGCGTTGATGCTATTGGTGCAGCAGCAAAGCGCTACCGCGGCAGACGCAATTGCGGAATTACGAAGAAGTGTCACGGATCAGTGCCTTTCGAGTGACCTGAGCTTCCAACCGCAGTAATGAGATGCGCAACTAGTTTCTGTCTCATCTTGAGTAAACCGAATCTGATGAAAGCCACGACAGGTTAGTTGTCCTGCCGAAAATCAAGGCTTGCCTGCGAAGATAAGAGACCGCTTTGGTATTGAAAGAGATGGGAAACACCAGAGACGAAACGAAAAGACCGCAGAGCTAATCGACTGTCTCTAAGGGATATCCGCGCATCGAAGACCTCTACCTTATATGCAAATGCGCGGGGCCTCAGCCCTCCTGACCCCAGGAAAGACTAGAACACTACCCTTTGGGGCTTGCTAAACGAATAAGCAAGAAACCACCAGCTTCTGGTACCCTCTCTGAACCATGGTCAAAGCCCGCTAGTCGAAAGGCCAGGAGCCTAACATCACTCCATGAATGATCCAAGAGTATGCTCCATCAACAAAGAAACGGGGCTTCCGAGCAACCAGTCCGACAGGGACCCTAGAAACGCTGGCGCTCTCCTTGCAGCTGAATGCGGGAACCCCGCTCACTTCAAGGTAATTGCTGCCGGGACAGATACCGTCGTATACGTCTGCTTCGAGCACATGAAGGAACTGCATAATATGGGATTAGAGGTAACTGAGCTAGAGAACTAGGATGCGAAATGTTGGTTCATATTTACTAGACAACACCGTGAAGCGCAGGCAGAGCGCGTAGCGCGATATTCAAAGCCTTTATACGCAGCTCCGTTGACACACATCAGATTCCTCTCAGGTGTTCCCGATCAGCCTCTTTAGAGGCTCGCGCAAACCTAAGGAACCGAAAGCGTTAGATATGACAGGCATCCGATTCAACTGGTAGAGGACTTCGTTAGCAAACAATTGAAAGATTTTGGGTAGCTAGCCTCGACCTTGATGCAGGGTCGATCACACTAAATCGTAGCCACTTATCGTACTGGAAGCATCCTATGGCCTATCGATTAGTTTTATGGCGCTGTAGGAAGCTATGGAGAGTGTGATGAGTACCCAACCGGATGTATTGCGAATAGATCGCGACGAATTGACATTGTTAGAGTTACTTCCACGTGAGCACGCAGATCGCACGGAACGCGGCGCCTCGTATGCGATGTGGAAAGCGGAGGAGGGAAAATCCCTCAATCCATGTCCTCGGCAAGCGGCATTGCGAGCTGAGTGGCAAGCTGTGATCGACAAGGGAGTCGGGTACAACGCAAATGGCGCTCCACTCTCGCCTGACGTCACTATGAACGACGCCGCGAACCGTACGGATGCTCGACAGATTCGCGAATGTCTCATAGCGCATTCCCTCAATTGCCCCCAATGCGCTGTCTTTCCTATGCCGGTGCCGGACACAGTAGATGAGCAGGGGTGAGCAAGGGACTCAAGTCCAGATTCCCCTGTGTTAAGTACCGGGGTCGACCTTACTTAAGAAGCTCGACGGTTCGATCTAAAACCAAACTTGTTCCCGGCCAGATGTTCGCATATTAGCACCCTCTATGTCACGATTCCGCACGCAGAACAAAGATCGAATTGATGCTAATTACTGAGTACACAATTTCCGCACGAAGGTATGCATACCTTCGTTCCGTAGCGAGTGCGGGATCGTTTAGACAAATTGAACACTTGTAGGTTGCCAAGATAGTTATAGAAAGAGGGCTAAGCTCTGCTTCATACAAGGAATGCACACAAGCTCCGGTACGGCGTGCAGTAGTTGGATGTATTTGACCGTGATATAGGAGACTTATCGTGCACTATTGGATTGGCAAGCTATAACAGATTCATAGTCACACTTGTCCGAATAGCCGGTTTGTCGGTTACTCGGCGATTGACAACTTATCGATCGAAAAGGTTATGCATAATCAGGTTCGCTACGTGACCGTAGCAAGTTTCATTTACTCACAAGCTTCATGTACTCAGCATGCGCTCGCTTCAGGACCGGTATCGAAGCATCCGCTCCTGCCCACTCCGCAAGAAAGTCCTCATAAGCCTGCTTCGCCTTATCCGTTTCACCCGCCAGTGCCAATGCCCTTCCCATCTGCAAGTGCGCCAGCGCTCCGATCGGCTCGCTTCCCACAACCCCACGATGATCCAAAATCTTCTGAAACTCCGTCGCCGCCTCCGCCCCTTTGCCCGCAGCCAGATAGGCCTCTCCCCTTACATACACCGGATGCAGCGCTCCGCAGAAATCACGTGCCGCGCCTACTTCAAAAGGAGCAGCCACCTGCAGCTCTTCAATTGCCTTAGCCGCATCACCGTGATTCAGCGCAAGTTGTGCTCGAATCACCGGCAGATAGCTGAACCGCACCACCGTATTCTCCGGAAAATGTCTCGCAAGGTCATCCGCCATTCCCTGAGCCTGCGACGTTTCTCCCGACAGCGCCATCGCATACGCAGCGCAATACTCCACCTCGCGATCCTTCGAAAGCGCGAACGCTGCCAGCGCTCTAGTGAGCGCTTCCGCCGAGTTCCCGAACACCGCCTCCCGCATCGATGCTGCCGCCTCCCACGCGCCTGCTCTCTCCGGCATCGCCTGCTGTCTCGCATAGTCCACCGCCCGCCGCGACATCAACCTTGCACGTTGCAGATGACCCGAGTACGCCAGCGCCAAGGCCTCTTTGTTCGAAATCCACGTCTCGCCTCCCGACCTCTGTCGAGCCCGCGCGGCCACTTGCTCCATTCCCGCCCGGTCGCCTCTCAGAAAGGCGATGTCGTAATCGAGCATCAGAAACTCGTCGATCTCCAATCCCCGCCCGGCCGCGCGCCGAAGAACATTTCCCGCCTCATCCAGCCGATTCAGATAGACGTTGTTCACTGCGATATTGAAATACGCAATCGCAAAATCCGGATCAAGCTCAATCGTTTTTCGGCCTTCCGCAATCGCCTCTTCGAATCGACCCGCAGCTTTGTTCGGATAGCCCGACAACATCACATGTGGCGCCGCGTCGCGCGGATACATCTGCGACCAGGCCTCCAGCGTCTGGCGCGCCGCTTCCAGATTTCCCGTCGCAAGAATCGCATAGTTAGCATCAATAACGAACTTCTCTCGATCGCTCGCATGGTCCCGCAACTGCCACGCCCTCGTTGAACTCACTACCGAGAGATCGCCCTCTTCCACGTCGGCATAGGCGCGCCCAAGCGTCGAATAGGCCAGCGCAAAATTTGGATCAGTCTCTACCGCCCGCTGCAGGAACGGCAAACCAGTCCCGCTTGTCGTATGAAGCTTCCAGCCCATACTGAAAGCCTCCAACGCTTCCAGCGAAGGTGTCGTTGCCTCAGCCAAAGGAGTGTTGTGTTCCTGAATCGTGGTAAGCGACTCACCCAGCCGCTCTCTGAACCGTCTCGAAATCTGACCGAGCGCATTCAAAACATCTTCTTTCTTCGCTACCTGCACCTGCTCCTGGTCGAGCACTTCGCCAGTGCGGCAGCTCTTCGCTCGCAACTCCAGTACATATTGACTCCCCAGCGGTGCAATCGAGCCCCCCAGGATGGCAGCGCTCCCCGTTCTTTCGCACACTCCCCGAGCGATCTCCGGAGTAATCCTCGCGTCGGCAGCGTGGCCCATCAGTGCCAGCATGTGCCGGATACGCTGGTCCGAGACAACGCTCAGGAAAGGCGATTGCTCCAACTCGATCGCCAGTCCCTCACGAAGCGTCTCGTCAAACACGGGGTCGCCGGTGGAGTTCGCAAAATCGGCAAGCACCACTGTATCTCTTGACCCCAGAACCGTCCGCCGATGCGCGAGAAACCGCCACAACATCCCTAGGCCGACGACCAGCAGGATGACCACTCCCACCGCGAGCCATCTCCAGGGCCACGACCTGCTCTCCTTCACATCGACGTGCACTATGGAGTGCGTCGCTGCGACAATCTTCACCTCCTGCTCCGGAATTACTTGAACATTCTCCGCCAGCCGGTAACCCCGCCCCGGCACCGTAACGATGTACCTGTGATCCTGTGCCGTCTCACCCAGCGCCTTCCGCAACATAAAGATGTTGCGGCTCAGGTTGGCCTCCTCCACAAAAGTGTCGGGCCACACCGCTCTCATTAGCTCGTCTTTGGTCACCACCTCCTCGTTGTGGCGAATCAGCACCAGAAGGATTTGAAAAGTCTTCGGCGTCAACGCGACAGGCTCACCCTCCCGCAGCAAAGTCTCTCTCTCTGGATCGACGCGGAACGGTCCGAACTCGTAGAGTTCCTTCGCCCTCTGGCCTGGGTTCGTGATCATTGGCGCACACTCACCTCACTCACAACCCGACGTCTGAAGATCAAATCCTAGCACGCACCCTGCGGAAAAGGCACTGTGAACGCGCTTAGCAAGTGCCTCTATTTACGCCATTTATGTCCGCTGCGAGAAATTATCAGAAGTTTTCAGAACGATTGTAAGGACTTATCGAGCCCTCTTCCCGCAAGCTCCACTCGTTTCCATCATTCGGGATTACCCCGGAAAGGGGAGAAGGGAAGACAGATCGCATGTCCAAACAAACCAGGATCACCATCGAAACCGAATCCCTTCTGATCCTGCGCGGCAGGACCTCTCGCCATATCTGGTGCCCTCACTGCGTCGCCGAAGTAGAAGTCATCGCGCTCGAAGAGGTCGGAGTCATCTCCAACCTCGATCAGTCTGCTTTCGAGCAGTGGGTCAACTCACCAGAACTGCACCGGTCAGAAACCCCCAGCGGTTCCACCCTTATTTGCCTGAATTCCCTGCTCGCTCGTGTGCAGAAAACAAAAACAATTTAACTCAGCATTTTCCGTTGCTGCCCAGACACAAGGAGACCAAATGAATCGCAAATTTTTCACAGCCAACTCAACCAAAGCCCTGCCGATCCTGATAGTGATGGCGTCAGTGTTCGCCGCTCAGGCTCAGCCACGACACCCCCTGCAATACAAACTCACCGACCTCGGCCCATCCGGCAATCCCTTCGGCCAGGCCGCCGGCGTAGGCGATAACGGCTTGGTCGCCGGCTTTGATACCGCCCCCGACGGTACATCTCATTCGATCCTCTGGTACAAAGGCAAGCCAATCGACATCAGCGCACCAGGACTCGGAGGCCCGAACAGCGGAGCCGGTGGCGTTAATCTCAGAGATCAGGTCATGGGCCAGGCCGAAACCTCCAAAAAAGATCCCAACAACGAAAACTTCTGTGCCTACTTTACCGGTCTCCAATGTCTGCCCTACGTGTGGCAATTTGGTGTCTTCACACCGCTCCCTACTCTCGGAGGCACCAACGCCAGTTTCGGAGCGATCAACAATCTTGGCGCCGTCTCTGGCTACGCGGAGAACAAACAGCGCGACCCCGATTGCCGTCCCGGTGTGGCAATCAACGGCACCGGCCCTCAGGTCCTCGACTTTGAACCCGTCATATGGGGACCACGGCCAGGGCACATCCGCCAACTTCCTCTCCTCCCCGGCGATACAGTCGGAATGGCCCTCGGACTTAATGATCTCGGACAAGCCGTAGGTACAACCGGCACATGCGCCAATACCATAATCGCTCCCTTCTTAGCCGGCCCTCATGCAGTTCTATGGGACATAGACGGCTCCGTTCACAACCTCGGCAACCTCGGCGGAACAATCAATAACGCCTTGCTCGGCTCAGGAACCGTGGCCCTTTCAATCAACAATCGAGGGCAGGTAACGGGGGTAGCGGATCTACCCGGCGACCAGATCTTTCATCCCTTCCTGTGGACCAGACAGACCGGCATGGTGGACCTCGGCGTACTGGACGGCGATGCCGTCGCCGGCGGGCTTGGCCTAAACAATTGGGGTGATGTCGTCGGCGCCTCGGTCACAGCGCCCGGTCCGGCGGGTGGCAACGCACGAGCATTTCTATGGCACAGAGGCCACATGAGCGATCTCAATGCGCTCATCCCGGCAAACTCATCCATGTATCTGATCACCGCCTTCAGCGTCAACGATGAAGGTCAGATCGCAGGCTTCGGCGTCGTCACCTCCGGCCCCGACGCCGGCGAAGTCCACGGCTTCCTCGCAACCCCAAAGTATTAACCCCGTTCACAAGTGCCCCATTCATGCGGGTCTCATCGGATGAATGGGGTACGCGGATCCAATCGGGTTCATTTGATGCATAATCGCCAATGCACTCATTGAGCCCTGAACAGGAACCTTGTGGTGTTCTGGATGAGTTGATTGAATGTTAAGTGATCGAGGAGCACGTGGTGTTGCATCGGCTGAACTCAGCGGTGAAGCTGATTCAGAGAACGACCACGGAGGCTCCTCGATGACGACTATGAACTATATCGGATTGGACGTTCACAAGAAGACGATCAGCTACTGCGTGAAGGACGTGAGTGGCCGGATACAGCAGCAAAGCATGGTCGGGTCAACCCGACGCGAGTTGGATTGTTGGATGAAGACTCTGCCCCAGCCGTGGACCGTTGCGATGGAGGCGACGATCTTCAGCGGCTGGATCTACGATCACCTGCTGCCGCAAGCCACCCAGATCAAGGTGGCACATCCATTGATGCTGCGCGCGATTGCTGCAGCCAAGAAGAAGAACGACCAGATCGATGCCAGCAAGCTTGCCGACTGCCTGCGATGCGACTTCCTCCCGGCGTGTCACATGATCCCTCGAGCGATACGGGATCGAAGGCGCACGTTGAGGTACCGGTATCTGCTGGTGCGGCAGATGGTGCAGATGAAAAACCGTGTCTCTGGCCTGCTGATGCTGCCAGGTCCTGCACGTTGCCGACTGAGCGAAGGAGATCTCCCGAGGCTCTCTACGAATCGTTTCGGGACTGGCAGAGAACACAAACTCAATCTTCGGTGATGGCCCTTCAAGGCCATAGACTGCAAATGGATGTCTGGTTCTGCTGAGCGCAGGAACCGATGCCGAGAGGCACATTGTTGCGCGTAGAACATCCTGAAACTGTTGACTGGCACGCTCTCCAGAGCGTGCCCCGGACACCCGTGCCTTAACTTGACAGATGACTTACATGGAGGTCGGCAACACGGAAGTTGGATTGCCACGTTAGCGATAAGTTTCCGGTTAGCCCGTCACTCGCCCGCGATCCTGTTAAGTGGCGATAACCTGCGGTGCCCAACCTTTAGTACCGAGAAGAATTCCATGGTTCTGCCTCGGCGCATTCAGCTGGAACATTCGTAGTGTCGACCAATCGAAACGAGCTCTCAACTCAGCCATGGAGACAGGAAGAACAACTTCATAGACTTGGATGGCGCAAAGTAGGTGGTTCTGGGGGAACCTGTAAAGCAGGAAGTCCACAATTTCGGTGATCGGCGGAGAGGTGCGGCGTAGGTCGACGCCGGAGGTCCTGTCGAACGCATCGCCCCAGGGCGGCGCGATGAACAGAATCAGCAGTTCATCCAGTCCTGCCGAGATGCCCGCCATTCCGGTGAGATAGTCCGTGTTCAGGATGTCGATGGGCAACGTCAGAGCTGCGATATTGTGTTGAGCGATCCGGAAAACTGCAGCATCCGACTCGAACCCGACACCCCTCAAGCCCGGGAGGTGCTGCAACAGCCAGTACAGCGTGTTGCCGGAGCCAGCGAAGAGATCGACCACTTGCGCCCGGACGCCGAGTAGTCGCGGGGCAGCAATAGTGGCAACCTCTTTGCCGATTGCATCGCCCAATCGATCGCGCGTGCATTCAACGGCCGTCCGTCCCAAAAGCCGGACACCCTTCGCATGCCAGTCATCTGGCCGCATCCCGTAGATGGAGATATAGTCGGCATCGCCATAGCTGTCGCTGCCGTAGCGCTGCACCTCCCACAGGTCCAGCACTGCATTACGCTTCGCGCCCAACAACAGCAGTTCACGGTCATACACGGGGAGCTCATCGCTCATGATCTGTCTCCAGCCTCAAACTGGGTACACATGCGTACGGTGGCGCGTTGAAATTCTATGTTCTCTCCGCAACAAAATGAAACCGGGACGCCGGTGCTCCGACTGCCTTCCTGATGGCCCGTCAACCACGCAGAGATTCTCCGACAGCATCGACTATGCCTCTTGAAGCGGTTTTCCGCGAGTTGGTGGACCAACGCAGAGAACCACAATTGAGGCAGTGATGAGAATCGGGTCGATGATCACAAACAACATCGATTTGCCGTGGATCGCGAATAGATGTCCAAAAACTAAAAGCATTGTCACGGCACCTACTCGTCCCCACGCAGACGCGATCCCCATCGCGGTCGCGCGAATCTCCGTGGGATACAGTTCGGGAGTGTAAGTGTAGATTGCTGTGGATCCAAGGGAGAGAAAGAAGACTGTTGATCCAGCGAACGTCATTATCTGGACAGGTGATTGCGAGTGTCCAAACAGTGTTCCAAACGCAGCGACCGAAGCAAATGAGAGCAGGATCGCGTATTTGCGATCGAGCCATTCGACCACATACCCTCCCAGTACATAACCGGGAATTGCCGCAGAATAGATGATGACAGAGTATCGGAAGGAGTTCACGATGGAATGCCCTTCTGCCGACAGTATGGTCGGGAGAAAAATCTGATACGTGTAGAGCACTCCGTATTCCGCGAACCAGGCAGCCCAGAGCATGAGTGTGAGGCTCCGATATGCTGTGCCGAGCAGTTCACTGGGGTGCACCCGACTTGGGGACACTTGTGGTCCTCTGGGGCGGGGGGCGACTGGTGGTAGGGCGCGACCTGTGGACTTCGCGACTTCATCCTCGACTTGCCTCAGGACGGCTTCCGCGTCGGCCATGCGACCGATTCGGATCAACCACCTGGGTGATTCAGGCAGCACCGATCGCATGACGCCTCCAATAAGAGCAAACGGAGCCGTCAGAAACAGCGCCCAGCGCCAGCCCAGGGTCGGAATGATCAGCAGAGCCCAGATCGATGAGAGTGCAATGCCGGCTCCGAAGAAAGCCATCATCCAACCAACTAATTTTCCTCGTGTTTGTGAGGGCCACAATTCCGCCAGGTAGGGAGGAACGGTCGAACTCTCAGCTCCGACGAAGAACCATGTGAAAAAGTTTAAGAAGGCAAATGCGCCGACCGTGTCAGTCAGCCCTCGGGACGCAGAGAAGACAGAGTACAAAATCAGTGTGAACAAGATCGTCTTCTTTCTACCCAGATGATCGGCAATAAAGCCACAAATGGCAGAACCCACAAGATAGCCGGACAGCCCGATGGCCGAGACGACGCCAATCGTCTTCGCATCGAAATGCCAGACGCTGCGAAGTGATGCGAGAACGAAACCAGTGACAGCCGTATCCAATGTGTCGAACAGCAGTGACAGGGCAGCGACGATAAGGATCTTCGCGTGGAACCGTGACGCGGGGAGACGATCAAGGCGATCAGAAGCTTCTCCAAGCGTCAATTGTTCCGTCTGTGCCATGAGTTAAGGTGCTTTCAGCTCGATTGCGATGCGAGGACTGTGTAGTAAGTGCGAGAAGAGAAATAGTGCCCCCGACCTGCACGTGCCCTAAGGTCGGTAAGGAACGCGTCAGCGTCCGCTTCAGAGAATGCCCCTATTCCCTTGAAGTGCTTAAGGGACGGCTCCACAAACCATGTATAAAACGCATCCAGATCCTGCGCGACCTCAACTTCGGGCACGATGAGAATTTGATTGAATCCAAGCTCGCGAAGTTGGCCTGGAAGCTCTCGTATGATGAGTCCATTTCGCAGTTCCCTGCACGCGAGATCGCTGAATCGGCGCCCTAGTTGGTTGTCCGACGATTGCACGACCAGCGTTCCCCAGTCGATTTCTGTGATGGAGACTAGCCCGGATGGAGCGAGGACTCGTTTTATCTCCACTAAGGCTTTCAGGGGATCGGGAACATGCAGGAGTAATTGCGTTGCAAGGACACGATCAAAGCTCGCAACCGGGAACGGAAGTTCCAGGACGCTCCCCACTCGAAACGAGAGGTTGTCGAAGTTCTCAGCAGAACGTTGGCGTGCCTCGGCAATCATGGTTTCGCTGAGATCTACGCCAACGGCTGTCCCCGGAGAAACAATCGGAGCTAGGAGGCGAAGAAAGTCCCCGGTACCGCAGCCAACGTCAAGTACGTTAAGTCCGGAGCGGAGAGCCAGCGGCGCAAAGAATTCCCTGGGTGACGTGCGAGCACGCTCAAGAAGGCGAGCGCGGGTAGCATCCAGAAGGTTCACAAAGAAGCGTGGGTCTTCAGTTCGATCGACCTGAATCCATGCGTCTGCGAACGCAGTCGAGGGCATCAAGGGCTGAGCCAAAGCAATCCTCCTGGATGCAAGATAGATGGGCGATTATCCACCCGCACAGCTAATCAAGGCAACCGATTCGTTTGCAGCATTGTTGCGCTGCGGGTGGACTGTCGGCAATTCGGAAGTAATTCTCCGTAAGAATACTTGACGCATAATCGCCGAGTGATCAAATCCATCGGAATCGTCAGGGAACGAGTTCGTCGGAACCCTGGGACCGGTGGCAAGTAGATCTGCGCTACCTAAGCGTTGTCTTCGACGCATACGACTTTTCCATCGGCACAAGCTTGTCGACATCGGCGGAGGCCACGGGCGAATCTTTACCGAAATCCTGAAGCGGAATCCGCAGATGCACGGCATCCTGTTCAACCTGCCGCATGCTTTGGAAGGTGCCCGCAAGGCCATTGCACAGGCTGAATTGGCTGATCGCTGCGAAGTCATTTCCGGCGACTTCTTCGTCTCCGTTCCCGCTGGCGGTGGCACCTGCATGCTCTTTTTCGCCCAAGGTGAAGCGACGCATTCGTAAACACTGGCCGACTCCTGGAGAACAACACTCTAAGAGTCGAGTTCTGAAACCGGTGTTAGCTGGAAGCCGAGGTTAGCAGCCTGCCTGCGTAGGCGTATTTCCGCTCGTGTGCTGGCCTGCCGATCGCACTGCACCAAGACGCTTTCAGAGTAGGGATCCTTGGTGGATAGCATGTGATATACGATGCGGGCAAGTTTATGAGCAGTTGCTGTCACCGCTGCTGGTGCGCCCAGTCTCCACTTCATCTTCCGGTGAAACTCGCCGAGGTAATTCTTGGCCCTATACAGGCAGTGTGCGCCGAGGCGCAGTGCAATGGCCGCACGGTTCTTCACCTTTCGCGAGCGCGTGGAGAGGACCTTTCCTTCGCTGACTTGTTTCTCAGGGCAGAGCCCAAGCCAGGATGCGAAAGCAGAGGCATTGCGGAACCGCGACATGTCTGGCCCAACCTCCATAAGGATGGTGTGCGCAGCGATCGTGCTGATGCCGGGAACATCCGTCAGGTCTACGCCTGCGATTCGAAACAGCTCAGCCTTTAGATCAAATGTCGGTTCGTTGCCTGCACGTTGATAGATACATGTTTTAGTCCGCGGCGGCATCTGCACAGGCGCTCCGACGGCGCGGGGAAGGTCTCGCATGCTGCGTTCAAGTTCCTGGTCGACTTCAAAGAGGAGCTTCTGATAGGAGCGATAGCCAACAAGGGACTGCCGCAGCGCAAACAAGTGCTCTGGGCGATAGTCGCCTTCCAATGACTTTTGCTACCGTCTCACGCGAGCTTCTCACACGCCAGTTGCACAGGCTTGCGAGCTTCGCCGGATCTCGTTCGCCAGCTAGAATTGCATCCAGAATCGCAAGACCGCTGACGCTCGTAATCTCGCTGAGTACGTGGTGCAGTTGTAGATTCATCTGGCTTAGCGCCTTCTGCATGTGCATCGTGTGTTCGGCTGCCATTTGTACAAGGTTCTCCCGATGCCTCCATAGCGAGCGGATCACACAGATCTCGTCAGGCGGCCAAAAGCTAGCTTTTAGCAATCCAACTGAATGTAGGTACTGAATCCACTGACAGTCTGAGACGTCGCTTTTCCGGCCCGGCACATTCTTTATGTGCTGCGCGTTCACCAGAAACACTTGAAAACCTATCGTCTCGAGGATTTGATAGAGAGGAATCCAGTACACGCCGGTTGACTCCATCGCGACCGTTCGTACCCTGCACGACTGCAGCCAGTCAGCTAATAGGTGTAAGTCCCGAGTGAACGTGTCGAACGATCTCACCGATTCCACATCACGATTCGCAGGGACAGCAACGAAGATTTCTTCAGCGCCTATATCCACGCCTGCTGCATCAGGATGCATCACCGGCAGCATCCGACAACTAACTTTTGCCTTGCTCTTGGTCTTTTTGGCCATGACAGGCTCCCTTCTGCCAGAACCTGCGGCCCGAGGTTACGAAATAAACAAACTCCTGAACGAGATCGCCGCCGTGGCGGACGTCATCACTGACCTGTGCGTGACCTCACACCCATGCTTTTCGACGGGCTTCTCATCGAGCACCAATGTCGGCCGCAGGCTGCAGCTGCCGCAGGTACCAGCAGTACCATTGTCTACCGAAACCTGTTCCTCTCGTCCCTGTTGGGTCGCCCCATCCAGTGCTTCTCATTACTAATCCTGGACTTCATTAAGGTGAAGTAAAGCTGAGCAAAGGTTCGGCATTGTGCTGTGGTTACTCACCTTGCTGGCGGCCACGACTACACCCACGTTCAAGACGTTATTCGGTGTACTTCTGGCCTGGGTGATGCTCAATATCGTGCCACCGACGTCCATGGATCCGAGACTTGCCTCGGCGATTATCCTGCTGCCTCAGATGGTCATCGTGATCCTCATAGTGCTTGCGTTGCGGAGGCGAGGGCACTTATCGGGTCAGGTGCCTGCGTCGATCGGCTTCGCGGCGCCATTCGCGGAGTGACAGGGCTTCCCTGCGGGACGGGCCGATCTGTACCGAAAAACGCCGTAGGGTTACTGATTTCCAGTGGGTGATTTTCCACTTGGACGAAAAGTCGGACAAGTGCCCTTTAGCTCAACTCCTGCCAACAAGCCGAGTCACGCAATATAAAGGCGCCCACTTTGCTGTAGGTTGTGGTTATTCGCATCATCACCTACCGAAAGGAGCGCCGTTATGAGCCAAGAGAAATATATCGGCATGGACGTCCACCAAGCAACGATCTCGGTTGCAGTCTTGGATTTTCGGGGCAAGTTGATCATGGAAAGTATTCTGGAGACGAAAGCGGCCACGATCCTTGAGTTCCTCCAGGGGCTGCACGGAAGTTTATCGGTGACCTTCGAAGAAGGGACCTCTGCGGCCTGGTTACATGACCTGCTGAAACCTCACGTCACCCGTCTCGTGGTCTGCGATCCGCGCAAGAACGCCCTGTTGAAAGACGGCAGCAAGAGTGACCGGATCGATGCGCGAAAGCTGGCGGAGCTGCTGCGTGGCAACCAGCTCACGTCGGTCTACCACGGCGAGCACGGGATGCGCACCTTAAAGGAATTAGGTCGCAGCTACGTGACCATTACGCAGGATCTCGTCCGGGTCATGAGTCGAATCAAAGCACTCTACCGAAGCTGGGCCATTGCCTGCAGCGGTACCAGCGTCTATGCACCGCGGCATCGCGCAGAATGGTTAGGCAAGATCCCGGAACCCGGAGTTCGTCTCCGGGCCGAACGGCTCTATCAGCAACTGGATCTGCTGCAGCCGGTGCGTCAGCAAGCGCGACGCGACTTGCTGACCGAGAGCCGCAAGCATCATGCCGTGAAATTGCTTCGCCAGGTTCCTTCGATCGGTCCGATTCGTGCAGCCTTGCTGGTTGCGCAGCTGCAGACGCCACACCGTTTCCGTACCAAGCGTCAGCTGTGGGCTTACAGTGGTTTCGCGCTGAAAACCCACGACAGCGGCGAGTACCGCTATGTCAGAGGAAAACTGCAACGAAACCGGGAGCGCATGACCGTGCGTGGCCTGAGTAACAACCATAATCCCGAGGTGAAGAATCTCTTCAAAGGGGCTGCAATCTCCGCTAGCACTCACCCTGGCCCGCTGTACGATTTCTATGTTGCTCTTCTTGAGAAAGGGATGCGACCGACGATGGCGCGTCTCACCCTGGCACGAAAGATTGCCAGCATCACTCTAACGATTTGGAAGAAAGGAGCGGACTTCGACGCCACACAATTGCATCGGCAAGAAGCTTGAGCGTCTGTGATGAAGAGGCCTTTCCATCTCCGGCGATTCTCTCTGGTGGTGGTCGCTCGGGTTCTCGAGACGCTCGGTTCGAGGTGAGTATCAGTCAATGAGTTCGGCCCTGTGTGCTTCGGCACCGAGTCACTGAGTCACGCTATGCCTCCTCGGATAACCAGAAATAGCGATAGGCCACGAGCCTCGAATAGAACCATGGTTGACACCCAAATACCAAGGCCCGCTTGCGAAGTCTAAGACTCGATCGGCGTCGTCACCACTGGAAGATGAAAGCCACGGATATGCAAACAAGCCACAAAGGAACCTCTCGAGCGAATCGAGGGGCACACTCACAGGCAGTGGGCTGGATCTCGAGACAAAAATCTTCTCGCTGTCCGGTCGAGGGGGAAACTTTTTTCTTGACATCCCTTTTTATAGAACTCATTGAGGGATCGGCCAATGTATTTGTCTGAGAGCAATGCCTCGGCGGAGACAGCAGAGATATCGTCGGAGTGAATGAGAACGCGTCTCCCTTCTCCGGTCGATGAGCGCACAACCCTGCAACCTAAGTCTAAGAAATCGATCGGACAACCTACCCTTGAGGTCAGCGCTTACCCTAGAGGCGGGAGGCGGCCGGAGGAGCCCAGCAGAAAAACACATCCGATGACGAAACTGTAGACCGCAGTCAAACCGACGAAGACTCGCATGGCTCGCGGATGGGGCGCGGCACTGCGGAACAGGCCGCAGGCAGAGGCAGTCGTGAGCGTGTTCATTACGAGGAGACCAGCAAGAAACACGGCCATGCCTCCGATTCCTTTCGCAATGCCGCCTAGGTTCGCTGCGAGCAGGAAGAGTGCAAGCTGGCTTGGCGTTTCAGCGCCCAGCCCGTGGATGACGCCTACCCCAAAGGCAAGCGGTCCAGTGTAGTTCAGATTCTCATCGTGGTCTGAAGTCATGGGGGCGCCTGAAACCGCTGAAGAAAAGTTCCTGCGGAGCTTGCGGAAGCCGCGAATGATGAGAGCTGCGCGCGAGGGTGGGATGGCTCTAGGACTTCCCCATACGAGGCTGCCCAACACGTAGATTGCCAAAACGATAAGTGTCAACCCGACGAGCCGCTCGGCCCATGAATCCAGCCTGGGTGGAAGAGAGAGTTGAAACATGATGACGATCCCACCCAGCAAGGCGATCATTGCGGCGTGGCCGAGCGCATAGAGCAGGCCAAGTCGCATAGCGGTCGACGCCTTCTGCTGGACGCTCGTGATGTCCGAGATCGCAGCGATGTGATCGTAATCCAAGCCGTGGCGGAAGCCGAGCACCGCGCAGGAGATCAGCGTGATTTCGAGCGGAGCGTTCATTGGGTCGCCTCGATCTGCAATGCCGGGCGGGTCTCGCGAGAATGGGTGAGTTGATCGCGCAGGAGTTGGAAGACGTCCTGCATGCCAGATCCGGTCTTGGCGGAGACCTCAAAGATTTGCATGCCAGGGTGTACATCTTCGATGTTTCGACGAGCGGCCGTCACATCGAACTCGGCAGCCTCGGCCATATCCATCTTGGTGATGATCGCCACATCGGAGCTGTTGAAGATGGTGGGATACTTCAGAGGCTTGTCTTCACCTTCGGTGGCGGAGAGCATGACGAAGCGGAGATCTTCGCCGAGGTCGTAGCTGGAGGGGCAGACGAGATTGCCGACGTTTTCAATAAAGAGAAAGTCCAGGGCGTCAAGCTGCCATCCTTCCAGTGCTTTTCCGATCATCTGGGCATCGAGATGGCAGATGGTTCCGGTAGTGATCTGGCGGACGTTGGGTGTGGCTCGCTTGAGGCGCGCGGCGTCGTTTTCGGTTGCGAGATCTCCGACCAACGCGGCGACGCGGAAATCGCGTGCTAGGCCGCTAAGGAGCTTTTCGAGGAACGCGGTCTTACCTGAGCCGGGGCTTGAGACCAGGCCGACGACACTGACGCCAGAGGTCTCAAATCGCTCACGAAGCGCGTGGGCGAGAAGGTCGTTCTGCTTGAGAACTTTGGCGCGTACTTCTACGATTCGTGTGCTCACGCGGCGACCTCCAGAGAGACGACTTCGAGTTCGCGGCCGCTGACGATCGTCTCGCTCGGCGTCTCGCACTCCGGACAGCAAAGTTGATAGAGCGACGGAGGTGTAACGTTTTGGAGGCAGTTTGCACAGTAGATGACGAGCGGAACCGTCTCGATATCCAGGTGCGAACGTTCGAGTGGCGTGCCTTCGCAGGCGAGCTCCCAAGCGAAGAGGAGCGCGTCGCGGTCTACACCCGAGAAGACACCGACTTTCAGGTGCACGACCTCGACATCGTGAAGACCGCGCGCTTCGGATTCGTCGCCGATCGCGTCGATGATGCTGAGAACGATCGATAGCTCGTGCATGAGCCGCCTTTCATATTTGCCTCGTCAGATTGTGAGCGGCTACATTGTGCTGATTTTGACGTAGCGTTTGATGTCGGGCGCAACCATAATTCCTACGACGATAATGGTCAGCCCCAGTATTCCGAGGATAATTTTTCCTGTCATGATGTCACCTCTCTATTGCCCGTAATCAGGACGGGTGTCTGCAATGGCATCGGCTGATCCTTGATTTCGGCGAGGATTCTTCCGACCAACTCTTCGATCATGTTCGATGCTTCGCCGACCGCGGCTTGCACCTGCGGCGACAGCCCCATTCGACCTTCGAGTTCATCGCCGAAGTCCCTAGGTTCGCAGCCAATGACAAGGATTCGGGCGGCGACGGGGCCGAGCGCAGCAGCGAGATTGAGGACACGCATGGGGTCCATGCCATGAGGATTCAAGTCCATGCCCATCGCACCTGGATCGCCGAGGCCGGTGAGATCGGGTTCGAGGACGAACAGCGTGCCGGGTGCTTCCTTGCGGGGAAGTGCGTCGACGAGGACAACTGTGTGCCATGGGTCGAGAAGCGTGTAAGCGAGGTCGAAGCCGCGTATGCCGAAGTCTTTCATCAGGACCTCGCCGGGAAGTGTACGGCGTGATAGCGAGCGGACGACCTCCACGCCAAACGCGTCATCCCCAAGGAAGATGTTACCGATGCCGGCGATGAGGATGGTCTTCGTCACGCCGAGGCATCCTCTCTCAAAGCATCGTGTTCCTTGTCTATATATGGCTCGACCTCTTCGGTGCCGAAGAAGAAGCGGTGGCCGGGCTGGCGCATCATGCCAAACTCGCGTCCGGGGTCGTCATCGATTACCACAGCGAACTGGATCTGATCTTCAAAGTCCTGCTCGATGGCTTCGATTACGCCGACCTTGCCGGTGAGGGCAATGTCCATGATGTCGGCGGTCTTCTGCGGCCAGATGCGGACGCGATCGCCGACGCGGAGAGCAATCCCGAAGACGGTAACCGACTCAGGTGGTGCTTTCTCTTCGGCGAAGGGATTCCACTCGACGATGACGCCATCTGGAGCGTCGGGATTCATGAGGCATCTCCTCGGATTTCACGTGTCGGACGGACGATGCCATGGGCTTTCAGCATATCTTCGCCGGTGAGAGCTTCAGTGCGCTCAAGGATGCGGCGAGCGCGAGAATCGCCTGTACGCATCTGCTGCTTTTCGTCTTCGGTGAGGGTAAGAACACGTAGTGTAAGCATCTCGTCCATCTCTGTGCCGTCGAAAAAGTCGCCGGCGCTCTCGGGCGAGGTTTTGGGATAGTCGTACATGATGATGGGCGAGAGAAGCAGGATGGAGCGGTCGGGTTCGTCGCCGGCCAGGACAGGAAAAACTCCGATATTAGCGCAGGCTTTGGCATCGGCACTGTAGAGATCGGAGGGCTCTAGGAGCGAGATGAACTCTCCGCCGGTCAGGCCGAACAGGAGGTGCGCGGAGACCAGCGACTGGGGCAATGCTTCGTCGCGGCGGCCTTCGGCGTCGTTCGAAAGGGGGCTAATGTTTTCAAGTTCGAGATGCAGCTTGCAGGCGCCGCTGGGCAACATCTGGGCACTGACGGTGAGGCTCGCAGCGAGTTCTGCCGTAGGATTGATGTGCAGCCTAAGAGGTTCGGTGAGGAGCGCCCTAAGACTCAGGTCGCAGTGGTCCGACGTACGTTCGATTGCTTCATCCCAGTCGAGCGATGGATCGGCGAGGTCTGAGCCTGTTCGCGGCTGCGGCAACAGTTGGAGAAAGCTGACCTTGATATCGAGTGAGACGCTGTGGCCGGGTACAAGAAGGCATTCGGAGACAAGGCTGAACGGTTCCTGGGGCCGCTGGGCCTCGGCATAGACGCGAGGGTAAAGCGTGCCGAAATTCCACCGTTGACGATTCTTGATGGCCGTGGACCGGTATGGATAAAGAATGTATCCCTCGTAAAGTACAGCTGCGGCGATTTTTTCGACGGAGGTAAAGTTCATGCTTCGACCTCCTCTGAGATTTCTACTGAGGCGTTTTCGCTGGCCAGAGCCCTGGCGATGGCTTGTTCCCAGGTTGGCAGACCGTGGCGAACCTTGTAGTCGTAGAGCTGCTCGAAGGTATCGCGACGAAGGCAGAGCCAGGCAGAGTTAGGATGGTGCATCTCCATCATGTCTTTCCAGACGGCGACGGGGAGACGATAGATGCACTCACGGTCCCAGGGGACTTGCGAGATCTGCAGAGCGCCATTGGAGCCTTCATAAAAAAGCGTGCCGCTGAACATGACGGCGACCGGGATGTCGCCTGAATTGAGGGCGTGGAAGTACTTTGTGGCAGCGACGTTGAAGTCGAAGGTACAAGAAAGTTCAAGGTCGACAAGCAGTTCGCCGGTGAAGCGCGGGACGGCAATGCTGGTGTTCATCCAAAGCAGCGGTTTGACGGTACGTGCCCACCGCTCGGATGTGCCGAAAAGGTCAAGCAGTTTCTCTTGTTCGTTGGGGACGTAGCGGCGCTTGGCGGGTTCGATCTGAACTTGGCAGCGAAGAGTGATGGCGTGAATCGTCTCGGTGGCGGGAACGTTGGTGATGCGCAGCTTGAGTGCAATCAATGGTGTGGCCGCATGAGGCACCGCTTCAGCGCCTTCGATCTGGAGGTGGAGCTCAGGCATGGGTGGGCTCCGGCTGCTGATTCGCAACAGACTCTCTCACTTCAGTGCTACGCGCTTGTAGACTCGCGAAGAACTTGTGGATGTGCTTCCAGACTTCGGCCCCACCAGAAAGGCCGCGCCAATGCATGCGAATGAGGCCGACGAGATGGAAGCATTCGTCGATGGGAACGATGTAGTACTCGTGGATTGTGCCGACGCGGTTGACGAGGAAAGTCTCTACGTCGGACTCCATCTTCTGAAGAGAGGGATGCTGAGCGGCAATTTCGGCCCAGGATTCGAGGCTTAAAAGCGATTCGATGGCGCCGGCGGGGCTGGGATACATCGCGATCATCCTGCCACCAGCGGTATCGTAGTAAAAGAAAGCCAGATTGATGGGGATCATGAGAGATTCCCATTGCAGATTCGGCATCTGGAAGTCGGCGAGAGCGCGAATGCGACGCGGAATACGCAGGTAATGGGCTCCGGGCTGGCCGGAGAAGAGCACGGCGCAACCATCGCAGGAGCAGGCAATCTCGTGCTTGTGGGGGGCGAGCAAATGCTGATGGACCGGTGTCAGTTCGGCGCTGCAGAGCTCGCAGCGTTCGGCGCCGTCGGAGATCGGGCGACGGCGGGCAACCTGCCTCAGGAATGACGGGACCGGAGTTCGTTCCTGCTCTTCTTCGGAGAGTTCGTTCATGCTGGGCTCCCAGGGTTAGGCAGGCGGCAACTGAGGCATCTTGGGACTAATCGGGCCGCGCTGCTCAAGGTTGATGCCGGTGGCGTCCTTCGCGGTTCGGGTGGGACCGTGCTGGGCGAGCTGGTCAACGCGGCTCTCGCCTTTGCGGATTCCGATGGCACGGGCCGGAGTATCAGTGCGTGCATCTTGTTTGGCCATGGCGGTTCTCCCTACTTGATTGTTACGAGTTGAGGTCCGCTCTGCTCAGTAGCGGCGGCATTCTCGGAGACGATTTCGACGATGTCGGGTGCGACCTCGAAGAGCGCGTCTTCGACTGCACTCTTAAGAGTGATGGAGGAACTAGGGCAGCTACCGCAGGTTCCGTGGAGGCGTAGGTGAACAATGCCGTCGCGGACGCCAGCAAGGTCCACGTCGCCTCCGTGGGATTTGAGATAAGGACGAGCTTTCTCGATGCCGCGAAGCACGCGAGTCTCAATGTCGTCCGGGTGAAGGTTGTGCAGAAGAAGCATGCTTGAGACCAAGTCGTTTTCCAACGCTTCGTTTAGAGCCCGCTCACCCGCCGGCGTCTGTAGGAGTGAGTCGACAAGACGTTGAAGAGCCGCGCCGTGCAGTTCAACGACAGACTGCACGAGGTCGAGCGCGGTCGCCCGTATCTCCGGGTCACCTGCGCTTTCAAGGCGGGCAGCGAGTTTTTCAACTCGCTCCGTCTGCAAACGGAACTCGCCGCGCCGCGGAGGTGCGATGGTACCAACAACCTCCGGTTGAGTATCCGACTGGGGCGCAGCAGCCATTATTCGTGCCCCGCTACGCCGAACATAGGAGAGTGGCGAGTTTCGAGGATCTTGCCGTCACCGAGATACATGTGAACGCCGCAGGGCAGGCAGGGATCGAAGCTACGGACGGTGCGCATGATGTCGATACCTTTGAACTTGTCAGGACCGTTCTCCTCGAAGAGCGGTGTATTCTGCACCGCGTCTTCATAGGGTCCGGGAGTTCCGTACATGTCGCGGGGATTAGCGTTCCAAGGAGTGGGGGGATAGGGATGGTAATTGGCGATCTTACCCTCGCGGATCACGACATGGTGCGAGAGAACGCCACGAACGGCCTCGTGAAAGCCGCAGCCGATAGCTTCTTCCGGAACCTTGAATTCGGTCCAGGTGGAGGTGCGACCGGCATTCAATTCGGCGAGTGCTTTCTCGACGAAGTGCAGAGCGGTAGCAGCGGCGTAGGCCTGAAAGTATGTGCGGGCACGGTCGCGTTCGAGTGTGTTCGACCACTTCGGGATGTGCCACTCAAATTCAGTCTCTGGCAGCATGGCCGTTTTGGGAAGATTGATCTTGACGCTGTGCCCGGTGGCCTTAACGTAGCCGATGTCTACCAGTCCGGAGAGTGCAGTCGACCAAAGACGTGCGATTGGGCCGCCACCGGTATCGAGGGCGAGGTGGTCTCCAGTGCGCTTATCGAGCCAGCGCGGCGACATAACCCAAGTGTAGTTGCCCTTAAAGTCGCGCTTCTGCGGGCGTGGGATTGTGGTCTGGTTCCAGGGATGGCGTTTGTCGACGGGGTTGCCGAGCGGGTCGCGGGCTACGAAGGTTTCAGAGCCCTGCCAATCGTCATAGTAAGAGCTTCCGAGTAGTATCCGGATGTTGAGATTGATGTCAACAAGCGAGTTGGTGACCAGTTCGCCGTCGACGACCACGCCAGGAGTCACGAACATCTTGCGTCCCCATTCGGCCATGTTCTTGTACTGGTAGTCGCAGTGGTCTGGATCGTTGTAGGAGCCCCAGCAGGCAAGCAGGACGCGGCGGCGGCCGACCTCTTCATAGCCCGGCAGCGCATCGTAGAAAAAGTCGAAGAGATCGTCGTGCAGTGGTACGACTTTCTTCATGAATTCGACGTACTTCATCAGCCTGACTAAATAGTCGGTGAAAAGTTGGATAGTAGCGACGGTGCCGACGCCGCCGGGATAGAGAGTCGACGGGTGGACGTGCCGTCCCTCCATGAGACAAAACATCTCGCGGGTCAGGCGACTCATGGCGAGTGTCTCGCGGTAGAAGGTGCCAGTGAAGGGATTGAGCGCAGTCATGATGTCGGAGATCATGCGGTATCCGTGCTTACCGGCGTTCGGCGAAGGTGTATGTTGCGCCTTCTCCCAGACATTCGGATTGGTCTCCTTGACCATCTGCTCGCAGAAGTCGACACCGACGAGGTTGTCTTGGAAGATATTGTGATCGAACATGTACTCGGCTGCTTCGCCAAGGTTGATGATCCATTCGGCAAGCGCAGGGGGACGAACGTCAAAAGCCATGTTCTGTGCGTAACAGGCGCAGGTCGCGTGATTATCACCGCAGATGCCGCAGATGCGGCTGGTGATGAAATGAGCGTCGCGCGGGTCTTTGCCCTTCATGAAGATGCTGTAGCCGCGAAAGATGGACGACGTGCTGTGGCACTCGGCAACGGTCTTGTTACCGAAGTCAATCTTAGTGAAGATACCGAGACTGCCGACGATACGGGTAATGGGATCCCAATTCATCTCGACGAGATTGCGCTTCTTATCCTCGAGTTCAGGGATAGTATCGGGAAACGTTGCCATAGCGTAATCCTCTCTCAAGTGATTATTAGGCGTTGGGGGGAGCTGGACGATAGCCAGTGGTGAGCTCCGGACGATTGTGACGCCACTTCGGTTCCTTGTTGACTGTAGCGTTGGTAATGCTGCGAAGCGCACGGATCATGCGCCCGTAGCCGCTGACAAGAGTAGCCGAGAGCATGCCTCCGGGTGGCTCATCCATAAATGGCATGAACTTATCGGGGAAGCCGGGCATTGTGCATCCGATGCAGATGCCGCCGACGTTAGGACATCCGCCGATACCACGCATCCAGCCGCGCTTGGTGACGTTGCAATCGACGACCGGACCCCAGCAACCGAGCTTGACGAGGCATTTTGAAGAACCGTATTCGGTGGCGAAGTCTCCCTGCTCGTAGTAGGAGCCGCGATCGCATCCCTCGTGGACCGTCTTGCCAAAGAGCCAGGTGGGGCGGAGCTGCTTGTCGAGGGGGATCATGGGAGCGAGACCAGCTACCTGGTAGAGCAGGTAGAGAACGGTCTCCATGAAATTGTCGGGCTGAACGGGACAGCCGGGGACGTTGACGATGGGAAGACCGGCTTTCGAACGCCAGTCCCAGCCCAGGTAGTCGGCCAATCCCATGGCGCCGGTTGGGTTGCCGGCCATGGCGTGGATACCGCCGTAAGTTGCGCAGGTGCCGGCACCGATAACGGCAAGGGCCTTGGGAGCGAGGCGGTCGATCCACTCGCATGTGGTGATGGGCTGGCCAGTGTCATGGTTGGTCCCCATGGCTGCCCAGTAACCCTCTTTCTTAATCTTCTCATTAGGAATGGACCCTTCAATTACGAGGACGAAAGGATCGAGCAGACCCTTTTCGGCGTCGTAAAAGAACTGCATAAACTCGTCGCCGTTCTCGTACGCAAGCACCGGGTTGTGAAGATGAACCTTGGGCAGGCCGGGTATCGCACCCAGTAAAACGTCTTCGATCGAGGGTTGTTCGGCGGCAGTCACCGAGACGCTGTCGCCGTCGCAACTGAGGCCAGCAGTGATCCAGAGAATGTGTACGTCGGATACGGGTGACGGCTTGGTGATACCGCTTGGCGAGTCAACCATGAAATTCTCCTTGGGACTACATTGTGACCTGCTCCGCGAACTTGCTCGAAGATGAGTTCTGGGAGTTAGCGTGACGGCTTTTCGACCGAAGGGCGGAGGAGTCGTAGCACATGGGCTGTGATTTTGGATTCGGGAAAGCGGAATGGTAGAAGCAGGACAAGCCTGTCACCTTCGCAAAGCAATGCGTCAGCTCTAACTTTTAGAGCCCGCGAGCGAAACAGGCTCGCTCGAATGCCAGAGACACTACGCCTATCCGAAGCTGGCTGTCAATCGCATATACTTGCATATTTATTGGACTTAATACAACTTTCACGCTGCTAACGTAATAGCTTCAGGTCAGTGAAGCGACTGATCCGGAACTAGCAGATGCGTGGGAGCTGCTCACCGAACATCACGTCGAGCACCCTCGTCCCACCGATCTCAGTCTTCATTAGCACCATGCCAGGATGGCTTTCGACCACCTCGCCGATGATTACGGCGTCCTGGCCTAGACGATGCTGCCGCATCTGCTCGAGAACCGCACCCGCCATCTCCGGGACAACTAGAGCGAGCAACTTGCCCTCATTCGCGACATAGAGCGGATCGAGGCCAAGCACCTCACAGGCGCCCTTGACCGACTCGCGCACAGGGATCGTGCGCTCGTCCAGCACCATGCCAACGTTGGCGTGTTTGGCTATCTCGTTGAGCGTGGTTGCGACGCCTCCGCGGGTCGGATCGCGCAGCGTATGGATGAAATCGTTCGCGGGGAAGGTGGTCGCAAGCATGGCCGAGACGAGGCCGTTAAGCGGTGCGCAGTCGCTCTCAATAGCGCCCTCGAACTCGAGACCCTCGCGCTGGCTCATGATGGTCATGCCGTGGTCGCCGATGTAGCCACTGAGGATAATCTTGTCGCCGGGGCGGGCGCGATCTGCAGAGATGCTGATGTCGTGCTCGATCACGCCGATGCCGGTCGTAGTGATGAAGATCTGGTCGCCTTTGCCGCGGTTGACGACCTTGGTATCGCCGGTGACGAGCTGTACACCAGCCTCACTTGCGGCGCCCCGCATGGACTCGACCACTCGGCGCAAATCGTCTACGGCCAAGCCTTCTTCGAGGATGAACGCTGCCGACAGATAGAGCGGACGGGCACCGCTCATCGCAAGGTCGTTCACCGTGCCGTGAATCGCGAGCCGACCGATATCTCCGCCGGGGAAGAAGATAGGCGTGACAACAAAGGAGTCAGTAGAGAACGCTAGTCGCGCCCCCCCGATGGCGAGCACGGCCTGATCGTCGAGTTTATCGAGCGTCGGATTGCGAAAGGCCGGAAGGAAGATGTTGTCGATCAGATCGGCGGTGAGCTTGCCGCCGCTGCCGTGGCCAAGAACGATCCGTTTGTGGTCGAAGATCGGGATCGGGCACGAACCGAACGGCGTCAGACTCTCGCCGACGATTGTCTTCTCCGTCTTCAAATCATCTTCAGCGGCTGGCATGAGTGTATTCGCGCTCTTCGCGGGGCTTGACACTGACGTCGTCCAGTACAGGTCCGGGAACGATCTGATGAAGCTTATCCGCTCCCTGCGGATTCAGGTGACGGCCATACGCGTAGTACGCGGCGCACGCTCCCTCAGCCGAGACCATGGTCGCACCGAGTGGATGCTGGGGAGTGCAAAGCGCTCCGAAAGCAGGGCAATCGTGTGGCTTTTTCAGTCCACGAAGGATCTCCCCGCTGATGCATATCTCGGGTTCCAGAGTGGCGATCTCCTCCACGTCGAAGAGCTTTTCGGCGTCGTGCCGAGAGAACACATCGCGCAGATGGTAACCGCTCATCGGAATACTGCCAATGCCGCGCCACTTGCGATCTCCGACCTCGAACACTTTGCCGATCAACTGTTGCGCCGGCAGATTGCCTTGGCGAGTCAGTACGCGCGAGTACTGATTCTCAACCGTGGCACGGCCCTCTTCCAACTGCTTGATAGTCATCAGCGTACCCTCGAGGATATCGATCGGCTCGAACCCGGTGATGACGATGGGGACGTGGTGGCGGGTGCTGATAGGGTCATACTCGCTGTACCCCATCACAGCGCAGACGTGGCCCGGACCGAGAAAGCCTTGTACGCGATTTCCGGAGGCGCTGAGAATGGCTTCGAGTGCCGGCGGCACCAGGACATGGGAGACCAGTAGAGAAAGATTGTTAACCTGCTCTTCACGGGCTCGCCACGCCAGCATGGCATTCGCCGGGGCCGTAGTCTCAAAGCCGATGGCGAAGAAGACAATTTGCTTTTCCGGATTGGCGCGGGCGATCTTCAGGCAGTCGAGCGGCGAGTACACGATACGGACATCGCCGCCCAGAGATTTGATCGAGAACAGGTCGCCGTCGGAGCCGGGTACGCGCAACATATCGCCGAAAGAGCAGAAGATCACATTAGGCGAGCGAGCTATGGCGTGCGCTTTGTCAATCATTTCAAGCGGCGTGACGCAGACCGGGCAGCCTGGTCCGTGCACGAGTTCGACGCCCTCCGGCAGCAGATGGTCAAGTCCATTCTTGACGATTGAGTGGGTCTGGCCCCCGCAGACCTCCATTAAAACCCACGGCCGGGTCTGGACCCGGCGCATCTCGGCAACAATCTTCGCCGCTATGTCCCCATTGCGATATTCATCAAGATACTTCATCGGCGAAGATCTCCAGAGTTCATCCAGGCTGGGTAGGACGGCTCGTCCGTCTTAGCGGTCTCTTCGACAACCGGGGATTCCAGCTCGGTGAGCTGATCAAGATCCTTCAGCGCCTGGTAGGTACGTTCTGCTTCTGCTTCATCGATTCGGCTGATAGCGAAGCCGACGTGGACCAAGACGTATTCGCCCACCTGAGTCTCTGGCACATATTCCAGGCATGCTTCGCGGACGATGCCGCCGAACTGGACCTTGGCCATGCGCAGACCGCGTTGATCGTAGGTGTCTACCACTTTGCCGGGAATGGCTAGGCACATGTCAGTGTCCTTGACGCAATAGCTCGTTCGCGATCACCGCCTGCCCCAACGAAATACCGCCGTCGTTCGCAGGCACCATCGCGTGCAAGAATACTCCAAATCCCAAACGCCGCAACTTCAATGCCGTGACTCCCAGCAAAAGGTGATTCTGAAATACGCCGCCGCTTAGGCATACCCGGGCCAGTCCGTCGCTCTTGCGCATACGGCAGCAAACCTCCACGATGGCGGCACTTAGCGTGTTGTGAAAGCAGGCGGAGATCTCGGCTACAGACCTTTCAGCAATGGCATCCCTGACGATAGTGGCGATGGTTTGACGAAGATCTATCACCGTCGATTCACCTTGCTCCAGATCGAACCCGTACCGATCCGCGACGCTTGGCTCCGCCGCCATCTCCAGCGCAATGGCCGCTTGGCCTTCGAAGGTGATCTCGGAGCCCAGTCCCAACATCGCCGCTACTGCGTCGAACAGGCGCCCGCACGAAGAGGTCTGCACCGTCTGAATGTGGCGCGAAAGCATCGTGTCCACAAGCCTGAACTGAGTGGCGGGAACTACTCGGAAACACGCAAGATCGTCAGGCATTTGAGAGCCGAGAGAATCCCGAAGGTAGCTCAGGGCCATTCGCCAGGGCTGACGTATCGCCGCATCGCCACCGGGCATCGGTACAGCGCGGAGGTGGGCACGACGCTCGAAGCCAACGCGATCTGCGACCAGGAATTCGCCGCCCCAGATGGTGCCATCGGAGCCAAGTCCAGTGCCGTCCATGGCGACACCGATGACCTTTCCGCTGAGCTGGTTTTCCGCCATGCAGCTGGCGATATGTGCGTGATGATGCTGCACCGCAAACCTTCGCTCGATGCCGGAGACGAGCGCCATGCGCGTGCTTCGATAGCCGGGATGTAGATCGTGCGCGATGGCCTTGGGGGAAACCTTGAAGAGATGCTTCATCTTATCCAGTGTCTCTTCGAAGAAGCGCATGGTTTCATAGTTTTCGAGGTCGCCGATGTGCTGGCTCAGGATGGCGTGGCTACCCTGGGTCAGGCAAAATGTATTTTTGAGCTCGGCTCCGACACCCAGAACTTGTTCCATCTCGATGCCCAAATCGAGAGTTTGCGGCACGAAGCCGCGTGAGCGACGCAGCACCGTTTCCTTTCGTTCAAAGGTGCGAACCACCGAATCGTCCACTCGTGTGGCGATGTCGCGATTATGCAACAGGAACCAGTCGGCGATGCCCGACAAACGCAGGAGCGCCTCTGTATTCGAGACCACGATTGGCTCCTCACTGAGATTGCCGCTCGTCATAACAAGAGCGACAAACTCCGACGCCGATTCCGGTGAGTCGCTGAAGAGTAGATAGTGCAGCGGCGTATAGGGGAGCATGATGCCGAGTGTGTTGTTTCCTGGAGCAATGGCTTTCGGCAGGTCGCCCGTTGCCATGCCCTCGGATGAGGCGCGGGGTAGAATTACGATCGGTTTGCGCGGATGCTGCAGCGCGGCTTCGTCGTTAGGTGACACCGCGCAAATTCTCCGGATTCCTTTCATATCCCGCACCATCAGAGCGAATGGCTTCATGGGCCGACGCTTGCGTCTGCGCAACTCGGCGACGGCGTCGTCGTTCTCCGCATCACAGGCAAGCAGGAAGCCACCCAGCCCTTTGATCGCCACGATCTTGCCCTCCCGCAGGAGTTGCCTTGCTGTGCGAATCGCTGGAAGCGAATCCTTCTCGGCAAAGGAAAAGTCGTCCGATGACGACCCGCGTGGGACAAGGCACAACGCTGGGCCGCAGACCGCGCAGGCATTTGGCTGGGCATGGAAGCGCCGATCGGCCGGATCGACGTACTCCGCCTTGCAGGCGTCGCACATAATGAAGCCCGACATAGTTGTCTTCGCGCGATCGTATGGTATTTCCTGGACGATGGTGTAGCGCGGACCACAATGTGAGCAATTTGTGAATGGATAGCCGAAACGGCGGTTTAGCGGATCTCCGAAGTCACGCCAGCAGGCATCGCAGGTGCCGGCGTCCGGAGAGACCAGAGCGAACACACCGATCTCCTCCCGGCTCTGGAGAATGTCGAAGCCTGCGCTACCCACGACATCCATTTCGGATACGGTAAGTTCGAGAATCTTGGCGAGCCGTGGAAGATCGAGGTCCAGGCTTTCGATAAAGGTCCGAATTGCTGCGGCGTGCCCCTCGGCTTCTATCGTCACGCCCGACGAAGAATTGAAGACGAAGCCGGTCAGCCCGAGTGATATGGCAAGTTTATAAACGAATGGGCGAAACCCAACTCCCTGCACGATTCCTCGAATCTGAATTTGACGCCGTATCTTCGAGTCTGGCGGAGAAAAGGGCATTATCGATAAGTCAGAATAGCCGAGTTTCGGTTCGGCTTCTTACGGGTGCGACCTGGCGCCATGACAATCTCCCGAAACGTTTTGGTTCCTCAGGTTTACGCGCAATTCAGAAGCAATCCAACTCGGCGAAAATGCTCTCGTTATTTTCTGGAGCTTACATGTTTGCCAGACCTTTGGCGAAGAGCCAAAAAGGCCAATAACAGAATTCAAATGAGCAGGTAAATGACATATCAGTGATCACTGGTGAACAGAGAGTAGACATTTGTTCGAGAGGCGACGATACAGACAAGTGGAATGTTCTCACGTATCAATGAGTGCATTGGCGATTTATCAACCATTTGAAAAAACAACTGCCAACTAATGGGATGATCCCCCGCCGTTACCCAGCCAGCAACTCCATCCCCCTGGATTATCTGACTTTACAAAACGGGTACTTCAGCGTGCAGATCACATGATGAAAGGGAGGCGATAAGGAAATCTCTTCGCCTCCCTAAACGGGCAATCTAATTAGAAGTCGACCCTGAGCGCCGCCTGTCCTGTCCGATTTCCCGCGTTCTCCGCCGTTTGCGGTCCAGTCAGCTGCCCGAAGAGCGAGTTGTCGATCGCCGTCACGGGTGGCGCAAAGTTGGTGTGGTTCAGAACGTTCGTGAAGGTCGTCTCGAACCGCGCATGGACCTTCTCGGTGATAGCGAACCGCTTTGCGACACCGAAGCTCACCGTGGTCGTGCCAGGACCCTGAATGATCCCAACTCCTGCATTCCCGAAGCGACCTGCTCCTGCGGGGGTCGCCAGGAATGACAGATTGTTGTAGGTCACAGATCCGGCTGTACCCTTCGGCACACTATCCGGACGCAGCACAGCGCTACGATTAACAACGTTCGTGTTCGACTGATCGGCAGAACCGCTGATGCTGGGAGTAAGCCAGGGGCCCGTCTCAAGCAGCGTGACCGTTGTCAGATCCCAACCGCCGAGAAAAAGGTCCTTGGCTGTGCTGCTACTCATGTACTGTCGGCCGTTACCAAAAGGCAGCTGATATACCCCTGTGAGCAGCATGCGGTTGCGGCGCGTGCCGGAAACGTTGCCGAGGTTCTGTTTGATATGAAACCGATCGGCAACGGGAAGTCCGTAGTTGACCTCACCGGCGAACGCACTCGGTGCATCACCCTGATTGTCAGCCTCATTTTTTGCGTAGGTGTAGTTTGCATCCACGTAGAGCCCACGCTCCAGACGATGCGTCGCCTGCAGCTCGAACGCGTGATAGTTTGCCTCGCCTGCATTGAACGTACTGAGCAGCGTCGTCCAATTCTGATATGGCGCGCGGGAATCCACAAAAGCCCCAGCCGTCGCTCCTGTGTTGTACGGGGTTGTGCTGGCGGGAATCTGGTTAAGATCCTCGGTAATGTTTAACCGGTAGGTGTGCATCCCGACGTAGCTTGCACGAAGCGATGTAGCATTTGACAGTTGCCGCTCTACGGTCACATTCCATTGGTTCGACTGGGGATCGCGGTATGTGGGATCGACCCCTTGATCCAGCCCGCCACCGCCAAAGGTCGGGCCGCCAGAAGTGGCAGGCGCAGTATTTGGGAAAACAATCTGTGGAGTGTTCGGGCCTGCCGTGTTGGAGTTGGAATAGATGTGCAGATTCGAGGT
This sequence comes from Tunturiibacter lichenicola, assembly GCF_051013355.1. Classification (GTDB taxonomy): domain Bacteria; phylum Acidobacteriota; class Terriglobia; order Terriglobales; family Acidobacteriaceae; genus Edaphobacter; species Edaphobacter lichenicola_F. Next base: position 116,391 of record NZ_CP132945.1, on the reverse strand, counting down.
TGGGTTTCCGCTGTTGTTGAACGAAAGCGGTCCCAGGTTGGTCATCGTATAGATGCCAAATCCAGCGCGCACCACCGTCTTGGTGTCATTGAACGGACGATAGGCAATCGCAATGCGCGGCTGAAAGTCTCCTTTATAAGTCTGGCGCAGACTCTGCGGCAATCCATCCTGACTGGCCGTGATATATCCAGTGCACGGCATCCCCTGAACGGTTGACCCCGCAGCCGTGCCGGACGGGCACGCATTGAAAGACTGCTGGAAAGCAACATTGGAAGAGGTGATGTTCTGGCTGGTCAGGTATCCAGCCAAAGCATCAGGAACGACAATCGAGTTAATCCGTTGATCGAAGTTTGCCAGATTACCGCCGTCCTCCTGAAAGCCGGGAAGAACCTGCCAGCGAAGACCATAGCTGAGCGTCAAGCGATCGTTTACCTGGAACTCATCCTGTGCGAAAAAACTATATTGCGTGGCGGTTCCTCCGACATCAGGGCTGGAAACAGCGAAGTAAAGTGTCGTTGGCGCGCCTTCGAGGAAGTCGCCAAAAGCATTCCCCGTAAACTGATCGCCTTGGGCGTTCCCGTACGACGGTTGAAAGATGAAGGCCCCAAAATCATCTGAGGCGAACTGTGGGGCAAAACTCTCCAGATCGAAGTACCGAACGCGACGGATATCGATCCCACCCTTTACCGTGTGCTTGCCGAAGCTGTAAGTCAAGTTATCGCTGAACTGCGTCGTCTTCGATTGCGTGACTCCTGCCTTATCTCTTCCAATCATTGGAAACGGAGTTCCCGCGCTGAAATTGAAGGTGGGGAATGCATGGGTTAGCGGGTGTTGACTGATATCCACTCCAGTAAGATCCAACTGACTTAGCGCAGTGGAACCTTGAATCGGGAAGTCGACGCTGGTCGTAACATTCGTGAAGCCGTAGCGAAACTCATTCAATAGCTTCGGGGTAATCGTGTAGGTATGCGAAATCAACAGGCTCCGATTGTGAACAGAATCCGAATCATCCGGCAGAAAGAGGTTCGCGAAGTCCGTGGTGATGTTCTTGCGGCTGAAGCGCGCGTAAACCGATTGCTTGGACGAGATCGTCTGATCAACCCGGATGTCCGCACCGTCGGTGCGTGCTGGAGTCGCTTGAAAGTTCTGGTAGTTGATGGCCTGCGTCTGATCAATCGCGCCCGGCACGTTTGGCAATGGATAGTAGGCGAGCAGCGCCTTGGCAGTCTGGCTAATCTGGGTAGATGGAATCGTAGGACCACCTATATCTGAGAGGGTGCCGTTCCTATCCGCGACCGTTGGAACGACATATTGCTGAAACACCGCAGTGCTGCGCCGATTTCCCTCATAGTCCGCAAAGAAAAACGTCTTGTTGTGCCCATCATAGACATGTGGAATCACAATCGGCCCGCTCAACGAGAAGCCAAACGTATTGAACTTCTTGGGGGCTTTCCCGCTGGAGCCATACGGATCGGCATCCAGCGCCTGGTTTTGCAAATACTCGAAGACACTCCCGTGATACTGGCTTGTCCCGTTCTTGGTCGTGAATGTTACATCGCCAACCTGAGAGAACTCCGCACTATTGTTGAATGCGGTTACTTTAACCCCAGCAATTCCTTCCTGCGATGGATAGGCGTCCTGCAGCGCGCCATTCTGCCGCACGTTGGCAGTCGAAATACCATCGACGGAGAAATTCACCATCGAGGAGCTCGCTCCGCCCAGAGCGATATTGCCGGAGCTATCTGTCTGAACGTTGGGAGACAGGCCAAGCGCGCCGAGCGGACTTGTAGTAGTCGCGCGGTTATTTAGGGGCAATTGCGTCATTTCGATATTCGTCTTCGAATCGCTGATCGTTCCATTTTCCGTATTGATTTGGTCGGCTGCGCCCGATACCTCCACAGTTGTCGACTGTGCCGCAACGTTGAGTGTGGCGCCAAGTCTCAAATCCTGTCGCGCTTCCACTGAAATTCCCGACACGACTGTGTCGGCAAAGCCATCGCGATGAGCCCGTAGCGTGTACTTGCCGGCCTTTACGTTCTCAAAGATGAAGGCTCCAGAAGCATCCGTAGCGACCGTGCGTTCCGTATTTTCATCTGTGCTGTGCAGCATGATCTGCGCGTCTGGAATCGCCGCTCCGCTCGCGTCCAAGACGTTGCCTCTAACGCTCCCGAACGTCGACTGGGCATGGGCCAACTGCCCCGCAACCAGCAACAGACCGCACATGATTGGGCAGATGACGCTGGATAAAACAGATCTCAAAACGCTTCGTCCCCCCCAACCGTGAGTGTGCTGGCCTTCGCTCTGCTGTTGAAGGGACACGACCATATCCTCTACATGGGACGTACGTGCTGCCCTGTCTAGTGAAAGAAGGCCTCTAAGGAAGTTCATGTCGAATCACCTCATATGTCGGAAAAGAGCGACACTTTCAGTGAACCGTGTACACCGTTAGCAATGCATAAGCTCCTTCTTAACGGTTTGTTTATGTCTCAATGGCTATAGTTTCCGGCAGGGGCGACCGAATGATTGCCAGACCAATCCAAGTGGTCCTACGCAGGATTGGGGGCGGTTGCGCCGCTGGAATGCTGTTGACGCTTCTCTCCTACCGCCTTCACTTCAATCTCTCCGCAGCCACCTCCATCCACCTTTTTCTAGTGGTGGTTATCGCGCTTCGTTGGGGTTTATTTGAAGCGAGCATCGTTTCAATTCTGTCCGTTGCCTGCCTCGACTACTTCTTCACCCAACCTTTATTCCACTTCTACATCACTGATTCGCACGATTGGATCGCTCTCCTCGTCTTTGAAGCAACGGCCCTGATCGTTAGCAGCCTCTCAGACCGAGTGAGCCACCACGCTCGCGAGTTAGAGCGGCGTCAAGTTCAGCAGCAGAAGCTTTACGAACTCAGCCAGCATATTCTGCTCCTCAATCGGGAAGCGGGGGTCGATCAACAACTCGTCGACCTTTTACGTTTGAGCCTGGGGGTGAAAGGAGTAGCCCTTTGGAAGGCCCATGAGATGCATCAGTGGAAGAGTGGCGATTGTGATATCTCCGATGACGAAGTTCGCTCCGCTTACTTGCTCGAAACAAATGAGGATGACTTGAGCACTGGTATTTCCAAGCGCGTCCTTCGGCTAGGAACCAGGCCTATAGGATCTCTCTTCCTCTGCGGGCATTCGCTCGACCCAGCCTCAATTGACGCAGCCTCTTCGCTTGCCGCGGTTGCAATCGAAAGGGCACGCTCGTTCTCAACCGAAGCAAACGCAGTAGCGGCAAAACAGAGTGAGCAACTCCGCTCCGCCATATTGGATGGCCTCGCACATGCGTTCAAGAGTCCGCTTACGACGATCAGAGCCTCCAGTTCCGGTCTCCTCGCGATGAACACCCTGTCGGGCACTGAAGAAAAACTGGTCGGCTTGATTGACCGCCATGCAGGACACCTTAGCGACCTCGCCAATCATCTTCTACTTACTGCGAAGCTGGATGGTGGCGATCTGAAGGTCAAGCGTGAGCAAGTCGACGTAGCTCAGTTGATAGAACGGACCATCACGGGATCATCACAGGAACTGGATGGGCACTCCATTGACTTCCAAATGGGCTCAGGGCACAACGTCGTATATGGAGATGGAAAGCTTCTTCATATGGCCCTCTTCCAGGTCCTCGACAATGCTGCAAAGTATGGTCGCCCCAACTCTCAGGTGGCCATCGCGGTTCAGGAAGAAGAAGCGGAACTGGTCATCAGGATTAAAAACGAAGGCTCGTTTATTCCGGACGACGAAAAAGAGAAGGTGTTTCAACGTTTTTATCGCTGCTCAGGATCAGTGAAGACGATCTCCGGAACCGGAATCGGTCTCTCCGTAGTTAGGCGAATCGCTGAAGCGCATAGCGGGCGAACGTGGGTCGAAAGCGATCAAGTGAATGGAACCACCTTCGCTATCGCACTACCCCGCATGGCAAAGGAGAAAGCGTGAATCACAAAAGCAAGGTGCTCGTCGTTGAAGACGATGCAGGAATACGCCAGAGCCTCTTCGAAACATTGGGAGCGCTAGGATTTGCGGTCGGGGAGGCTCACAACGGGGAAGAGGCTCTCGTGCAACTGCGCATGGTCAGCTATGACGCGGTCCTCCTCGATATCAATATGCCGGGTATGGGGGGCAAAGAGACGTGTCGAAGGATCTGTCATACCTTTCCCGGACTGCCGATCGTTATGCTCACTGTTCGTGACGATGAAGAGGATATCGTCGAGTCATTGGACGCGGGCGCATTTGACTATGTCACTAAGCCGTTTCAAATTCGTGAGCTCACCGCGAGGTTACGATCAGTCATCCGGCGTCGCCACGCCCCGATGGAAGAACCAGATCTGATCAGCATCGTGGGCGAGATCACGCTCGACGCCAATCGCCGCCTCGTAGAGAAAAAGGGCGAACAGATCCACCTCGCTCCAAAAGAATACGAGACCCTCCGTTGTTTGATGGAGCATGCCGGCAGACCCGTCAAACACGAAAATCTGCTGCGATCTATTTGGGGTCCGTCCTACAGCAACGAGCGCGAATATCTGCGAGTTGTCATCAATCAACTGCGAAAGAAAATTGAAGACGACCCTGCTCGCCCAGTTTATATCTTGACCGAGAGTCATATCGGCTATCGCTTCCGTGAAGAATAACGGACCGCGATGGCTACGCGTGTGATCAAACACGAGATGACAGAGCAGCGAATCGTTAGGTTCTGTCATTGCAACCAGGTAACAGAGCAAATTCAGGATTCCGGACGGTTCGTCGGCAACCCTTCCGTTACGCCCCCCAACGGCCAACGACGGGTTAGGTGCGGGTTGCCCGCCACTCGTCTGAAGCGGCGCCCTCACGAACATAGATGCAATCTGCATGCGCATGGAGCTCCGACGACCCACACGGACCAGGCAGGAAGTCCATATACGGCAATCGTCCTTGTGCCACAGTTTGCCATGCAAACGTCTAACGGACTTACGAGTGACGTGTCTACTTGACCTGTGAACAACATTTCAAATAAATTTGTCGCCTCACGGAACCGTGGACATTCGGACGTGAATTTGTCTTGGGTACCAATGCAGCCCAGATAGATGCTTCCACAGCCGCGGATCCGGATCCATTATTCCTCTGACACACCTTCCTTCTCTGCCAAATGCTGAGTGACGTGTACGCCACGCACGGACCACGGAGGCTGTGTGAACCCAGATCAGATCGCCGAAACGCTTGTCGGGCTTACCGCCGGATGGATCGTTGGCCCCAACCAGAAGTCTGCATCCCTCGTCACCGCGCGCAAAGCGCTGGCCACCAGCCTGGCGTTGGGCATACATCCGGCCGAGATCCATCCCGGCCTGCCGGCTGCTGCGCCCGGCGCGCGCGTAACCATCAGCCTGGACAACGTGATCGGCCACACCGAGCTCGTGAAACCAACGGTTCTCGGCCTTGTCCAAAATGCGTCAGCCCTCGATCCGAACAATCCCGGCGGCCTCCCGGCCTGTGCACGTGGCATGCAAATTCAGGAATCCCTAGGCCCATTCATTGACGGCAATGGCATTGCCCAAATCGTCCACCTCATTCCGCTCAGCACCGAGGCCAGTGTTGCCTTCGGTTTAGCCACCTCAGTCTTCGGCGTATTTCCCGTCAGGACGAGAATACTAGTCGGCCCTCCCGTACCGAACAACGAGCTTGTTCTGGGAAAGGGCAGTGTATGGTTTGTCGCCAAACTGCTGGTTCACAGCCTGCCGGTGAACAGTTATAGCGGATTCCGCATTTCCAGCGGAGGGTTGAAGGCCTCCGCTCCATTCCAGTTACAAGGAGAGGTTTATGTCCTTCCCGCGAATGCCACAGTCGAGCTCATCGCGACGCTCGATCCCCCGGCCGTGCCACCCGGAGGCAGCAGCATAGGACAAGACGCAGAGTCGGACACAGTTCAACTACCCAAGACTGTAAGGATCGTATTCAGTGAGACCGGCGCAGCAGTAGAGGCACTCGACCCCAGCAGCGCAACCGTATATGGCACCCCTTTCAATTTCACGCGCAATGCAAATTCCGCGATTGCCTTCAATAACGACACCGCCATCCTGGTGCCATGCACCTCATCCATAACCAGTTTTACCTTCGCGACAGTCAAATCCACTCAGTTCGTTCCTTCAGGCACTGCGATCGTCGCGGGTACTGGATGGACCTTGCCCGTGGCCGTTACCACAGTTGCTGCACTCGGCCAGGCCGCCGGAGCAGGATCTCTGCTCATGGGTCTTGGCGCTGGAGCCAGCGCCCAGTGGCTGCTCCATCCGTCCATCGTGCCCATCGTGGGCTGCCAGATATTCGTTGACCCGACGCAAATCATCGTGATCGTCGGCGGTGTGGGCGGCAACGCCGTGCTCACTACCTATCAACTTTGGCCCGGGCTGCGCCCCTCTAAGCGCAACTCCTCGGTCGACTTCTACACTCCAGCCGGATTCATCGTCACCTTTATCTCTACTCCAGGAACTGAGACTCTGATCGGATTGGGTACTGCCATCGCGCACCTCGACCGTCCGCTCGCCGCCGATGGAATGCGCTACGCCCTCGATGACCCGGCTTTGATCGGCATCACTCTCAACAGCACCGGTACCCAGGTGACGATTCTTGCCATGGGGTCTGCGGCCGCCAGCGTGTTTCAGGCCATTCAGCCGCTCGCTCTCGAGAACGCTCTCATTGGAGTCGAGCCGCCCTATGGTTTCCTGCTCGGTGGCCCGGTCAGCGGCACTGATTTCATCCAGTGCAGAGTTGCAATCTTTTTCAGCGCGCAATGGCTCTTGCCCACGTTGCCCGATCCCTATGCCGCCACCTTTGGACTCGACGAGATATCCGGACAGACCTCAGGCGTACTGACCGCCGACACAACCTGGACCGGCGGCAACAATGTGGCTCTTACTTTTGTGCTGTCGCCATCCAGCCAGTCGGCAACTCAGGCTTCAACCCGGGCTCCCAGCGCAGGATCGGTTATCGGTCCGCTGGGCCAGACATTCGCCCAACCGTCATCAGTCATCCACCCTTTCGCCGCCAAGGGTGTAGGCCCATTGGACTCAACTATATTCGGCACCGCATTGCTGGATCTTTCTACGAAAGTTGACCTCTTCGGCGTTGCCATCGTTTCAGCCCAGCAACGCGTCACCGGCATCGCGGGCCACGACCAACTAGTCGCCACTTCACCTGCTGCGGCAGCTCCGGCCTTTGGCATCACTGGACTCAGTCTCGCTTTCAACGGCCTCACCTGCGCTACGTTCGCGCTGCCTCAGGTCTCTTGGGAACCGATGGAGTCCACCGGTCCCGCTCCACCCTTGGGGCCTATCTTCTGCAATCCGCCATCGGATGGGCCGCCGCTGTTGCTGATTGCTCCAGATGAGCAACAGCTTGTGCCACTGGCACCTGCCCCAGTGTTGCTCAACAACATCAGCAACGTGGCTGCCGGACAATCTTTCACGGCGGACTTCAGCTTACCCTTTGGATTGGTTGCGAGCATTAAGCAGCCGAACGCACCTCCGGACGCTGACGCGCCCCCGGGAACGCAGGCGCGCTTCCTTAGTCAGGGGGGGCAATTTCAACTTAACACACCGCAATTCCCGTCATCGCTCACCGGCGCGTTTCAAGTATCGCTAAAGCCCCCCTTCCCTGACAGTCCCAGTCCGATATTCAGCGGCAGCACGAGTATCGACGACACTGGTATCACAGCTACGTCGCCCGGGTACGGATTCAATGTGCTCGGCACCGGCGGTCCGACCCCGACCCAGAGCGTGGCTGATATCTTCCAGAACGAATTTGACCTTGGTGGCAGCAATTCCGGCGTGCCCTTGCGCCGCATCGACCTCGCCGGTTATGGCGCGAGCATCTTCAGCGAGTGGGCTGACAATACGACCCTGGGCTCGCACGTCACCAAAGTCAATTTTGAGACGGTAGGTGGACGAACCGCATTTGAGGTAATCCAGGTAGCGACCGTGATGTACCACTACGGCGCAACCATGGTCAGAACCATCACCATGGAACGCCAGGCTGCGGGTTGGGTGCAGCGCACCGACAGTGGCTGGGTAGCCACATCCAACGGTCTCTTTACCTTCCCTAATGCCGCAGACTTCACTAATCGCGTACATCGCGGGGCGGTCGCCGGCGTCTTCAATATTCGGAACATCAGGGAGGTCGAGAACTACATCTTCGTTCCGGCCGGAAACCCGTCGCCTCCCGCATTCGAATTCAAACAGGTGCTCTTCGACGCAGATATCGGACTCGATCACCGCGTGACCGTTTTGCAGGGCGGATCACCCAGCCCACTGACTGATGCAGACGGGAACCCGGTGACACTGGTTCCCGCGCGCGACCTCGTCGGCTATATCCAGCTTGGCCCCGATGGTGTCTCGCCGAATTCGAACGACCTCCAGAGCCTGTTTCAACAGACGGGCCCAATCACCGCAAACTTTTCCTGCCTGGCGCAAATCGGCTCGCTGGGCCTGACCGGTGGAACCACGCTGCGCTGTTCGGCGATTGAAGGCGACATGGCCTCGGTCAGCAGTGGCGCCAGCCCGGTTCCGGCTCTCGGGGCTGCGCTGCGCAGTGCTCCTGTCCTGCCTCGCGACGGAGCCTGGGGATTCGGTCAGCGCAAGCCCACCGATCTTGGTCTGTCCGCTCTTGCTCAGAATTTTCCAGTTCCAATCGTCCAGCCCACAACGGATCCCAACAACTGGCACATAGCTGACATCGCCGATGTTCTCGCCCTCGACAATCCCGCCAATCTCTACGGCATTCTGCAAGACACCGGCACGCAGAAGCTGCTCTTTGAACAACCCACGATCCCGCTCCTTGGCCCCGGGAGCCCTCCTGGGTCAACCCCCGGCATTGCATTGCCGAATCCTCCCAACTTCGCCGATGTCGCGTCGTTGCTCAACTCCACGGGCCTCTTCCCAGATATTCGCAACACGATTGCCATGCTCGGCGGACCGCCAAATCAGTTGCAGAATGCGGGCGACAGTCTGAAGTACAGCAAGACCATCACTTTCGACCCTCAGAAGACGGCACTCCCCCTAGTCGACCTTGGCATCCTGCAGGTTGCTCTTTCGTATTGCGATGAGTCGCAAGGCCGCGATGGATCAGGCAACGCAATTGCGCCCACGAAGCTCACCTACACCCTCGATCCAACTGCCGCGAAACGCTGGTCGTTCGAGATTGACAATCTTTCGTTCCTGGTCTTCGTGCCAGCGTTCTCGGCCAGTGATGCGCTGTTGACCATTATTGGCAGCATGGTCGCCGATGACCACACCAAGCCGACCCTCTCAAACCTCAACCTCGTCTATGGCGCGGCCCTCGATACTCTCAAGTCGATCTTCAGCAAGCTACAGAAGCTGGCGCAGTTCCTGCCCGGCGGCGCGGGTGCCGGACTGAACATCGCATTGGCCGACGGCAAGCTCACCGTCACTGACGTGTTCAACCTGCCGACGCTGCCGCTCGGCTTGGGCGAACTGACTGACATAGGTATCGATATAGGCTTCGCGCTCACACTATCGCCGCTTTCGGCAGACTTCATCATCGGCGTCGGCGGTCCCGACAATCCCTTCAACTGGATCGTCTCTCCACTAGCTGGGAACGGCCTGATCGATATCGGAGTGAAGGACGGAAAGCCCGAACTCACCGTGCAGGGCGGCATCGGTCTGGGTCTCGCGATTGACCTGGCCATCGCCTCAGGATCGGCTTCGATCACCATCGCCGTTCAGCTCGACGTAACCGGCTCGACCATCACTGTCATCTTTATCCTCAACGGCCAAGCCTCGGTAGATGTTCTGGACGGGCTCGCTAGCGCATCGATTACGCTGACGGCCTCGGTTGGCGTCTCGGTAAATCCCCTACCTATCCCGCAACCAATCCTTTTGCCCGACCCTGGTTTCGATTTCCCCGCCGAAGATATCACCTTCCTCGCCTCAGTCTCGGTAGGAATACACATCAGCGTCTGCTGGGTAGTCAACGTTGATTTCGATGGCTCGTGGCAGTTCTCGCAGTCTATCCACACTCCGGAAATTAGGGTTGTTGCCTGAGGGCAAGGAGCGAATCATGGCACTTAGCGATCTCGAACTCAGCCTCATGGCCTTCCCGCAAAACTGGAACGCCACCAAACAGCAGCTGACGGTGAACCTGATGCTGTTGCCGGTGGGCAATCCTTTGGCTGCGCTCGGTACCGGGCCCCAATTCGCCGGGACAACGGTCAATCTCGACGCCGCTTTTATCGCGGGTCTGGCAAGCCTGCCCAGCACGACGAGTCCGGTGGCCTTGACAGTGCCTTTCTTAGCTATTCCACCCATCGGTTCGGTAAGCCTGTTCAACAACCTGCTGGCGAAGTTGCCGGCCGGCACCACAGTCAATACTGCGACTCCTTCTGTCCCAGCCGCTTCCGTCCGGATCAAGAAGGCTTTGCCACCCAGTTACATCTCGGCCTTTCCCTTCGAGCGACCGCGCACCACGGACGTCGTCACTGGAGACGGTTACGGCTGCGCGCTCGCCGCGCAGTCGCCAGGGCAACTCTATCCACCACAGGCTCCGCCGCCCAAGATCATCGCCTGGGGACAACTCCTCTCCTATGCGCTGCGGCAGCCGCAACTCGCTTTGGCCCTCGGCCTCATCTATGAGGTCATCCTCGACGTGCCCACGGCGACAGTTCAAGACGGAGGTTGGCTCTATTTCGCCCTCGACACCTCGTCCGTCAGCCATCCCTGGGTAAACGACTTCACAACCAACCCCGACAAGGTCAAGTCATACGCAGCGCGTATTCCGCAACTCGATGCCCTGACCAGCCGCGATCTCTTTGCCGCGACCCTCTTTCCCGTGGTTGTCACGCCTGGAAGCGATCTGACCGAGGCACAGCTTGAGGCCGAGATCTACGATGACGGGTTTGCGCAAGTGGTCCACTGCAACCAGCCCACTACCGTCGATGCTGCCACTGGCGACGACACCCAGATCACTCCCGGAGCAGAAACAGGCGTGCAGATCGGCTGGGACGACGAACAAGTGACGACGTGGTTCAATCGCCAACTCGACCTCTTGCGCTTCCGGATCAGCGGATCTCCCCCTCCTCCCCCTCTTCTTCCTCCTCCCGAATCTCCGCTGGGAGTGCTCGGCTATCGCATCGATGTCCAGCAAGCCGGAACCACCGATTGGCACTCCCTCTGCAACGTAACAGGCAACCTGCCGTTCAGCGGTTCCACCACCAACGGCTCCGGGTCAACGCCAAGCGGTGAACTATGGGTATCCCCAGCGCCCGTTCGCCCCGTCCCTACCGACTGGGTCAGTCCCAACGCGGAACAGGCATGGCTGCCGCTCTACTTCTCGCAATGGCGAGGCAGCAGCATCGTGGTCCACGACGACACCATCACCAATATCAATCCCGGCGTCATCAACATGCCGTCCAGCGCACTCACGGGCAACATGACGGGGGTGCCCCCGCTGCGCTACGGCAAGGACTATAACTTTCGCGTGCGCTTTGTCGATCTGACGGGCGGTGGTCCAGGTGCCTCCGACGAACCCATTCATCCCGGCCTGGCGCCCGTTGGATTCTGTCCTTTCCGGCGCTACTTACCGCCGAAATCACTCGAAGTGCTAAGTACGCCCCCACCCGCGCCGCCCATCATTGAAGGTGGCATCCCTGTCTACCCACGCCAGGATGCCACCCGAACCATTACCACCCTGGCTGTAAACCGTCCCCACATTGGCTATCCCGAAGCCGTCTTCGCGGGAGTAGGCCCCGCCACCTTCACCGGAGCCAGTCTCGCCGCACTCCTCGCACAAGCCCAAGCCTCTGGACGCGCCTTGAGCGTGCCCGACCCCGATGTCGATCGCTTCCAGGTCACCGTAGAAGCCCGCATCCCCGCGCACGACACCGGTACTCAGGGCAGGCTGCCCGGCGAACTCGACGGCGGCAACTATCGCGTCATCTATTCGCTGGTGGAACCGTTCCCCGCCAGCGCCGATCAAACGTTCACCTTGTCGTTGAATTACGTCGACACCGATGACGTCGCCACCCTCATAGCGCCGCCTGATAACTCAGCCGTCATTCCCATTCCCACCGGACGCGACATACGCATCCGCCTGCAACCGCTCTCCGCCATCAAGAGCAACTACTACGGCACGCCAGAGCCGCCACCAGGCTTGATCAGCGACTACATTGTGCGTCAGGAAGCGTCCAATGAAACCGACCTCTTCCCATTCGCGCCCGAAGAACAGCTAAGGGCCTTCCTTTTCCAGCCAGGAAACAATTTGCAACAGTTGCTGGCACAAAATCTTTCACTTAATGTACAGGGCCTCACGTTCTCTGCGCCTCTCGGTAAAAGAGTCGCATTTGGAGCCTCCGGAGCGCTGCGCAACTCTCTCGCGGCAGATGGCGGCGCGATCACATTTACCAATCAGGCGGAGCTGCTCGACCACTGGATTGTCGCTTTCGTCATCGACATCGCCCGCGACTGGACCTGGGACAGTTTCGCTGAACCGGCCCTGACATTCTTCCGCGAAGTCAGCCTATCACCGATCGGCCTGCTCAGCCTGCCGCGTACTGTGCCCGCGGCGGCGCTCGGAGCATTGGGGTCGCCAGCCGACCGCACCACAACCCGCCTGATTTTCTTCGATGCTATCAAGCCCGATCCCGTAGTAGGGTCTTTTCCCGCTCCGCTGAATCCTCAATACAGAGCTGTCGCATCATTCAAATCCGCACCGGCATTGCAGCAGATCTACACAAGCCTCAATCTTCCGATCACCACACGGCCAGCGCAAACGCCGAGGATCGTTGCAACTGGCATCGCTGAGTCTCCCTACGAGGCATCGCATGATTATTCTCAGACCTCGCTGCGGGACCGACACCTGTGGATCGAGTTCGACCAGCCGATTGCCGATTCCGACGATGTCTATTTCGGCCGCGTCCTCGCGTCTGGGCCAGACCCGCTCCTCGCTGCGCGGCTCATTTTCAACTACGAACTGCCGCTTTCTGATCAGCTTCCTGCGCCCGTCGAACCGCCGCTGCCCATCGACCCAGAGCCGATCCGCACCATCTTCGCAACCCAGTCCAGCGATGAATCCGGACTTGACGCCATGACTCCCCTCATCCCCGCCATTCCTTCGGGCGGTCAGCCCGACGGCGTGCACTTTATCCTGCCGTTGCCTCAAGGCATTTCTCCTGAAGCCCTCGATCTCTTCGGTTTCTGGACCTATGAGTTCCGAGTCGGGCACGCCCAGAAATGGTCGACCGCACAAGGCCGTTACGGGCGACCAGTCCGCGTCACCGGGATCCAGCACCCATGCCCACATCTGATCTGCTCGCCGAATCGCACCAAAGACAGCATCTTCGTCTCCGCACCCTACGCCACCACACTGTTGAATGGAGTGCGTCTCTACGATCTGCAGTTCGGTGATCCACAGACCGTTATCTGGTTCATGCTCTATGCGCAGGTGTTGCAGACGGACGGCGCATCCTACCGCAATATCCTACTTACCCACCTGCAGGGCCAACTACTGCCCGACCCTCCACCCCTGTTGCTTGAGGCCACGCCGGTCTTGCAGCTGCCCTTCAACAAAGTCTCGCCACACCTCCCGGCGACCCACGCTGCACCAGCTACGAACGGTAATCATTCTGTCAATCGCGAGCCGCGCGCTTTCACCGTCTTCAGCGAACAACTCATCGAAGGTCTCTTGGCCACCCTCAGCTTGCCGCTCACTTCCCCGCTAAGCGTCCTTGCAGTGGAACTGCTGCCCGGCCCTCTGAACGTGGATCCCACAGTAGGCGATCTCGATCGCACCGCAGCAGTCGGCAAACTCCGGATCGCGAACGATACTGGGACCGGGACGCCAACAGAAGATCCCCTAGGGGCAGACCTTGGACTGCGACGCATTCTACGCACTTCCCCCCTCACGCAAGTCCCTGCCATCTGCTGATCGCTTGATTGCTTTTTCAGAGTTAGCCGGTAAAACGGTCAAGAGTTGAAAACTATATGAAGCCCATTGTCGGAACCAGGGTGTGGATACACCGTTGTGACTGTTCTTTCGTCCTTGCTGACCCTGTACAGACTTCGGTGGAGAGCTTGTTCGTCGTCGTGGTGCGGAAAGTGGGAGCGCGTAGCGCTCCCAGGCCGAAGGCGTCTTTTCCGCGCCCGCTATACTGGCACAGCTGCTGACCTGTATTCGTTGCCGCAGCGCACAATCAGCGGACCGCAGGACGCGAATGGCGAATCGCTCTCGAACGGAGCGCTCAGTCGTCATCGTGCATGCGACGTAAGTTGTTTCTGTATACGGCCCTTCCTATAGCGTTTCCCAGGCGCTCGCCTGCGACCTGATCGGTTCGAAAGTGTATCCCACCGTAAACACGTGCGTCGGAGATGTCGTCGGTAATCTGCTTGAACGTCGTGTATCGCAATACGATGTCGGGCACGGTGGGATTTGACAACGTCATCAAATGCCCGCCTTCACCGTATATGCGTCTCAGAATCTCGGCGGCGCTATTAGCTGCGCTGCCGTGGTTGGAGGGATAACTCGGGAAACATGGAGTCGTGACAAAGGGGGCCCAGCTAGGATCAGGATCAGTTTTCGGATTGTCGTCTGTGTCCCCAGCATGGATCGCTGTTTCGGGTCGCCAGAAATTGTAGTGATACTTGTTGAAGAATGCCGCGACTAAGCTGTCATTCATTGCCATGTTAATTAGGGCCAGCGCACGAGCATTGTCGGTCAGAGAATGCCACCGCTCCTGCGCAACCTGCTGTACGGCCTGGTTGAAGACCTGAGTTGGCGAGGCCGCGGCATAGAAGAGCGCGACATTCGCACGATCTTGTGGTCGCTCTGTACTGTTGATGCTTCCCACCGTCATCACCTCGTTGTAGGTTTTCGCATATTCGCGGCTCGTGAGCACTGGCGGTGGGTCTAGGAGATACTCACTAACACTCGGGATACCGAACGGAGTTACGTTTTGCCATTGATACGCGATCCCGACGGAGACTCCATTCACACTTGGACAACTCGGTGTGGCTTGCCATTCCCCCGGAACCGGCGGCCCCGGTATCTTGAATTGCGGAGGCGACGATCCGTCGTTTGCGCGCAGAGCGATCGTGGCCAAAGCTGCCGCTTCCCCCGTTGCAATGCCGTCGGTCTTGGCTTGACCGTCCGGTATAGACGCGAGAGAGTTGGCGCGTTCGGTGTCGAGGGTCGAGGCGCTAGCTGTGAAATAGGTCCTAAGTACGCGATAGGCAGCCTGGATGGCTGCCGCCTCGGGTGATGCATCTCGGGGTGCTACGATCGTTCCAAGATAGGGATGATACTCGCCCGTAATGGCGTTCACGGATTCGAATACAGCGAGTTGTACGATTGCCGCGTATCGCGCCTGGGCGAACGGGTTTTGGCCGTTCGTGACCGCTGTGTTCACCGCGATCACGTTCCAATCCAATACGGCATCGGCTTTCGCGACGTCAGACCCGAATAGAGTCGCAATCAACATGCATAGCCCGAGAACCCGGTTCTTCGTGTCGCCATCTATCTTTTTCATTGCGTTTCCTCCGATTTTTCACTGGCTTTCGGTCAGTAGTAATCGACATATTTGCCGCAAGGAGGCCTATTGTCCATATCGGAGAGTGTGTCGCGGCGTTATGCTTTGTGTGTCGCTCTAAAGACAAGCGTGGTTTGCACTTGCGTCAGCCCCTACCGACGTGGTGTAAAATCACTCAGCTTCCATGGGGTGTGCCATGGCTTCCGAGCCAGCTGGAGTGGAGCAACCGATCCGGTTCGGCGAGGGCTACGAGGTTGATCTGCGTCCTCGGAGGCTCCGCCGTGGCAGTCATGTACTGAAGCTTGAGCGTATCCCGTTCGAGATCCTTCTCCTGCTGCTTGAACACCGGGACGAGATCGTTACCCGGGAGCAAATCGTTTCCAGGGTTTGGGGCCAAGGTGTCTTCCTGGATACCGACAACAGCATCAGGGGCGCGATCCGGAAGCTTCGGCAGGCGCTGAAGGATGACGCCGAGTGCCCGCGATTCATACAAACAGTCATCGGCCAAGGGTATCGTTTCATTGTGCCGGTCGTTCCTCCCGAGGAAGAAAACCGGGGGGAGACACCCAGCCCTGAAGCATCAACCGTCGGCACAAGCGAGCAGAATCTCGTGTCGGAGCCCAACGGCTGGTTGCCGACAGCTGGACTGCGCTCGGTGGGGGAGCAGCAGGATCGAACCGCGGTGAAATTGCCTGCTGCCGAAAACGGTCAGGGACAGAGGAATTGGCTTGCCCGCAGGGGGCTTTTGCTTGGAGCAATGTCTTTGCTCGTACTGATCGCTGCCACAGCGTACATCCTCACCCGGAACAGATCGGCTCATGCGAAAGCTCCCAAAATCACTTCCCTCGCGGTACTGCCGCTGAAAAACCTTTCCGGCGATCCCGCACAGGAGTACTTTGCCGACGGCATGACCGAGGAGGTTATCGGACGCCTGTCCATGATCCGTGGGCTCCGCGTCATCTCACGCACATCGGTGATGCAATTCAAGGACACCGTGCTCCTGGCGCCGGAGATCGCAAGAAAGCTAGGGGTGGATGCCCTCGTGGAAGGATCTGTGATACGAGAAGGCGACCGGATTCGTGTTCACGCGCAGTTGATTCGTGCATCGACCGACGAGCACTTCTGGTCCGAGACCTACGACCGCGAACTCGGCGACGCCCTCACGCTGGAGAGCGAAGTCGCACGGTCCATCGCCCAAAGAGTGGAGGTTACGGTCTCAGGCGAAGAGCGCGCCAGACTTGTTGCTGCACGTCAGGTGTCGCCGGAAGCTTACGAGAGCTATCTCCAAGGCATGTTTGCCAAAGGTAACAGGAGAGCCGAGATCGAAAAACGTATCGCCTGGTTCAACGAGTCGATCAGGAAGGACCCGGCATTTGCGCAAGCTTACGTCGGCCTCGCATCGGCATATGAGGCACTTGGCACAGTTTATGTCGGCGCTCCCCCGAGTGAAACGCGTCCAAAGGTGATCAACGCGGCTCGAACGGCGCTGGAGCTGGATCCTGATCTCGCCGACGCGCATGTCCTTCTGGCCAACATATATATGAGGCAGTGGAAGTGGACCGAGGCGGAGACAGAATACAGGCGCGCCCTCGATTTGAATCCGAACGACGCTGCTGCGCACGACCGATTTTCTGACTGGCTGTTGTGCCATGGACGTATGGAGGAGGCGCTGGCGTGGGCCCGCCGCGCCCGCGATCTTGACCCTCTCGGAACTTCCGGCCATACCATCGGGTGGACTCTGTTCAACGCACATCGCTATGACGAGGCAATACGAGAGTTCCGAGATGTGCTGGCGGTAAGACCGGACGACAGACTTCCCCTCTGGCCCCTTGGATGGGCGCTCATTGGCAACCATCAAGCCGACGAGGCAATCCCTGAGTTGGAGGAGGCAGTTTCTGTTACGAACAGGAGCCCAGGGGTTATCAGTGCGCTGATCTGGGCGTATGCCCAAGCCGGGCGACGAGCAGATGCAGTTCAGCTCCTTGGCGAACTGAAAAAACGCCAGCAGACTGGCTACGTTCCTGCCGGTGCCTTTGTGCATGCTTATTTGGGCCTCGGCGACAACGATGAGGCATTTACGTGGTTTGAGCGGGCCTATGAGGAACAATCCAATATCTTGATATACATCAAGGTCTTCCCGTTGTATGACCCGCTGCGCGGCGACCCGCGCTTTCAGGATTTGGTGCGCCGCGTCGGGCTGAACTGACCCTGACGGCTCCCTGGAAGTTGGGAAGCCGTTTTACCTTACTTATGTGATCGTAATTTGTCCTGATATCTCGGCTTCTGTTTACTAATTGTTCTTTCACTCGGCCGTGAAACCAGCTTCTCGGAGAAGTGGTTCCCGAGGACTGCGGTGCCGGTTGCAAGTGTCCGAGAGGCTGACTTTTCACTCAAGTGGATTGCTGCAGCTAAATGTGCCCAACGGCATTCCTTCGTCCGTCCAAGTTTTCTTCGGACGAACGAACGAGTACGTCTTCGATCAGATTCCCCGCTGAGCCATAACCGGTGAAGCGGGGAGCTCTTGATGCCAAAATTGTTGCCTTCAGTGAGGGAAATGACGGAGTTCTTGCGCATGAGTTTAATGAAGCTTCCAAGGCAAGCCTCGGAAGCTATCTCGAAGGCCAATGGAGGAAACATGCTTACTCAATTCAGCAAGGTAGCTGCAGTCGCCGTTTCCGTAATACTGTGCTGCGCCGGCGTGCGGGCCGAGGCAAATTGCCATGAAGTGGCAGGCGGGATAACCACCAACTTCGTCGATTCGTCCGACACTCTCGGCAGCGCCACCGGAGATCTGGCCGGGGGCCTCGGCGTCCATGTCTTCAACCAAGAGCAAGGCTCGGGCGGAACGATCCGGCTCACCGTGCAGCACCATTGGGTGACCGTCACGGGTGAGACCGTTTCCCTCGATCAGGCGACCGTGACGCTGTTCCCAACCCCTGTCCCCGGCCTTTACGCCGGCAGTTATCTGGACGGAGTGAACCTCAGCAGGTCCGGCACCGGGCGCTTCGCCGGCGCATCCGGCAAGATATATGCATGGGGAGCAGTCGATCTCAGCAAAGGCGAGGTGGTGCTTCGCTACTCCGGCAACGTCTGTTACGCCGATAGACACCCTGACAATTCCAAATCGAGCGAAAGCTGAGGGGAGGCGGCTGGAAGCCCGCAAGAGCGAAACTCCATGAGCCAGTTTTCTCCGGATTCCGCTCCTCCAGGTAAACCCTGGAATCGTGGCGATTCCAGGGGCCTACCGATCTACATTATTGGCAGAACCGGCAAGTTCGAAGGCGCAAGGGGGTATCTGGACTATCTCGGGCTGGCGGATCTTTATCAGAACACCTTGGTTCTGGTTCTCTGCTACGCGTTAGCTGAGAATGGGCGCGTCTTTTCTTGGAGTTGCCATACCTGAACAATGACCCTGGTTATGTTTCAGTGACGCTCCATTCTTCAAGTCAATCTGAGTGTTAGCAGTTTATCGAAAGCCCTCCGCCAGAACCAACTCGCTGCTCGGCGGAAGGATCTGGTCGTAGAGGATCCATTTACGGTCTGGGGAGACGCTGAACCCCAAGTAGGCCTGGCCAACAGGGGCTACCACTTCCGTCTTGCCGGTAGCGAAGTTAAGAAACTCGATTGCGTAGCGGTGGCCGGTCCCGGTGAGGAAATAGACGCCATCGTCCATCACGGCAAAGTTCCAACTGGTGATGGAAGGCAAAACCTGTGTCTCCTCACCGCCTCCAACCGGCATTTTGCGAAGTCTGGAGTCCGCGCCTTCGCCGGAAAAGTAGAGCCATTTTCCATCGGGCGATTCGGAAGCAATCAGCCCGCCGTCATGAGTTACCTGAACAGGTTGCCCGCCGCCGGAAGGCGCCTTCCACACTTGGGTGGCGCCACTCTCCGTGGAGGAGAAGTAAATCCATTTCCCATCGCGCGACCAGCGCGGGAACATCGCTCCGGCAGTTAGAGAAGTGAGGCGCCTCGTGGCTCCTCCTTCTGCCGGGATTACGAATATCTCGGGGTTGCCCTGCACATTGGAGTAGAAGGCAACTTGCTTCCCGTCGGGAGACCACGTCGGTACGCCAGTTGCGGAGGATCCCATTGTAGTGAGCTGAGCGCAGCCCTGGCCGTCGCTTTCGCAAACCCAGATTTCAAGGTTACCTCCCCGCTTGGATTCGAACGCCACCTTCCTGCCATCGGGAGAATATTGCTGAGCAAATTCGTCCCTGGTTGATGCAAACATTCTCTCCGGCGGCCCTCCTTTTGTATGTCTCTCCGGAATATGCATGCGCCAGATACTCTGTCCCCCGCCGTTTCTCAGGGCGTAAGCCAAACGTGGCGAGGTGAGAGAGCTCGTGATGAAGTTGAGGCCGGCGCCAGTCTCGACTGCCATGACTGCCTGACCGCGGGTGGGGTTTCGGTCTTCCGGTGAGAGCGGCTGGGTCCAGAGCCCAAGATCGTGGAAGAAGACCAGCTTCCGGCTGTCCGCCGTCCAGGCCACGCATGACCAGTTAAAGACTTCACTTGGGGTCGCAACCCAGGGCGCGAAGACCACTTCCCGGGGTTCACCCCGAGCCTTGCCGTCGATGTCCAGTCCGAGCAGATAAATGGTTCCCCGCCAGTTGCCCTCTGCATGTGCGCGTCGGAAGGCAAGAGTTTTGCCGTCCGGAGATACCGCCGGGCAATGATCTCCGATTACCCCGCTGGGCGGAAAGGTCAGTTGATGTTTTTCTCCAGTGCGGACGGAAACAAGAAACAAACCGGTGGGGCGTCCAGCGGATGCATGGTCGGTGATGATGAGTGATTGACTGTCCGGTGCCCACGCCAGATAGGGCGAATAAAAATAACCCGTTTCCCCGATCGAGACTTCAACTAGCTTGCGTTCCTGTCCACCGAGAGCCGGCATCAGCATTAGGCCGAACTGGTTTCCAACATCCGATTTACGCAGGAAAGCGATCGAACTTCCATCCGGTGACCATACCGGATTCGTATCGTCTGCCGGATCTCGCGTCAGCCGTAAAGGTGGGGCGGCCACCGCGGCTCCGGCTTTTGTGGTCTTCACATAAATGTCGAAGTTCGCCTGGTCCAGGCCGTTCCACGAGTATGCAACTTGGCTTCCATCCGGCGAAAGCGACGGTTCCTGTTCAACTCCGGGGTCAGTGGTCAGCGGAATCAATTTGATGTTTTGGATTGTCTGGCGAGTCCACCAGGTCCACGCAAGAACTCCAGCGACCAGCGCCGATACTACAACTGCAAGCGTCAATACTGATCTCCCGTTACGCTTTGTCGTTGCTACGAACACGCTCGGCGTCATGGGCGTGGATGCCGCTTTCTTCTCCAGCTCTTCGAGAACCAGCTTCACGTCGGACGCTGACCGCCACCGCGTCGCAGGATCTTTCGCAAGGCATCGTTCCACGAGATGGCGGAATGTCGGCGGCGCAAGCCTTTCAAACGCCGGTTCGCCGTGCATGATTTGAGATATCAACTCTGCTCGACTCGATCCGCCGAACGCGCGGCCGCCCGACGCCAGCTCGAAGAGCACCAGTCCCAGGGCGAATATATCGGTACGAGCATCGCAGTCGTGGCCTTCGAGTTGTTCGGGAGCCATGTAGGCGGGCGTTCCCAGAACCGCACCTTGCATTGTCAGGGTTGTCTCGGCGTCCTCTAGCAGGGTCGTTGTTGCATATTTCGCCAGACCGAAATCGAGGAGCTTGATCCCTTTGGCAGTCTCCATGATGTTTCCGGGTTTAAGATCGCGATGGACGATTCCTTGGGCGTGCGCGGTCGTCAGAGCATCGGCAATCTGCGCGCCGTATTGGAATACCTGGTTAGCAGGAAGCGGTCCCTGCTTTAGCCGATCCGCCAGCGATCGGCCTTCCACCAATTCCATGACCAGGTAATCCGGTCCAATATCGTACAGCGTGCAGATGTTGGGGTGATTCAGCGCGGAGATGGCCCGTGCTTCTCGATCGAAACGCGCTCTCAGAGGCTCAAGATAGACCTTGATAGCGACGACTCGCCCCAGCCGCGTATCGCGAGCTCGATAGACCTCGCCCATACCCCCGGAACCGACCAGACAGTCGATTTCGTATGGTCCGAGACGAGAACCTTTCGCCAGTTGTATGCGCTGCGGCGGCGCGGATTTGAGGAACTGCTCCATCACATCGGGAGCTGAGGCAAGAAGGGCGTCAACCTCGACTCGGAGAGAGGGGTCTGTCTGACATGCACGTCCCAGAAAAGCCGCACGTTCTTCCCCACCAATGTGCAAGGCACCGTCGAGGATTTCTTTCACCTGCTGCCATCGTTCGTGAGTCATGCCATTCGAGGTCCTGCGATTTCATGGCGCAGCCAAAGTCGCGCCGTCGTCCATTCACGCGAGACAGTAGCCTCCGAAATGCCGAGAGCAACCGAGGTCTCTTCCAGTGAGAGACCGGCAAAAAACCTGAGTTCGACGATCCGGCACTGGCGTTCGTCGAGTTTTGCGAGGCGTTCGAGAGCGTCATCCAGGAGAATCAGATCCACGCTTCTCTGATGCGGCAGGCCGATGGCCTCATCCAATGGAAGTTCGCCCGCACCCGCGCCCCGCTTGGCAGCTCTGAATTTCCGTGTGCGGTCCACCAGAATCTCTCGCATTAAACGAGCAGCGACTCCAAAGAAATGGGCGCGATTCTGCCAGTCAGGTGGATCCTTTCCGACCATGCGCAAGTACGCTTCATGAACAAGGCCTGCGCTTTGAATGCTATGACCGGCCGCTTCACGACGGAGATGACTGCGCGCCAGGCGGCGCAGTTCCTCGTAGACAAGCGGAACCAGCTGCTCCAGGGCCGCGTGGTCGCCCTCTCGCCAGCGAACAAGCAATTCCGTTACTTGCGAATGGGGGGCCGGGCCTTCATCTCTCGTAGCCATCGAATGTCCGGGAACGGGGCAAGCACGTTGTTTACGGAAGCATAACCCCAAAGGAATTGCAGGTCAAAGATTCCGCGATGACTAGAGTTCAGTGTCGGTTCAAAGACGATAGGGTTGAACTGAATTACCACCTAGCTCTGTGGCTTCTACGATCCTGTCTTCGGTGCCCTCAACCAGTTGTTGAACCCAGCGGCGACGATCAACAATTCAATTCTGCAGGCGGCGCTCCTAGACTGCCGGCTCCGCAGACAAGCTCCCCGCTGTAGTGAGGCAAGCCGGAAAAGCATTCTGGAGTTCCCACATGGAACACGATCCTCGGAATCCCCATGAACTTCCTCAGACCCGCCTCGATGAGTGCATTGGCCTGAATGCGTCAACTGAGGCGAAACCGGTAGGTGCACCTAGCCCACTCATATGACGAATAACGCCACACAACCTACGACAATTAAGTCCTCAACCACCGCTCAGGGTTTACACTGAAATGCGCAAAAGGTGAACCGTCCTGACATCGGCCAGCAACATCATTTGTAAGAGCAAAGCTGAAATGGCACTCACAAGAGAGAGCCGTGCAAACACCAGGACAATGGCTGAAGGCCAAACAGATCGCCGAGGCGGCATTGGAGCAGGAATCTGCTGCCAGAACCGCCTATCTAGACTCCGCATGCGAGTTGCATCCGGAACTCCGTTCTGAAGTCGAATCTCTGCTCGGGGCAGATAAAGATGGGGATTTTCTATCTGCGACCACTGTAGGGATGCCCCCGGCCGATGAAGAACCACCGGCTTCGATGATCGGACCTTACCGGTTGATAAAGAAGTTGGGAGTTGGCGGCATGGGGCAGGTATGGCTCGCAGAGCAGACCGAACCTGTCAGGCGCCGTGTCGCTCTCAAACTGATCAAAGCCGGTCTTTACGACGATACGATCGCGCAGCGTTTTCTCTCCGAACGTCAGTCGCTGGCAATGATGGAACACCCTGCGATTGCCAAGGTCTTCGATGCGGGCGCCACTTCGGCGGGACAGCCCTACCTCGTCATGGAGTACGTTGACGGTTTGCTACTCACCGATTACTGCGACCAGAGAAAGCTAAGCGTGAAGGACCGCCTAAGACTCTTTCTGCAGGTCTGCGAGGGAGTGCAGCACGCCCATCAGAAAGCTATTATTCATCGTGACCTCAAGCCTTCGAATATCCTGGTGACCGAGGTGGATGGCAAGCCCACTCCGCGCATCATCGACTTTGGCCTGGCTAAACTCATCACGCCCACTGTCCCCGGGGAGACAATGTTCACACAATACGGTGCATTCCTGGGCACGCCGGGATACATGAGCCCTGAGCAAGCCGACCCGACTGTCCAGGACATCGATACTCGCGCCGATGTGTATTCTCTCGGCGTCATCCTTTATGAACTCCTGACCGGCGACTTGCCGTTTGATTCGGGACAGTGGAAGAAGCAGCGATTCGATGAAATCCTACGCCAGTTGCGCGAGCTCGATCCAGAGCGCCCCAGCGCGAAAGTTGGTATGAATAAGAACGCGTCCGCGAGTCGTGCGGAGACCCGAAGCACTGATCCGCGACAGCTCGCATTATCTCTGCGGGGGGACTTGGACGTGATCACCCTAAAAGCGCTGGAGAAGGACCGGAATCGACGATACGGTGGTCCGTCAGAGTTGGCTGCCGACATCGAACGCTATCTCGATAACAGGCCTGTACTAGCTCGGCCTGCGAGTACCGGATATCGTCTACAGAAGTATCTGCGCCGCAACCGTCTGGCTGTGGTCCTCTCTACTGTAGCTGCATTGCTGTTCGTCTCCTTTGCAATCGTGCAGGCCGTACAGTTGCGGCGGACGACGCAGGAACGCGATCGTGCCGACGGGGTTGCCGAGTTTATGACGCAGATGTTCGAAGTTTCCGATCCCAGTGAAGCGCGGGGTAATTCCGTGACTGCCCGCGAGATCCTCGACAGGTCGTCCGCCGAAATCGATAAATCGCTGGGGCGCGATCCAGAACTACGCGCGTCCATGATGTTCCAGATGGGGAGTGTTTATCAGAGCCTTGGGCTGTATGCCAAAGCACAGTCACTTCTAGAGCAGACGCTGGAAATAGATCGCCGGACGTTCGGATCCGTCAATGAACATACGATCGCTACGATGTCAGCTCTGGCCTTAGTTCTTGCTTCGCAAGGCCAGCTTGGCGAAGCAGAAAAACTGGCGCGTGAGTCGGCGGACCAAGCGTCCCATCTCTTTGGCCTGCGCAATGCCAAAAGTCTCAAAGCCAGGCACGCTCTTTGGAATGTGCTTTATCGCGAAGGCCGCTACTCTGAAGCTGAAGCGCTTGGCCGCGTGACTCTGGACACGGCGCGATCACTGCTGGGTCCGGAGAATCCGGATACGGCAATTTACAGCATCGCCCTGGCGAGGTCAGATGCCGCCCTGGGTCGCTATCCCGAGGCAGAAAGCCTTCTTCGCAGTGCGATCGAAGTCGACACGAAGGTCTTCGGAGCCGATCATCTTCGGACGATCTACGCGATGAACCACCTGGCTGCAACACTTTCGGAATCCGGCAAGCCGGCTGAGGCGGAAAAGATTATGGGCCAGGTTTTTGACACAGAACGTCGGGTTCTCGGTCCCGATCACCCGGTAACGCTCGGCGAGGCCAGCAGTCTGGCCAACTATATCTCTGACCAAGGGCGCTATGGGGAAGCTGCGATACTCTTTCGCGACATTCTGGCGAGGCAACGCCGGATTCTTGGCCCTGATAATCCCGGTACGTTGCTTACGGCCGGTAACTTCGCAAATGCGCCGGCAGAACTCAGTCAATTCGCCGAAGCAGAGGACCTGCAAAAAGACACCCTGGAGCGCGTGCGTCGCCTCTACGGCATTCACGATCCCAGTACCTCCACTGCTGCCTATAATCTTGCGTGTATGTACGCCCTTCAGGGGCGGCGCGAAGAAGCATTGTCTTACCTTGAGCAATCCATCCAATACGGTCTTATCGTCCGCACGGGCCTGCACATCTCCGAAGACGAAGATTTGAAATCTCTTCACGGTAATCCTCGGTTCGAGGCCCTTGCTGCGGAGGCACACAGGCAAGCGCTCCATCAACAAAAGAGGGACTAAGGAAGCGATATCCTGCAGAGGCAGGAGTATTTCCTTCACGACCTGCGCTGCTCTCGCCGGGCAACGCGGATGGCGCGCCGAAGGGCGGGCGCTGCTCTCGGAGCTGAGGATGAGTCGGAGCGGCTCTGTTTGCTGGTCATTTCGTATGCGAGTGCGTCGCGATTCGGGCAGCCGCCGTCCCACGCTAGCACTTGTCCGAGAAGCCGACATCCATGATAAGTCTTTGTCAAGTGGGGCAAGGCTTTCCTTTAGCGCTCAGGAGAGCGGGTGGTTGTTTCACTGAGCGCGTTCATCACTTTGCGGTTGTGCCTCTCGGCGCGGTTCCTGCGCGTAACGTAGAACCAGACATCCATTCGCTGTGTCGGGCTGTTGAGACCGTCACAAAAGATTGAGTGAGTGTTTCCTGCCAGTCCCGAAACATTTCGAAGGAGGCATTGGGAGCGTAGCTCCGTCGCCCAGTCGGCTTCTGCGGGACCTGGCAGGTTGCGTTGGATGAATCTGCTCGTTCTTCGTAGCGGCTTCAGGCCGCTGCTCTTCGTTCTCCTGCCACTACGAACTCTCGTCCACTGCGGTCCACCGCAAGCAGATAGGCTACAAGCTTCCCGGCGACCGCAATCGAGGCTCGATTGGCATGGCCCTTCTGCTTTTCCGTGCCATAGACCAACGCCAGTTCAGGGCTCAAGCGCGGGGCCAGCTTAGCTGCTTCGATAAGCACCGATTGAAGATGTTTATTCCTCTGCTTGGAGATCGGCATGCGCTTGATTGTCTCCGCTGAACTTCGCTCTGCAACGCACAGACCGCAGTAACTGACAGCTTGCTTGACCGAGTAAAAGCCAGCTACCTCGTCGACCTCAAGCACCCAGGTCAGAGCGGTGATCGGTCCGACCGCAGGGATCGTCATCAGGCGTTCGACACGAGCATGAAGCAGCGGGTCACGGCGCAGCATGAGGCAGAAGATGGTCATAGATCCATCCGGTAAACATGGTTGCTTCCATGGCCACGGTCCACGGAACTGGTAACGTCTTCACCCAATCGTCGAGCTGTGCTCTAGTCGCAGCAACGGTGCCTTCAGAAAGAACCGTACCGCTCACGTCCTTTCACGCAATAGCTGATCGTCTTCTTGTGGATGTCTAATCCGATGAAGTGCATACTGGTCACGAGGAGCCTCCTTGGATGTCTCTGAATCAGCAAATAATCGCTGAGTTCAGCCCTTGTACACCAAAGTGCTCCTCAGCCCAACGACTTATCCATACAAACAAGTGATAGTGAGAGTCTGATCGATCGTGCAAGTCTTGATTCCTGTCTTACCTATTTCAGTCGGGGTGGACTGTGCCTTGAAGGCTGTACGTGATGAAGAAAGGATCGAGAAATTGTGCCCGTCCGCCTGACCGCTTGCGATACTTGCAGGTAAGCCTGACAGAGTACTTAAAGAATCGGTGTATGTGCCACTCGTAGCGTGATACGTAATTTCTGCTTTGCCGATCAGAGTGAGGTCGGCTGCCGCTGCAGCATCTCGCGCCGCCTCCCGCGCTTTTTGGACTGCCGGAAGCAAAAGCGCAATCAGCACAGCGATGATCGCGATCACTACAAGCAGTTCAATCAAAGTAAATCCCGAGCTCATGTTTCGACGAGTGATTCTTGCGGTATCCATTCTGCTCTCCTTTCGCGTGAAACGCATCACGAAAGACGCGTTCGACCTCCTCTGGCGAACCTTTCACCGTTGCGGGATCGGGGATTACCCAGTGGGCAGTCATCGGTTTTCCTGGCCAGAAGGGGCACACTTCATTGGCGGCGCTGTCGCAGACCGTAAAGACAAAAGTCCATGCGCGGCGCAACGGGTGCAGCAAACTCGTCCCATGATTTGCTGCGTAGCCAAGTAGTGGATATTCCAGCTGATTCAAGCTCTTTCAACGCCTCGGGCCGCGGCGTTCCCGATGGATGGCTGCCTGCACTGTACGCGGTAAAACCGCCCTTGGCCCGGTGGTTCAGAAGTGCTTCCGCAAGGATGGACCGTGCGGAGTTACCGGTGCATAGAAATAAAACGTTGTAGGGTGGCGGCATTGCCGTTAGCCTTTCTGAGCAGGGGGAACAGCAACCCGCTTCGCAGCAAGCTGTAATGGTTTCGTGGCGCGAATGAAGGCGCTCAGGAACTTGTCTTCGACCAGAGGCGCAATTTCATCCACTGCGATGCCAGCTTCGGTTAGAAATACACGTGCATCCTCGATATCGTAGGTGCGTGTTGTCTCGAAGCTGACATCAGCAAAGCCGGCGGCGAGTAGTTTTGCGCGATAGTCTTCTCTTTCGAGCGCTCCGGCGATGCAACCCACCCAGAGCAACATGCTCTCCCGTACTTCTTCCGGAACCAAGCCGTTGACGACCACATCCGACACGGCAAAGCGTCCCCCGGGCCTAAGGACCCGAAAGGCTTCGCGGAGAACACGAGACTTATCAACCGAGAGGTTGATAACGCAGTTTGAGATGACAACATCGACCGATTCGTTCGGCAGCGGAATGTTCTCTATCTCACCCTTAAGAAACTCAACATTGTCCGCCCCCGCTTGTCGTTGATTTTCTCGCGCGAGGGCAAGCATGTCATCCGTCATGTCGAGACCGTAGGCCTTACCAGTCGGCCCTACTCTCTTCGCCGATAACAATACGTCGATGCCACCGCCGGAGCCGAGGTCTAAGACGGTCTCGCCTTCCCTCAACTGGATCAACGCAGTTGGGTTGCCGCATCCCAGTGATGCAAGGACTGCATTCTCAGGGAGCGTTGCTGTTTCCGCGCTGTTGTATAAGTCCTTGGTGATAGGGTCACAGCAACGCATGGCGGGATCACAACACGCGGTTGCGCCGGAACCTGTGACATTCCGCGCTATAGAACCATACTTCTCTCGGACGGCAGATGGATTGTCCATTGGTCGGCTCCTCATATTTGCCAACACAAATGTATGGCCACCAATACATATCTGTCAAGGCGTATATTTATGACATGTGCCGAACTCCGAAGCCGTTCGATCTTGTGCAACTATTTGCTGCACTTGCCGACCCGACTCGTTTACGACTGCTAAATCTCATGAACGGGCGAGAGGTTTGTGTCTGTTACTTCGTTGAGATACTGAAGCAAGGGCAGCCGAAGATCTCACGCCATCTCGCGTATCTTCGCCGCGCCGGGATTGTGGGAACGAGACGCGAGGGCAAGTGGATGCATTACCGCATCGAGCGGCCCGATGACACGAAAGCTGCCTCGATTCTCGATGTAACTCTTAGGTCTTTCGAAACAGACCGGAAGATGAAAGCTGACCTTCTGCGGTTGGGACAAGCCTGTTGTGAGCCTCAGAGCTTCGTGACGCTTCAAGGCGCGCCAATACCGATGAACTTATAGCAGAGAACGATTGGACGAAAAGTAGGCTTCACGATTGCAGTGACTGGTCACGAGAAGCGCGTCTCTTAGGCCAGTCTGAGCTTGGTCCTCGAATCGTAGTTCGGTAGATGAGCACCAACCGATCCGATGAGACGAATGCCATATATGGCACCTGCTTAGCTCGTTCCCGCAGGACTAAAGGCGTGGCACGCGAATGAGGACGCCGAGCTTCTGCGTTTGCGTGGTGTCCCGCGAAGTCGGTCTGCGC
Organism: Tunturiibacter lichenicola; assembly: GCF_051013355.1. Taxonomy (GTDB): domain Bacteria; phylum Acidobacteriota; class Terriglobia; order Terriglobales; family Acidobacteriaceae; genus Edaphobacter; species Edaphobacter lichenicola_F. Next base: position 87,227 of record NZ_CP132945.1, on the reverse strand, counting down.
GTCATTTCGAAGCAGGCGCGGGTTGCCGACCTGAGGCCGTTACCCTCGCTAAGAGCTTATCGAAGCGCGGGTCGTTGTGCAGCGGTTTCAAAGCTTCGTCAGCACGCATGAAGGGAGCATTGTCATAGCCGGCTTCGATAGCGTGCTCGAGATATCCGAAAGCTTCGTCCCGGCGGCCGGTGCGAACGGAGAGGGAGGCGAGGTTGTACCAAAGGTCAACGATGCTCTCGCGTGACGCATGTTTTGCGTCTGCACCGATATTTGCGATCGTGTCCGTGTACATCTTTTTCGCCTCTTCGTAGCGCCCAGTCCTGGTTAGAGCCTCCCCGAGAATTCTGAGACTCTCAAGGGTGTCCTGATGATAGGGACCGAGGGTTCGCAGTTGATCGTCGAAGGCACGTCTGGCGAACACCTCAACCTCTAGGAAGCGCTGTTCTCTGAGTAAAATGTCGGCGAGAAGCGACCTAGATGCCGAGGTGTCTGGGTCGCCCGCATCAAGCACACGTATTTGCACTTCCAGAGTGTGACGCATCAGTGTTTCCGCTTCTTCATATCTGTTTTCCTGCTTGAGCACCGTTGCGAGGTTGTATTGCGAAAGAAGCGTGTCGGTATGTTCGTTGCCGAGGAGGCGCTGACGAGTAGCCAGAACCTGCCGCAGCAATAATTCCGCCTCGGAATAGCGCTGCTCGGCGGACAGTACATTCGCCAGTCCCTCTTGGGCACGCGTCGTCGACGGATGATCCGGCCCTACGACTCGTAATTCGATCTCCAGCGCCTTTCGATATAAGTTTTCGGCTTCTGCATTGTGGCCATCGATGAATCGAATGGTATTGGCTAGCGTTGTCATCGAGTTAGCGGTGTCCGGATGTTCCGGTCCCAGGACGCGCTTCTCGATCTCAAGATTCTCCCGATACAGCTTCTCGGCTTCCTCATAGTTGCCCTGATCCAGAAACACTGTGGCGAGATCGTGAACGGTTGCCAAAGTATCGGGATGGTCTGCGCCCAGGTTGTGGCGCTCCCCATCGAGTAATTGGCGATACTCCGCTTCGGCTTCTGCAAAGCGGTTTTCGCCGTCCAGTGCATTGGCCAGCCCGTCCATAAATCGCAGTGCCTGCGGATTTTCTGGCCCTTGGCGCCGATTGCTGATAACGATCAACTCCCGTTCAAGTTTTTCCACCTGGGCATAATGCGCTTGCCGGAGTAGGATCCGTGCGAGGCGATCCCTGGATTCGAGGGTCGAGGGATTTTCCGCACCCAAGATGCGGCTTTGAGCATCGATCGTTGACCGGATCAAGCCTTCGGCCTCAGCATCATGTCCTTCGAGATAGAGTATCCATGCCATCTGGGACTTTGCCTCTAATGTCTTCGAGTTATCGGCTCCCAGTGTTCTTAGCCGGTCCTGCAAAATGCGCTCCATCAATGCGTGCGCTCGCGAAAAGAGGCCGAGGTTTTCGTAGGTCTTGGCCATAACCAACATCAACTGGGAACGAACCACGGGGTCCCGATCCAAATCTCTCTCGATCTCATTTGACGACCTGTCGAGGATCTCCCGCGCAGTTACGGTGTTGCCACGCGCTTCGCTTGGCGCAGAGACCTTAAACATGTTTGTCAGGAACTCTGTGATTCGGTCAGCCCGGTCGCGTTCGCGTCGGATACTCCTAAGCTCAATCGCTTGGGCTATCGCAAAGATTGTCCCCAGAAGTACTGACAAACTCACGAGCGTGACACGTAGTCTGTGGCGGCGGATGTATTTATGTGCTCGGTAAATAGCGCTAGGCGCATGCGCCAGAACTGGCTCGTTGTCGAGATATCTGCGGATGTCGGCAGCCAGTTCCATCGGGGTAGAGTAGCGTCGTGACCGGTCCTTTTCGAGCGCTCGCAGTGCGATGGCGTCAAGATCTCCACGCAGTAAGCCGATCAGAGATTGCGGGTCCACATTGCGATTCTTTGCGGTTAGTTGTGAATCTTCACTTTCCGTCAGAAGTCGGCTGCTCGGACTTGGTGCATCCTGATCGCGTAGGCGCCGCAGTACTTCATCGTAGGCCAGCTTTCGAAAATCGAACGGCAAGGTGCCGCTAAGCAACTCGTAGAGCACTACGCCAAGCGAATAGACATCACTTCGCGTATCGATGTCCTCCCCGCGAGAGTCGGCCTGCTCGGGACTGATATAGCCCACGGTACCAATCAGCGCACCTATCTGGGTGTACATCATCCCGACATTCGGATGTTGAGCAGTGGCCTTGGCCACACCAAAGTCAATGATGTGAGGGATCGGGTTGCTCGCTCCTTCTGAAACAAGTATGTTCGAGGGCTTCAAATCACGATGAATGATGGCCTTCTGATGAGCATGTTGGACTCCGTCGCACACCGCAAGGAGTAGTCGGAGCCGCTGCCGAATATTGAGCTTATGCCGATCGCAATAAGTAGTAATAGGTAGACCGGCCACATATTCCATCACGAAATAGGGACGACCATCAGTAGTTGAACCAGCGTCGAAGACCTTTGCGATCGACGGATGACTCATCAACGCAAGCGCCTGCCTCTCCGACTCGAAGCGGGCGATCACCTCTCGCGTGTCCATGCCAGCCTTGATTAGCTTGACGGCAACCCGACGTCGGACGGGCTGCTTCTGCTCAGCAAGCCAGACCTCTCCCATCCCCCCCTCACCGATCAATTGCAGCAGCTGATAGAGGCCAATGATCGTGCCAGCGGCTAGCCGGCCGGAGTAATAGTTGGGCTCTTCAAATATCGGCTGGTGCCCAGCTATTCCTCCCTGCGGTCGTTGGGGAGCCGTGGATTCATCTGCGTTCATTACGGTTTCCCCCGTTGGATCGGAGCCCGGAGCGTCAAGATGAGCCTACGTGCATCGACATTCGATTGCGACTATAACCTCGATTTGACCGATATCGAAAGAATAGCGGTCTTCGTCGATAAAGGATTAGGCAACATGCATGCTTTGGCTCTTTGAAACCAGCAAGTCCTCGATTCGAACTGGCAAATCGCGTACTCGAATACCAGTCGCGTGATAGACGGCACTCGTAATGGCAGCGGCAATTCCGGCGAGGCCGATCTCACCAACGCCACGGGCTCCAAGCGCGTTAAGCTCGTAGTCGGGGTAGTCGAGAAATGTTACGTCGATATCGGGAGTGTCTGCGTTGACTGCGACGACATAGTCCGCGAGGTTGTTGTTGATCGGAGTTCCGGAGCGTGGGTCGTACATCGTCTCTTCGAAGAGCGCCATGCCGACACCCATCATGACCGCACCTTCGATCTGGTTGCGGGCGGGCCGCGGATTCAGAATGCGTCCCGCATCAATGACGGTGACTACGCGACTGACGCGAAGGCGAGCAATCTCAGGTTGCCAAGTCACTTCAGCAAACTGCGCGCCATAGGAATGGAACGAGAACTTCGGCTTCGCGGACCCAAAAGTGCCATCCGATTTGTCCGTGCCCGAGACAGAGCTGACTTTAGCAATCTTCAAAATCTCTGTGATCGGCACGGCGCCTTGCGTTTGCCCTTTCAGCCGAACGGTTTCGCCGACAAGCTCGAGATCTTCCTGCTTCTTTCCTTTGAATGGAGATCCGTCAGACTTGACGGCGGCCAGTAATAGCGCTTTGCCAGCTTTTCGAGCTGCTCCGAGCACTGCCGGTGTCATGGAAGCAGTGACCCAGGAGCCCCCGGAGATCGGTCCGGGCGGAAGAGAAGAGTCTCCGAGTACGACATCGACTTTGCTAACTGGGATTCCCGTCTCGTGACTGACCACCTGCGCCATGACGGTATAGGTTCCTCCGCCGATGTCCTGTGTACCGCAAGCGACACGTGCTGAGCCATCTTGCAGGAGCTCAACTGTCGCCTCCGTTTCAATACGTGCCGCCAACCACGAACACGCGGCGACACCCCAGCCCAATGTAAGACCGTCACGCTTCATCGAACCTATCTCAGGAGTTCGCCGCGACCAGCCGAACTTGTTGGATCCAACGGTCAGGCATTCTTTCATGTGGCGTGATGAAAAAGGGATGCCCAAACTCTCGTCCAGCGCTGGCTCATTTTTCAACCGAAGCTGAACGGGATCCATCTTGAGCGCGATCGCCAACTCATCCATGCCCGATTCAAGCGCAAACAGTCCTGGGACTGCGCCTGGACCGCGCATCGCAGTTGGATTGCCGACGTTACGACGTGCGAGACCTCCGGTTACAAGCAGATTCGGAGTGCTGTAAATAAAAGGCGTGATCTCTCCGCAACCTTCGTCATAGTCATCGAGGATTGAGGTGTGGTTGACGTAATCCTGTTGGACGGCGGTCAGTCTTCCGTCTGAATCGGCAGCGAGTTGGATTCGTTGATCTATCGCAGGTCTGTGGCCGACGCTTTGGAACATCATCTGGCGGCTGACTACCAGCTTGATAGGTCGTCCGAGGTTGCGTGAGCATGCCGCAGCGAGCAACCCGTGAGGCCAAGGCCACAACTTGCCACCAAATCCTGAGCCCAGATACCGAGTGATCACTTGCACCTGCTCTTTTGGAACACCCAGCATCTGTGCCATGACATCGCGATGGTTCACAACTGCTTGCGACGTCTCGTACAGCGTGTACTTTTTTCCATCGTAGACTGCGACGGAGGCATGCAACTCGATGGGGTTGTGGGTTTCGACAGGAATCGTGTAGACCTCATCAACCTTTACTTTCGCTACTTTCAACGCTGCTGCCGTATCGCCGCGTTTACTTTTTTCATCAGGTTTGTCCGTCGTCAGCGGGGTTCCGAGAAGTTTCGCGCTGGTGTTTGGGTTCTCCTTGTTGTATGTCACCTTCACACTCTCGGCTGCGGCGCGAGCCTGTTCGACGGTCTGTGCCACAACGACAGCAAGATATTGGCCGTAGTAACGAATCGTGTCGTCTTCGAACGGTGGACGCTTCTCGTCTACGATGAGAGTGAAGCCGGTTGAGGGAGGAACGCGGTAAAGCTTACCGATGTTCTCGCGGTGATACACCGCTATAACGCCGGGCATCTTCTCTGCTCCGGCGGTATCGAGACGAGTGATCGTACCGCTCGAAATCGTCGCGCAGACCGGCCATGCGTAAAGGAGGCCGGGGAAGTTGTGGTCTGAGGCGTACATGGCAACGCCGCTCACCTTGAGTGGGCCATCTATCCGAGGCGTCGCAACGCCAATCACCTTCGACTCAGTTACCTGATCCATCGTCGTCTCCTTAGGCGTTTTGGCTCGCCTGACCCATCGCATGCACTAAGCAGCGTTTGGCCAGCTCTACTTTGAATGCGTTCTGGCTTTGAGGCTTTGCACCATGAAGTGCAGACTCGGCTGCGGCTCGGAAGTTCGAGGGAGTCGGAACCTTCCCGAGGAGCGCCCTTTCAGCTTCAGGAGAGCGCCAGGGCTTTGTTCCAACCCCTCCCATCGCGACACGAATGAAGTCGATTTTGCCACCCGCGTCCTGCTTCATCACAATTGCTGCTGAGGCTAATGCGAACTCGTAGGAGGCGCGATCACGGAGCTTTAGATAGACGCTCTGTGTGCCGGCGGGCAGTTTAGGAAGAGTGAGATGTGTCACCAGATCACCCGGCTCCAATACGGTTTCGCGCTGCGGAGTAGATCCGGGAACGAGGTAGAACTCTGCTATTGATACCGTTCGCTGCCCTTTTGGGCCTTCAATATGAACGGTCGCATCGAGCGCCACCAGTGCAACGTTCTGGTCAGAAGGGTTGCTTGCAATGCAATGATCGCTGGTACCCAAAATCGCCAGCATACGGTTATAACCGCCTATAGCAGAACAGCCGGAGTCGGGTTCTCGTTTGTTACATGATGCTGCTGTGTCTCTGTAATAGACGCAACGCGTCTTCTGCAACAGGTTTCCTCCAGTTGTCGCCATGTTGCGTAACTGCGGAGACGCACCTGCCAGTAAGGCTTGTGAGAGCACTGCATACTGGGATTTCACGGTCGGGTCATGAGCAACGTCTGCGTTTCGCGCCAGAGCTCCCACCTTCAGTCCGCCGTCCGCTGTCTTCTCGATCTTATCCAGCGGCAGACCGTTGATATCTATCAGCTGTCTGGGTCGCTCAACGTTCAGTTTCATGTAGTCGATCAGGTTGGTCCCACCTGCAATGAAACGGACGTCCGCGCCATTCTGCGCTGTGGATGACTTTGCCTGCGCCTTCACTGCGTCCGGTACCGTTTGCGCCGTCACTAGCTCGAAGAGTTCCATCGCCGGTCTCCTTTTACGCCATTCGCCGAACTGCCTGGACAGCCGCAACGATGTTTGGATAGGCTCCGCATCGGCAGATATTGCCGCTCATCGCCTCCTTCACATCACTATCCCCTGCCCCCCATGGCTCCTTCGCCATGGCCACAGCAGACATGATCTGTCCTGAAGTGCAATAGCCACACTGGAAGCCGTCGTGCTCCACGAAAGCTTCCTGCATTGGGTGAAGGTGGCCGGGTTGACCTAGACCTTCGATAGTGGTGATTTCGGCGGTCTGCTGCATCGCTGCAAAGGTGAGGCAGCTATTCACGCGTCGACCATTGATATGCACGGTACAAGCGCCGCACTGCCCGTGATCACATCCTTTTTTAGTTCCTGTTAGGTGTAGTGTTTCGCGCAGGGTGTCCAACAGGGTGGCACGTGGGTCAATTTGAACCGAGTACTGTCGTTCGTTCACTCTTAGCGTCACCGGCATCGTTCCCGTAATTGCCTGACCTTCAGAACTCGCTCTCTCTTGTGCTCCAGCTATCGTCGGAGAGATGGCGAGCGGAGCGACCGCAGTCGCAGCCGTAGCAACACCCGCCGCACCCATATGCGAAAGAAATGATCTTCGGCTTAACTTCCCGAGCGAAGACGTCGGCTCTTTATCTTTTTCATCGACACTCAAGAGCTACCTCCCATTTGTTCTCTACTAGTTAGCTCATACCGCCGTCAGCTTAACATTGGTGGCAAGATTCTATCGGCTCCAAGGCTGTCCGCGCAAAGCATCAAATAAATAACAGCTACGCCTTTTAGCGCCATCTTCATGTGGCCACGTACTAGAATGCCTGTCCTTCTGCTCAAGTCCGGGTCGCACAAATAACTTCAGGAGGCCCGATCACGTAAGCACAAGCTGTTGCACCAGTCGTTATTTTGATCCACTACGAGATAAGAGTGCCAAAGTAGTAGAAGCTCAGGGATGGAGAGGATGCGCATCGGCGCCGGTCACTCCATACTGACTGTTGCGTCAATTGAGAGCGAAACCAGATCACCGGCATGCCGTACTGATTTCCTATTCATTTAGCCGGATCATGAGATCGAGCGGGGTGAATAGTGATGAGACGCGCGGTTGGTAACGGCGTCTTGAGGCCAATTCTTTTCCGTTTAGATCGCACGGAGTTTATGAGCGCGAATATTCACACCACGAAAGCTCGAAGAACCCCGTGCAGTTAGGGCCTAGGATCGCGGATAGGCTATTGAGAACAGCACCATTGGGCTCAGAACTCTATGCGCAAAAATACAGGAAAAACGAGACGTTCACAGGTTGTAATAGTCGGGGCAGGACCGGGCGGACTGGCGGTGGCGATGCTCCTGGCAAAATCGGGAGTTCAAGTTACTGTTCTCGAGAAGCGCAGCCAAGTTGGAGGAAGGACCTCGACGATTGAACGGGACGGTTTCAAATTTGATGTTGGTCCGACGTTCTTCTTATATCCAAAAGTCCTGAGGGAAATCTTTAAGACGTCAGGATACGATCTGGAAGTCGAAGTCCCGATGACTCGGCTTGATCCTCAGTACAGGTTAGTGTTCGGCGCAGGTGGTGAGTTGTTGGCAACGCCGGATGCTGAGCGCATGAAGCAGGCAATCGCGACGATCTCGCCGCCGGATGCGGCTCGCCTCGATAAGTTCATGACTCAGAATCGAAAAAAGCTCACTAGCTTCATGCCGTTTCTGCAATCTTCTTTCGAGAGCTGGAGGGATTTGGCAAAACCAGAAATTATGAAGGTTCTGCCCTTGCTGTCTCCGTGGAGGTCCCTAGATCAAGATCTACAGCGGCACTTCAAGGATGAGAGGATTCGACTTGGTTTCAGCTTTCAGTCGAAATACCTGGGAATGAGCCCCTTCCAGTGTCCTAGTCTGTTTTCCATTCTTTCTTTTCTCGAATATGAGCACGGAGTGTTTCATCCGACTGGTGGGTGCGGGGCTGTCACGCAGGCAATGGCCAGAATCGCTCGAGAGATGGGGGTGAAGATTCTGCTCAACGAGCCGGTAGAGCGAGTTTTCGTGGAGAACGGAAATGCCATCGGCGTAAAGACAGAGCACTACACCTTACCCGCAGATGCAGTCGTGGTGAATGCAGATTTCGCAGGTGCGATGCGACAGCTGGTTCCGAACCATGTGCGAAGAAAATGGACAAATGAAACGCTGGCCAAGAAGGATTACTCTTGTTCGACGTTCATGATGTATCTGGGAATCGATGGTTGCTACAACGATGTGTCACATCACACGATCTACCTGGCTGAGAATTACAGGCAGAACTTGCAAGATATAGAAACGTTGCACCGACTCTCAGATAACCCATCGTTTTATGTTCAGAATGCGAGTGTCACAGACTCAACGCTGGCCCCGAAGGGTAGGAGCACCCTCTATGTACTGCTACCAGTTACACATGAGACTGGATTAAAAGGGAGCAACTCTGTGGATTGGGAAAAGGAGACCCCACGGTTCCGAAAGCTAGCCTTTGAACAATTGGAGAAGATCGGGATCACAGATGTCGAGAGACGAATACAAACGGAGAAGATTATGACCCCATCCGGTTGGAGCAGCGAGTTCAATCTTTACAAGGGAGCGACCTTTAGCATGGCGCACTCGTTGAAACAGATGCTGCATCGACGTCCTCATAATCGATTCGAGGATATCGGACAGATGTACCTAGTCGGTGGAGGAACGCATCCGGGAAGTGGATTGCCCGTCATCTTCGAATCGGCTCGAATTACATCACGCCTCTTGCTGCAGGACATGAAGATTGAGCCCCACTGGGAGGAATCCGTATCCCCGATCTCTGACAGTGAGCTGGTCGGCGTGGCATCATAACGATGCTCATTTCCGCGATCAGGGAAGAGGCTGCCGCCAGTAAATCATCGCGTACCGACAAGAACGCGGAAGGCAGCGTTATTGAATCTACTTCGCGTCACGACGCGCAGCTGACATGGGCCAAGTTGCCGATACAGAAACGCCTTGAGGTGCTGCAGCATGCCCGGTTTGCGATGTCGCGCATGACCGACGCATTCTCTGAAGCAATACCATCTCATCTATGCCGGACGCCTGCGGATACCAGAGTCGCAGAGATCTTGCCACTGCTGGCAGCCTGCCGATTTTTGGAACAAAGAGCAGCGAAGATTCTCAAGATCCGACCGTTGGGTAGCCGAGGACGCATTTTTTTCCTGGCACGGTGCATCAGTGAGGTTCAGCGCGTACCTCACGGAGTTGTTCTTATTTTGGGACCAGCAAACTATCCGCTTTTCTTACCCGGAGTTCAGACTTTGCAGGCATTAGCTGCGGGCAATGCCGTCGTGTTGAAACCTGGGCATGGCGGCGGCCCGATAGCGAAACTCTTTGCCGAAGCGCTCTATGCTGCGGGCCTTCCACGTTCTTTGCTGGAGGTGATGGATGATTCGATCGAGGCGGCAGAGGATGCTTTACGGTCCTCCGTGGACAAGGTGATCTTCACGGGGTCCGCTCAGACTGCGCGAACAGTACTGCGAGTATGCGCGGAAAAGATAATCCCATGTGTGATCGAGGCATCGGGATGTGACGCTGTCGTGGTGCTACCTTCGGCCGATTTGAAGCGAGTTGTGAGGGCCATAACGTTTGGGATGCGTCTGAATGGCTCGGCTACGTGCATGGCGCCGCGAAGGCTATTGCTGTTAGGTGCATCCGAGGATCGAAAGAAAATGCTGGTCGGCATGTTGTCCACTGCGTTCTATGAATGCGGGCCGGCGTATCTCAGCGAGACCCTGCGAGCGAATTTGGACGAAATGTTGCACGAGGCGGAGCGTTTTGGCGCTCGCGTGCACGGTTCTATCAGTGAAGAGCAACGACCTATCCTGGTGACTGAAGTTAAACCCGGGATGCGTCTTGCCCAAGCCGATCTATTCGCTCCGGTGTTGTCGGTGATCGACGTATCAAGCGAGGCAGAAGTGCTTGCGGCGCAGGAGGCCTGCCCTTTCGCACTGACGGCGTCGGTATTTGGCGATGAGGTGGAAGCCAAACGTATGGCATCGGCGCTCAACGTGGGCAATGTGTTGATTAACGACATCATCGTTTCCACTGTGGACCCACGGATCCCGTTCGGTGGACGAAAAGAAAGCGGCTACGGAGCCACCCGCGGCACTGAAGGACTCCTTGAGATGACTGTCGCCAAGGTGGTGTCAGTGCAGCGCAGCAAAAGCGTTCGCTCCTACGAAGGAACAGGAGATCAACATCGCGAGTTGTTCGATGGAGTGATCCTGGCGTCACACTCGCAAACGCTGCGTCAACGAGGTCAAGGCTTCGCTAGAGCACTAAGGGCTGCAATGCGGCTCCGACAGAAGTAGTCAAAAAAAGGAAGAGCATGCGGGACGGCGAAATGAAAGTTGGAGTGATCGGAAGCGGATTGGGTGGGCTGGCGGCGGCGTGTACGCTGGCTGCCCGCGGATACCAGGTAGAGGTGTTCGAGAAGAATGCATGGATCGGGGGAAAGGCTGCTCAGTTGCGTGCTTTCGGCTTCCGCTTCGACATGGGACCGACGATTTTGATTCAGCCTTCGGTGCTCAGAAGGATCTTCGAAGAAGCTGGACGACGCGTGGAAGACTATGTGCCTATGGTAAGACTCGATCCGCAGTGGCGATGCTTCTTCGAAGATGGAACAAGGATGGACTTGCACGACGACGCCTCTAGGATGGCGAAGGAACTGGAGGCAATCTGGCCAAGGATGGGCGCCGGCTACCTCAAGTTTCTTGAGACATCAAAGCAATTGCACTCGATCAGCGACCGGTTCTTCTTTTGGCGATCAATCGGGTCGATGAAAGACACGATGGATCTGGGCGGAGCATTTGACATCAAGGTTCTTAAGGACGTGATGAGGATGAGGCTGGGTAAAACGGTTGCGGGCACAATCCGAGAGTTCATCCCGGATGCGAATGTGGCACAGATGCTCGATCACTTTGTGCAATATGTGGGAAGCTCACCCGATGCTTCGCCTGCGATTCTTTGTGCAATCGGACACATGCAGATGGAAGAAGGAATCTGGTACCCACTCGGTGGAACACGTGCAGTGCCAGAGGCTCTGGTGAAGCTGGCTGGCGAACTTGGTGTGGTGTTTCATACAGAGACAGACGTATCGCGGATTCTCACGGACATACCTCGGCATGGGGGAAGAGCGGGCGGCAAGGTAACTGGGCTGGTGACGACGCTGGGCAAGGTGCATCATTTTAATGCTGTGATCTCGAATGAAGACGCAGTGCGGACCCACCGTGAACTCGTCGGCGGAGCGGCCGCACAGCAGTTTGAGCATAAGCGACACTATGAGCCGGCGTGCTCCGGCGTAGTACTCTATCTCGGGCTGAATAAGCGGTACGAACATCTGGCGCATCATGACTTCGTGTTTTCGCGCGACCCCCACGAGGAATTTCACTCAATCTATGAATTGGGTGAGCCCGCTCCCGATCCGACATGTTATCTCGCTGCCACGGCCTCGACCGATCCGACCAGCGCCCCTGAAGGCGGCGAAGCGTTATACGTACTCGTACACACACCTTATCTGCGCGAACATCATGACTGGTCCAAAATGCTTCCCGCATATCGTCAGGTGATCTTGAATAAGCTAAAGCGAACCGCAGGGCTCGAGGATATTGAAAAACGTATCGTCTTTGAAGGGGCACTAACCCCTCAGGATATTCATGAACGATATAGGGTGCTGAACGGAGCTATCTACGGGGTCTCAAGCCACGGAGTCTTCCGGGGCGCATTCAAGCCGGCCAACCGCAGTAAGGAACTGGCAGGAATGTATCTTGCCGGGGGAGCCGCACACCCGGGTCCCGGAATGCCAATGGTAATGATGTCGGGATGGATCGCGGCGGATTCGCTCGATCATGATGCTCACCGATGACAAACGCGCCACCCATTTCGCTACCGGCCCTTCGCTTCTTTCGAAGAATCGTACGGGGTTACTTTCGCCGTCACTTTCACGCCGTAAGGATAAGTGGAGCGGCTGGATTTTCCGCGCTGGCAAAATCAGATGCCGGACCAATGATTGTGTATGCAAATCACAGTTCGTGGTGGGATCCGATGGTTTCGGTCTATCTCGCTGAGAGATTCATGAGCGCCCGTCAGCATTACGCCCCAATGGATGCAGCTGCTCTCGAGCGATATGCAGTTTTGAAGCGTGTCGGCATCTTTGGAGTCGAGATGAACTCAACTCGTGGAGCGGCGACGTTTTTGAGGACAAGCGAAGCAATCCTAGCGTCGGGCGGAGTTGTATGGATAACACCGCAGGGGCGCTTCGTTGATAGCAGGACGCGACCGCTGGAGTTCAAGCCGGGTCTCTCTGCTCTGGCGTCGAGAGTAGCTGCAAGCACAGGTTGGTGCACGGTAGTTCCGCTCGCCATCGAATATCCCTTCTGGGACGAGCGGTTGCCAGAGTGTTTGCTGCATTTTGGAGAGACAGTGAGGGTTGAGTCAGGAGACGATCCTGAGATCCTGCAACCTCGATTGGTCAGTTCTCTGGAAGTGGCTATGAACAATCTAAGCGCGATAGCAATGCAACGCGATGCTCAAAGCTTCGACACCTTATCGCATGGGAAGCTAGGGACAGGCGGCTTCTATGGAGGATGGCAAAGGCTGAAGGCATTCTTAATCAGAGGACCTTATTATGCGGAGCACACGGCGAAACTGAAGCGTCGTGCAGATCTTGCCTCCTCCACGGAGCGAGCTGATGATGATGTTTGACGTCTTAACAATAGCGGTAATGCTCTGTTCTTTGGCGCCTGCGGTATTGTTTTGCGTAAACTGGCGGCGATATCTTGCTCCTCCGCAAGCCGGGTCGCTCCATATTCCCACGATCTCTGTTCTGATTCCAGCGAGGGATGAGCAGGATGGAATCGCCGACGCAGTGAAAAGCGTTCTCGCAAGCAACGGCGTGGTCTTCGAAGTGATCGTGATGGACGATGGCTCGACCGATCGAACGGCTGATATCGTTGAGGCGATCGCGAAGAAAGATGCGCGGGTCAGACTTGAACGCACTCAAACACTGCCGATCGGTTGGAATGGCAAGCAGCACGCCTGCTGGGCCCTGGCACATGCTGCCAGCCATGAACTGTTCTGCTTCGTTGACGCAGACGTAAGACTTAAGCCGGAGTGCCTGGCCCGTATGGCGACGCTCTTGAAGCAGGGTGAACGGGGGTTAGTCAGTGGTTTCCCGCGGCAGGTGACGGAGACGTCGCTTGAACGGTTGCTGCTGCCGCTGATTCACTTCGTCCTGCTCGGATATCTGCCGGTCGAAAGAATGAGAAACACCACCGAACCGGCGTTAGCGGCAGGCTGCGGGCAGTTCATTCTCGTTCGACGTAACGATTACTTTGCAAGCGGCGGCCACGCGAAGATCAAGGCCACCATGCACGACGGACTCCTCCTTCCGAGGTTGTTCCGGCAACATGGATATCGAACAGATTTGGCCGATCTAACTGATCTGGCAACGTGCAGGATGTATCGTAACGCTCTGCAAGTGTGGCAAGGGCTTGCCAAGAATGCGACGGAGGGACTCGCGGCTCCAGTAAGAATCTTGCCAATCAGTCTGCTTCTATTCCTGGGTCAGATAGTACCGTTCGTGCTGGCAGCATGGCTATGGCTGTTGGGAGGATCTTCGGTTGCGGAGAATGTTTATTTGTTGGTCGCAATTGCTGGAGCATGGCTGCCACGTTTTCTGGGGGCATACCGATTTCGTCAGAGTTGGCGCGGGGCGTTGCTCCATCCCCTTGGCATTGGAATACTGCTCGCTATCCAGTGGTACGCTCTCACGCGAAAATTAGCTGGCAGAAGTGTCACGTGGAAAGATCGCTCTTATTCTGAATTATAAGAATATGGCATCGAAAGGACTTTTAGTAATGACTCTGCGAGACGTTTCAATTATTGTTGAAGCTGGATTAGCCCTGAAAACCTTTTGTCGTCTATTCGAAATGGGCGGAACCCGAAAACTTCGAGGTTGCCCGTCGATGAGTGAAAATCTCTAGTGCCGTATCGACAGTGCTTCCTGACAGCGAAACCCCGCGCTGTAGTACACGGCCAGCAGTGCGCGATGCTTGGTGTTCGTCGTCGCATCCAGCAGAGCGCAGACCTCTTCCCGGCTTTAGACCGTGGGCAGCTTACGGCGCACCTTGGGCTTGATGATCTCCTGATCGAACCAGGTCTGCTTCAGCGTGCGCGTGTAGAGGAACTTCAACGCCGACCGGGCGCACTGGAGTGTTCCCCGGGCCAGCTTCCGCTCGTTGAGCAGATACAGAAGCTATGTACGGATATGTTCCGGACCGAGTTGATCGGGTGACTTGTGGAGTAGCTGGCGAACTCAGCCACTATCCGGGTGTAGGAATGAATCGTACGTGGAGAGTAGTTCCGCAGCCGGAGATCTTCCTGCATGCGTTGGCGTAGGTGAGTCAGGGACACCTTCTTGGGTGTCCAAAACTCTATCCAAAAGCCACAGAGGCATACCCCTGCCGCGCTTGCGGCTTAGTGCAAATCGCCATAGCACCCATCGAGGTCCGACGAGTGCTTTGCTCTGTTCTCGCCAGTCGAGAATTACCTTCAGATTGCCCGTAATTCGTCCATAACCAGAAGTTTGGGCACGTGCTTCCTTCAGCAAAGCTGATTATCCGTGTCCCTGCGTGCCTGCTCTCTGGCATCCTCCACCATCTCCCGAAAACGAAATTTGCGTGAGATCTTTTGTGGATTCTGGCGCACGTCGCCCAATGAATGCCCTGTTGCGGGTCGCTCTCTAAAATCGTAGTTTATCGGCGGTTTGCGGCGCCGAGATACGTTCCGTCGAGCTGATCGATTGACGGACATCCGAGCAGAGTGAGGGTAAGATCGAGATCGTCCTTCAGGATCTTGATTGCGCGAGCAACGCCGGCCTCTCCCGCCGCGGCAAGTCCATAGGCGTAAGCCCGTCCGATCAGCACCGCGCGAGCGCCAAGGCAAATCGCCTTAACGATATCGCTGCCTCGGCGCACGCCACCGTCCATCAGGACTTCGACTTGGCCGCCGACCGCCTCCACGATCTCAGGCAGCGCATGCAGCGACGGAGAGACGGTGTCCAACTGCCGTCCGCCGTGGTTCGAAACAACCACCGCTGCAGCACCTTCATCTACAGCACGCCGGGCATCATCGCCGGTAAGAACCCCCTTGGCCACAATCGGGCCTGGCCACATCTCGCGTATCCATCGCAGGTCTTCCCAGCTCGCTCCTGCGTGAGAAAGCGCGGCTCCCACATCGACCAGGTCCATCGGACCTTTTCCTGGAATCACAACATTGCCCAGCTTGGGAACGCCGCCATCGAGCAAGAAGGAAGCAAGCCAACGGGGATGCGCGAGGATGTTAGGAAGGAAGCGTGTTTTTGGCAGCAGGGCGGGTGCCAAGAGCTCCTTCATGCCGTTGCGCGGGTCGCGTTCGCGCTTGCCTGCCATGGGAGTATCGACGGTTAACACCAGTGCGGAGTAGCCGGCGCGGCGTGCCCGGTCAATGGCGCCCTCTGCTGCCTGGCGACCTCCAAGCAGATACAACTGGTACCAGAGCGGGCCGGTGGAGGCGGTCTTCACATCCTCCAGCTTGTGGCCGGAGATTGTTGGCACAGTGTAGATCGTACCCGCATGGCCGGCTGCGCGGGCCACGCCTGCCTCCCCGTCTGAGTGCATCAGACGGATGTAGCTTACGGGAGCAAGGATCGCGGGGAAGGCGATTTCGTGGCCGAGCACGCTCACGGTCGTCTTGCAGTCATAAACCGCAACACCGCTGCGCGGACGAAATGTCGCATCGCGAAAGGCGCGGCAGTTTTCCGCCAGTGTGATTTCGGCGTCCGCGCCGCCGTCGAGATAGTCGAAGACCGACCTGGGCACTCTTCGCTCGGCCAGCCGGCGAAGATCCTCGATATTAACGATGGCAGACGAGTTCAGCTTGCGGTTTGGCATGGATACGCCTCGAGACGGGACCGTCCTCGAAATATTATTCGGTTTCCTGAGGGAATGCTTCGTTTCGGATGTGTTGTCGGCTTCTCGTCGATAATGATAGCTTCCAAAAAGTGCGTTTGCGGGTACGAGTCAGTGCTGCGCTGTATGTGTGGGAAATAGCTGGAGTGTGGCTGTTGAGAACGATTGTGCCGGAACGGTGACTCCCGACACGTTGCTGTTCTAAAGGACTGAGGGGAGAAAATCTGAAAGATTGGAGACCACCGTGTTCCTGATCGATGATAATCGCGTGGCGAGGTTTCCATGACTAAGTTGCGCTGTCTCTGCTTTAGCGTCATCAGCTTGCTTCTCTCTGGAGCGGCAAAAGCCCAAGCTCCCATTTCGCGGAACGATACGGATCGCGCCGAAGCACTTCTAAAGCAGATGACAACGGAGGAAAAGATTGGACAACTGAACCAGCCCTTCTACATCAAACTTCCGATCCCCGGCGTGAAGACTGATCCGGTCTCATACGAAGACCACGTGCGTCACGGGGAGGTCGGCTCCTTTCTGTTCCTCACCGATCCGAAGGAGATCAACCGTCTGCAGAAGATCGCGATGACCGAGCAGCGCTTGCACATTCCAATTCTTTTTGGCTTCGACGTGATTCACGGCTTTGATACCGAGTTTCCTGTACCGCTGGCGGTGGCCGCTTCCTGGGATCCGACGATGGCCGAACAAGCGCAGGGGATCGCTGCGGAGGAGGCGGGCCATGCGGGTCTGCGCTGGAGTTTTGCGCCTATGTTGGACATCGCACGAGACCCACGATGGGGCCGGATCTCCGAGGGAGCAGGTGAAGATCCCTACCTTGGCGCGGCAATGGCACGCGCTCAGGTACGAGGTTTTCAAGGAACGCCTGAGAATCCACGGCCCTTCATCGCGACCTTGAAACATTTCGCAGGCTATGGTGCCGCTGAAGGTGGCAGGGACTACGACGCCGTGTACATTCCGGAGGAGCAGATGCAGAACGTCTATCTCCCTCCCTTTCGCGCTGGGATTGAAGCGGGCGCAGGAACTGTCATGAGCGCTTATATGGATCTGAATGATGTCCCGGCCGCCGGGAATGTGCACCTCCTTCAAGACACTCTGCGTGCAGAACTTGGCTTCAGAGGATTCGTCGTGAGCGATGCCTTTGCCGTCGGGAGTCTGGTCACTCAGGGTTTCGCTAAGGATGCGACCGACGCGGCACTTCGCGGCGCTACTGCTGGCGTGAATATGGATATGGGCAGCGCCACCTACCTGGCACATATGAAGTCCCTGCTTGATCAGGGGCAGCTAACTCCAACTCAGCTTGATGATCTTGTCCGCCCTATCCTCGCAGCAAAGTATCATCTGGGGCTTTTTGAGAACCCATATGCGGATGCTACAGAGCAGACCCACGCCGAGATGCTTGCGAAGCATCGTCAGACGGCGAGAACCGCAGCTGCACGTTCTGTTGTGTTGCTTAGGAACGAAGGCAGTCTGCTGCCGCTGCAAAAGACTACAAAGCATATTGCCGTTATCGGGCCGCTGGGCAACAGCAAGGCCGATATGAATGGACCATGGAGCCTCACTGCCAAGGCAGAAGATACGGTTTCTGTCTTCGACGGTATCCGCGCAAAGCTCCCCGATTCGCATGTGGAATACGCAGAAGGCGTGCAGATTGCCAAGGCGTTTCCTTCTTCATTCGATGGCTTCATCGGGCCTAAGATAGAAACACCGTGGAGCCCCGAAGAGGCGGATCGCCAGATGAAGAGCGCTCTACAGTTGGCCGGTAAATCTGATGTGGTGATCATGACCCTCGGCGAACTAAGCGTTATGGATTTCGAGTACTCCTCGCGTTCGTCGCTAAGTCTTCCCGGCAAACAACTGGAACTTCTCGAGAAGATTCAAGCGCTTGGGAAGCCTGTCGTGTTGCTGCTCTTCAGCACCCGGCCGCTTGATCTTTCGTGGGCTTCAGAACACATTCCAGCAATCATGGATTGTTACTTCGGCGGCACGGAGACCGGGAATGCAGTTGCCGATCTTCTGGTGGGTGATGCGGTACCCGGAGGCAAGCTGCCGGTTACCTGGCCACGAACCAGTGGGCAGATTCCAATCTATTACGCGCATACCACCTCGCATAAGCCCTACGATTCGCCGGACTTTACCTCCCGCTATTGGGACGCTCTCACCTCACCTCTTTACCCTTTTGGATATGGGCTTAGCTATTCGACCTTCTCTATCTCCGATCTTCGACTAACCGCTAAAACCGCTCCGTTGGACGGATCCATCACCGCAACGGTCACGGTTGCAAATACTGGTGCAAGAGTAGCCGACGAAGTAGTGCAGCTTTATCTGCATCAGCGATTCGGTTCGGCATCGAGACCCGTTCGTCAGTTGAAGGGTTTCCGTCGCATCACGCTACAGCCAGGGCAAAAACAGGAGGTCAGCTTCACGATCGGCAGCGACGAGCGAAACTATTGGAGCGCCGCGAAGAATGGATGGGTTGTAGAACCTTCCGACTTCGACGTATGGGTTGGCAACAGTTCGACAGCCACACTGCACGACAGCTTCTCGGTGATGCGGTAAAGGTGGAACAGGAACGTTCTTCTGGACGGGGCAAGTCGGCTCTTCGTCACCGATCCAGTCGAGACGCATCACCCGGGAGTCAATCTTGAAAGAGGGCGGCCGTCTCGGTTTCAAGCGCTTACTCTTGAGTTATTTCCGGGCTGGGCGACAAACTAGAAATCACGAAAAGGAAGTGATTTTCATTACCTTTGGGTTTTGAGTGTAAACGCCATTCCACTGACCAGCGACCGACGAATATCTTTTAAAAGCGCTCAGGGTCGCAATTGACCGTATAGTCAGTTAACGATACAGTTCTTTCGGGAGCATATATGCAATCCATCGGAGCCGTTTTAGAGTCCGCACCTCGTACCCATAAGCGGGACAGAGACGTGACCGTGCCGGCCATTCTGGCCGCGGCAGAGATTGAGTTCGCCACAAACGGTTTTGCCGCAGCACGAACGGAGAGCATCGCGGCGCGGGCGAATGTGGTCAAGGGTTTGATCTTTCATTACTTCAAAAGCAAAGAAGGGCTCTATCAGGCGGTTCTTGTGCGGGCCTATGAGCCAATTAGCGAGGCGCTCGATAGGTCTTTCGACAAAAACCTCAATGCCACGGACGCTTTGCTGACCTTTGTCGAGAGGCTGCTCGGGGCAATGAGAGAGCACCCCTTGTCTCCCATTATCTTTGTGCTGGAGAGTATTCAAGGCGGGGGCGAGCAAGTTCACAAGTTAGGAATGCCTTCGCTCTATAGCCGAGTCGAAGTCTTGCTGAAGAGGGGGATCGCGTCCGGAGAGTTCAGGGAAATGGACCCCCGACATGGCGCCATCAACATTATCGGCCTGTGCGGCTTCTATTTTTGTGCGGCCAACAACATCTCACATATTCCCGGAAAAAGCCGTAACCCCCTGAGCAAGCAATCGTTGGCCAGACACACAGAAGAAGTGATGGCCCTTGTCAGAAAAGGCATCCTATCGAGCAACTAAAAAATGTGTGTCATTTATATGTATTAGGACATCTCATTAATTGACTGACTGGATAGTCACTGAGAACTGACAAAGAGATTGCGACGATGAAATTAACGACACCACCGAGCTCGAACAAACAAGAAATAAAAGAATTACTGACAACCACAGCCGCAATAGCAACCATGAAAGCCGCCCAGGTGAACACGGCTGGTGCCGGTCTTAAGCTCGTTGAGCTTGAGATTCCCAAGCCAGGCCCGGGACAGGTGCGCATCAAAGTTCAGGCGTGCGGCGTGTGCTACAGCGACTCGATCGTCGTCGAAGGCCGCCGTCCAGGAATCCCCTATCCGCGCGTTCCGGGACATGAAGTGGCCGGCGTGGTGGACGCGCTCGGGACTGGAGTGAATGAGTGGCGAACAGGCCAGCGTGTTGGCGTTGGCTGGCATGGCGGCCATTGCGGTACCTGTCCCGAGTGCCAGCGCGGAGATTTTCGGAACTGCCGCAATGAGCAGAATCCCGGTCTCAGTTATGACGGCGGCTATCAGGAGTACATGCTGGCTCCGGTCGAAGCGTTGGTTTCGATTCCCGACAGTCTCAGCGATATCGAAGCGGCGCCGCTGCTGTGCGCTGGAGTTGCCACCTTCGACGCCCTGCGGCACGCGGGCGCACTACCTGGCGACCTGGTCGCGGTGCAAGGGATTGGTGGACTCGGCCACCTCGGAATTCAATTCGCCAATAAGTTCGGCTACAAGGTGGCTGCAATCGGACGTGGTTCGCAAATAGAACCACTGGCAATGCAGCTCGGTGCCGACGTGTATATCGACAGCAACGCGAAGGACCCAGCCGAGGAACTACAAAGGTTAGGCGGCGCAAAAGTGATTATCGCGACAGCGCCGGACTCCAAGGCAATGACCGAACTGATTGGCGGTTTGGGTCCGAACGGCAAGCTTCTTCTGATCGGCGTAACTTCCGACCCCATCGAAGTGGCTCCGGTAAAGCTCATCAGGGGCAGCAAGACAATTGAAGGATGGGGAGGCGTAACGCCGGCGGACTCAGATGACACACTCCGCTTTGCCGAACTGCGCGGGGTACGCGCCATGATCGAAACCTATCCCCTGGAAAAGGCAGCCGAAGCATACGCCCGCATGATGAGCGGCAACGCAGAGTTTCGCGTTGTGCTGACAATGTAATTACGGCAATCGTGACAAGAACGGCGTCGGAACGAATCTCGATACACCATCAGTTCAGGTTGCTTCGTAGGTTTAACCGACTGACCAGATAGTTAATTGTGAGAACTAAAATGTATATGACGATTGAACGCAGTTCCAGACAATGGTTCCCTCCAGCGAAGGTTGCAGTGCTCCTGCTCCTCATACTCGGTACGAAGGCTGAAGTGATGAAGGCGCAGGGTGCACCTTCCGCAGACCAGAAGCTATCGTTGAAGGGCGCTGTTGATCTTGCCCTGAAACAAAATCTCGACATCCAGATAGGTGATATCGAAACTGCAACGCAACAGCAGGACCGAGTGATTGCGCGCTCTGAACTGCTGCCGCACGCGAGCTTCGAGGCGGATGAGAGTGACAATCGCTACAACCTGAAAGCCCAGATTGGTATTCAGATTCCTAACGTTCCCCACAGCATCGGACCCTATCAGGCAGTTCACGTCGGCCCAACATTCTCAGCTCCTGTCTTCGATCTGACGCTAATTCGCCAATACGAGGCGAGCGGGCATCGCTTGCTGGCAAGCCGTGCTGATGAGCAGACGGTTCGCGAAGAAACTGTGCTGCTGACTGTCAGCGAATACATGGCTCATCTTCGCGCCCTTGCCAGCATCACGGCCGCCGAGTCCCGTGTGGAATTGGCAACCCGTCTCGCCCATCAAGCGGATGACCTGCTAAGGGATGGCGTAGCAAGCAAGATCGATGTATCGCGAGCGCAGGTGAGGCTCAGAGAAGAGCAGCAGCACCTGATTGATGCCGAGCGCGATGCGGACACCACCCTTTATGCGCTGAAGCGAATCATAAACGTCCCCGACAGCCAGAAGATCGAGTTCGCCGATCAGCAGGACTTCTTTCAGACGCCATCTCTCGACCTCTCAGACCCGCTGTTAACGGCCCTTGTGCAACGCCCCGAACTGCACTCGCTGGCCGAGAGCATCAAGGCCGCTCAACTAACGCACAAGGCTGCTGTGGCAGAGTCGTTGCCTAAATTTACCTTCGATGGTTTCTGGAATGAGCAGGGGCAGACGTTCAACAAAGCCACTCCCGGATACGAATACCGAGTCAGCATGAGGGTTCCCATCTTCACCGGCGGACGACTCAGAGCAGAGCGGAAGAGCACAGCGCTGGCCGAACAGCGAACAGAGAAACAGCTCGCCCAGGAGCGCAACCAGGTGACCGAGCAGGTGCGCGACGGGCAGGTCGAATTGCAGTCTGCGCTTCACCAGGTTGACCTTGGTCGGCAGGAGGTGCAGTTGGCCAATGAAGAAGTCACGCTCTCGCAGGGCCGCTTTCAATCAGGCGTCACGGACAACATTGAAGTCACCCAAGCGCAGGATTCGCTTGCCCGTGCAAATGACACGGAGATCGGCGCTTTGTTTCGCTACAACATCGCACGTGCGCAGCTTGCTCGTGCTGTCGGCAGTGTGGAACAGACCTACACGCACCCCTAGATGCTTGCTTTTTTATGAGAGGGAATGTCATGAGTCAAGCAGTAATGGAATCGGAAGTCAAAGAATCAACCACAGTACCTCAACCTCCGAGCACAAGTAGAATTGCGCGGCGGAAGAAAACACTCTTGGTCTCGGGCGGAGGCGTGGCGTTGGCCCTGCTGCTCGTCTTCGGCGTTCGATACCTCGTGTGGTCAGCTCATCATGAGGAGACGGACGATGCGTATCTGGCGGGGCATCTGCACCCAATCAGTGCTCGCGTCACCGGCACAGTGCAGCAGGTCCTGATAGACGACAACCAGCATGTAGTTGAAGGACAGACCTTGATCGTCCTTGACCCGAACGACTACAAGGTGAGACTGGACCAGTCAAAGGCCGCACTTGATGCGGCAGGCCGCCAAGCTGATACCGCCGAGGCTGCGATACGCTCCACATCGCAGTCCGCTACGGCGCAAACGACACAAGCGGTGGGCACCATTGGGGAGGCCAAAGCTTCGATCCAGGCGTCCAAAGCCGCCGTCACTGCCGCTGAGGCAGGAGTTCCGCGTGCGCAGGCCCAGCTTCAAGAGGCAAATGCGACGCTGCAACGCGAAGACACCGACCTGCACAGATACGAAGATCTCTACACGAAAGAGCAGGTCTCGAAGCAAACCGTCGATCACCAGCGCGCAAGCTACCAGGTCGCCGTCGCCGGACAAACCGCGGCCCAGGAACAGGTGCGCCAGGCGCGGGCACAACTGGTTGCGGCGCAGCAAGGCGTCTTCCGTACGGAAGCGCTGCTAACAAACTCGCAAGGGGGACTGCAATCTGCGCAGGCTACAACCCTTGAGACGCGCGTACGCGAAGGCCAGTTTGCAACGACTCAGGCCGCAATCGCGCAGGCCATGGCCGCATTGGAGGACGCAAAGCTTCAACTGTCCTACACCATCATCAAAGCTCCCGTAGGCGGACGAGTCGGCAGAAAGTCAGTCGAGGCCGGGCAGCGCGTGCAGATCGGGCAGCCATTGATGGCGATTGTGGAAGATCAGCTATGGGTCGTCGCTAATTTCAAGGAAACACAACTGGAGAAGATGCGCACCGGTCAGCGTGTCGAAGTACAGATCGATACTTTTTCAAAGCACAAGTTCTATGGACATGTGGACAGCCTCGCCCCCGGCTCTGGCAATGAATTCGCGCTGCTGCCTCCGGACAATGCGACCGGCAACTTCACCAAGATCGTGCAACGGATTCCAGTCAAGATCGTGCTCGATCAGGACAGTGTGCGTGGCTATGAGAATTTGCTTTCGCCCGGCATGTCGTCAATCGTTACTGTAACCACAAAGTAAAGGAACCCTTCCATGGCAACCACAACGATCAATCCGGTGAGGGCTGTAAATCTCACGCCTGGGGCCCAAGATCATGTGTCGCTGAAGACCTGGATATCCGTTCTCGGAGTTCTTCTAGGGTGCTTTATGGCGGTGCTCGACATCATCATTACGAACTCCTCGCTGCGCGACATTGCCGGAACGCTTGCAGCCAGTTCGGATGAGATCTCCTGGGTACCGACTTCATATCTGGTTGCTGAGATTGTTACGATCCCGCTCACCTCGTGGCTCTCCGCTGCATTTTCACTGAAGAAATATCTTCTCGTGAATTCGATCTTGTTCGTATTCTTTTCTGTTTGCTGCGGACAGGCACATTCGCTGGAACTGATGATCCTCTTTCGTGTTCTGCAGGGGTTCACCGGCGGCGTGCTTATTCCTCTCTCCTTCAATGTAATCCTCACGTATCTTCCACCGGCGAAGCAACCGATTGGCATGGCAATGTTTAGCGTCACAGCGGTGTTTGCCCCTGCGATCGGGCCGCTCATCGGCGGCTGGCTGACGGACAACTACGGATGGCCCTTCGTGTTTTACATCAACATCATTCCTGGAGCCCTGTTGATCGCGGCTGTCTGGTTCACCATGGAAAAGCAACCGATGAACCTCAGTCTGCTGAAGAAAGGTGACTGGTGGGGAATCCTCACTATGGCGATTGGCCTCGCTGCATTCGAGATCGTGCTCGAAGATGGAAATCGTAAAGACTGGTTCGGCGATCCCGGGATTGTAAAACTGGCCTGGATCGCAGCGATCTTCATACCTTCATTTATCATCATCGAACTACGCAAAAAAGACCCGCTTCTTGACCTGCGCCTCTTCGCGCGAAGAAACTTCGGGTTTGGCAGTTTCATTAACTTAATCCTCGGTGTTGGCCTCTATGGCGTCGTGTTTATCCTTCCCCTGTATCTAGGACAGATTCACGGTTACGACGCCTTACAGATCGGCGAGGTCATCATCTGGCTGGGTCTTCCGCAACTCCTCGTTATTCCGCTGGTGCCGAAGCTGATGAAACACTTCGACGCCCGGATTATTATCGGCGTTGGAATACTCTTCTTTGGAGGTAGTTCGTTCTTTACCTCTGATCTCGATTCCAATTTCGCGGGCCTACAATTCCATATTCCGCTTATTTTCCGCGCATTAGGCCAGCCACTTATCATGGTTCCACTTTCTTCCGTCTCCACGGCTGGCATGGCGAAGGGACGCGAAAGTGGTTCAGCCTCTGCACTTTTCAACATGATGAGAAACATCGGGGGCTCAATCGGCATCGCTGGACTTTCGACATTGCTTTCTGTAAGAGAACGCTTCCATTCCGCCCGCATCGGAGAGTCCGTGAGCATTTACTCAAGTGCCGTGCAGGAACGCCTACAGCAGTCGGCAACTTACTTCATGTCTCAAGGCAGCGACCCGTCTTCGGCTCACATGCGCGCGATCGGCGCGGTTGGCGGCGCGGTCCGTCGGCAGGCATTCCTGCTCGCATACAGCGATTGTTTCCTGGCGCTGGGCTGTGTATTGCTCTCGAGCGCATTTGCTTTGTTCTTTATGAAAAGAGCACGTCTCTCGGGGGCAGTTGGTGGACATTGATGTACAAAAACTGGCAGTCAAAAATGCATTCCTGACACTGGATCAATCAGAGATTGTCAGGAGCGTAGGCTGTTCGGATTTCGTTTATATCGCAATGTTTCGGCTCGCCAATCTTGCAAATTCGCAATAAAGGTGTGGTGGGTTTACACGAATCGAGACAGAAGCTCAATTGTTCTGTGGTCGTTTCTCCGCGACTGGCTCAACTGAATGCTCAACCTGCCTTATTCGCAGAAGGTTGATTCCTGACCGATACGAAGGTGTCGCACGATACCAGATGGAATTCTTCAGCGATACAGAATACGGACTGCGCAGACGGCAGGACAAGCAATATATAAAACTGGGCGCGGCCGGCAAGGATCAGAGCAAGATTGTCACAGCAGTAGCCCGAGAGCTGCTGGGAAAAAAGCAACGACAACGACAAAATCAACCCTACTGTTGCGCGGAGTTGACACGGTCACTCCATATCGGATCGTGCGATGCGAGACTTCCGACGTATGTCCCCGCCCAGAATGACGTTAGCGTTTGTTAGCGATTGAGTGTAACAACCCTCTCAGCAGTTCTTACAAAGAAGAGCCCAAGAACGAGGCGTTCTGTGTAGAATGGCGGGCTGTGGCAGCAGGCGGAACCATCTTCGAATCGGAGCATGCCCTCGGCGATGATTTAGAACTCGAGCGTGCGGAACTCGACTGGCTATT
This sequence comes from Tunturiibacter lichenicola, assembly GCF_051013355.1. Classification (GTDB taxonomy): domain Bacteria; phylum Acidobacteriota; class Terriglobia; order Terriglobales; family Acidobacteriaceae; genus Edaphobacter; species Edaphobacter lichenicola_F. The sequence continues at coordinate 61,221 of NZ_CP132945.1, read as the reverse complement.
GACTTCTGGCGTCCTTGGCCGCTCGGCGAACATCGCGCGTGTGCTGAAGTACGTTTGCGAAGAGCGATTTGCTGGCAGAGCCGACCAGATCAAGGAATACAACATCGCGGTAGAAGCACTGGGCCGCCGGCCGAGTTTCGACCCACAGACCGACACCATCGTGCGGGTTACGGTGCATTCACTTAGAAAACGACTGCACGATATTTATCAGATAGCGGGCGCTTTGCGGCCATTCCGAGTCGTTATGCATCCGGGAGGCTACGTACCGACTTTCCTCCCCGCAAGCACCCCCACCACAGAAACCCGTCAGCAACTGGGAGATTTGATTGAAGACGTCGAATCACCGCCGACGCAGCCCCCAATTCTTATCCCGTCTGCGGACCCGGAATATCAAGCGAGAAACCACAGAAAGTTGGGGCGGTGGATTGGAGTAGCTCTCGCCGTCGTCGTTTGCTTTATGATATGGGCCTCGCGCTTGCACCTCCCGAAAATACAGGAATTCGTACACGGTGCAGCAGCCTCGCCGATTTCTGGCCCTCCGCCGGATCAAATCCGCGCGCTCATGGGGGTAGTGCGCAAACCCTACACAGATCGCTCGGGATTAACCTGGTCCTTTGCGCGGTACTGTCGGGGTGGAACAAACATTCACTTGCCGAATCTTCGAGTTGGCGGCACTGAAGATCCGTACCTTTACCAGAGCGGAGTGCGGGGGATAACCCACTGCATCTTCCCCGTCAAACAAGGGACCTATGAGATTCATCTTCATTTTGCCGAAGCTTCGGACCTGGAAGCGGCAACTCGGCCCGCCACTTTTTCGATCAATGCCGGATCCAACATCGGCTTCGATGTCGTAAACCAAGCCGGTGGCGACGGCATCGCAACCTCAACTATCGTGGCCGGGGTGACACCGGAGAATGACGGCGCGATTCACCTCGACTACATCAGTGAGGTCTCACTCCTAAACGCGGTCGAAATCCTGCCCGAGCCTTCTGGCAAGCAGGTTCCGGTGAGGCTTTTGGCTGGCCCAGCCTCAATGCTCGATAGCAATAGACAGTTCTGGCTCTCCGATCGATACTTCAGCGGGGGCAGGCGGGGGCAAACTCCCCAACAGGCGCGACTTGCCAACCTCGGGATGTACGCATTCGACCGCATCGGCCGATTCCGCTACAACATACCGGCGGAACCGTTCGCAAAATATCGACTACGGCTCTACTTCCGGGAGCCATGGTTTGGCCGCGAGAACGGCGGCATCGGCGGATTAGGCAGCAGAGTCTTCGACGTAGCCTGTAACGGAAACATGCTGCTCAAAGACTTCGACATTCTCCGCGAAGGTGGCTCAGCGCCGGTCGTGAAGACTTTCGAAGGCATACAGGCGAGCGCCGACGGCACGATCGAGCTATCCTTCTTGCCCGTTGTGAACTATGCGGTTGTCAACGCGATCGAAGTGGTTCCCGAAGATTAGATCCACCGTCCCCGCATGGTGCGAAGGCACCGCCTCCAGATTCCCGCCGCCATCGTTTTCAACCAACCCGTCTGAAATATACTCGTCGCATTCCCTCCCCCGGCACGTGGCGTTAAGGGTGATGCTCTTGCAAGCGGCCTCACAAATTCTGTAACACCCCGCATATCACCCTCCGAAATCTCAGCTCTACAAAAATTAAAATGCCCCAGTAACAATCTGTAACAGACAGCTTTGGAACGTTCACTTGATGTAACAAGACGGACGCTGTATCTCAGTGCTAGGTTTCGGGCGTCACGTCAGAGACAACGTAACCGCTCCTCCAATTCTTCCGGCTCTTCCGCCAAAGATCGGATCGCAGCGAATAAAGCCTCCAGCCACGGCTGAGTGGTCAGTCCCGAACGTGAACACTTTTACGAAGGCCCCGAGGACCAAGCCAGATGAGATGCCACATCCCGAAGTCGATCCCCGGAACATTCAAGTCTCGCCTCAGCCTGGCGGTGCTCATTCTTTGGGCCGCGGCTTCCTTCACAGCCCCGGCATCCGTTCGTGCCCAGGCGCCCGACTTCGGTCCGAACGTTAAGATTCTTGATCCGAGCATGTCTGCTGCCGACATTCAGAGTACCCTGGACTCCGTTAACGCGGAGGCCCAGTTCAGCACAAACCGGTACCAGGTCTTCTTTATGCCGGGCACCTATAGCCCGCAGGCGCAGGTAGGTTATTACGAGGCCGTGGCTGGCCTTGGCCAAAGCCCCCAGTCGGTGACCATTAATGGCTATCTCACTGCCAACCTCACCGACAGCAACGGCAACGTCACGGATAACTTCTGGCGATCTCTCGAAAATATGACGATCAACGCCCCGACGACCCTGCAATGGGCCGTCTCGCAGGGGGCCGACTTCCGCCGCATGAACATCAACGGCCCGTTGCAGCTCACTAACACGAACTGCGGTTTTGCCAGCGGCGGCTTCATCTCCGACACCCTCGTCACCGGGAACGTTAACCCCTGCTCCCAGCAGCAGTGGTACACCCGCAACAGCACCATCGGGAGCTGGTCGGGCGGCGTGTGGAACATGGTCTTCTCCGGCGTGCAGGGCGCGCCTGTCCCGCAGTACCCCACCGGCAACCGCTACACCGTACTGCCTACCACCCCAGTCAGCCGCGAGAAGGCCTTTCTCTACGTCGACGGCAACGGCGCCTTTAACGTCTTCGTCCCCGACGCCCAGCGGAACTCCTCCGGCGCTACCTGGGTAAACGGCAACCAGAGCGGTTACTCGCTGCCCATCAGCACCTTCTTCATCGCCAAGCCTTCCACCGCGCTGGCGGACATCAACAACGCCCTGCTTCTCGGTCAGAACCTCATTCTGACCCCAGGTATCTACCAGTACGCCGGCTCGATTAACATCACCAATCCCAACACCATCGTGCTCGGCCTGGGCTATGCCACGCTCGTGCCGCAGAACGGCACGCCAGCCATCACCGTAGCGGATGTGGATGGCGTCCAGATAGCCGGGCTCATGATCGACGCCGGGCCAATCTCCTCGCCGGTGCTAGTGCAGGTCGGGACGCCCGGGGCGCCGGGGGCCAGCCACCACGACAATCCCACCTGGATCAGTGACGTTTCTTTCCGGATTGGCGGTGCTGCCAACGGCCTGGCCGACACCAGCCTCGAGATCGACAGCAGTGACGTTATCTTAGACAACACCTGGATCTGGCGTGCCGACCACGGCCAAGTCCCCGTCGGCTGGACTGTGAACGTCGCAAACCACGGCTTGGTCGTCAATGGCGACAACGTCACCGCACTCGGCCTGGCGGTCGAACACTTCGAACAGAACCAGGTCGTCTGGAACGGCAATGCCGGCGAGACCATCTTCTATCAGAGTGAATTACCCTACGACGTGCCCAGCCAGAGCGCCTGGATGAACGGCAACGCCAATGGCTACTCGTCCTATTCCGTCTCCAGTCAGGTCACGTCGCACGCGGCTTACGGTCTCGGGGTTTATTCCTTCTTCAATCAGGGCCTCCCCATCATCTTGGACAGCGCCATCACGGTGCCGGACGCGACCGGCGTCATCGTCAACGATGCCGTCTCGGTCTTCCTCAACGGCAGCGGCTCGATCACCCACACGGTCAACAACGCCGGAACCATGGTTCAGAGCGGCAACATCACAAGCTACGTCACCGTCTACCAGGGGGTCCCCTGCTCCACCACCTGCCCGGCGGCCCCTACGGCCCTCACGGCCACGTCTATCTCGCCCACCCAGATCAATCTCGCGTGGACGGCTAGTTCCACACCCGGCGTCCTCTACAGCGTTTACCGCAGCACCACGTCTTCATTCACGCCCTCGACCGCCAACCAGATCATCACAGGCATGGCCGGACTCTCCTACGCCGACACGACAGCGAGCCCATCGAGCACTTACTACTACCTCGTCCAGGCCACCGGGACCGTCGGCACCTCCGCCCCGTCGAATCTGGCCAGCGCCGCGACCGCAGCCAACGGCGGCAAGATCACCACGGACGTCCTTAAGATCGACAGCGGATACACCGGCACAACGCCTCCAGCCGGCTGGTCCGTCGATGGTGGATTTACAGGTGCCAGCACGCCTGGAAGCTCGACCACGCACGCCATCACGATTCCCTCCTCCATCCTCAACCCCGCCCCAGCAGCCGTGTACCAGACCAATCGCCGGACCAACGGCGGTAGCTTCACCTACACAGCTCCCGGACTCACCCCGGGTGGCAGCTATATCGTCGACCTGCACTTCTCGGATAACTTCTCCACGGCCGCAAAGCAGCGCCAGTTCAACGTGGCCATCAACGGCACGCAGGTGCTAAATAATTTCGACATCTTCGCGACCGCCGGGGGCGAATTCACCGCCACCGTGCAGTCGTTCTATGCCGTCGCCGACACCAACGGCGTCATCACCATCCAGTTCTCCAACGGTGCCGCCAACAATGCCCAGATCAACGGAATCGAGATCGGACTCGGCACGGTGCCCGTGCCGGTCGCGCCTTCGGGTTTGGCCGCCTCCACACTCTCCGATACGCAGATCAACCTGAACTGGACCGCGAGCTCCACCAGCAACGCCGTCTACGAGCTCTTCCGCAGCAACACACCCGGCTTCCAGCCCTCGTCCAGCACGCTGGTCACCACCACCGCCAACACCTCGTTCACCGACACCGCCCTGACACCCGGCACGACGTACTACTACATCGTCGAGGCGAACAACTCCATCCTCACCTCGCTGCCCTCCAATCAAGCCACCGCCGCTACTCAGAGCTCTTCTGGCACGTCCCCCACCGCGCCGACCGCTCCCACCGCGCTCAAGGCCTCAGTCGCCTCCAGCCGTGAGATCGACCTCCTCTGGACCGGAAGCTCCACCCACAGCGTGACGTACCAGCTCTTTCGTTCCACCACCTCGGGCTTCACTCCCTCGTCGGCCAATCTGGTCATCACGACCTCAGCCACCGGCTACTCCGACATCGGCCTCACGGAAGCCACCGCCTACTATTACGTCGTCGAGGCCACCAACACTAACGGTAGTTCGTCGCCGTCCAACCAGGTCACAGCCCAGACCGGCGGCCCCGGCAGCATCACCGCCGTTTCCGGCTCAGGCCAGACCGCGCAGGTCGGCACAGCCTTCGCCAACCCGCTGGTCGTCTCCGTGCAGGACGCCGAGTCCAACCCAATCGCTGGCGTGACCGTGACCTTTGCCGGTACTGGTTTGACCTTCCCATCTGGCGCCACCGCGATCACCGATGGCAACGGCCAGGCGCAGGTCGCGGCGCAGCCAAGCTCAAGTGGAACCCTCACCATCTCGGCGAGCGTCGACGGCCTCAGCGCCCCGGCCAGCTTCTCCGAAACCGGCACCGCTATCCCCCAGACCATAACCTTTAGTCCGCTATCTCAAGTAACCTACGGGGCTGGGCCGATCACACTCTCGGCCACCGCCTCGTCCAACCTGCCGGTGAGCTTCACCGTCTCCGGACCGGCCACAGTTTCAGGCTCTGTCCTCACGATCACGGGCGCCGGACAGATTACGGTGACTGCGAATCAGGCAGGCGACACCACCTACGCTGCGGCCAGCCCGGTCTCACAGAGCTTCACCGTCGCTCAGGCCGCATCCACGATAACCTGGGCTGCACCGGCAGCTATTACGTACGGCACACCGCTCAGCGCAGCCCAGTTGAACGCCACCGCGTCCATTCCCGGCACCTTCACTTACTCTCCGGCGTCCGGAATCCTCCCCGCCGGTGCGCAAACTCTTTCGGTCACCTTCACCCCCAACGACACGGCCAACTACACCACCATTACGACCACCGTGGTTCTGCAGGTCAATCGCGCCACGGCGACCATCACATGGGCAACACCCGCGACCATCATCTACGGTACGCCGCTCAGTGCATCGCAACTGAACGCCACCGCGTCCGTTCCGGGCAGCTTCACATACTCTCCGGCTCCTGGAATCATCCTTGGAGCAGGTGCGCAGACTCTGTCGGCCACCTTTACTCCTGCTGATCTCGCCAACTACAACACGGCTAACGCGTCGGTCTTGCAGCGGGTCAATCCGGCGGTCCTCACCGTCACAGCGAACAGCCTCTCAGCGCCGTTCGGCTCCACACCCACGCTGGGAGCCACGATCACCGGTTTCGTCAACGGCGATAACAGCTCCGTCATCAGCGGCGCGCCCGCGTTGGCCACCACTGCCAATGCGCTGAGCCTGCCGGGTACGTATCCGATCACTATCGGCACCGGCTCTCTGTCCGCGGTCAACTACATCTTCAGTTTCGTAGGTGGGACCTATACCGTCACCTTCACAGGCTCTGTGCCTGCCGCAGGTGCGAAATGCAACGGCGCGTATAACGGCGCGTATAACGGCAACATCACTGTCTCGGCCAACCAGGTCTGTGTCTTCGTCGGAGGCTCGGTCAGCGGTAACCTCACCCAGAGCAACGGCACAGTCGAACTCGTGCAGACAAGCCTCGGCGGAAACCTCCAGATCAGCGGCGGCACCTTCTCCATCACGTCCGGCACTATCATTGGCGGCAATCTGGCGGTCCAGAGCACGCAGGCGAACTCGGCCACCAACCATATCTGCGGCACCACGGTGAAGGGTGACCTCGCCCTGCAGAGTAACGGCGCCCCAGTGCTGATCGGTACTACGGACGGCTCCTGCCCGGGCAACACCGTCCACGGCAACGTCACTGTCCAGAGCAACAACGCCCTGATCAGCGTGCTAGGCAACACCATCAGCGACAACCTCACCGTGCAATCCAACTCCGCCAGCACTGTCGTCACCGGCAACACTCTCCAGGGCAATCTGGTCGATCAGAACAACACTGCCAACACTCAGATCTTCACTAACAAGATTCGCGGCAACCTCCAATGCTCGGGCAACACGTCAATCACTGGCGGCTCAAATGTCGCAGCTTTAAAACAGGGTCAATGCGCCAACTTCTAGTTTTCGATTAGGTCGTAAGCGAATTGCCGATTCAGCTTTGACCTCAGCAACACAACGCCCCGCTTGTTTGGGATCAGCAGGTTTTGAAAGTTTCTCGTTAGCCCAGAATGGCCGTGCAAGTCGTAATCACCCGACAAGTTATCGGTTGACCGCGAGCGAGGCACGAACCTGTGCACCCCGGATGCTGAGATGCGTAGATGTCAGATCACAGTCCCAGATTATCGTTCACCGCGACGACAATCTCCTGTTCCGACCCCAGATATCGTTCCGTTGTTTGAATGGAGCTATGCCCAAGTAAGAACTTTATCTGTTCCAGATCGCCGCCATTCTTGCGACAGAGCTTCGCACATGTCCGGCGTAGATCGTGTGCACCGAAGTGTTCGATTCCAATCTCCTTCGCAGATTGCTCGACGACCGACCAAATGGCCCAGTCGCCCAGCTCGTCGCCGATCACCTTTCCGCTCTTCGAGAGCGGTCGCAGCAGACGGCCTTTCTCAATCTTGGCTGCTACCATCCATCTGTCGATTGCTTTCTTAACCCATAGCGGAATCGCCACCGTTCGCACTCGACCGCCCTTGCCGCGCAGATCGGCCACCACCCATCGCCCCTCGCGGAGCTGGATATCGTCAATGTCCAGGCGGGCCAGCTCCTGCCTCCGCAGGGCGCAGCCCAACAGTAAGGCCAAGATCGCATAGTCTCGCTCGCCTTTGATCTTGGAACGGTCAGGGACCGTCAGCAGCTCCTTGGCCTGATCCCGCGTCAGCCAGTTCCCCAGCCTGGTTCCCTTCTGGGAAAGGTTGGGAACACCGGCGAGGTTTGCGGCCTCATCAGCGTCAATGATTCCGTTGCGCTGCGCCTCGCCGACGAGCTTGCGCACGGCAGACAAGCGAACGTTCACGGTGGAGGCGCTCAGTTTCTTCTCCACCATGGAAGCCCGATATTCCATGAGGAGAGCGCGAGAGAGCCCCTGTGAGCGATTCGCGCACAGGGTAAACACCTCGTCCAGCGCTTTGGCGTAGTTTCGCTTGGAATGGTCGGAAACGACAGAGTTCAGCACCATGTCCCGCAAGGCCCGAATTGCGGCACTGCGATCGAGCGGCGAGTCCCCCGACGAAGGGATGAGAGCCAGGGACGAGCTCATAGGAGCCTACCGGCGCAATGACTATGCAAACTCCAATTTTGCAACGGCCAGTTGCAAAATTGGCTGAGACTGGCGATTCTATTGATATGGAATGCTTTACTCATCATAGGGTGCGTTCCCACGCAATGTCTCCATCTTCGCACGGAGCTTGTAAATGACCTCCTGCAGGTCCTCTACGCTCGGCAGCTCCTCCTGCATGGGCGCCGGCAGCTCACGAGTGACTTGATAGGTGGACACGCCAATCGGCTGATTGGTGTTCTCAAGAGCAAATTCCACCATAGGACCGCTCCGGCTCTCGCACAGGAGAACCCGATGCTTGGGCCTTCGACCGAAGTGCTCATAGTGCGGTTCACTGCCGCCAGGTAAAAGCTCAGCTTACCGGCATGTTCGGGCTGGAAGGCACCGACCTTTAATTCGAAAACGAAATATCGGTGCAGCCGGACATGGTAGAAGAGCAGATCGATGTAGAAGGTCTGCTCGTCCACGGTCACGGGCACCTGGCTCCCAACAAAGGAAAAGCCGCGACCCAGCTCCAAAAGGAAGTCGCGCAGATGGGTCAACAGCCCCCGTTCGATCTCCCGCTCTCTGGCTGTGGCCGTCGCGGTGAGAAAGTCGAAATTGTAGGGGTCCTTGAGGATCTGCTCCGCCATGTCCAAGTTAGGGGAAGGCAACGCACGCGGGAAATTGGTCAGGGCCTTCCCCTCCCTCTCGTGCAAACCGCTCTTGACTCTGCAGGACCAGGGACATCCCGACTTCAGCCGTATGCGGCGCGAAGATACCATTCTCGTGTGGGGCGGTCCTTGATGCGGTCCAAGACTCAGACATTGTGACTCCAGGGCAATTTTGCAACGAGCTGCAAAATTTCATCCTCGGGCCAAGCCTCTGCCAGAGAATGCATGTAGCGGAGGGTTCCGAGGGCTGAACCCTTCGACTCCCGGGAACTTAGTCTGCAATCACGGGCGAGCCGGTCGATAATCTTGCCGCCCCACTTCTCAACCGCAAACCGCTGGCTCAGGTCCCGGCCGATCGACCAATAAAGGAGGATCAGCTCCCGGTTGACGGCAAACACCGCCTGCATCTGGGCGGCCCGGACGCGGCCCTTCAGGTCCTGAAGGAGTTCGTGATAAATATTTGCAACGACAACTGACATTATCGTGGGTAATAAGAGGTCGAGAGATTTTTTGTTATTGCGTATACACGCAGATATTCCCGACCTTAAAAAAAGGTCCTAAACTATTGTTCAGACTTAGCTTCCCCTTGGAGGTCATATGCCGCGTCCTATCTCCTGGCTCACTCGGCTCCACCAAATTCGGCAAACCGTAACCGCTTCTGTTCGCTCTCACTATGAGCGCCGAGAAATTGAAACACTCTTTCAAATTCAACCCAGGACTGCACAGCTGCTTTTGGAGCTGCTTCCGACCACTGAAGTTGGGAGATCGCGACTCGTGGAGCGTCAGGTGCTCGCGGACTTCCTCGAAAGGATCCACGACTCCAAGAGTCCATCCTTAGAGCTTGAGCGTATCCGAACCGAAGGAAATACCACTTCTCGCAAAAAACTTCGAACACTCGTGCGCAGAGACGTAGGCGAGTTGGGAATCGATTCCCTGCCGGCGAATATTGAACTGAGTCCAGGGCGAATGGTGATGTCCTTTCGCACCATTGAAGATCTCGCTGAGGCAATGTATTCGCTTGCTCGGATCATCGAAGCGGAAGGCGACGCGTTAGCTGAACGATACGAATTTCACAAGACTCCCGAAGCTGAGGCAGACAGTTCCGAGCTGATAGCAATGATGGAGGAGCTCGAAGAACTAGAGAGGATGCACGAAAGATAAAACCGGGTTTGGTACCTTTGGTTATTCGTCAACAGAATCTAAGAGTTTAGAGATGGCTTCGTGATATGTAATTTTGTGACGGTCAGCATAGGCTACAAAACGGTCATATTGGGAAGATACGAGACGAATCGCTAGATGTCTCGTCGGTTCCGCGGGTATGGCCCGTCGGCGTCTGGCGTGAAGTTTTTCTTCAGTTGAAGTTGATGCTTCCCGACTGATGAAACCGTGAGGTGCAGCAGCAGCGTCAACGGCCTTAAGGTCGATCGGTGACCGCGGCCGGACGGATGGAAATGCAGTGAGCCTATCGCTTAAGCTTGGGATTTCACTCGAACGATTGTCGGTTTCATCCTCAATAAGGCCAAATTTATTCATTTGGATACCTCTCTCGTTCAATGGCATGCAGCGTCTCCACTAGCTCTTCCACGAGATCATGGATGTTTTGGTAAGCTGCCTCCAAATTTCCTACTTTATGCTCTCCAAGCTCAGACAAGGTCAGTCTTTCGACGAAAATAGCCTTGAAAGCCAGACGTTCGGCCAAACTGGTGCGGAAGCGAGGGACACCGGCGGCAATCAATTCGGCTTCCAACTGGCGCTGCACCGAAGACACCGGCGCACCCGGCGCTGGTGTTCTAGTCATTAGAACCCTGAAAGGAATTTTGCGGGTGAGATTGGATCTCTGCGCGACCTTTTCCTCATCCCGAACGGCCCTAATCGCCTTACCGGCCTGTCTAACATCTACCGCGCTGGCTTGAACGGGAATAATCACGAAGTCAGACATGGCAATGGACCTGGAGACAAGAACGCTCGCGGTTCCTTCAAGATCGATAAAGACAAACTGATCATTTTGAGCGTCAAGTATCTCCATGAGGTTCGACTCTTTGACCCCACCGATCACGCTCAGGGTCGTTTTTGAGTCGCCATTGAGCTTCCAATCTATGATGGGCTGGTTTGGATCAGCGTCCAATACGCACACTGAAGCCCCGCTTTGAGCGAGATAAGTAGCAAGGAGTAGGGTAGTCGTACTTTTCCCCGCTCCACCCTTCGGATTTGAGACTGCAATTACTGGCATCTGATTCCATTCTGCACGCTGCGATATCGCAACTACATTTTGATATTGCTACTTTATCGCAGGTTATCGTCGTTATCGCAGCGATATCGCTCTTTTATCACCACAAGTACCTTTTGAATCAACACGGGCGACAACGATTGTTGGTTGGTTTATCGCAGCGATATCGCAATATTGCATCTTGATAAAAGTTCTCTCGATTTGTCGCAGCGATATCGCATATAGCAAGTTTTTGGAGGGAGCAACACACTCCGCGTCCATTTATTGTCGCAGCGATATCGCTGTATCGCAAACTTCCGGCGGTCACAGCAGCCAATTTGTTATCGCAACGATATCGCAGCAATATTTCAACGATATCGCAAACAATAACACTTATCGCGAGCCGGCCGATCTGACCCACGGTGCGACGGATCGCAGCATCTCCTGCTGCCACGCCGACCCGTGGCTTACGTTGCGTGTATTTTCCTTTGCTGATAAACCCAAGAAATCTTGGCCGACTAGGGGTACAAAGTTCAAGTGGGGAACATGAAAGTAGCGCAGACCGGTGCCAAATTGCTCACTTGGGGGCGAACGTCGCAGAAACGGACTCCTCTCTAGTGCCGTGCCAACACACCTCTCTATAGACTTTGGCGAGAGGTTGGCTGGCAAATGGTTATATAACCCTTTTGTAATCAATGATGAGCGGCTGACAATGTCAGCGAAGGATCCGTATTCTGCCAGCCAACCTCTCGAACATTAGGTGCCTCAGGCTCTAAAAATACAATTCGCAGCAAAAGCGAGAGGTGCGCTGGCACAATCTGCACCAACTTCTATGCATTTTTGCCGCAACTAGCGGCTGAAACGAGGGCGCGGCCCCTGCCTCCAATCATTCCCGCGCATTAGAGAGGTGCATTGGCACGAAGCGAGAGGCTGGGTGGCAAAAGTAGGGAGGTCCCGTGGCAGAAGTAGCGAGGTTGGATGGCAAAAGCGTGAGGATCGCTGGTTCTTCGAGCGCGAGGTCCACTGGCAACTTTAGAGAGGTTTGCTGGCAAAGATAGAGAGGTGCATTGGCAAAGATAGCCAAGTAAATAATTTGTTATCAACCACTTACCGGAGTCTATAGTACTTAGCTGTCTTTATAGTTCTTGCATTTATTAAAGCAATCAACAAACATAAGGCAGCAAACCACATGACGCGAAAAAACATTACCCAAAAACTCGATAATAGGCCATCCTCGCTGATGCCTATTGCTGTTGATGTTGATCTAGTGAGATTCGAAAAAAATCTCCTCCAGATCGGGTTTTTCGGTGCTAATGATGCGCGAGACAAGAATCGGACGTCTCGACGGATTGAGCAAATCGTTTTTCGGAACGGACACAAGGTCAAAGTTGCAGCTGAATTTCGGGGATCTGAACAGTTGGGATTGCCTTCAACCACTGACCGGGACAAATTCATAGCTTTGCTCAAAATCATCAGTGAAGAACGAGCCAAGACTGGTCAGATTAGCAATCCGATTAGATTTAGCGGCTATCGAATGATTCAAGAATTGGGACTTTCAAGGAACGGCGAAATCTACGAAGAAATAGTTCGTTGGGGTAAGCGTATGACCGATACTACGATTACTTCAGAACAAGTTGTATACCGCGCCGCAAAAAAGGTTTATTCAGACGAAGTACTACACGTATTTCGCGCTTTCAAGCGGACCGGGAGCAGCAATCTAAACGGTACCGAAAAACAGGAACATTACGAAGTCACTCTTGAAGATTGGCTTATAGAGAATCTGAACCAACGCTATGTAATTCCAGAGGATTTCAATGCCTACAAACAGCTCACTCGCCCAACAGCAAAGGGGATTTTTGGAAACCTGCACCTCTGGTTCCATGCGAGTCAGGGAAGGCAAGTAGAGAAGGATTATGCGGAACTATGCAATCTACTGAATGTGCAGGCCTACCCACATCTCTCGAAGATAAAGTCAACGATGGGCCTCGCACTTAATGAACTTGTGAAGATCAAGTACATTTCGAAATGGGATGTGCTGCCAATGACCAGTAAGAACGGATACAAAATCGTTCTTATGCCTGGTGCGGAGTTGCTTCGAGTGCTTCACAACTCACGGCCAGAACAACGCGAACTGAATACTGTATCGCTTGATGAACCGACGGTACCAAATGCTGAAGAGGACGATTCCACAAAGCTCCTGATGAAGCACGGAATCGCAGTCGCAAAGGCTCGGCAGCTTGTCGATCGGTTTGGTCCTGATACTGTTACCGACACAGTGGAGCACTTCGAAAGTGAAACGAGTGCAGGGAAGCGCAGCCGTGTAGATAATCCATCGGGATTGATCATCTGGTCCTTAGAAAACGGTGTAACAGTGCCGGCAGGTTTCATCAGCAGTCGCCGCAGAGAAGCGTTACGTCAGGCATCGGAAAGAGACCGGGCCAAGCAAGAAGCAATACAGGACCTCCAAAACACCTATCAAAGTTGGGTCGATGCGAAGAGGAAGGAAGCAGTTGTCATCCAATATCCTGGGGAGAAGCTACTGGAAAAGTTAAAAGAGATTGTAAAGAGTAGGCGTACTGATCCATATTTTATGAAAGCTCCCGCAACGCAACGAATGAATTTAGCGATGCAGATCATTAACAAAGATGTTCGCGATACCCTGGTACTTCCTTCCTTTGACGAATGGCGTTCTGAAAACAGCCAAATAAGACTGTTCTAGGAAACAATATTCTCAGAAAGCTTGAAGAAGGCTCTTCGCATCGACCTCCCCAACTCAAAGAGCGGCCACAACGATAAAAAAGTTCAGAGCAAAGAGTAGAAATGCAGGGATTGCGGCGTACCAAGGATCGCGAATTTTGATGCGTGTGATCAACGCAAGAAACATCATTGTTGTGAGCCCCCCGGCTGACAACAGCAAGATAGGACGAAAGAAGTGACCCATGACCAGCCCTAGGCTTCCGGCAACTTGTAACAGGCCAGTGAGTATTCGAAAACGGGCGAGACGGTAGCGGTCAAATTCGGTAGTCGTCTTTTCTGATAAGAAACAGCTCATGCCATACCAGGCGAAAAGAGCGGCCGAGATGTCTTGAGCTATTTCTGGGATGGAGTGCATTCCTGCTTCTACGTTATACACTCGGAACACCTCCACCAGCGCACTACCCAGATGAGGTCGGAAAAATGAAAGCACTAATTCCCATTATTCAGGTCATAGTGGCCTTCGGCCTGTTGAATGTCTGGTTAGTCCGTTTTCACCAGAGCACCCTCTATCGCGGAGGTGGTTCTCACTCGATGCGAGAAGAATTCGCGTATTATGGTTTTTCAGTTTGGTTTACTTATGTGATCGGGGCTCTGAAGGTAGGAGCGGCGCTTTGCTTGATCGCGGGACTATGGCTTCACATCTTAGTGTTTCCGGCAGCCTTTCTGATCTGCATACTAATGTTGGGCGCGCTGACCATGCACTTTAAGGTTCGAGACCCCCTAAAAAAGTTCCTACCGGCACTTATCATGCTAATCCTCAGTATCAGCGTCTGTTTCGGTTCATTTAGTTGACGCATATTCATTCGTTTGAGCTACCCGCCGGTACCGAGCTCAATTGGGATAGGTCGCGCCACCCCTAGAGCCAACGTGCTCGTAGATTCGTCTTACAAGTCCAGCCATAAAATCGCAGTTTGAAAAGTCGCTTGCCGGTTAGTAGCGAAGGACAATACGGCCTGCAGCAGACGGTTAGGCTTCGGCGGCAGGCGTTCATTTTCTGCTTACTAACTGCAGTGAACGCTTAGGACGCCAGTATCACCCTGTTACGTCCGCCCGTTTTTGCCGCATACAGTGCTGAGTCGGAGCGGCTCAACAAGTCGCTAGGACTATCGCCTGTCGATACGGCGACGCCGATGCTGATTGTGAAGCGGATGGGTGAGCCTTCAGGGGAGGCCACCTCCATGTCCGATGCTGCGGCGCGCACCCGCTCGGCGGTGGACATGGCCTCAGACGCGTCGGTGTCGGGTAGTACCAACAGAAACTCCTCGCCCCCCCAACGCACCACCATGTCTATGGATCTCAGCGTGTTTTTGCAGATTCGTACGAATGCACACAACACTGAATCTCCGGCGGTGTGTCCGAACCCGTCATTGATTGCTTTGAAATGGTCGATGTCCAGCATCAACACCGCGAACGGACGCCCATTACGCGCGTGTCGACTGGCCTCCGCTATGAGGAGCGTGTCACCTTTTCGGCGGTTGTAGGCGCCAGTGAGCGAATCGACCGTCGCGAGCAACTTCATTTTGTCTTCCAGCCCCTTACGCTCGGTAATATCGCGCGAGACCACTACGAAACCACGCACGGTTCCGGACTCGTCCGGTAGTGCGGTGACGACGGAGTTTGCCCAAAGGCGGGATCCATCGCGCTTTAGCACCCAACCTTCTATCTCTGTGGATCCGATGCGCTGTGCCTCAGCCAGCAATAGGTCGATTCGAGGCCTATCAGGGTCGTCCGGAGGGTGTAACAAACTCATGCTGCGACCCTCCACATCGGCGGCGAGCCAGCCGGCATACCGTTGTACGGATTGGTTCCATTCTTCGATTAAGCCGTCCATCGTGATCGTATAAATTGCATAATCTCGTACGTTGTCAAAGATTGCGAAGAATTTCTTCCGATCAACGTATAACTTCTCCTCCTGTTTCGAGAGCCTACTGACATCTGTTAGTACAGCCATATAAACGTTGTGTTTAATTTGGTTAACTGTGAGCGAAAGCACCAATTCCTGCTCGCCTGCGAGCGCTCTAAGCCACTGCTGTTCCACGATGGTTCCGGCCGGCCCGGAGAACCGTGCCACCCGCTGGCGAAGATCGGGCGCGATGGGTGCGAGAGCCGAGTAAATATCTAGAAGTGTGTCGGCTGTCGTGATGGACGCCAATAGCGCTGACGCAACTGGGTTCATCATGTCGACTGCTCCATCGGCGCTAAATTTTACGACGCCGACGGGCATCAGATAAAGAAACTGAAGAAGGTCTTCCATAGCGGGCATCACGCTGGAGGTGGAGAAATTACCTGAGTTCAACGGCGAGATACATTCGGTGCCGAGTGGGCTGCTTCAGTAGTCTCAGCCTCACCGCAGTAGGTCTCATACCCAGTGTGAAGACATAATCTATAACAGAGTCAATCGTCGGTTCGGTTTCGAATCGATGTGCCACCATGAAATTGTTTGTACAGGGCGCCACAGAGAAAAAAAAATTCCTCCCAAGGACGGTTGCCTTCGTCAGGCCTGACAATCGGCTTTCTGCCGCGTTATAGCTCGTAACTGTGCCGTCTTCCGACATCGCCACGACTCCGAAGGGCAGCGTATCCAGTTCTATATCGTCCGCCGCCTCCAACTGATTAAGCAGGGCTGTATCTCTGAAGTTGCAGTCCATATTCTTTCCCTCGCGTTGTGCGTTACGACTGTTCTCATAAGGGCTTTAGCACCCGACGAAAAAGCTATAAGCTTCGTCCAGCGGAGCTACGTTGGGCCTAATAGTATTCTTTTTCTTTCGCCAAAGCGTATGCGATTTCGTTTATCGGTGACGTTGCTACAGAGAACACCACGACGGGCGAGTTTGCTCAAAGCTGTTGCCGGTGCTATTGACCTGATAGCAGCCTCGGCGAAATAGTCACCAGATTGCTGTACCAGCGTAGACGGGTACGAGAGCCTACCAGTCTAACTCACCGGTGAGGGGATCTATTGGCTTTGCCAAACCGAAGGTAAATTTCTTCGGGCGTTCGGCGGTAGTCAAATGTGTCTCAATCCAGAACTCCAGTTCTCGGCGCAGGAGGTCTTGAGGTAACTCTGAATTTGGAACGATAAAAGCTTTTAGCCGCATACCCTCGTCGGTTCGCATCAAACGCACTGCGGCGTCCGCAACGCCGGGACGAGAAACCAACAAGGCGGCTATTCGCGCGGGATAGACGTTCGTCCCGCCCACCTGCACCGATCCATCCAGACGTCCAGCGAGATAGAAGCTGCCGTCATCGCAAAATTGAATACCATCCATAAGCTGAACCCGCATCCCCGAATTATGGATGAGGTTAGTCTTCCACCAATCGCTTGTGGTCACAGGTTGCCAGTGCGGCATTAATCGATAGGTTTCTTCAGGCCATGCACGAGTACCTACTCCGGACGTTTCCGTCGAGCCGTAGATCTCCGTCATCCTGTGTAAGCCTCTTTCCATAAGCGAATCGATTAGCCAACGCGAACAAGGAGCCGTTGAGACCACGCCACTAACGCCTTCAGGCCACTTCGACAGTGTCCGGTTTAGAAATTGCCAATGCTCCGGAATGGAAACGACCAAGTCCCCACGCCGCGGCCAGTGATCTGACCCCGCTTGGCGCATACGCTTGTCAGATAAGACGTCAATGCCGAGTTGGTCTGGCAGCATCGCGGTAAAGATAAACCCATAGATGTGATGAGGCAGCGCCAGAGCGACGGCGCGCGTCTGGGTCGCAAACATTTCAGTAAGATGACAAACCTCAACTTGCAGGTGTGTAAATTCGTGTGTACATCGTTTCGGTGCGCCGGTCGAGCCGGACGTCCGGAACGTGATGTGGACCACGCCTGCCTGCCACGCACCCTCGATAATGTCTAGCCAATCCCCAAACGTCGTAGCGGAGGAAACCTCGATGTCGATGTTCGCTTCGGACAGGTGAAACATCTCATTCATAGCCGCCGCGAGCCCTATAACTTCGAGTGAGTCACAGCCGAGTGAATGTGAACCGTCTCCGGCAATCTTTACATCTTCAGGCCATGCCCCTGACAAGTGATGCGGGAATTCTTCGTCGCGGGAGGCACGTCCCCTAGCAGCTTTGAGCTCTGTTTCGAGCAGGCTCTGAAGAACTCGGGTTAATGCATGGCGAGATAGAAAAGGCGATGTCATATCCGGAAGTGCTCTAGATCATGTGTCAGCGTGAAGATACTTTACGCTTTGACCATATTTCATATCGGCACGATCAAATTTGTGCGATACGCAGCTACGACGTTCTAACTAGCCTAGGCGCCCGGCGCTCCCTCGCTCGGCGCGTAAACATCTATCTGCATCCGCACGCAGTCATACCGCTCCATGTGACAAGAATCGGATACCAGACGCTGATTTTAGGAGCCTACCGCAGTTTCGGTTTCAGGCGTCATTACGGCTCGAGGCCTTCTTTGCCTCGCCTGGCTTTCTTCTTGCTTCGCTTTGGCTTCGATTCAGACTTGATTGTTCTTGTTATCGTCACGGAAGCCAACTTCGTGGACGCCGGCTTGGCAGGCCTAATGGCCGAAGTTCGTCTCACCTTTCGTGCCACAACAAGCCCCGTGTCAACTTTCTCGCTCATCGTCGGCGTGAAAGTGTGTGTAATCGCTTTTTTCTCCAAATTTCCGAAATAATTCCGGCGTCCTCGGTATTTACTAAGCTTCTCGGTCTTTACGAAGTCGGCGAGCAATGCTCGCGCTTCCAGTAAATGTGAGATACGTTTATCAATAGCTCCCAGTAGTTCGTTAGTCATGGTCTCCTCAGCATCAGCATAGTTTTCTTAATCTCATCTACTTGAAGAAAATCATCCTGGTGTAGGTTCCACATTTTCATCGCCAACAGTGAAGCAATACTCCTGCTATTACAGACCCCGTTGAGATATCGCCCGTCTAGAATTGCTCTGGAGGGGTTCTATGTGGTAAGCCTCGAATTCCCGTCGGCCTCTTACGTCGCGGTAATGGTGGATGAATTTTGAACTGTGGTCGCACAAGAGTCGTCAACCGCTTTTCTGTGCCTGGGAAAGATGGAGCAATGTCACAGTCGCCTAAGCGAATAAAACGGTATTGGCGGAGGATATCATGCCTGGACTTCCATTTACCCTAACGCTACTCGACATTCCAGAGCCGCGCATTATGCTCTGCCCAGTCGTAAGAAACGTCCCCAGGCAGAACATCACGATTTTTGTAGAACGGAACTGTTTGTTGGCCAGATTTTATTAGATCGAGGCCTAGTATCGCCCTTTCAAACAACTATTAACTACCCATTATCGACAAATTCCTTGAGTCTTCTCCTGCAAGACGCAATTAGGTCTGGATCTGCTTCAAATGCGACAACGCGAAAAAAAAATTGCGTAAATAGAATGCTGCGTCCTCTCCTTTGTGCAGCCCAAGTCTAAACAGGTGGAAAGAAGAGGAACTAAGAACGAAGCCACTTTGAAAGAAGAACTGGAAACAGCGAACTTTCACTGGTTGCGCTTTCCGAATTTGTCCAAAGAGGACACGGCCGAAAAGAAGCTAGGTGCACGACACTTTCGCGCGAACATGGATACAAAATCGCCGAAGTAACGATGAGCTTCGCTAATTACGCTTACAACAAGCCTTACGCACAGTGCATGGCCAGCGGTGAAAACGGCTCAGTAAGAAAACTGGAGGACAGCTACCTGCAGAAGGCGTTGAGGGGACTTGGATATGTGCACAAGATGTGCATGGATCTCTATGGCCGTGACACCCTATGCCAGGCAAAATCCCCGGCGATGTTCCCGGCACCTTGAATGAAATTCTGGAACAACTCAGGCTTGTAGAAAAAGTGATCGTGGAGTACCTGCCGCTATTGCCGCCGCCGCCTTCTGTTCCGGCTCCAAGGCCAGGTCCTCCCCCTATCTCTATGCCGTGCTCTCCGGCTAGGAGAGTTTCCCTACCATCCATGCTCCGGCGTTCGTGCTCTTTGCGGTGCCTCACGATTTCGGTCCGACGGACCACTCCGCATCCCGCGCTCTGCTAGAGGCACGTGATCTGAAGATCACCGAGTACTATGGATGCTACATCTCTGCTCTACCGGGTGGCGAACCCGTGTATACAGTTGCGTCAGCTGTGAGTATTAAAGGCCCAAGATTGCCCGATTGTGTAGAAGTGCAGAAATACGAAAGCCGCTACTTGAATAAGTAGCGGCCTTGTGCTGAACGGGGAAATACGCTGGTTAATGGAGCGGAGGATTGGCGCGTTGGACAAGATCGAGCGCCTGCTGTGGGAACCATGCGCCTGCTGCTGGATCGTAGAGTCTCCAGAGCGGATCGAAGGTAGCCTGCTGAGCAGCGGTGGTGGGCCAGCTGGCTGGATCGTAGACGCTATAGTCCCAGGCGCGTGCACCACCCGCAGAGTCGCAGGTGCCATCAGATTGGCCAGGGGTTTTGACCCACAGGTAAGCGTCTAGCAGCGCAACGCCGGTCTTCGCCGTCGGAGGAGTGCCGAGACCGCGGGCGGGCGGGTTACACCAGCCTCCGTTGCTGAGGGTCGTAATGACGGATGCGGGTTGGTTGTAGGGCGGGTTGGCGTAGCTAGCTGCGTTGAAGGGGCCCTGTCCGTTGCGGCTGGTATCGATGACGAAGTGAGTGGTGGGGACTGCGCTGCCCATATTTTGCTGAAACCACTCGTCGGTGTACACCCAGGTGGTGATGTCGTTGGGGTTCACGGTGCCAAGCGGAGAGTAGTACTGGCTGGCGCAGTAGGAGTAGTTGCCGAGGCGCCAGCCACCGTCGGCAGGGTTCATGCCGAAGGCCATGCAAGCGGAGACCCACGTGTCGAATTTGGATTCATAGGTGGAGAGGTTGAAGTTCGAGACGTTGGAGAAGAAACCCTGGGCCTGTTGAACACCGGCCGTAATCAAGCGCTGAGTGATAACGGGAACGGCCTGCCAATGGCTGTTGCCAGCATCTATATAGACGCTGGTTTTGGGCTGCTGCTCAAGTCGGGTGATGGCGTAGTTAATCTGGGCGTAGCGGCTAGCGACGGCCTCGGGTATGTTGACCTGCGTGGGATCGTATCCGCAGTCACTGGGAAGGTCGGCGATGGCGTCGGGCTCGAGCATGATGACGACCTTCTGGTTGCCGATGGCGCCGGCAATCGCGTCGACCCAGGTCTCGTAGTCGGTGGTGTTCTCGGCGCCGCCGGCGGAGTAGCTGCCGCAGTCGCGGCCGGGAATGTTGTAAAGAACGAAGAGCGGAATGGCGCGCTGGAAGTTAGCCTCGCGCAGTGTATTGGTGACGGTCGAAGCAGTTTGGGCAGCGGTATTGCCGGTAAGCCACACCGCCTGCGGGGTGGCCTCCATCGCGGCGATCAACAGAGCGTTTTTGAGCTGAAACTTCTCGAGCAGATCCACAGCCTGTTGAATGGAACCACTGGCTGGTTGCGGGACGAAGAAGCGAGTATTGGTGGGGAGGGTTTTGTCAGTTAGGGTTTGCGCGTTTACCTTGATTGCAACGGAAGTAACCGATAGCAGAGCGGCTGCGAGCGCCCTAATGGTGATGCTTCGGATGAAGCGATGATGCATGGGGAGCCTCCTGAGTAGTGTTCACGAGCGGGTATGCGATCGGCACCTTCCGACGAGCGTGGAAGGCTCAATGCGCCGCGCAACAACTTATTGAGTCCGGCCCGTGTTTGTCAATCAGATCGACGACGCGCATCGCATTTACCAACTGCTTATTCAGCGAACAACTCGTGAATTTCGGTTTGCCCGTAGCAACACTGCTCACTTGTAAGGCACGTCTAAGAGCTCAACAACAACAACAAAGCTCATGATCTCCTAACCGAGGGGTGGCTTCTTTTTGACCTCAACCGAACTTTTCTTACCTCGTGACTGTGTTTGGAGGTTAAAAGAATTCGTTTATTGCATACAACCTAAGGCTTTGTCGTATTTCTTCACGAAGCACAACAAGACCCGGCTGAAGAGCATCTATATAAAGAAGAAGGAATTATGGGGGTATCCATGAGAGCTTTGAAGAGTTGGTTATTCGGACTTGCTTTAGTCGTTGTGTTCCTTGGCACATCTGCATCTTCAGCGTCAGCACAGGTTGTAGTGAGAGTGGGCCAGGATCATCCCCATCACTACCATCACCGATATCATCACCACCACCATCACTACACACACAACTATCGCTAAGATCAGCAATAGCCCTGTTGCTCTCAATCTTCCGAGCACAGCAGGGCATCCTTTTGCAACTATGGCGGTTATTTTTTTGCGACGCCGAAGTGCATAGTTCATGCACCCTCGGCGGGAAGGGTAACCGTTACACTTTGTTGTACATCCTAAACTTTGCCTTCTGGGGTTGTCCGAGCTTGCTCAAATGAAATGCCATTTGATCCCGTATCGTCTCCTGCATTGAACAGAAGTTCCCATATTTTTGTAGTGGTCTACACTGCCTACCGCAAAAACCCGTTCCTTTGCTCAAACAACAGTCACAAATGCCAGAACATATCTGACCGGGCTGCCTTGCAGCGCTCGCCAACCACCAACGCCCACCAACTAGCGTCCGCACCGTGGCGGTGTAACCCACCAGCGACCCAGCACTGATCAATACACTAAAGCCGCCGCCCTCACCGGGATCGTTGGGATGAACGCGATCAATGTCACGCATCCGGAGTGGGTCGAGATCGTCAGCTGGAATGACTTTATTGAGGGCACCTATGTAACCCAGATCGACGATCCTAGCAAGGATTCCGTTCGCCAACTTCCTCGTCCAGAGCGGACTTCCCACGCAACCGGGACCTCTAAGTTATTTCCATAGCCATGCAGGGCGGGCCTGGGAGTTGTTGCCATACTTCATCCCTTGGTACAAGACCGGCTCTCAGCCAGATCTAGACAAGAACGCCGTCTGGACCTATCGCACGTAGTCAGTCGCGGACAACGCCACACCGGCATCCCGGCCCTCGGAACGCTGAACGGTCCTATCGCCGATAAGATCTACCTCACCGCAAACCTTATTCAGCCCGGAACGCTTACCGTCACCTCCGGCACGCTCACGACATGCTTCATCTCTCGGAAGCACGGACGTTCAGGCTCCCTTCATGGATGGTAATCCTCCAATCTTCAACTTCACACCTAACGACAAAACTGCGCCGCATTGATCGGCAGCGGTAGAGATCCTATCGGAAATTTACATCTACTTCCCGGCAGGTGGACCCTTAATGCAGTACAACGATGAGGATCATTCCACCGGCCATGTGAGTGCGGCCCGCTGTGCATCATCCAAAGAAGGGTGGTGAGGGGACGACCAAGACAATGGAATGTCCGACGTCACCTCGACAACATTTCAACGGTGATCGAAGTGGCAGCCGGGCAAATCACTCATCTTGTGCGCGAGAAAATGGAAGGCAGCTCAGATTTGCCTGAGAGGCCGCTCTACTGTAAGGATGCGGGGGCAATGGCGCGCTGGAAGTTGGCCTCCCGCAGCGTACTCGTATCAGTGAGGCAGTTCGTGCGGGATGATCGAAGCGTGAATTGGCTTGCGCTTATCGTATGCAATCCGCTATCTTGACTGCCGTGCCGAACCGCTCGGTCTGACCGTCTTTCGCGCATGGGTCGTTCAGTAACAGGACAGGCTGAGCGGTAACAGGTTCATTCTCGAGCTTCAGGAGTCTCGCGATGATGCCCTTTGCCTCCCCTCTTTGGACACGTACGATACCTACGCCCACAAGATCCATAGCGAAATGCCTGCTGCTCTTTACAGTTGCGCTTATGTGTTTGTTACCCTCCCTGCGTGCACAGTCGGATCCGCCGATTCCCGCCGGCGATGTTCGCATCCACTACTTCCGTCCGGATGGGAACTATGCAGGGTGGGCGTTGTATACGTGGAATGCGTCGACGGAGAACGCCTCGTGGTGCGGCAGCGAGGTTCAGGTTTCAGGGACGGATGCGTATGGGGTGTACTTCGACGTGTCAGTGAATCCGGCGTTGGGAACTCCGACGGGCGATCTTGGCTTCATCATCAATAACTGCGCCGAAAATCAGGTGAAGGATCCTGGCCCCGATCAACATCTTCAGATCACGACGTACAGCCAGGGGTGGATTATCTCGGGGGATGCGACTGTGTATACATCCGAACCCACCGATGCCCAGAAGCTAAACAGCAACTTCCTCAAAGAACAGGCGTACTGGCTGGATCGTACCCGCGTGGCAATACAACCGGCATACCTGCAGAGCGGAAACACCTATGCGACCTATTGGAGCCTCACGGGCGGGCTGCAGTTGACGGCGACAGGGGTGACGGGAGGGCAGGCGATTCCGCTGACTCCGGGTGGCACGCTTACCCACGAAGAGCTGACGCGTTATCCGCAGCTGACGAGCTATGCTGTGCTGACGGTGTCGCCACGTATACCGCTGGCGACAATCGAGCAGGCACTCAAGGGACAAATCGCGATTTCGTCAGTCAGCCAGTCCGGCGCATTGACCTATGCGACGGGCATTCAGGATGCGGGTGTCTTGGACGATCTCTATTACTACTCGGGAAAGCTCGGTGTGGTGGTAAAGCACGCAGCGGATGATGACTGGTGGTTCGATTGGGCCGACGACAACGATGCGGCGGTGAAGCTGAAGCTGTGGGCGCCTACCGCGCAGAGCGTCTCGCTGCAGTTGTTCGATCACGAAAATGACACGGCGCCGAAGACCACGGTAGCCATGCACGAGCACAACGGTGTCTGGGTCGCACGCGGAACCCCGGACTGGAAGGGCGAATATTACCTGTACAGCGTGAACGTGTATGTCCCCGTCGATAAGGCGGTGGATACGAACGTCACTTCAGATCCGTACTCGATAGACATTGCATTGAATGGTGCAAAGAGCCGCATCACAGATCTGGACTCGCCGACGACGAAGCCGTCGGGATGGGATTTCTCATTCTCGCCGCCGTTGAATTCGCTGAACGACATCAGCATTTACGAGCTTCATATTCGCGACTTCAGTGTGGGCGATGTGACCGTGCCGGCAGCCCACAGGGGCACGTACGACGCGTTCGCGGATGAGAATACGAATGGGATGCGTCATCTGCACGCACTTGCGGAGAGCGGGCTGAAGGCGGTTCACATTCTTCCGTCGTTCCACTTCGCCTCGGTGAATGAAGACAAATCGACCTGGAAGACAACGGGCGACCTATCGGGAGATCCGCCGGACGGCCAACAACAGCAGGCGGTCGTCGCCGCGATTCAGTCCAGTGATGCCTATAACTGGGGCTACGATCCGGTTCACTATATGGCCCCGGAGGGGATTTATGCGATCAATCCAGATAACCGCGTCTTTGAGTACCGCACGATGGTGCAGGGGTTGCACCGTGCGGGGCTGCGAGTGATACAGGATGTGGTCTTCAATCATACGAACGCCAGTGGAGAGGCGCCGAACTCCAATCTGGACGAGGTGGTGCCGCTTTACTATCACCGGCTTGATGCGAATGGTTCGCTGGAGACAGGATCTTGCTGCCCTGATACAGCGAGTGAACACAGGATGATGGAAAAGCTGATGATCGACACGCTGGTACTGAACGCGAAGCAGTACAAGATCGACGGCTTCCGATTCGACCTGATGAGCTTCCACTTTACGTACAACATGCAGCATATCAAGCAGGCGCTGGCAGCACTGACGCCGTTAAAAGATGGTATAGATGGGTCGAAAATCTATTTATATGGTGAGGGCTGGACGACGGGCGAGACTGCTAATGGCGTGATCGGGCCGAATGCGAGCCAAGCGAATCTGTACGGGTCCGGTGTCGGCACCTTCAATGATCGGATACGAGACGGGGATCGCGGAGGCAACCCGTTTGCGGATCTCCGGGTCCAGGGTTTTTCAACGGGGCTGCTGACCGATTCCAGTGACTACACAACGAGTACCACTGCACAGAGCGATCAACTGACGGCTCTGCTGCAGGACGAGGATTGGATACGCCTGGGGCTTGCCGGCAACCTGCGCAACTATACCTTTACGTCCTACACCGGCGCGACGGTGACGGGAGCGCAGGTCAACTATGGCGGTCAACCCGCGGGATATACGGCATCGCCGATCGAAGCAGTGAACTACTGCTCGGTGCACGACAACCAGGACATCTTCGATGCGGTGCAGATCAAATCGAGTCTGAGCGATTCGAGCGCCGTACGGGCACGACGGCAGGTGATGGCGCTGAGCGTGATTGAGCTTGGTCAGGGAGTGCCGTTCTTCCAAGGCGGTGACGATTTGCTCCGTTCAAAAGATATGGATCAGAACAGCTACGACTCGGGGGACTGGTTCAACAAGATTGACTGGAGCGGCCGCGGGGCGAACTGGGGTATCGGGTTACCGATTGCAAGCCAGAACCAGAGTCAGTGGCCGTTGATGCAGCCGCTGTTGGGCAACGGCGTATACACGCCGCAGCCGCAGGAGGTCTCTTTATCCGGGGCGGCCTTCCAGGAGTTCATGCAGATTCGCTACAGCTCGGGCCTCTTCCGGATGTCCACGCTCGAGGAGATTCAACAGAACCTCAGCTTCCTCAACACGGGTACCAATCAGACGCCGGGAATCATCGTGATGAAGCTCGACGCAACTGTCGGGAACTACGGCCAATACAAACACGTGGTCGTGGTCTTCAACGCTACTAATGCGCTGGCGACCTTTACCGATAGCAGACTCGTGGGGTTGAAGCTTCATCTCCATCCGGTCCAACAGGAATCAAGTGATGCTGCGACGCGCGAGGCCACATTCAGTTCGAAGACTGGAGCCGCGACGGTGCCCGAACTGACGACCGCTGTGTTCGTCTCTGAACGCAACTGAGTCGGCAGATCCCCACCTCTGGAGATATTCGTAAGGTACGGATCTTATATTTCAAAAGATACTGCCGTTCCTCCCGGGCCGGCGTACGCCTTCGATCTCCCTCATCGTAGCTCGGCAAGGAAACGCAGCCGTCGGCTCTGAAGTACTAACCGACAATCCACCCGGGACTCAGCTCCATATTGCTCAATTCGGACTGGCATTCCGCCAATCTCACCCGTCGATATGCCTACAAATTTCTCGCAATGTGAGGCACGCAAGATATTCATTTATATACATTTATTCAAAAAATTACTAAAATCTTTCGCTTTGTCGCTAGGTTGGTAAGGCACTCCTGGAGAGCAAAAATGACAAAATTATGGAAGATTTCGATGAGATTCAAGCGAATTTGATTCTGTTGAATCTGTGCAAGCGGCCGGGACTCGACCGGGAAATCAAGAATGAATTGAAACAATTACGGCATCTGCCGGTGAGAAATCTGTCCTAATTTCCGCGGACATATCGGGAAGTTTCCGTAAGTGAAATCACACGAGGCGGCACGCATTGCAACTTTCACGCAGGCATTGGCGCGTCTATGTCTGTCATCGATGTTCCTGAAAATCTAGAATTTCCTCTTCGGGCGTCAGCCAAATCTTGCGGATTAGCGCGAGAGCCATGACGATCCGAAACGCATATGAAGAATGAAATTGTTCCTGACCGCAACGCATTGCGAGACTGCCAATACCGATTCCCAACTGATCGGAATTGCTTTTACTTTTGGGATTGGGTGGCTTGATGTATTCCACTGTGCCGCGCCCGGCTCCTAATTCTTTCAATCTCCTGACAAGATTCGGCCTTTTTTCATCGCACAGATAACCAAAATACTGCACCTTAAGGTTTGCGATATTGAGCCTCTCTACGAGGCGGATGATGTTCCGAACCCCCTCAATTCTTTCGCATGGCTCACCTGCATTGTGCTTCGTCCAATCGCGCACACCGAGCATAATCTTGTGGGAAGCCTCCACACTTCCAGCGTAGAAACGAATTGCATGCTCAAATAAAGCCGGTTCTTCCGGAGCGAGTTTGGCCAGCCCATTGGCAATCGCGCGGGCCATTTCCGCCGATGACTTATGCTTGAAAGCAGGTACGTACTTACTACTCTGGAAACCTCCCTGCTCGAAATCCCTGAAGATTCTGAGGTTACTCAGTCGCCGGGTTTCCGCAATTCTGGATGCCACCGCGGGAAGCGTTAGATTGAGCTCCCTGACGACGACGTCGACCGATGCGTCATACCTGAAGTGCCTCTCCAGCAATGACCGCGTGTCGTCGGCCCAATCTCTTGGTGGTTGAGATTTCTTTCGTCTTCCAGGCGAGCGGGCCGGTTGATCCTCGCCGAACATACTCATTTGTTTATCGGATTGCACCTTGTCAGATTCACCTCTCCGGAACCGAATTTGCGACACCTCATCTGTTATTTCGGCCCGTTGCGTCTATTCTGTAGACAGACACCAGTCGAAGCAATGGATGTAATGTTCAACGCTGGTTCCCGGACTTCCGTGCCCGAGCAGGTGAGCAATCCCTTGAAGGTCCGCACCTCGCATCTGATCCGTTAGGAACAGCTTGCTACGAAACGCCTCTCGATCCTTGAGCCATTCAAGAGTTTCGGGGTGGCGAGCAAACAGCCTGGAGGGAAATGTTTGCATGTGCGGCAGGAGCTTCGCCGCCAGCAAGGTGGCAAAGCTATGCCTCAGGTGATGAATCTTCAGCGACTGGTCGCCAAGGGAATCGCGCATGCTCGTTATGATCTTGGAGTAGACCGCTTTAGGAGACAGGAACACAGAGGCGTCATCCTGCCGAGAAAAGAACAGGGCTATCGCGCTGCTCCTCGGAGCGTATTCGCGCTCCTTCGCCCATTGCGCGAGTTCTTCGAAGAGCTCCTTCGGCAGGAATGTCGCCACCGGAAGGGAGCGAGTGGCGTTGCTTGTTTTCAGTTTTCGCTTCGCATAAGGCCGTATATGCAGGTGGCCGGCAGCATCCAGATCGCTGACGCGGAGGCCGAGTGCTTCGTCCCTGCGAAGCCCGCCCCAGAAGCAGAGTGAGACGAAGAGCTGGAGCGCTTTCCGCATGTAAGGATCATTCAGATTTGTGTCTGCGTCGATGTAACTCAGCACGCGTCGGTATTCGTCAATGGTGATGAAATTCGCATCGACCGGTAGCAGCCCATTGGGGGTCAGTCGGTCCTTCAACTCATCGAGCTTGCCCACTTTATAGACTGCAGCCAGGAATTCATGGAACTTCAGGATAGCCAGAACGGTCATCCTCTTATCACGGCGGATTTCCTCCTCCTGCGTATCCGGTGTGACATCATCCCAGTCCTCCTCGAGAATCTCCTCATACAACGATTCAAGCTCGGAAACGCTTACATCGGCTGGGTCAAACTCCGTCTGGTTCTCCTGCCTGCATCCCAGGCGTCTACCGATTAACAGACTGAACCTGCTTGCAGTGCTGATCTCGTGTGTCTTCAATAGATGCTGGGCGAATTCGGCCACGAGCGATCCCATGGATCCATAACGGCCGCCAATTTGGGCAAGTTTCGCGCCCGCTTGGGTCTTCTTCCCGCATTCAAAAGCTCTGAGCATCTCGATGTACCATTGAGGCTTAAGCTCGGATGATTCCTTATTGGCCACATCAATAGGTTGAAGCGCCTCTTCTGAATCCTTGGGAATTATGGGACGCGTTGTGTCGCCGGTGACCGGGACTCCAGACGAGATCCTCCGCAGCACAGCCATTCGTGGCGCATGCGAAATGGTCGTTCGTCTGCGATAAGCGGCGACTGCTGCTGGCACATGCAAATACACCAGCGCCCGGGCCGCCCTGGTTGCGTCAGACAATTTGAACCTTCCACCCCTGAGGGGCCTGGCCGCAATATATTCATCCACTGTTCTCTGAAGGAATTTGTAGATACTCGCCCTGTTCCGGATGGTCTTCTTGGCTGTATTCGAACGCGACAGCGATTGATGATGATTTTTCCTGATGCCTTCTAGGATGTCCCTAAGATCCGCGTCCTTGATTTTCGCGATCAAGCGTCGAGTATTGCGGTCGGGGATGTAGAGTCTGCGTTCGGCGTTTGGTTGATTTCCCCATTGCACCTGCAACTCAATGCACTCAATCTGGTTTTTGAAAGCCAGAATGTCATTACTTGTGTCCGCAAGAGCCTCGAACCATGCGACCTGAAGATCCATATGCAGAAGTTGGAACTGGGCGATGGCTGACAGAAGTGCCAGCGCAATCATATCGTTCGGTTTGCTGGGCTGAATCTCCCTGCTTTTGCTGATTACCTGCTTAAGTACAACGAATGTCCGTTCTGCATCGGACAGATCGTCTTTGAAAGGATTTGTTTCCAGGAGGATTCGGGAAATATAGCGAGGCCTGGGCGCTTCATAACCGACTTCGCTGACGATCCGATCCACAACCTTTGCGAAGCAATCAGAGGTATTCTTCAACTCGTCCGCCAAACGTTCCTGGGCGTCAACTTCCAAGCTGCATTCCGTCTCTGAGTTCAGCATCGTACTGATTCTTGTGTTTAGCTCAGCCTCAATATCCGAGAGGTCCTGCGGAGTCCACTTAGCATCTTTCCCCTCGCAAAGCAGCTTGGCGGCCGGGAGCTTGGATTTCAGGAGGATCTGCTTCAATCGCTCGAAAGCCGGTAACTGCTTGTCGGTGATATGAAGCGCGTTCGGGTCCCAAATGATTTTGTTCAATTTCGTCTTCGACACGTTACCCTGCTCCGTTGCGGTCGGGCCTGGTGCCAAAGCCCAGGTCCGACAGGATCTCCGGGACAAGATGACGCAGACACGCCAGGTAGTCGCTGTAATCGAGACTCGACCATTTGCCCCAGGGTTCGCGCCGTTCCCTCCAGTGGCCCATGAAGACATCGACGTACTCGGGAGACAGCCCTCGGTTCTTGAGCAGGTAACGCATTACCCGGCGGGGGGTGTTGGCAGGAAATGGGAAAAATTCCTTGCTGAGACGGCTAATCCCTTTCCGAGTGATGCTTTCGCAAGGACCCCTGTCAGAGTCGAATGTGATTTCACCAAATGGCAGATGGCGTGGACGGCCAACCCCGCGGCGGTCAATAATGTAGCGTGCCTGGTCGAGTTCGCTCATCTGCCACACAAGTGCGGGAGGCATCCATACCAGCCGGGACTTGTAACCGTTCTTGTTGTCTTTGTCAGAGAGGCGCGCGAGACCCGATTTCGTGTTGAAAGCAGAAGACTCGATGTATAGCTGTTTACTACTGCGAGCGCCGATTGCAAACTGCTGGTGCCAAATGACGTGGAGGACTGCCAGATTCCAGTGATCAAAACGGTCCGGCGATCTTTCCACGAAGGCTCGGAAAGAGTCTCCTGTGATGGTTATGGCCTGCCGTACACAGTCGAGGGTTGGGAATGCGCGACATCCGATGAAGGCCTGACGCCCGCTCCAGGAAGGCTCCATGGAAATGTTCGGTTCCGTCAAGCGCAAATCTCCTCTCCCCAGAGAACACGGGTGGCATCCTTAAACAGTCTCTGGGCGTCCACAACCGTCATCAGAGAGTAGTAGAGAGGAACTCGGGCGCGAGGATGAAGATACCCTAGAACCATGCTCACTTCGGAGTAATCATTGCCAGTGAGTTGCAACAGGATAGACCATTGGAGCTTGGACAGCTTTGCGATAGTAATACGCCCGGTTGGGTCTAGGCTTTTCAACCAGGAATTAGTTCTCCCGCGATATTCGTCTTCCGAATTTGTGAAGAGATAGTTGTCACCTTTCTCGCGCGTTTCGAACATCCGAGTGAGGAGCATTTCAGTTGTATTGGTGATAGGGTTGACGATGAAATGCGTTAGCGATGCTTCCTTATTATCGACAAACGGCAACTCTTTTTTGTACTCCGGCTTGATAGCCCTCCAGCACCATTGCACTCGACGAGCTGTTCCTGGACGATAGAGTAGAGAAAAACTTCCGTTGGGGTCCTCGCCAAATGGAAGATTGAGAAGTTGCTCAAGCGGGCGGCCTGTTTCAAGGCAGACGGCAACCAGCGTCGCTGTCTCATATTCCTCAATTGAGCTCGAAGTTATATTTTTCAACGCACTCAGAAGCGTTGAAGAAATCTCTGCCACCCTAAGCTGGCTTGCCGACCACGGCAAGCTCTCACGGTCAATTTCAAGCCTCGCGACACTGGCACGTACGCGGGCCATCTCGCCTGGACGAACGCCTCTTCGATCCGCTGAAGGATGTATGGCAATAGTTACTGGTATCGCGCTCTCATCGCGATGTTCGTCTTCATCTTCCAGCTCATCTGCATGGCCGGACCGCACCATCTGTACTTCCTGTTGGGGCTCGTTCAGGTTAGGGTCGTTCGGATCGAATGACCCTAAGTACATACCAGACAGTGTTGGACTGTATTCGATGTAGCCGAAACTGAAACCGCTTGACGCCGAATGCTTCTCGCGAGCCTTGCGAGGCGCGAATTTGCGCGAAGATGATTTCCCCGCGCAATAATTCATGATGGTGCTCGCCCACGCACTGAAGTGCTCGCCCACAGGAATCCCTCCTTTGGCGACGATCTTTTTTCCAATGCCGGCGGCAAAAGCTGTTGGAATCTGTGGCGGTTCCAGAAAATCCAGAAGGGATACGCCAGACTCTGTTCCGAGCATGCGAACAGCCCACGCAACATGATGCGGAAACCGCAATTTGGCTTCGATGCGTTTCTTATCCGTGTTGAGTTCAAACGATTCGTACTTATCTATATATGACCGATGGCTGCTCTCAAATATCTTCTTCAACTCCCGCTCGCGCGCGCTGAGGACTTGTAGCCGCAACAGATTGTAGATGCCTAGATATAGATGGATCTGATACTCGTGACACATCATGGCATAGAGCGGATAGACCCCCACAAGGGGGGGCCTCTCCTCAGCAATCACGGCGGAAAGTCTGTTTGAGTTTGCAACCACCCAGCCAGCAGCTATTCTCAGCGGGTCAAAATTTTCGGTAAGGGCCCAGTTTTTCGGTACCGAGGCAATCGCATTCTTCAAATTACCTGCGACCAAAAGGAGGCAGCGCAGGTCGGAGGGTGCTTCCAGCAGAGCGCATAACCAGCGAAAGTCCTCTTCTACGCCCCCCTTCTTGGCCATCGCCCGCACCTGCTGATAGTGGGGGCTTACGCAAGGTGCCGGAAGGTGTGAGGAAGAGCCAGTCATCTGATACTTTCATCGGTTCTTCGCCAAAAATCTTGAATGCACGTGACGATTCGCAGGCCCGCATCCACTGATGAGGGCGAACACGTCTTCAGTAACGGTGGCGTCTTCGATTGAGGTTAGGCGAGCCCTATGAGCAGTGAAGATTGTTGTCCCCGTTGGGACTTAATGGCGGCCGTCAAATGAGATCTCTTACGACAGCCCTCCTCATATTCGCAGACGATCTACGAACTAGACCTCAGCCTTTTTTCCTGAAGCGCTCCAAAGAATCCTTTCCACAAACGAGGGCGGACTGTCCCTGCATTCCGACCCTGCCGCATTCTCACACCTCTGCGGAGGACCTTTCCCTAGGAGCAATCTTGACAAAAGGCAAACGAAAAGCACAGAGACTTGCGCTCTATCTGAACAGTATCGGCATTCCACTTGTCCCTTTTGCCAGCAGCTATACGCAATGGGCAGCAGTTTTACAAACACAATACAACGCACTCGATCCCGAGCGCCGAAAGCTCGCTCGAAGGACGGGACGACATCTCATCAAACAGGCGGGCTCGATTGCGAATGCAGTCGCCGTTCTCCCAAGCCCCATTGTTCCAAAGCCACCTACCAACAACGCTCCGCCGGTCGCTTGGCGTGTCCGGTCCAGAGAAGAGCAGTTTATCTCTATTTGCAGGCGCTGGTCCGCGCTCACGCCTCCATGCCCGTCCTGCCGCATGCGCAACGGTTTTCCCAAACGTTCCTGGCCCAGTAGGGAATGGGCCGATGAGGTTTGGGAAAGGCAGCACGATCGTGATTCACTACGCGTCTACGCGTGTCCAGCTCAGCCAGACGTCTGGCATCTTGGTCACCTTCGTCGCCAGTTGCCTCTGTCGTCGCCCCGGGAGGAACTCTCCATTCCCCTTCCAACTCCTCGCTAGTCCCTTTCGAAATAGGAGGACACGCATGCCCCGAGAGAGTCTGATTCAATGTGCGACTTTACTGCAACTGCAGTAGAGTCGCATCTGCACGACCGCAGAAACGGCTCGACGCCGTGAAGCAGCCGATATCGCCTAGCGAATCGTTGGCTTGCTTGGACTCATCGAGGCAGCCGAACGTTTGTCGCGCCGATTGCCGATCTTGCTAACGCTCGCACGGCGAACAGGCTCTATAGACATTGCGACTGTGTCTCTGCATTACCAGGATTCCAAGGTCTTTACTCGAGGCCGAAGCCATTCATCGCAACTTCCACTAAAACCAGAGAGGAACAATCTCAGGGTGCCACTGGCCTCGAAGTAGAACAAGTGAATAAATTCATAAGTACTTGCATATTCACGGAGGATCATCTGTGGGTTACCCCATAAGATGAAATTTGAACTCCATAAAGCGAAATCGGTGCCCCCATAAGTTGAAATTGGTGGATCCATAATCCAGAGCGAGAACCGTAATGGCCCCTTCGATCAAGAAGGGGCCATCACTATACGGAATCATCTTAAGAGGCGGTTCAATATACTCTGCTAACGCACCTGCATAGTTCAGGCGGCAGATTACTTCAATGGGGCGCGTTTTTCGATACTAAGCTGAAATCCGTGGAGAAACGTCCTGATGATCAAACGTCTCTCCGTTTTTATTCAGCAATGATTTTGAATGTAACTTTGCTACTAGATTGATGGGCAGTGGGCTCGTGGTTGGAGGTTTCACTGAACTGTCACCTGGAAGGTGGCGGTGTGCGAGAGTTTGCCTGCCGAATCGGCGGCGGTTACGGTTATGGTTTGAAGTCCGGCCGGAGTTCCAGGATTTGTAGTCGTCGGGTTTTTGGGTGAAGAAGAGCACCCGACGAGTGAGAGTAAACCCGCGGCGAGGAGGACGGTTAGAAGACTCGCACGCATCAGACGACGACTGAACTTGCGCAGCCGATGTGGGGAAAAGACCAGAAGGACAAGGCTGGCAAAGGCGATTCCATGAAGCGGCAGGGTGAGTCTGGGTAAAAGGGCGGTCGTTGGTGCGGTTGTTGTAATCGTGAGAGTGGTTGTAGCGGTTGCTCCGCTGGCCGGGGTCACTGAGGCAGGGGCGAAGGTGCAGGCCGCTCCGAGTGGCAGGGTTCCGCAGGAGAACGTCACGGTTCCGCTGTAACCGCCGAGTGGCGCGACGGAGAAGGTCGTCATTGCCGATTGACCGGCCGCAATGGTTGCTGCGGCCGGTGAGGCGGAGAGTGTGAAGTCTGGTGCTGCGACTGTAACGGTAAGTGCGCTTGAGGCGCTGGCGAGGTTGGCCGCATCGCCTGCGTAGTTCGCTGTGACGGTGAAGCTGCCGGCGACGGTGAAGGCGAAGGGTAGTGAGGCGGTGCCGTTGGTTAGAGAGGCCGTGCCCAAGGTTGTGTTGCCGGAGGTGAAGGTCACGTTCCCGGTTGGGTTCGATCCCGTGACGGCTGCGGTGAAGGTGAGTTGCTGATTTGGATTGGCGCTATTGGCGGAGGCCGTGAGTGTTGTCTTGGAGGCCACCGGAGCTACCGTAACGGAGACTGGACTTGAGGAGCTTGGCTGGTTGTTCGTGTCACCGGCGTAACTCGCGGTGACAGCGTATGTGCCCGTGGCTGGGAATGAGATTGACAGGGTGGCCACGCCGTTCGTGATGGAGGCCGTGCCGAGGGGTGTGCTGCCTGAGGTGAAGGAGACGCTGCCGCTTGGCGAGATGACGCCTGTAACGGTGGCGGTGAAAGTCAGTTGTTGCGTTGGGGCTGCGTTGTTTGCGGAGACAGCGAGCGCTGTCTTTGAGGGGAACAGGGACGGCGCTGTTGGCGCGGGGTTGGTTTGATTGAGGAGCGCGGTTGCGCCGCCGCTTGTCCAGGTAAGGTAGTCCAAGGCGGCTGTTTTCGACTGTGGTGACACTTGATTGTTCAATCGTGCGAGAACAACGTTTGAAGGCGTTTCTGTCCCGCCATCGGCTTCTCCGATTATCCCGCTTGGATTGCCAGCGTAGTAGGTATTACTGTCAGCGGTAAAGTTTCCTTTGCCATCACCCAAAAATGGAGTGAGGCTCGTCCTTGACAGTTGATCGTCGATTAAGACGTTATATTGCAAGAGCAGATCAGGGTGACTGTCAGCATTGACGTCGGTGATGGTAGCCACGCCCATCTGTGCGAAAGTTGGCAGCGTTGCGGTATAGAAGGGGGAGTTCTGGAAGGTTCCATCACCGTTGCCAGCGTATACACTCGCACCTACGTTGAAGCCACCGGTAACGGCATCGGGAATGCCATCTCCGTTGAGATCGCCTACCGCCAATGCGGGGGCGGGCAAAGTGACCGTACTGAGTTGGAAGGTTCCGTCCCCATTCCCGAGATAGACGAGGCCGTTCCATAGGATATCGAGCTTGTGGTCGTTATTGAGGTCGGCCGCTAGTATCAAAGATTCGACAGACGTGGGATTGTGTGACGGAAGAGCAACGGGAGTGCCGAAGGTTCCATCGCCTTTTCCGGGAAGGAAAACAATACCGTAGCTTGAGGTGGGATCGTCATAGCCGTTGGAGTAGGCGGCGACGACATCAATCTTTCCGTCGCCGTTGAAATCTCCGGAGACTGCGCTGATGGCTCCGACAACCTGCAGATCGACAGGGGAGGCTGAAGGCTGGAAGGTTCCGTCGCCATTCCCTTTGTAGAAGATGAGCGTGGAATCTACTACGGGCTTAGCGGGGTAGAGAGACCCGTCTCCAGGAGTTATGATGGCGGCGTCCTGATCTCCGTCGGCATTGAAATCCGCAGTGACGATAACTTTGGCTGCGGCGCCGGTGGTATGGCTGGTCACAGTGAAGGTTCCATTGCCTCGCCCGATTGCGGTAACCAGGTTGTTTCGTGCGTCTAGGGTGAGCACATCGGTGAGACCGTCGTTGTTGAAATCTGATGCGGCGAAGCTGGACGATCCGACGGGAAGTGTAGGTATTCCTTGAAATGTTCCGTCGCCGTTTGAAACAAGACGAGTGATCTGATTTTGTATCTGGTCCGCGTCAATGACCTGGTTGGATAGTTCAAGGGCAAAGTCAGTGTTCCCATTCTTTCCGGGAATAGGAAACAGAGTTCCACTGAATGGATAGGACGATCCTTGAGAGAAGTTCCCGTTACCGTCACCTCGCAGGATTGTGGTTGTCTGATTGATGAAGGCGAGGTTGACGTTTCCGCCAGTTGTTCCAGCTGTGACTAAACCCAGCTGATAGGGGCCGGTAAAACCCAAGGGAAGGTTCGATCCGACGGTGAAAATACCATTGGAGTGGCCAAGCATGACCTGTAGTGAGAGCAGCGTGGAGTTGGGTGCGGCGAAGGCCAGATAAGCAATATCGGAGACGCCGTCTTGGTTGAGATCTGCGGCTACAAAGTAGGCGCCCCCGGGGAGGCTGGCGGGAACGGGTGGCGACTGTTGCGTCTGGAGGGTTCCGTCGCCGTTTCCGTAAAAGACAGCGGTGTTAGTGCCTCCAACAAAGATATCCTGCTTGCCGTCGCCGTTGAAGTCTCCTGACCCGATGGTTACTGTTGAATTTAACGTCGCGTAGGTGATGGATAGCGGATAAGAGGCCGACGGGGAAAAGATACCTGGAGCGCTGCTGCCTTGATTAAGTAGAACCTCTACTTGGAATGAGAGTAGGGTCTTTGCGGTGATAAAGGCCAGGTCGAGATAGCCATCGCCGTTAAGGTCTACGGCCGTGATATTTCCAGGTCCAACGATTGGATATACGACAGGCGGTTGGAAGGTGCCGTCTCCGTTGCCGATCAAGACTGCAGTTCCGCTGGCGACGTTGCCGACAAGGTCTAGCTTCTTATCATTGTTGATATCAACAGCGATGAGACTGAACGGGGCGAAGTTTAGTGCGGCTGTTACGGCCAGCGGCGGATTGGTGTTGCCCTGATTCAGGAGGGTTATCAGCGTGGAGTTTTGGTTGTTGGGCAGGATGGTGATCAGGTCAGGTTGTCCGTCTCCGTTGAAGTCGCCAGTTGCGAGAACCTGTTGGTCGCCTATGTCGAAGAGTGGAGTGACCGGGAAGAGAGGCTGATTTTGAGCGCGTGCGGGGGAGGATATGAGTATTGCGATCAGGAGGGCAAGGAGTGATCGGACTCCGAGGGGGGCCTTGAGGCAGTAGTTCGCAGACATTGTGGCACAGTCCTTCAATAATGAGGCGGTGGTAGAGGTTGGAAGCGAGTGTTTTTTTGCTGCATGCTCTATTCGCCGGCGAGGCTTAGCGGTTGATTATGAGCAAGATACATATGTGTGTGATTTCAAGTACAAGATGTCTATCCGGCAATGTCAAGATGTGGCGACGCTTTATTGAAAAAATGCAGAGCCGCTGGTATGGAATGGGGCAGCTGTGCCTGTGCGAATCTCAGGCCGGTGGAGGACAGGACGAAAAGCCGCTAATGATCAAAGCAGTTGCGCTTTAATGGGGGCCACGCAAGAAGAGATTGCAGCTTATGGGGACACGGTTCCACCGCAAGCTGCTGATTTTAGGATGAGCCTGCTCTCACGTTATGGGCCAATCCACATGATCTTCACACGCCAGCGTCGCCCAGCAGTTCTGGCGAGGTCTCCGGCGGTAGAGCCCGTGGTCTCACATTTTCTCGCAAATCGCTCGCTTGGCAGTTGCCAAAGCATGGCTTCGTGATCGCGGCCGCAAACTGAGCGGTCTTTCTAGGAGTCTTATAGTCGAAGATCACCAGAACTTAGGGGGAGAAAAAGAGAACATAGGGCCAATGGGACATAATGCCGCGCTAGTTGTGGCATAATGTCTGTATGGCTCAAGCTGTCCACGTCGCTGAACCGTCCCGCTTTCTGGTATCTCTGCGGTTCGATCTGGAAAGCGTCGAAGCGGGAGTATCGGTCGAGACGATGACAAACTTCGTTTCGGCTTCCGGAGTGGATCTCAAGGACATTTACGACATCGTAATCCCGGCGCGCACGCTCAAACATCGGCGCTCACGCAAGCAATCGCTTTCGTCGGACGAGTCCGACAAGTTGGCAAGGTTAGTGCGCGTCTTCGACCAGGCCGTGTCCGTCTTCGGTGACGTGGAGCAGGCACGCAATTGGCTCAACAAGCCGAAGAAGCGCTTCGATGAACGGACTCCGCTCCAGATGCTTCGCACCGATTTCGGCGGCCGAATGGTCGAGGAAATGTTGGGGCAAATCGACGAAGGCATGTTCGCCTAGTGGGAGTGAAGGACCTCTGGCGTATCAGTAATCACCGTTCACTCAGCGGAGAAGGCGGGCTCAAGTATGCGGCACGATGGCATAGCGTGGGTCGTCGCATCGTCTATCTTGCAGAGTCGCCAGCCGGTGCAATGGTCGAAGTTCTCGTCCATCTGGAACTCGACGACGATGATTTGCCAGTCGGATACACGCTTCTTCGCGTGAGTGTGCCGGATGAGCTGCCGCTCGAAGAGATCAACGTCCCCGTGAGCGACGCATGGAAATCAGATCACAGTCTCAGCCGGAGCCTAGGAGACGAGTGGCTCGCGAGAAGGACAACAGCCTTGGCGCGGGTTCCCTCTGCCATCCTCCCGAACACATGGAACTATCTACTTAACCCGTTGCATCGCGACGCGGAACTCATTCAGATCGTAGATACCACCCGAGCGGAGTTCGATCCTCGGTTGCTGAAACACCTACGCGGCTAAGGAGATCGATGCGGAGGCCACCACTTAGAAGTGGCGCTTCTCTGCCATCTCCGCATTCACGGTTTCTTGTGTTGTAAGGAGGGCATCGACCTAATGGTGAGCGAGGTGCCTGAAAAACGATTTCGCGCCGCCGAGATCGGCCTTACGAATGGATGTGGTGCAACGGACCTGAACTTGGGTACTGAACCAAGTACGCCTACTAAAGTAGGAAGGGAAGAAGCGGCTGTTTCGTGCGGTAGATTCTAACTTTAAGTGCCCTATTTTACAGGGCGCCGAAGTGCAAGGTTTTCGGGTACACGTTTGGGTGGGCGTCAGTTCACCCTAATTTCGGCAAGTTAACGCTAATAGATAGGAATGCTTTTAGCCAGTTCGCTAATTACACTCACTTTTCATATCTATTACGACTTACCGGATTCCTCAGAGCCTTCAAATTCCCATCGAACGATCTAGGGGAAGTCGAATTCACCGCGGACGCGAAGATGTTGATTTCCGCTGTTCAATAAACAATATCAAGGCTTTTGGGGTCGCTTGGCAATTTGATCCACGATGATATCTCCCAATGCGGACTGTCCGTGCAATTTAGCCGGGATAACTTGTCGAAATTGAGACAAGAGTCGACCCGCGTCGTCGAGGCATTGCAAATGCCTCTATTCATATCTAGAGCCTGTTATGACCTCTGGACCATTGTCCTTGATCTGTTTGTAACTCAAGTGCTAGTACGTTCGCCTGCACTCTACCGAGAGGCTCCGCCTGTGGTTGATCCGGCAGGAGTGGGCATAACTCCTGCGACAAAGGTCGGTTGACATTTATTAGAGAGAGCTTCTTTAAGTATGGATAATTACTCTAAGATGATCCAACGTCCCAATTGATTTCTGCGTCGAAGAATTATCACTCGAGGTGACCTGTGCATTCTTTTCGTCTGCCTATAACTATCGCCCTTTTTAGCGTCCTAGCTATCACAGGTTCAGCCTATGCTGACACCTTTGACTTCACTGTAACTGGATCGTCAGGAACGTTCAGCGGATCTGGAACTCTCACTGCATCATCGATTGGGGCCGGAGAATACATGATCACTGCTATTACTGGTACCGGAGTAACAGGCTTAATCGCACCTGGAAGCTTTAACGGCAACGATAATCTACTATTTCCCTCAACCGTCCCACAGGTAAATTCGAATGGATTTAGTTTCGTAGACGTAAACGGGCCTGATAAGTTCGACGTAAATATATTTAGCGGCGGCTCAGGATACTTCGCTTATCTACAAGACGAAGACCACTTTACCGAAACCGTACCTGTCACTTTTGAGCTTGCCTCAACAGTTCCAGAACCTTCTACGTTATTGCTACTGAGTACAGGCATCCTTGGCCTGACTGGGGTAGTGCGCCGCCGTCTTTCCTTTTGTTAGATCGCCGAGTACGCCGGTCTTTGGCAAAGCACTTGTAATGTTTAGAATACTGACGATGTCTTTCCCGGGCAAGATCGATCCTTCACCATCGTTAGGCCGATAACCGATATGTTCCGATGACTCGGAGGGTCAGGCGCCTGGGAGGGCGTTCACCGGTCTCTATGAGACTAATGCGCTTCTCTTATGACTGCCATACGTGATGTTGCCATATCCACACCATCTCGGTTGTGGCTTTGACCTTATTCACCTCCAGCCGCCGGCAGGAAGTTTGCGCCTTTGCGACGTACTCCATGGTGTTTGCAATAGGTCAGGATTGACAGTTCCCGCGTTTCGGGCGAGTAACCTCCATACGAAGCACAGTTCGTAGGCAGGGAGGTCAGATCGAAGTTTTTATTAGCCCAGTAGAGAATGAAGCGGGCTCCGCCGTTCTTTGGACGGACGGATCGAGGAGGTCGCGAACCCGTATGCAATGTGCGCGGCGAAAGCGTCGCGATCCGCCCATTCGCTCACTGCTCGGACGAACTCCTGTTCCGTTTGAGCATCCAACGCAGATTCGCGAATGCATTTATCTAGCTTCGCGATAACGCCCCCACCGACACCTCGCGCCTCTATCCTCGCCCACGATATCTCCCCAACGATTGTCCCGTGCTGCCGCAGTTGGCACATCATTCTCGTCCGCGTCCAACGACGGGTCTAGAAAAGAAGAAAGAGCTAGCCACATTGCTGTCGAAGGTCACTCTCATAACTCTGCCTTGGATTTACCTTGAACTGTCTTAGCGATTCGAACGGTCGCTTCGTGGGAAAGATTCACGAAGGGACTTTCGTTCATCCCTACTCACTGCGTCGAAGTTAACCGACAGACCCACTCGCATCCCACTGACTTTTATCTGGGCAACGCTCGCTGTGTTTGTTCTTGCTGCGTGCTCGGCTCAGGATGCCACTGCTAGGCTCGACAAGCTTTCCGAGGTTGACGAGGACGAAAGGCAACCACTGGCTTGCACCTGTGCTGACAACAGAACTCCGATTTCGTGAAGGGCCTCATTATCATGGGCGTCCTTCGAGTCGTCAAGAAGCGCCACGCGAATGCTCATGTGTTTATTCATCAATCAAAAAAATGACAAAATTTTGACAAGTGAAGCTTGACGATTGTTGCAGCGCAATGCGATAACTGCTTGGCGTCCATATAGTTACGTCCAGACAAACCTTTTTTGCTAAAGACAAGAAGATGTCGGGAAGATTTCACGTAGCGGCGGTCGAGTTGCACCAATTTATACAGGCAGAACACTTCGGAGAGGCGAACAAGATGAAAGTCAGAATGATGCTCACGGTTCTTTTTTGTGGGCTGGTTGGGGGAGTGGGATTTGCTCAGAATACGAATTCTGGGGATCTGCGCGGCACGGTCACCGATACCACGGGAGCAGTAATTCCCGGAGCGTTGGTTCAGGTCAAGGACGTCGACAAGGGTGTAGTCAAGACTTACGTTACCAATGCGGCGGGTTTGTACGATACCGGTTCGATTACGCCGGACCATTACCTGCTTACGTTTACTATGGCCGGTTTTTCGACCTTCGTGCGCGGCCCAATTACGCTGGACGTTTCCATTCAGACCATCGACGCGCAGCTCAGGGCAGGCTCGACACAGCAGGAGATCGTGGTAAACACGGATGTGCCACTGTTGAACACGGAGACGGGCTCGCAGGAGGCTACACTGTCCTCCGACGTTATCTCGCAACTGCCCCAGACCAATCTTGGTGCGGACTGGGAGTCTTTCACCGTGTTGCTACCCGGCGCCGCGGGCGCGCCTGAGAACGCCAGCAGCGCCTCCAATCCGGGCCAGGTGGCCGCCATTAATGGCAACCTGCCCTTCGAGAGCGTGTTGGCCGACGGTGCTACGACCACCTTGCCGATGAGCATGAACTCTGATGTCACGATCTTTGAGACAACCTCTGAAGTGAAGATCAGCAGCAACGGCTTCTCGGCGCAATACGGTCAGGGAGGCATCATTTATAACCAGATCACAAAAGGTGGAACGAGTCAGTTCCATGGCGCCGGTTATGAGTACTTCGCTAACAACGCGCTGAATGCCAACCCCTATGAGTTCGGCACCACCGGCGTGGAACTTCCCAAGCTACGCTTCAACAACTTCGGTTTTTCCGTCGGTGGTCCGGTTATTTCGCACAAGCTCTTCTTTTATTTCGACTTCGACAAGACAATCAACAACGGTACGAGTATTGGCAAAGAAACACTACCGCTAGGGCAGAACGCTGCGATGGCGAACGGCGATTTTACCGCCCCTGGAATGCCGACTATCTATGACCCAACCACGCAGACGATCCAGTACACCGGAAGTCACACGTACACGACATCTGCCGGCCCTGTCACCCAGCAGTGTCCTTGCGCCATCCGCAAGTCTTTTGCCGAGGAGTATGGGAATGGCAACCGCATCCCGACTGCCATGATCAACCCAGTCGCTATGAACTTCCAGACTCTTCTGCAGACGCTGGGCAACAACGCAGTGCTGCAGCCGGCCAATGTTGGCGCTTCACAGATCGTGCAGGGAGTTGTCACCAATAACTATGGGTATAGCGCGCCGAACATCAATCCGTTTACCAAGTACTTCGGCCGTCTGGATTACGATGTCAACTCCAAGAACCGGATCACCATTTCGCAGACGGAGAGTGATAATCCTGGCGTCAACTTTGGGCAGAATGCCTGTCCTCTCAACTGTGAAACAGAAGATGTAAGTCGCGAAAATGCCCAGATCTCGGATGTATGGTTCTTCAGTTCGACGTTACAGAACGAAGCGCGTTTCGGTTTTACCGATCAGTTGAACTTCTTTGGTCCAGAGACTCAAGGAAAAGGCTTCCTGGCAATGGTTGGGTACAAGCTCGCCAAGGTGGATGTCGTTCCGGGGTTCGGCCCAGGCAGTAGTATGACTGGGTTCAGCACTGGCAATACCTCGCCATTCATCTACAAGGAGTTTGTCTACGATCCGTCCGACGTGGTGACGCTTATTCGTGGGCGGCACGTCCTGCACTTCGGCGGTGAGTTCCTGATCAGCCTTGCCGATTCTACTCAATACGGTTATCTCAATGCCGGAACTCCGAGCTTTGGAGGTCTTTATACCTCTCAGGGCGGACAGATTACTGCATCACACGGCACGGGCGACGGCTTTGCTTATGCAGACTTCCTGCTAGGCCAGATGAATAGCTACAACGCAAGCGTGACGCCGGAGTATGGTGCTCGGACCAAGAGTCCGCAACTCTTCATTCAGGACGATTACAAGCTGCGTCCCAATCTGACCGTCAATCTGGGTATGCGCTACCAGGTCCATACCGGCTGGAATGAGGTCAAGGGTAATGAGAGTGTCTTCGATCCCACCGTGGCAAACCCAGCCGGCGGCCTTGGCGCTATATGGTATGGCTTCAGCAAAGCCAATGGTCGCGGTCAACTGATTGCGCCGAGCTATAACAACTGGCTTCCACGCCTCGGCTTTAGCTGGCAGCCTATGAAAGATACAGTCATTCGCGGCGGCTGGGGTATATATGCCTCAACTCTGAGCCTCGACA
Source organism: Tunturiibacter lichenicola (assembly GCF_051013355.1). Lineage (GTDB taxonomy): Bacteria > Acidobacteriota > Terriglobia > Terriglobales > Acidobacteriaceae > Edaphobacter > Edaphobacter lichenicola_F. The sequence continues at coordinate 16,926 of NZ_CP132945.1, read as the reverse complement.
CCTACGGCGCAGGCATGGGCGGTGCATTTGGCAGCAGTGGAGGTGTCAGCGACACAACAAACGGCATCTGTCCCGTTGCCCAGATCGACAGTGACGGCAGCAAGTCCGATACGACCGATCCCGGTTGCGGCGTTGTCTCCAACGGCACGAACTTCAATTCGTTGACACCCAATGCCGCATATCTAACCGCGCCGACCACAGCGGATGCCCGCAATGGCCAGGGCGTAAGTTACAACCAGTACCATACCCCTCTACCGAAGAACTATCAGTGGAATGTGTCGCTGGAGCGTCAATTGGGTCAGAACTACGTAGCTACTCTTACTTACGTGGGCAACCATGGGGCCGACCTGAGTTTCCCTGTGGATATCAATCAGGTTCCTGAGAACAAGCTTAGTGCCAACGACCTCGGCAACAAACCGTATCCGGTGTTCCTCGGTATCACCGGAAGCACCAATAATGCCATCTCGAACTACAACGCACTGCAGGCCCAGATGACCAAGCGTCTGACCCAGGGCTTTCAGTTAAACGTAAACTACACCTGGTCGCACTTCCTTGATGATCTGGACTCGTCCGGCTGGGGAGCCCGTGAAGGCTACCAGAACTATCAGAACGCCTTCAATCCTTCCGCTAACTATGCCAACAGCAACTTCGACATTCGAAATATGTTCAAAGGGCAGGCAATCTATCAGCTTCCCTTCGGCAGAGGAAAACAGTTTTTGAATAAGAACCTCCTGCTGGACCAGGTATTGGGCGGATGGCAGGTCTCCGGTGTATGGGTGATCGAAGGCGGTAATCCCATGGGCATCACGACCGGAAACAATAACTCCTCGAACAATCAGTCTGGCGGGTACACACAGCAAGCGAACCTGGTCGGCAATGTCCATCTGCATGGCAGCACGAAGTCTCGCCTGAGGGAGTGGTACAACCTGGACGCGCTGGCGGTGCCTGCTCCTTACACCTACGGCAACTTCCTCAGGAACCAGGTGTATGGCCCTGGAGTTGTCAACGTGGCTGCTTCGCTGGGCAAGTCGTTCGACGTCTGGCCGGAGCGCGGTGTGAAGCTTCTGTTCCGCGCAGATGCAGGAAACGTGTTGAATCATGCCAGCTTCGGCCAGCCTGGAAACAACGCTATTGGACCCGGACAGAGCGCAAATATCACAAGCACGACAGTCGGCGGCAGACAGATTCAGTTGTACGGCCGCGTCTCGTTCTAGTTCAGGTCGGTAAACCTTCCGAAGAGAGACGGCGATCTTCGCCGTCTCTGCCTTTTGCGAGGGATACTTTATGAATGAAGCTACAGCCCAGCTGCAACATCTACCTCAAAAAACAATCCGGGGAATAGACCATGATGTTACGTCGACTAGTCAGACTCGTCGCTTTCTCAATCTGCCTTACGCCTCTTTCTCTCCTCGCCCAGTTTGCCCATACACGTCAAAAACAGATCGTCGATGGAAGCAACAAGCCTCTCCTGCTTCGCGCCATAAGCCTGGGCAACTGGTTTGTTCCGGAGGGCTACATGTGGAACTTCGACGGAGGCCCGCAGTCAAGCCGCGAGATCGAGGCCCTTGTCGCAGAGCTCCTCGGACCGGACAAGTCAGCCATCTTCTGGCGTCGGTACCGCGAAAACTACACCACACAGCGGGACATACATCTCCTGCACGAAGCAGGCTTCAACGCCATCCGCGTTCCCATTCACTACAAGTACTTCGAAACCAGTAACGCGGAGGGATTCGCGCTGTTGGACCACGTCATCCAATGGAGCCGTGAAGAGGGTCTCTACGTCATCATCGATATGCACGCAGCTCCCGGCGGACAGACCGGCGCAAACATCGATGATAGCTACGGATACCCCTGGATCTACGACAGTCCGATCGAGCAGGCGCATCTTGTCGCGATCTGGCAGCGCCTGGCAAAGCGTTACAAAGATAATCCCACCGTCCTCGGTTACGATCTGCTGAACGAACCTATACCGAACTATCCCGGTCTCGCCCCCCTCAATTTAAAACTCGAACCGCTCTATAAAAAACTCACCGCGGCTGTCCGCGAGATCGATTCACATCACATCCTCTTTCTTGGTGGCGCCCAGTGGGACAGCAACTTTGGCGTCTTCGGGCCGCCCTTCGACAGCAACACCGCCTACACCTTTCATCAGTACTGGATGACGCCAGATCAGAAGGCGCTCCAGCCCTATCTCGACTTTCGTGACCGCTACAACGTTCCGCTGTGGCTTGGAGAATCCGGAGAGAATACCGATGAGTGGGTCGCTCAGTACGTTGCGCTTCTCAACAAGAACGATATAGGTTGGGCCTTCTGGCCGTACAAAAAAATGCTGAAAACATCAAGCGTCGTAACTATTACGCCGCCCGAAGGTTGGGATCAAATTGTAGCCTTCGCAAAGTTGCCGCGCGACATGGGCAAGGTTAAGGAACGGCTTACTGCTCGGCCCTCGCAACAGATCATCGATCATGCATTCGACGGCCTCCTCGAAAATATTCAACTTGAGCATTGTCAAATCAACTCCGGTTATCTGAGGGCCCTCGGACTCAAGTCGGCTCCGTTGCTTCAGTAATAATTAGGCAGAACAGAGAAAGCAAACTTGACCTAATCTTGGAGGTCTGCTTCGCTGTGGGTATTGGCAAGATAGAGGAAATAGAGAAGATAGCTGTCTTTGGAGACGCCAGCGGCGTGTTCCAGCAAAACTCGCGACACTGTTGCGAGTTTTAGATCAGACTGCATCGTCCGTTCAAACGCCGACTTCTTGATTTGTCGTTCGAATTCGCGATGCGACCATCGTTCGGTTGATCGATTTCGCTCGGCTAGACGAAACTCGTGAACCCACCCATTCACTACTCCTGACCAGCTTGTAGTCTGAAAAAGGTTGAGGCGGTCGGGCCGATGACCGACGAGCGCTAATAGACAGCCACGTCCGTCGGTCTGGAGTCCAGTTGCCCCGCCGCATCTTGGGACTTTCTGAAAATTCCGGGCTGTAATCTCGGTCAACTTGAGTTGAATCACTCTGAGCGTCGAGAAAGGCGGCACAAATCATGCGTCACAGGGTGTTAGGAGTCCCAACCAACCCTCTTCATTGGCCGATCCCCAATTAGGTATATGGTTTCCGGTTCGGAATGGTGCTCTAATTCTGCTGCGAGGAGAGATATGCCGAAGCGGCTGGCTATTACGATTGCAGGTGCGGTGTCCTTGGGGAGTTACGAGGCGGGGGTTCTGTATGAGGTGCTGGATGCAATTCATCAGCACAACTCCGCCGAGGGGGTGACAGACGACGAGAAGATTCTTATCGATGTCATGACGGGCGCCTCCGCCGGTGCGATGACGGCCGCGATTGTGGCGCATAAAATGTTGTATTCGGCCGATGAGTTTCGCGACGCGTATGATAACCCGCTGTACAACGTGTGGGTAAAACGCATCGACCTCAAGGGATTGTTGAAGACGGTGGACGAAACGACAGGCGCGGTGGAACCGCCGCTTCGTTCGATCTTTTCGTCGAATGTTGTGGAGGGAATCGCAAAAGATATGCTGCTGGGACGATATGCAGCGGGGGAGTGGCACGCTCCCATAACGCACATAGCTGCTGCGCGGTCGATCTCAATAGGAATGACGCTGACGAACCTGAACGGCGTGGACTACGGCTATGACATGCAGCCTTGCGGGAAGTTTATCTACACGCGGCATGAAGACCAGATGACAAGAGTTGTAAGTGTGGACGGGAGCGACAAGCCAGAAGTGTGGCGTGAGCTAGCAGACGCTTCGGTGGCAAGCGGAGCATATCCGTTGGCATTTCGTGCAAAGGAGGTGGACCGCCGGCGGGCGGATTACCCGAAAAACGGTCTGGAACCGTGGACCGATGATCCGTCGAGGTTTACGTACACCGATGGCGGAATCTTGCAGAACGAGCCGCTGGGAATGGCGAAGAACCTGGTGGATGAGATCGACAAGCATTGGTACAACGACAGTCGGTTCTATTTGTTTGTGTCGCCGCATGGAAGAACTTCGAGCGCGGATTCAAGCTTTTGCGAGATGAATGCAGACTACTTTCAGATGATGAAGCGGTGGGCGAAGGTACTCCTAGGCCAGTCAGAGTTTCAGGACTGGATTACAGCGGTGGAGATGAATGAGCAGATTGCTCTAATGGATGCTCGCGCCAGCGAACTGGTAGAGAAGCTGCGTTCCGGCCAAATTAAGAGCGGAAGCCTGAAGAGGACCGCGGATGGTTTGCTGAAGGTATTGTTTTCGCAGCCGACGCGGACGGGGACGAGGCAGGTCGCGAAGATCGGGAAAGAGAGCCTCGCTGATGCCAGGCGGCGGATTGAACACCAATACAAGGAGGAGATCGCGCATCTGGGGGCAGGAAGCTACGCCGCCGATGCATTTCGCGATACCGTGCTTGCGTTTGAGACGGCGGCGAATTTGGGACAGTGCGACTATATGCGGATCTATGGAATCGCGGTTTCCGAGGAGTTGCTGGCGGGGGCAGACCTGACGGGCTTTCTGGGGTTCTTCGACGAGCGGTATCGCGTGCATGACTATGACCGGGGACGGATGGTGGCGAGAATGGTGTTGACCGATCCCGTCATGAGTGAAGCGGGAGAGCTAGGACCGATACGGTATACGCCGAAGCATACGAACCCAATCGACAGCACCCTGAACGGGCTGCAACTGGCGCAACTGTCGGTCGAGGAGCAAAAGGAATTTCGCGACGGTGTGAAGAAGCGCGTGAGCGAGATGGTGCGATACCTGATCGGGTTCTGGTCTTATCCGGCGGACGTGGTGGTGATCGAACCGCTGATGAATGCGATTCTGAATCATTTGTTTCGGGAGTAGCAATGGCGTGGGCTGGGGCGCGGACGCCTCGAAAGCTTTCCATCAGATCGGCAAGCCGCCACGTCATGCGGGTAGAAGCCGCGAAGTTGGCACCGGGACAGAGCCACGAAATGGCTGTGATTTATGACCAGGAAAGGCAAAAAGGAAATAGCAATCGGGCGACACTTGCCGTAGCGCGGAAGATGGTCGCGTATCTGCTTGCTGTAGATCGGCAACAGAGAGACTTTACCCCTGCTGAAGAACGCAGGACTACGGCAGCATAAAATACTGCCGAAATAAAACAGGATGAACAAAATGCGCAGACTGCCAGGTCCTGCATGTTGCCGACTGAGCGAAGGAGATCACACTCCCGAGGCTCTCTACGAATTGTTTCGGGACCGGCAGAGAACACAAACTCAATCTTAGGGGATCGCCGTCACGGGCCGTGTTGAGCGATATTAGATTTTCGCTAAGGGTTTGCGCGTCTGAACCGAGTGCATTTGCACTGCTCTAACCAGTTCCAGAACTCCACCCAGGAGAAGGCCGACGACTACGGAACCACCAGCAGCATAAGCGACCATCTTGAGGATCTGCATAGATACCTCCATTCCTAATGGTAGTCCATGCCAATCACTACGGGTGTAAGGTGCGTTTGCCCGTCACTCGGACGCAATTATCGAGAGGGCCGCGGCAATCTGCGCTTCGACCGCAAGACTTGCGATGAATTCTCCTAACACTCTGCTAATTTTTCGACCATTCCGGATTCAAAGCTATGGAATTAGGGACGGACAGCGCGACTTCCGTACCTGCCGCGGCGCGGCTCCAAACCTTGAGTCTGGCGCCCACTCTTTCCGCCCGTTCGCGCATACCAGTGAGCCCCCAATGTCCCTCGCGTCCCGCACGCAACACTTGAGGATCGATCCCGCAACCGTCGTCGCGGACGACTATCCTGAAGAGCTTCGGGGCATACTCAAGCTTGACTTCGATGCGGCTGGCTCGGGAGTGGCGGAATGCATTCACCAATAGTTCCCGGCCGATGTGATAGACCTCGTCCCGAATGAGCGGATGTAGCTTTCGGGCCGAACCTAACACAATCACCCGAAAATCAATCTGCACTTCGATGCCCAAATCTTGCGGAATTCGGGAAAATGTCTGCCCTAGGTCGTCGAAGTCTGAATTGGATGAACGGAGTCCTCGAACCGCGTTGCGGCCCTCTTCCATGACGCGTCTCATCAATTCGAGAACACGGCTTAACGGCAGCTTAGCGGGCGAATTCGCGGGTAGCTGGTCCACTGCAACATCTAGCTGCATAGCTGCGCTGACAATGCCTTGCAGCACTGTATCGTGTAGGTCTTGGGCAATTCGCGTACGCTCAGCTGCGCGTTCCTCGAGACGGGCACGCATCTCCCCGAACGTTGGCCGCAAACGCGACACATAGGGGCTTCTATACGCAAGAGACAATCCATCGAGCCGCATGACAGATCCTCCTTTCTGCAAGTGAAGGCCGTCTTCCTGACTTCTTACGCTCACCAGCCTGGGACCCGGGCGCAGCATGAAGCTATCAAGAGCGCCCGTGTTCCAGCTTTGACTGGATCGTAGCGGCGAGAGATGTTCGTGTCCATTACATGTTCCCGCTAGGAGGCGATCGCAGGCCATCACTCGGCATAGAGAAAGGGAGCAAACCCATACCCGTACCTAGCGAGAAGTCATTGCAACCACGCGCCCGAGGCTGCGGAGAGTGCCAGAAGGCAACGCAAGTTTCAACGCGGCGAAATGTCGTCCGAGCATTACCATAACTCTGTGCCGATCCTCCAAAAGTTCCTTCTCTTCCTGCCGCTTCTGGTGCCCTGCGCAAAGGCGCAAACCCTTACCATCACCCACGCAACGCTCATCGATGTCACCAACGGCAAAAGTCAGCCCGACACCACCGTGGTCATCAACGGCAATCGCATCGCCAGCATCGCTCATTCCACCAAAGCCAATCCCAAAGCAGGCCAGATCGTCGATGCCAAGGGCCAGTACCTCATTCCTGGCCTCTGGGATATGCACACCCATGTCTACTTCGATAGCACTGCCGCTGACGGCACGGACCTCATCCTTCCGCTTTTCCTCGCCAACGGTGTCACCGGCATCCGCGATATGGGCAGTGCCCTTGACTCCGTCCTCCAGGCCCGCGATGACGTAGCCGCGCACCGCATCTTCGGACCGCGCATGGTTGTCTCGGGTCCCATGCTCGACGGTCCCAAATCCCACTACAAAGCAGCCGTTCCCATAGCCACACCTGAGGACGGACGCAACGCTGTGGACATGCTCAAGAGCCGAGGGGTCGACTTCATCAAGGTCCAGTCCGGTGTCCCTCGTGAAGCCTACTTCGCCATCGCCGAAGAGTCGAAAAAGGTAGGTATCGAATTCGAGGGTCACGTCCCCGACGCCATTCGCGCCTCCGAGGCCGTATCCGTCGGCCAGCGAACGTTCGAGCATCTCATCGGTATCTTCGAGGCCAGTTCCCTCGATGAGCACAAATACCTTACCGGTACAAAGACCCCCGGAATGTTCCTCGAGGGCTACGATCCAGCCCGCGAGGCAGGCATCATTCAGCTTCTAGCGAAGAACCATGTCTGGCAGTGCCCAACCCTTTTCTGGGAGCGTGGCCAGTGGCTCGTCGACGCCATCGACTACACCAAAGACCCGGACCTCGTATACGCTGGTCACATCTGGGCGACCAAGCAGTGGCCCGCAGCTCAGAAGAGCATCCTCAAATCCCTCGACACCGACCCTCTTGCTGTTCGTGAGAAGTTCGTCGATCACGAACTCGACATCGTTAGAAAGCTGCACGCTGCGAATGTGGCCTTTCTAGCCGGCACCGATACACCTGCGGGAGTCGATGTCATTCCGGGCATCAGTCTCCATCTTGAACTGCAGCGCTTTGTAGCGGCAGGCTTCACCCCACTCGAAGCCCTTCAGACCGCCACCCTCAATCCGGCAAGGTTCTACAACAGGCTCAACGACTTCGGCACTATCCAGACAGACAGGATTGCCGATCTCGTTCTTCTCAGAGCCAACCCGCTGGACAACATCGGCAACACCCGCAAGATCGCGGGAGTCATAGCCGATGGACACTACTTCTCACCACAGGACCTAGACCAACTCCGCGCCCTAATCAAACAGATTGCCGCCGCGAAATAGTTCTTCGATCTGCCGTTTCGAAAGAATCCTGAACCTCGGTGCGGAACTTCGTAACCACAGCCAAGGACTCAGTGCGTCTTTAGAGGGAGAACAGGCTTCTCGGGATCGTTCGGAAAGTCGCAGCCAAACCCAGAGTAGTCGGACGGGCACTGTAACAGCACAACATGGGACGACTGTTGCGCAAGCCCGTGAGCCTGACTTTCCCGCTCATTTTTGTTCAAACAAGTACAGTGCCGGCGTGAGAGGTATAATCCGCCTCACCATGCCGTTACTTCCGGGCGCGAAACTTGATGGCTACGAAGTTCTCGGCCTATTGGGCTCAGGTGGAATGGGCGAGGTGTATTGCGCGCGCGACCCTGTTTTGAAACGTGAAGTTGCGATCAAGATACTGCCGGCCCTTGTTTCGCAGGATCCCGATCGGCTGCGACGTTTTGAACAGGAGGCGCAAGCAGCCGCGGCTCTGAACCATCCCAACATACTCGCGATACACCGCTTTGGCGTCTTCGAAGGCGTGCCATATTTGGTGTCGGAACTGCTGGTAGGCGATACTCTGCGACAACAATTGGAACGTGGCCCACTGCCGCTCCGCAGAGCGATCGACTACGGCGTTCAAATCGCGCATGGATTAGCGGCAGCTCACACCAAAGGCATCGTGCATCGGGATCTCAAGCCGGAAAACCTGTTCGTTTGCAAAGACGGCCGCCTCAAAATTCTGGACTTCGGTCTTGCGAAATTACTCCAGCCGAAACCCGATCCGGACGGTAATGCGCTGACTCAGGCCCACGGGACGCATCCCGGAATGATAATGGGCACTGTCGGATACATGTCCCCGGAGCAGGTGCGTGGGACGACGGTCGATCATCGGGCTGATATTTTCGCCTTCGGCGCAATCTTGTACGAGTTGACGGTCGGCAAGCGGGCGTTCCAACGTCCGACTTCGGCAGAAACGATGACTGCGATCTTGAACGAAGATCCGCCCCCCATTTCGCAGATTGTCCAGAGCATTCCTCCTGGGCTACAGCGCGTCGTGCATCGCTGCCTAGAGAAGAACCCCGAAGAGCGCTTTCAGTCCGCGTCGGATTTAGGATTTGCGCTGGAAGCTTTGTCGGGAATATCCCTAGGTGTTGACGTCCCCGCGCCGGATCGTCAATGGCTGCGAAGAGCGCAAGCGCTGTCGATCGGTCTCATCGTAATCGTTGCCTTGGCGGCGGTCTTCTACTCATATCGGGCTTCTCACGCAGGTCACCCCGAGTCACGATTAGCGCATAGGCAGATCACTTTCGTCGGTAACGCATATATGCCTGCCATCTCCCCCGATGGAAAGTCTGTAGCTTATGTGACACACTCAGGAACCGAACAGAAACTGATGCTGCAAGATCTATCAGGTGGCCCCAGCCTTGAACTGCTACATGGACAAACGCTAGATGATCCCACATGGTCGTCGGACGGTTCTAGGCTGATGCTTGCAGTGGGGAATCAGGGTAAGGAAGAAATTTTTGTCATTTCTCGCCTCGGAGGAACGCCGCGACTAATAGGTGATGGAGTCTATTCCTGCTGGCTGCCAAGCGGGACTGAGATTGTGACGTCATGGCAGAACCCTGGTGCCGGAATCCGGTTGGTAAGCCTTCTAAACGGAGAAAAAAAACAGATACCCGCACCTGAATACCAATGGCTCTTCGGCATCACCTGTTCAACCAAGACCGCTACGCTGCTGCTTCTGACCGCGACCGCAGATCGGTATCAGATATGGTCGATGAAACTCGACGGAACCGAGCGGCGCAAGCTCATTGAAGGAGAGAGCGGAATCACGATTCGATCTGCAGTATGGTCTCCTCGAGGCGATGCAGTCTACTATCTCCGATCAGAGGGAGGCGTAACTGCGCTTATGAGACTTCCAGTTTCGGGTCAGTTAGGAAAGCCAACAGCGTTGGTCAGTGGATTGGAAACTGGAGGCTATCTCACGCTTTCGACGGACGGGTCGCAATTGGCGTATACACGGTCACAGTCTTACTCAAATTTGTGGTCGGTTGAACTACCAGCGTCTGGTTCAACCGCAGAGGCGCGCGAAAAGCCACTTACGTCGGGAACTTTGTCATACAACGAGCCCGTAATCTCCCCGGACGGTCGCTCTGTAGCCTTTACGATCGGATCCGACATCAAGGCCAACATTTATAAAATGGCGGTCGGCGGTGGCGAGCCGGTTCAATTGACGTCGTTTGAAGCCGCCGGAACCTGGAGTCCTGGATGGTCCCCGGATGGCAACGAAATAGCGTTCATCAGTAATCAAGGAGGCACTCCAAAGGTGTGGATAGTCAACGCCGAGGGCGGCACCGCTCGACGGTTAGATGCTACAGACGATACGTATTCTAATCATTTCCTCGCCTGGTCTCCGAGTCACGATATCGTCTATGCCAAAAAAGATATGCGCAATCTTCGCCGTGTAAACGTTCAAACTCAAGAGGAGAGATTACTTCTTCCGGTGGATTCAGGAGGTTGGCTAACCGCCAAGCCTATAGTCTCGCCAGATGGAAAAAAGATTGCCACCTACTGGAATCGTAGCCCTGCTGCCGGCACATGGCTTATTACCTTGGAAAACTTTTCAACCAGTTTGTTGTATCCAGATGTTGTTCCCTTCGGGTGGTCTTCCGACGGAGATTTTATATACGCGTTTGCTGATCCCGGTGGACGAGTGATTAGCGAGATCAAGCTTGGTGATTCGAAAAAACTTAGATCCGTGATCGCTATGCCCGGAGATCTCACTGCGGGCACGGTTAGCCCCGACGGGCGAAAAATCATAGTCAGCGTGGGGGAAGAGAAATCAGACGTGTGGTTACTGAAGGATTTTGATCCTCAAACTCAAGCCCAATAATTTCTTGCGTAAGTTCCTCGCGTGGAAATTGCTACTAACATCTTGTGCACATCGAGCAAACGCCATCTGTTTGACCTGCAGGTAGCGTAACCATGCAGTCAGTTTGAGGCGACGGATTTGTTCATGCAAGATTGGCACTCATTTTTGGACGACGTTTGCGAGATCAAGCAGTGGCAGAGGGAAATATAGCTGACGCAATATAAGAAGGCGCCCCCTTGGACTAGGCTGTGAGCGGTATCTCACCGTCAGAAAGGAGCGCTCTTATGGAAGGCACGAAGTATATCGGAATGGATGTTCACAAGGACTCGATCTCGATCGTGGTTCTGAACTCTTCGGGCAAGATGGTAATGGAATGCATCATCGAGACCAAGGCGATTACAATTCTCGAGTTCGTGCATGGACTGCGCGGGAGTCTGCATCTGACGTTTGAAGAGGGCACCTGGGCAGCCTGGTTGTATGACCTGCTGAAGCCGCATGTGACCAAGCTGGTGGTGTGTGATCCGCGTCGCAATGGCTATCTGAAGCAAGGCAGCAAGAGTGACCGAAACGACGCCCGGAAGTTGGCCGAACTGCTGCGCTCGAATATGCTGCGGCCGGTTTACCACGGCGAGCATGGAGTGCGGTCCCTGAAGGAACTGGCGCGGAGTTATCTGACCATCACCAAAGACCAGGCGCGCGTCATGACCCGGGTGAAGGCTATATATCGAAGCTGGGCGATTCCATGCGTGGGCAAACAGGTCTACGGACTGCGGCATCGTCGGGAGTGGCTGGGCAAGATCGAGGAACCCGGCGTGCGCCGGCGGGCTGAGTTTTACTACGCGGAGTTGGACGCTCTGCGCTCGCTCCGCTTAGTCGTGCTTCGCGAGCTACTGCTGGAGAGCAAGAAGCACACCGTATCGACACTGTTGAGTCAGATTCCGTCGATTGGCCCTATCCGGGCTGCGCTGCTGATCGCGCTGCTGCAGACGCCGGATCGTTTTCGCTCCAAGCGACAGCTCTGGGCTTACAGCGGATTGGCGATCGAGACTCACGACAGCGCAGAGAATCAGTTCGTCAATGGACAACTTCAGCGATCCAAAAAGAAACAATCGATTCGCGGTCTCAATTCGAATCACAATCACGATCTCAAGAATATCTTTAAGAGCGCCTCAGCTGTTGCTGCAGTCAAGAGCGGACCGTTTCAGAAGTTTTACGCTGCTCAGATCAGCAAAGGAATAAGGCCCGAGATGGCGCGGCTGAGCCTGGCACGCAAAATTGCAGCGATCATCCTGACCGTCTGGAAGAAAGGAGCTAGCTTCGACGCCAGTTATCTGAACCCACAAACAGCTTGAGTGTTCCCATAGTTCCGTTCCATCCCGTGGTTCCAATCCCCGCGGTGGTTTAACCGGTACTTGAGACACTTGGGTTCGAGAGCGAGTCTCAACTGCAAAGTTAGACGAGTGGTGCCTCGGGCACCCAGTCTCACACCTGACCATAGTCCCTCTCGGATAACCAGAAAAAGCAATGGACACGAGTCCCAGATAGAACCATGGTTGCCACATAACCAACGTTCTGCTTGATGGTTTCTCAAACTACTGGCATCGTCGCAAATCGAGTATGAACACCACAAGGGAAGAAGCCACCAGCGCTGCGCGGCTGTCTGCAGTCCGCAACGTCCCGGAGCCTTTGGAGGTGAATGCAAGAACAAGCCCGCTCAATTTCAAGGGGGCTGAAAGTCAACAAGAATTCAGCCGAGGGGGAAGTGTTTCTTGTTGACTTTCCTTCTTATAGAACTTTGCAGGTCTTCATTGGGGGCGCGGGATGAATCATCGCCAGTAATAGTCACATGCCTTCACATCTCTGAACCATGTCATGGCTCCCAATAGTGCAGCCATGACATTGTTCTCTATCAATTAGTAAAGGTGGGAGCACGCACTACTTTCACCCGCGACAAGCTTCTCAAGTTGAGATCCAAATCTTGCCGGACCTCTTAGGGCCTCCATCACGTCAACGGTCGCTTCAGCAGAGGATCTTGAGTTGGCGGCGGATAAGACGCAGGTCCTCGTGCTGGGCCAACGTGAGTGAGTGAGGGCAATGGCGCGTCCACACTCCTGTTTCGAAAAAGAGTGGCTGAGAACAAGAAGATCAAGTCGCGGCACATTGCTCACGATCTTGTTGACTTCAAGTAGATTTTTAGCAATCCAAACCTGACGGCCAATTGTGTTGAGCACACGCTGGCGTACTTCCAGCTTATGTTGATCTGGGCCGTACAGAAGAATTGAGATAGGTTCTTGATTCATCGGGTAACCTCTACTAAGGAAGTTAGACCGTTTCTTCGATGAAGTCGGTGATGGGCGTCACAGTTAGCCTCACAGCTTTAAACGGCCAGCCGTTCCAACCTTTCAGGAGCCAGAATCAGAATGGAAGATCCTCGCATCTGGATAAGCTCTTCCTTCCTGAAGCGGGATAACATTCGAGTCACCGTCTCGCGTGAGCTGCCGACCATATTCGCAAGCTCTTCATGCGTGAGTGCCATGGTAAAGCGCATCTCGAACTTACCGCAGGTCGCGGCAGTCTTCCCCCAATCGAGCAAGACGCCAGCTAGTCGCCCCGCAGAGGAGCTCGACAGAGCAAGGCGACGAGCATCGAAGAACGCTGCCTTGTAGTCGTCAGAGAGTGCTTTGGCTGCATGTAAGCTGCCTTCACCATGTTTCTCCAGGAAGGAAAGAAAGTCATCGCGAGGAATGCTCTTGATCTGTGTCGGTTCAAGAGTTTCGGCAGTCACTTCATAAGCGGAGCCAGAGATGACTGCTCCGAGACCCAAGACGTCACCGGGCAAGGCGATCTTCAGAATAAGCGTCTTGCCCTCTTTGGAGGTACAGAACAGCTTTACCTGGCCTGTACAGATGACAAAGACACCCTTGCTTCGTCCGCCTTCATTGAATAGGGTTGTGCCGCGGGCAAAACTCGTTTCGACGCCGATAGTCGCGTAGTCAACAAGTGCAGCTCCGTCCAAGTTGCAAAACATCCGCAAGGAACGGTGCTCACAGTTGATGCAATCCAGTGGTTGTGGATGCCGCGCTGATAAAGTTGGCAAGGATAGTCCCCGATCCATAGGAAGAGGAACCCTATGGATGCGACTATATACCTCTTGTCTGAAGGTTCGGGGTGTATTGCAAATCTATTACCTAACACTCCGGGCTGCTGAGTATCCTTTCGCTAAAGGCGCCGCTAACCCCTGTATTTAAGCCTCGGATTGTAGACTGCACGCTCTCAGCAGTCGCATAAGAGAACTAAGTACTGATTGCGTGAAGAGCTTCGAAAGCCTTAAGGAGGATTCGGGGATCATGGTTGCCTTTGAAGACCGGAGGTACAACGCGATCGAGCCCAAGTAGCGAATATACCGCCGTCTGTGCGGAGCGAACGGAATATTCAACGGTGAACACGACGTCTTCCGGAAGCTCGCAGAATTGACCCACAAAGGCAAAGTTCTTCGCACCTTCAGGCCTAACCTTTGGGCGGTCACCCTTTTCCCTGCACAAAAACTGGCTTGTGATGAAGGGCATCATACATGGTATGCAGTTGCAGCCTTTGAGAATGTCATCCAATTGCGCCTCGGCGCGAAGATGACCCAGTAGTTCCGTCATGATTTCTCGACCGTTGCACTTTGACATTGGTTTTGCAACGAAGTTTCCAGGTTCGTCGACGTGCAAACCGTAGCCCCAGAAGACGTACACTCCTGCAGGTTGATCGATGAAGTGTGGCTGATGTGGCAGCACGATCGACGCCAGCCAGTTGGAATCGGGGAAGGTAATGAGGCCACCCTCGCCCGGTGCATTGCCGGTGAGATCTCGAATAAGGTCGAAAAAGGTTGACCCTTGAAGGGTAGTCGTGAAAGAAACCCACTTCGATTTATCTACATGAGCGGAGAAGATCTCAGGATGGCCAAAGTCCGTCTCGCGCTCCACTATCCTCTCCCATAACGTCCAAGCCCCTCCATCCCGCTTGTCCTTCAAGGTCGGTGCTGCACTCATGGAGCCAAGACTCGACCCCTCCGTCATCGAACCGAGTGTAACAATAACTAAGTCACTCTTCTTCACCAAGATCTTTTCTGCACGCCCGTCCTGCTGGTAAGAGATGCGTTCAATCGATCTCCCTTCATAGTCATGGCAGAACCCGAGATCAACGACTTTGGCGTTGAAGACAAATTGCACGCCGCGCTGCTCCAGCCACTTACTCAGAGGGCGAACCATCGAATCGTACTGGTTATAAACGGTTCGCATAATGCCATTCAGCTTGCTGAAGCCCGCGACCATATGAGTAAACCTAACCAAATATCGCTTGAACTCAACAGCACTGTGCCACGGTTGAAAGGCAAAGGTCGTACACCACATAAACCAGAAATCGGTACTGAAGAAGCTCGAATCAAACTGATCGGCGATGCTGGTTCGCCCGAGCATGGATTCAGGCTCGAACTCCAGGCGTTCAATAGTGCGGATATGTCTCTCACTCAGGCCGAAGTCAGGAGTGTCGACTGCTTCACCGCCGCGGAAGAGGCGGGATCGGGAAGAGGTCTTCATCGTCTCGTTCCATTTGAATATCTCCTGAGTTACTGTTTGAGTCTCGTCAAGCGTCGGGATCGTTGAGAACAGGTCGTAAGTGCATACATACTTGCTCTCGATCATCCGGCCGCCGCGCATTATGTAACCCCGTTCAGAGTCTCCTGAGGCATCTAGACTTCCTCCGAGTTGAGGCGACTCCTCAAAGATGCGGATGTTGTGCCCTTTGAAGTTGCCATCTCGAATCAAGAAAGCTGCAGCTGCCAGCGATGCTATGCCGCCGCCTATCAGGTAAGCGACAGCGTCGACCTGAGTGTGCTTGTTTTGCATAGACGCCTTCTTTCTTATGGGACTTAGCGGTTAAGTCAGTCGATAAAACATACTTAGATGAGCTATTGAATCGTGGGCTGCCTGAGGCGCATCAGCGGTTGCCCTTCGTTTATGTCTTGCGCATCTCGCATCGGATCCAGACTGCCCGTCTCATGTCCCAACGGAAACGCCACCGTAAGAACAGGGCAGGGAGCTTCAGCGATGATTCGGTAGGCTATATGGGCCGGTGTATGTGAGGCCGCCAAAGATGCTCGACGAACGCCAAGAACGATCAGTCTGGCCTTGTGCGCCTGAGCATAATCAACGACTGCACTAGAGATTTCACTACCGTAGGTGACTGCACATACCGGTGGACCGGTCTTATTCTCCACCGTCGCCACCAAATGCTGTAAAGCCTCCGTGATGATCACAGGGATAATCCCCTTATGAAAATTGTCTTCAACTCCCCTGGGTAGTACGTGCAGGCAATGCAGCGACAGATTCATCGAAGAGCAGAACGAAGTAGCAATCTGTAATGCCTCAGTCGTCGTGTCGTGAAAGTCCGTTGCAAATACCACAACTCCTGGGCCGGCCCCTTCTTCTGGTCTTTGCGTAGCTGCTCGCGGACCCACAGTGAAAACAGGGCAATTCGCTCCTCGCAGGACGGCTTCGGCAGTCGAACCGAAAACAAGACGCTCAAAACCGTGAATGGACCTCGTTCCCAACACGATGATGTCGGCGTGTTCGGCTTCTGCCGTTTCGAGAATAGTTGAATGAGAGGTTCCACTGCCTATCCAGCCATCACAGGTGATATCGGAGTGCCTTGCCTCCTTAACGAGGCTGTCGAGGGATTGCTCCGCATCGTGATAGAAGCTATCAAGTTCAAGCAACATCCCTCCGGATTCGGGAGGGTTGGCGTTGGCGTACTCGAAGACATTAAGGATGTAAAGATCCGCTCGAAAAGAGAGACACAGCACAAGCGCGGCCTGGAAGGCTGCCCGCGAAGCTGCGGAGAAATCTGTTGCGAGGAGCACTCGCGTCGGGGTGGAATTAACCACAGCAAACATCTTTCTGGGCGTTGAACATAGAGTACCTCTTGGGAAAGTAGGCAATCCAGATTGCGAATGCCGACGACTTATTTCTTCCTCATTAGACCTGTCAATTCTCGAGCTGTCTGTGACGGCGGTCACTGCCAACACCTAAACA